>CAKQSB010000010.1 GCA_934271735.1 uncultured Clostridia bacterium | reverse complement strand
GGGATTTTGCCGTTTCCGTTTATATATCCGATGTTTAAATTTATGCCCGTAAACGGAACGGCAACATTTTCGCTTCGCTCAAATGCGAACGACGGCAACAAGTTGCCGCGTACTCGCTCGAGAACCTACTTCAAATAAAAAAGGCAAGTCGTAGACCTGCTCAACGAGATACAGCCGTTTCCGCCTTTGAGGTTATCTGTTGTTTTGCGTTTCGTTTGGCGGAGTGCCTCGGCTGGATTTTCGCTTGCGCTCAAATGCGAACGACGGCAACAAGTTGCCGCGTACTCGCTCGAGAACCTACTCCAAATAAAAAAGAACAGGTCTTTGACCTGTTCTTTTTTGTTTGGAGCGGGAAACGAGATTCGAACTCGCGACATTTGCCTTGGCAAGGCAACGCTCTACCACTGAGCCATTCCCGCGTCGTTGGTGGGAACAATAGGGCTCGAACCTATGACCCCCTGCTTGTAAGGCAGATGCTCTCCCAGCTGAGCTATGCTCCCGTGACGCTTAATGCTTAATTACTATACCAAATTTTCGAATTTATTGCAAGCGTTTTTACGGGGTATTTTTAAAAAAATATAAATTTTTTTGTAAGTCGTTTTATTTTTGGTCGACAACGGAACAAAACTAAAAAAATTTCAAAAACTTTTGAAAAATCATTGACAAATACATTTCAAAGGAATATAATAAAAACAGTTGAACAATTATTCAACTGTTAGCCACAAAAATCACTTCGGACTAACAAAAAAGAGGGCAAAGGACAGTACGAAATGAAAGAAGAAAGAGAAGAAACCATTGAAGTTTGCGAATGCGAACATACGCATAAAAACGTTGTGGAAAAAGTTAAAAAGATGATGCCGTCCGAGGACGTTGTTTACGACGTTGCCGAGCTTTTCAAAGTTTTCGGCGACAGTACGAGAACGAATATCTTAATGGCTCTTTTCGAAAGCGAAATGTGCGTTTGCGATATCGGCGAGCTTCTCGGAATGACGAAATCCGCAATTTCGCATCAACTCCGTATTCTTCGCCAGAGCAAGCTCGTTAAAGCGAGAAAAAGCGGCAAAGAAGTGTTTTATTCGCTTGCGGACGGACACGTCGCCAAAATCTTCGAAATGGCGATAGAACACGTTGCCGAATAACCTTACGCGGCGGATATATAAAAACAACACGCCTTACAGAATTACGAACCGAAAAAATTTATTAAAATAAACATAAAAGGAGACAAAAAAATGAAAAAAATAGTAAGAGTTAAAAATATGGATTGCGCAAACTGCGCCGCAGCGCTTGAAAGAGCCGTAGCCAAAATCGACGGGATAACTTCCGTAAACGTAAATTTTATGGCAGAAAAGATGACTTTGGAATACGACGAAACCAAGGCGGGCGTTCTGGACGAAGTTAAAAAGACCGCAAACAAACTCGAACCCGACTGGGAAATAATCGGTCTATAAGTCGATTAACGGAGAATTATGAGCAAGAATAAAAAAACGGCTATAAGGATTTCGGTGTGTATCGCCGCCTTTTTAGCCGTGTATATTATGGGTAAAACAGTAAGTCTGAACGTTTATGTTTCGCTTGCGATTTACGGCGCGATTTATCT
Source organism: uncultured Clostridia bacterium (assembly GCA_934271735.1). Classification (GTDB taxonomy): domain Bacteria; phylum Bacillota; class Clostridia; order Christensenellales; family Borkfalkiaceae; genus UBA10281. The sequence goes on along the minus strand of CAKQSB010000010.1, from coordinate 66,752 downwards.
CGCTTCCGGCTACGACGTTTTGTTTAAAGCCGCGAGAAACATCGCTCACGGAAAAGTTTTCGACGAGAACTTTCTTATGACGGTCGCCTCCCTCGGCGCGTTCGCTTTGGGTATCGTGGAAGGTACGGGCGATTTCGCGGAAAGCGTAGCCGTAATACTGTTCTATCAGGTCGGCGAACTGTTCCAGAGCTACGCCGTGGGAAAATCGAGACAATCCATTTCCGACCTTATGGATATCAGACCCGATAAGGCAAGAGTGGAAAGAGACGGCGAAAAAGTAGAGGTTTATCCCGAAGAAGTTTCCGTCGGCGAAAGCGTTTTCGTTATCGCGGGCGAGAAAATTCCTATGGACGGCGTTGTCGCGAAAGGTCACGGAAACCTCAATACCTGCGCCTTAACCGGCGAAAGCGCGCCTGTTTTCGTTAAAGAGGGCGACGAGGTTTTAAGCGGTACGATCGCTATGGACGGCAACCTCGAAATAAGAGTTACCAAAGAATTTTACGACAGTACGGCTTCCAAAATTCTCGATATGGTCGAGAACGCGTCCGGAAAAAAGGCGAAAACCGAGAACTTTATTTCGACGTTCGCCAAATATTACACGCCTTTCGTCGTATTTTCTGCGGTCGCGCTGGCGGTAATTCCGTCGCTCGTGATAGGCTTTAGCAGCGGATTTTCGGCTCGGCTTTGGGGCGACTGGATCAAAAGAGCGCTTACGTTCCTTGTGGTAAGTTGTCCTTGCGCGCTGGTTATAAGTATTCCTCTCGGATTTTTCGGAGGAATAGGCGGCGCGAGCAGCAAGGGAATACTCGTAAAAGGCGCGAACTTTATCGAACAGCTCAACAAAACTAACGTTATTTTCTTCGATAAAACGGGCACTCTGACGACCGGCGAATTTTCCGTTGCGGGGGTTTATCCCGAAGAGAAGAGAGACGAAATATTAAAGTACGCAAGCATTTGCGAATGTCATTCTTCGCACCCGATAGCCCAAGGCATTGTCAAGGCTTACGGCGGTGAAATTCCGCAGGGTTACGAGATAGAGGAAATCGCGGGAAAGGGCATAAAAGCGGTAAGCGAAAGGGAGACGATAGTTTGCGGAAACGCCGATCTTATGCGTTTTGAGAAAGTTGAGTTCAAACAACTCGAAAATGACAAAACAACGGTCTATATATCGATTAACGGCACTTTTGCAGGGGCAATAGAGCTTACGGACACCGTTAAACCGAACGCGAAACAGTCTCTTGCCGACCTGAAAAAAGAGGGCGTTAAAGTGGCTATGCTCACGGGCGACAACGAGAACGCCGCGAAACGCGTCGCGAGCGAACTTTCGATAGACGAATACCACGCAAAACTTCTTCCGCAGGATAAACTCGGCATACTCGACGAACGGATTTCGAACAGGAAAGAGAACGAAGTGTTTGCGTTCGTCGGAGACGGTATAAACGACGCGCCCGTACTTATGAGAGCAGACGTAGGCATTTCGATGGGCGGCGTGGGCAGCGACAGCGCGATCGAGGCTTCGGACGTGGTTTTGATGCACGACAATCTTCACGATATCGTTCTTGCCAAGAGAATTGCGAAAAAGACGATGCGTATCGTAAAAGAGAACATAGTTTTCGCGCTCGGCGTGAAGTTCCTCGTACTTGTTCTTTCCGCGTTCGGACTTTTAGGCGCGTACGGTATGTGGATAGCCGTGTTTGCGGACGTAGGCGTGGCGGTGCTTGCCATTTTAAACGCGATGCGCGCGATGAAGGTCAACGACCGTCGGAATTCGATATCGAAATAAAAATCGATATTAAAACAAATATAAAACGGCAACTTCGGCGAGTTTTACCCCGGGTTGCCTTTTTTTTATCCGAATACCTCGAAATCTCTTGTAAAAAACGGCATATTATGATATACTAAGCATATAAAACAAAGGAGTGTAAAAAATATGGCTCTTTTCAGATTAAATCTCGTCTGGAACGACGACAGCAAAAATACTTTAGTTTATAAATATCCGCTTAAAAATTTCGGCAGAGAAATCAACAATAAATCGACTCTCACCGTAAAGGAATCCCAGTGCGCGATTTTCGTGCATAAAGGGCAGATAGCGGACGTTTTCGGACCGGGACTTTACGAACTCGGCACCGATATTTTCCCGATACTTTCCAAGCTCGCGGGCTGGAAATACGGATTTCAGACGCCCATCACCTGCGACGTTTATTTCGTAAACACCAAGCAGTTCACGAACATTCAGTGGGGAACGAAAAACCCCATTATGATGAGCGATTCGAGATTCGGAATGATAAGAGTAAGGGCGTTCGGTACGTTCTCCTATAAGGTGGACGATCCCGCCGTATTCTTAAAAGAACTTTTCGGAACAAACAGCACGTTCGTTACCGACGATATCAACGATTTTCTCAAATCGATGCTTTTATCCTGCTTTGCCGATTCGCTCGGAGAAAGCAAGGTTTCCGCGCTCGATCTTGCCGCGAATACGCTTGAATTCAACGAAATCGTAAAGAAAACCGTTCAGGATAAATTCAAGGAACTCGGGCTTAAACTCGTCAACCTCTTCATCGAAAATATGTCTCTTCCCGAGGAAGTTACCAAAGCGATGGACGAGAGAACGAAGCTCGGCATACTCGGCGATTCCACCGATACTCTTATGAAGGTTTCCGCGGCGGAAGCTATGAAAGCCGCGGCGGCTAACCCCGGAGCGGGCGGCGCGTTTATGGCGGCGGGCATCGGAATGGGCGCGGGCGCGAACATCGGCGCGGCTATGGCGGGCGCTATGGCTCCTAGCGCGGCTCAGCCTCAACATCAGGCTCAGAACGCTTCTGCGGGAGTTGTTTGCCCCTCGTGCGGAAAGACGGTTGCGGCAGGTTCGAAATTCTGCCCCGAATGCGGAAAGCCTATGGCTAAAAACAAATTCTGCCCCGAATGTGGAGCAAAAGTGGGCGAAAACGCCAAGTTCTGCCCCGAATGCGGCAAAAAACTCGGCTGATTTTTAGCAGGCTGATTTAATATGGGGCGGGTTCCGATTTCCCGATACGGGAAATTACCCGTACCCCGAAAAAAAGACACAAATTTAACGAAACCGAAATAATAACGGTAAAAGGAGATAAAAATGGATAAAAAAATTACTGCGGATACTATTATCGTTGACGCTCTCGATATTAACCCAAACGCGGGCGAAATTCTTATGAGATACGGCATGCACTGCCTCGGCTGCGCTATCGCTCACGGCGAAACCGTAGGGGAAGCCGCTCAGGTTCACGGCGCGGATCTCGAGAAAATGCTCGAAGAACTCAACAATATCTGATAATTTAACGGACATAACGGACAACGTTTTTTAACGTCCTTTTAATTTAACAGATAAAAATTTTCAGCCGAGCAGAGGTTTGCCTTTGCTCGGAAATTCTTTGTTTGACGAAATACGGTAAAAGGGTATGAGCGAAACCGGAAACGAATTTGACGAAAACTTAAAACAAATAAATACCGATTACGAAAAATGCCCCAACTGCGGCGGAAAAATGTTTTTCGATCCCGATTCCCAGATGCTCAAATGCGAGTATTGCGGGTGTTTTAAGCGTGTCGAAAAAAACAAAAACGTCGTGGAGAACGACATAGAACGCGGTTTCGCGGCAGCGGAAAAATGGAATAAAAACGAACAGGCTACGTACACCTGCGAAAACTGCGGAGCGACGATTATCGTCGGCGCGGACGAGCAGGCTGTCGTTTGCCCGTACTGCGGAACTTCGCACGTCGTTAAAAGCGGCAGTTTCGAAGGTCTTCGCCCCGGCGCGGTTATTCCGTTTATGGTTTCTTCCTCACAGGCGGCGGCGCAGGCAAAAAAATGGGCTAAAAAGCGTATTTTTGCTCCGCGGGCGTTTAAAAAAAGTCTTACCGTTGAAAACGTTCACGGCGTTTACGAGCCGAGCTTTACTTTCGACAGCGACACTAAATCCTCTTACGTCGGAAGGGTAGGCGACAGGCATACGAGAACCGTCGGCTCGGGCAAGAACAGACGTACGGAAACATATATCGTTTACAGAAACGTTTCGGGCGGTTACGACAGATTTTTCGACGATGTAACCATTGCCGCAAGCGATAATCTCGATCAGCAGACTCTCGATAAACTCGCTCCTTACAGGGCGAAAGACGCCTGCGTTTACGAAAGTAAATATCTTTCGGGTTACGTTGCGGACGGTTATAAAAAGGATCTCAAAACCTGTTGGGGAGACGCGAAAGACGTTATGACGAGGGAAATCCGTTCGGATATCAGAAGTTCGTTGCATTGCGACGTAGTGGATTATCTCAATGTTTCCACGATGTATAATTCCGTGACTTTTAAATATATGCTTATCCCCGTGTATATAATGAATTTCCTTTTCAGAAAGAAAAAATACAGGGTGTTTATGAACGGAAGCACGGCGAAAATTACGGGGAAAACGCCCGTTTCGCCATGGAGAGTCGCTATCGCGTGCATACTCGGCGCGGCGCTTGCCGTTCTTCTCGTGTGGTTGTTCTATATCCTTCAAGGGGAGTAAAACAGCGGACGGAGAGTATTTTTCGCTAAAAACCCTTAAATTTTCATATTTAAAGGTTGACAACTGCGAATAATATATGTAAAATATATATAATGAATAGTTGTGTGGTATGTCAGCGGTTTCGCGGCTTGCGCATTAAACTTCATGGAGGTCTTTATGAAAAAAATATTGAGCGGAGTTTTAGCCGCTTGTATGGCTGTCGGCGTTTGCGCTTTTGCAACGGGTTGTAACGATACTATCGAAAACGGCAGTAAAATCGAAAAATGCACGATCACGTTCGACGTAGACGGAAAGGAAGAGGCGATTGCGTTCAAGCTTTATATGAATATCGCTCCCGACACTATCGAACATTTCAAATACCTTGCGGGTAAGGGATATTACGACGGAACGGTCGTAAGCGACGTTCAGCACGGAATAGAATTCGGCGCTTATGCGGACGCGGCTTTTAACACTTCGTTGGAAGATAAATACGGTTCGATAATCAATTCGACTTACGCCGCAACAAAGAAAAACGTTTACACATCCAAGTTTACCATCGTCGGAGAAATGTCGGATAACGGCGTTGTTTATAAGGGCGAAAACCTTTCTCTTGCGGACGGCGCGCTTGTTCTGAAAAGATCTTTGAAAGGTATTAAGGACGCGGATATCGAGGCGTATGATACGGGTAAGGGCGTTATGTCCGTTACTTTCGGAACGAGTACTTATTTCTCTTCCGCAAAATCTTTCGCCATTATCGGAAAAGCCGATAAGTCCGACGCTACGAGCGACGTTAAATCGAGCTATTCTCGTATCAAAACTATTTACGACGACAACAGAGACGCGTCCGTAAAGACGTATTATTTCTCTTACGAACCCGAACTCGACTCCGAAAATCCCACTGCGGACGAACAGGAAGAGTACGATAATCTCGTTAAGGCACTCGAAGAATACGGCAGAAAATATCAGGTCGGCACGGACGGCGATACTTTCGTTATCGGCGCGGACGGAGCATATTCTTTGAAAGTTACTTCGGACGACGATCTCGGCAAGGCTTATCTCAACGCGATCAAAAACAACGGAGCGTATGTTTCGCTTCGTCCCGAAACGACGATTACGATAAAGAGCGTTACGTTCTCGAAATAATTAAATAAATAAGGCATAAAGCTCGCGGGCGATTTATTCCCGCGAGCTTTTTTTGATTTTGAGATAAGGTTAATTGTTTGCGGTTTAACATAGTTTAAATCGGAGTTATTATTTGCTAAAAGTGTATTTTGTGAAAATTTGCAAAATGAGGCGCGATTTTATTTAAAATCGGTCTTGACATATTGTTGTTCGGTAAAGTATAATAATAGTAATCAAAAACACGTTGTCAGGGCACGGTTTTTTTTATTCTTGGCCGGCATAAAAGGAGAGAATTATGAGGTTAAAGTCAAAACTCGTTTCTGTTTTTGTTTTAATGTTTATGATTTCCGTTGTCGTTGCGTTCTTTGCGGCGTGCGATAAAAACGAAGACTCCGCGTCGACTACCGCATGCGCTCATGAAAACCGCTTGTTGACCCTTTATACAGGCGAGGACTTAGGCATTTGCGAAGGTTCGCAAATAGTAATTATGACTTGCGAGAGTTGCGGAGAGCGAATGTTTGAAAATTTCGGGTCGAATTCGGCGTGCGAACTTTCGGACGATTTTAAAACCGGAGTAACGAAGAATGGAAACAAGTATTATAAGGCGAATACGAAATGTAAGGTTTGCGGGGCAAGGTATAACATTTATAATGAAATTAAAAATACAAAATGTAAGGAAATAAACAGCGGTTATATAAAAATAACAAAGAACAATAACGTTGTGTTAGACGCGCCTTTTGAATATGTAAATAGTCACGAATATTCGAGTTCGGTCTCTGAAAAAATCAATATTTCCGATTTAACCGAAAAAGAAACATGCGGCGGGTATATTGAAATTCATAAATGTCCGGACTGCGGCGAAACCGTCAGTGCAGATTACGATAATATTGCGTGTGGGGTGAGAGGAAGAATACCGGAATATTCCGAATTCACCGATAAAAACGGCGTTAAATACGGTGTGTCTACGTCAAGTTGCGCCGATTGCGGACTTAAAATTGTCGAGCAAAAAACCGGCGTCGAACTGAATTGTTGTGTGGAATATAAAAAACACGTCAAACAAATAATCGTTGATGGAAAAATTATTCACGAGTACGTTATAGAAGAAAGGTTTGCAAGTAACCACTACTATTATACCGAGTATACTTACGTAATGTTCGGCGAAACCTGCGATGACGGATATGCCGTTACGGAAGTTTGCAAAAAATGCGGATATATCAGCAAGTATAAAAGCTCGGGGCATATTTTTGAAGTAAATGAAGGAGTAAAATTTCCCGAGCCGTGCAGCGGAAATCTCGTAATCGAAGTTTGTCGGGTATGCGGAGAAACCGTCTGGAGAAAAGGCTATTTTGGCGAGCATACTTTAGAGCGGGTAGAAGAAAAGAATTATACAGACGAAAAAGGTATAGAACACTATTATTATCTGGAAAGATGTACGAAGTGCGGAGTGGAGGTAAGTCACGACGAATATACAATTTCGGGTGAACCCGAGGCGAGCGGAGATATCGTTTACATAACGGAGACGGTAACTTATGAGGGAAAATCATATTCTTACGAGACTTTACAGAGACGCCGGAAAAGATCGCTTTGAATAATTTGCGGAATATAAAACAGCGGGTGAACGACGTTTACCCGCTGTTTTTTTGTTATAAGCAACGTGGTTTAACGAGTTATCGGATAAGGATTTTGTTTTGACCGTGAAAAGGTTAGGGTAAAAATAAAATGCGTGATTTGTGAAAACTTTGAATAGTTATATAATAATTATTTATAAAATATGCTTGACTTGTCTTTGTCGAACAGAGTACAATGATATCCGGTTGAGGTTTGTTACGGCTTCAATCTCAAAAAACAGCGTCGTTCGGCGCGTAAATAGCTTAAAATTTGAAGAAGTACTTCTTTGCTTACGGAGTAAGCAAAGAAATGCTCTTAACGGCAAAAAAATCAAAAGAATCGAAAACGGAGCTGTCGGGGTTTTAGATAGCCGATAAAATCGGTTTGTTGCGATTTTCGGCGTTAACCCGAGAAAAAAGGAGGGCATTATGAAATTAAAAGTAAAAATCATTGCAATCATCGCCGCGGTTTTCGTGGTGGCGGGCGTTATTACTCTTTGCGTTTCGCTCGGTAAAAAATCGGGCGGTTCGTCGGAAACGACTTCCGCAAGCGAAACGGTAAGTTCTACGGAACGCGAAACAAATTCGGAAAGCGAAGAAACTTCCGCTTCCGAAACGGGGAAACCTTCGGAAGGATCTGAAAGCGATAGTGTTTCCGCAAGCGAGAACGAGTCGGAAGAAATTTCCGATAGCGAAAGCGCGGAGGAAAGCGAGAGTAATTCCGAAAACGAAAGCGAAAGCGCGGAAGAAAGCGAGAGTAATTCCGAAAACGAAAGCGAAAGCGCAGAGGAAAGCGAAAGCTCTGACGAATCGGTCGAAGAATCGGAAAGCGAAAGCGTTCATACCCACAAATATGATAAAGAGGTTGCAATGGATAAATATAAGGTTTCTGCCGCCACTTGCTACAAAAAAGCGAAATATTATTATTCCTGCGAATGTGGCGAAGCCGGAAAAGAGACTTTCGAGGCGGGGAGTTTCGCTCCGCATATCTCGGTTCTTTTAAAAGGACGCGCGGCGACTTGCACGGAAAGCGGTTTGACGGACGGGAAAATTTGCGGCGTTTGCAATAAAGTTCTCGAGGCGCAGAATATCGTTCCCGCCCTCGGACATAATTTTGCAAACTATGTTTCGGACGGAAACGCAACCTGCCTTACGGACGGAACGAAAACCGGTGTTTGCACCCGTTGCGGAGCTACCGATACCGTTACGGACGTCGGCACGGCAAAAGGTCATACTTATTCCGAGGAATGGAGTATCGAAGGAAATTACCACTTCCACAGGGCTACTTGCGAACATGCGGATTTGGTTTCCGATAAAGAAGAACATACCGCGAACGACTTTATTTGCGGTGTTTGCGGAAACGACGGCGCGTTCGATTGCGGCGTAAAGCTTTCGTTAGACAGCGAAACCGATACTTACAGCGTTATCGGAAGAAGCGCGGACGATAAAAAGGTGATAACGATAAAGCCCTATTACGGCGGTAAGAAAGTAACGAAAATAGGGGAATCGGCATTTAGTCTTACAGATATTACGGATATCTCGATTCCCGATACGATTGAAAGGATATGGTATAACGCTTTTGACGACAAAAAATTAAATACAAATAAATATGGTAATGCTTCGTATATAGGTAATGAAGAAAATAAATATCTCGTTTTGCTGAAAGCGGAAAATACGTCTATAGAGACTTGTACGATAAACGAAAATACGAAAATTATTGCCGGTATGGCATTTGAAAATTGTTCAAAATTAACATCGATAATAATTCCCGCAAGCGTGAGAATCGTAGAAAGTTATGCGTTCAGATATTGTTCGGAATTAACAAGCATTGAAATGAACGAAGGGTTGAAAGTTCTCGGCGAATTTGCTTTCGGATGGTGTTCTTCATTAAAAAAGATAACGCTTCCCACAACTATAGAGAAAATAGAACGGTGTGCATTTGTAATGTGTCCGAATATCGAAAATATCGGATTCAACAGCGGAATGTATTGGGTAAACAATTATATGTTGCTCAATAATATTATATTAGACACCGCGCAAAATAAAGTTGTGTTCGGATGTAAATATGCAAATTTAACGGGAGTTCCCTTTCCGTATTCGATCGAAATAATCGGAGATACTTGTTTCGGAGGCTCGGGGATCACGGAAATCGAGATTCCGGAAACCGTGAAGATAATAGAGGAATATGCGTTTTCACAATGCAAAAATCTTACCGGAATAGTTATACCGGACAATGTAACGACAATAGGTCATCACGCGTTTTATAATTGCGTCGGTTTAAGCAGCCTTTCGATCGGCAAAAACGTTTCGACGATAGGAGATATGACATTTGCATCTTGTAATGAATTAACAAGCGTTACTTTGCCGAAGAGCGTAACAAGTATAGGCGCAAACGCGTTTGCTTATTGCGATAAATTAAGCAGCGTGAATTATGAGGGAACAATGAAAGAATGGAGCGCCGTTACGTCAGGAAAAACCCCGTTTGACGGAACGCAGGTTACGGTTATAAAATGTTCGGACGGCGAAGTTGCGTTATAATATTGTTTAATCGATAATAGAATAAACTTTAAAAGTTGGGCTATAAGTCGATTAAACGGGCTTTTTGTGGCTAACTAAAGATTTTAAAAGGCGGAAACCGCACGGTTTCCGCCTTTTGTTTATTGTTTCGTATTTCAGTAAAGTTTGATTTTTTCTTCGACGTAAGACGCAAGCTCGCTTATCGGAAGACGAATCTGCTCCATTGTGTCTCTGTCTCTGACCGTTACCGTGCCGTTTTCGAGCGTGTCGAAATCGATCGTTACGCAGTACGGCGTTCCGATTTCGTCCTGACGGCGATATCTTTTGCCGATAGAACCCGCGTCGTCGTAAGTGCACATAAAGTGACGGGCAAGTTCGTTATAAACCTCTCTTGCTTTCGGTCCGAGCTCCTTTTTCTGTAAGGGAAGAACCGCAACTTTATACGCGGCAAGAGCGGGGTGGAAGTGCATAACCACTCTCGTTTCGCCGTCATCGAGTTTTTCTTCGTCGTAAGCTTCGGATAAAACGGCAAGCATAAGTCTGTCGGCGCCGATAGAATATTCGACGACGAACGGAATATATTTTTCGCCCGAAATCGGGTCGACGTAAAGCATACTCTTGCCCGAATATTCCTGATGACGGGAAAGGTCGTAATTCGTTCTGTTGTGAATACCGTTGAGCTCCGACCAGCCGATGGGGAAGAGATACTGTATGTCGCAGGCGCATTTCGCATAGTGCGCGAGTTTTTCGTGATCCTTGAATCTTAAATGTTCGGGAGCGAAATTAAGCGAAACAAGGAAGTCGAAAGCAGCTTTCTTGAATTTTTCGTAGTATTCGATATCCGTTCCTTCCTTGCAGAACCACTGATGTTCCATCTGCTCGAACTCGATAGTTCTGAAAATGAAGTTTCCGGGGGTGATTTCGTTTCGGAACGCCTTACCTATCTGAGCTATTCCGAAAGGAACTTTCGCTCTCGTGGAACGCTGAACGTTCTGGAAGTTGACGAATTCGCCCTGCGCCGTTTCGGGGCGAAGGTAAATTTTGTTCTGGCTGTCCTCCGTAACGCCTCTCGAAGTTTCGAACATAAGGTTGAAGTTTCTTATGGGCGTCCAGTTGAATTTGCCGCATATAGGACATTTGATCTGATGTTCGTCGATGTAAGCCTGCATTTCTTCCTGCGTCATCGCGTCTACGTCTACGGTGCCTTTGGAGTAGTTTTCGATAAGGTTATCCGCGCGTTGACGGTTTCTGCATTCCTTGCAGTCCATTTTCGGGTCGGAAAAGCTTGCGGTGTGTCCCGAAGCTTCCCATACTCTGCTATTCATTAAAATAGCGGCGTCCACACCGTAAGAATTTTCGCTTTCCTGAACGAATTTCTTCCACCAGGCGCGCTTGATATTGTTCTTTATTTCAACGCCGACCGGACCGTAATCCCAGGTGTTGCCCATTCCGCCGTAAATATCGCTTCCGGGGAAAATAATTCCTCTCGATTTGCACAAATTTACGAGTTTTTCCATCGTAACGGCTCTTTTTTCTTCCATAGTTTTTACCTCTTTAAACCGCGGCGGGAAAATTCACGGATTTGTTGTGGTATCAATGCCCGCCATAATACTCATTTATTTTATGCCAATCGAGCGGTAAAGTCAAGCGGATTGAACAAAAAGTAACGATTTAACGAAAATCCGACTTAAACCCGTTAAAAACGCTTTTAAATTTTCGGATATTGTGGTAAAATCAAAATTACTTAGCCACAGGTAATTGCGTTCGAACTCGGTCTTACCTTGTGTTTTTGACTAATACGTCGTTGCGCTCGCGTGTTATACGTACAGTATTAACGCGCTTACGCGCCTTGTCTTAGCCTAAAAACGCAAGGCAAGACTTGTCGACAACCAAAACGCCGATATTTTCGATGAATTTTGGCGAAGGCGAACGCAGACGTACTCACCGTACTTCAAGCGAGAATTTGACAAAAGGCGCGAAAATAACGGCGTTTTGGCGGGTTCAAACACAATCACCTGTGGCTAAATACTATAAAATCTGTTTTAAAACTTACGGAGAAAAAAATGGAAGCGAAAAATTTTATCGAGGAGATTATCAACGGCGAACTCGAAAGCGGTAAAGTAACTACCGTACACACGAGATTTCCGCCCGAACCGAACGGATACCTGCATATAGGTCACGCAAAATCTTTGTGCCTTAACTTCGGTACGGCTCAGAAATACGACGGACTTTGCAATCTGTTTTTCGACGATACCAACCCGTCCAAGGAAAAAACCGAATACGTCGAAGCGATAAAAGCCGACATAGAGTGGCTCGGATTTAAGTGGTACGAAATCCATTACGCGTCCGATTTCTTCGACGTTATCTACGAAAAAGCCGTTAAACTCATAAAAGACGGCAAAGCTTTCGTGTGCGATCTTTCCGCGGAAGAGATAAGCAAAACGAGAGGCACGCTCACCGAACCCGGTACGGAAAGCCCTTACAGAAACAGAACCGTCGAAGAAAACCTCGAGCTTTTCGAGAGTATGAGAGCGGGCAAGTTTGCCGACGGCGAAAAGGTTTTAAGAGCTAAAATCGATATGGCTTCGCCTAACATCAATATGCGCGACCCCGTAATTTACAGAGTCCTTCGGGCAACGCACCACAGAACGGGCGACAAATGGTGCATTTACCCTATGTACGATTTCGCGCACCCCATATGCGATTCCATGCAAGGCGTAACTCATTCTCTTTGCACGCTCGAGTTCGAAGATCATCGTCCGCTTTACAACTGGGTTGTGGAAAACACGGGCGTCGAGCATAAACCGAGACAGATAGAGTTCGCAAGGCTCAATATCACGAATACCGTGATGAGCAAGAGATATCTTAAAAAACTCGTCGAGGACAAGGCTGTTACGGGTTGGGACGACCCGAGAATGCCCACCCTTACGGGACTTCGGGCGAGAGGCGTTCCCGCGGAGGCTTTAAAAAACTTCTGCGAGGCGATAGGCGTATGCAAGGCTAATTCCGAAATCGAAGTAAGCTATTTCGAGCATTTCATAAGGGATTATCTCAATCAACACGCCGAAAGAGCCATGGCTGTTTTCGAACCGATAAAGGTTACAATCTCCAACTTTCCCGATAAACCGGAAGAGGAAGATTTCGACATAAACCCCAACGACGAAAGCGCGGGTACGAGAAAGATAACGATATCGAAGCATATCTATATCGATTCCGAGGATTTCGCGCTCGTTCCGCCGCCGAAATACTTCCGTCTTAAAAAAGACGGGTACGTAAGGCTCAAAAACGCGTATATTATCAAGTGCGACGACGTAATATTAAACGAGGACGGAAGCGTTAAGGAACTTATTTGTTCTTACGTTCCCGAATCGAGAAGCGGAAACGATACGAGCGGAATTAAGGTAAAAGGCGTTATTCATTGGGTGGACGCGGACACGGCTGTGGACTGCGAAATAAGAAAATACGATTATCTTCTCAAAGACGCCGCATATCCCGGACAGGATTTCTCGGAAAGAATGAATTATGATAGTATTCACGTCTTTAACGGCAAAGCCGAACCGTATCTTAAAGAAGTTAAAGACGGAACGTCTTTCCAGCTTATGAGAAAGGGTTATTACAAAAAAATCGACGAGAACGGAAAGCTCGTTTTGTCCGAAATCGTTTCGCTTAAGGACGGTTACAAGCCGCAGAACTGAAACCGGGACCGAAATTTAAGGACGGTTACAAGCCGCAGAGCTAAAACCGGAATCGAAATTTAAGCGACGGTTTTATGCCGAAACAGACCCGAAACGGCGGTTTTGTTCGGTAAAAATGAAAAATTATCGGCTGATTTGGCATAAAAATCCGAAATTGTATTGACAAGTTTTAAATTATCTATTATAATAGAGTCGTTATAGGTGGGTTTTATGATCGACCGTAACATAAGGATAGGAGTGGAAACATGTACTTTATTGTCGACGCGCTTTTAATAGGAATATTCCTGCTTGCGATCTGGACGAGCATAAAGCACGGATTTACCGGACATTTCGTTTTCGGAATTGTAAGGACGGTTATCGGTATTGCTGCCGGATTCGGGCTTGCGTTCGGCGTTTATATGCTTATGAAGCATTTTTCGTGGATAGAGTATATGGCGAACGGACTCGTGAGCTTCTTCGGCGAACTGTCCACAAGTTTTATCCCGAACGACCTTTACAGAATGGTTATGGGGGTTATAGCGTTCCTTCCGTTCGGTGTTTTGTTCTTTATCGTCGGTTATCTTATCGGCGTTAAACTTATCTGCGGGCTTATTAAACTCATTTGTACGCCCATAAGAATTCTGAGAAAGAAAACCAAAGTTTTCAGAATTATCGACAACGTTGTAGGAACGATTTTAAATCTTGCGCTTTACAGTGTTCTGATTTTCGCGATTTTCGGTTTTGTTTACGTGTTCAATTACGATAACAACGACGTACCTCAAGCCGAAGTTTCGACTATAGCGATCGCTACGCCCGACGAGGGCGAAGACCCGAAAATACTCGCGCGCACGATCAATAACATCACGACGCCGCTCCTCGGCGGACTTCACGAAAGTTTTTCCGCTGCGCCGATAGGGCATATCTTTTACGAGAACAACCCTGTTTTCTGGTTTAAAAATCCCGATACGGGCGAAGGGTTCTATACGTTGATACATAAGATGCTTATTGATAAAAAGTAATTAAAAAGATTGCCGCGTGTTTCGTTTTTTCGAAAGACGCGGTTTTTTTATTAAAAAAGTTTATAAAAGAATTCACAAGGAGAAAATTATGGCAGTACAAAGAACGCTTTGCGTGATGCTCGATATGTCGAGAGACGGAGTTATGAAAATCGAAGAAGTCAAACGCTACGCAAAGCTTATCAAAAAAGCGGGTTACAATGCTTTGGGCTTATATATAGAAGATATTTACGAAATCGAGGGCGAACCTTATTTCGGACATCTTCGCGGAAGATATTCCAAAGCCGAGCTTAAAGAAATAAACGATTTCTGCAAAAGTATCGGAATGACGGCTATTCCGTTTATTCAGACCCTCGCGCACCTCGAGGGAATTTTCAAATGGAGCGCGTACAGTGAAATAAACGATATCGCGAATATTATGCTCGTCGGCGAAGACAGAACTTACGAACTTATCGACAAAATGTTTGCTTCGCTCCGTCAGTGCTTCGATACCGATAAAATCAATATCGGTATGGACGAAGCTCCTATGATGGGCAGAGGTAAATATCTCGATAAACACGGTTATCCCGAAAACGTTCAGAATCTTTTATACGAACACCTTGTTAAGGTGAGCGAAATCGCCGCAAAATACGGATTTAACCCGGCGATGTGGTCGGATCTTATTATGCATATGGCGGAAAGGGGCGACAAATGCAAAGTTCCCGATAACGTCACGCTTTGCTACTGGGATTATTATCACGATTCGAAAAAACATTACGACGGAAACCTTAAAAAGCACTTTGCCGTTACCGATAAAGTGGCTTTTGCGGGCGGAGCCTGGGCGTGGACGGGGTTTGCGCCGATGAACAGGCACTCGTTTGCGACGATGAAATATGCGATGCAGTGCTGCCGCGAGCGCGACGTCAAGGACGTTACTATAACCGTCTGGGGCGACGACGGGCGCGATTGTTCGTGCTATGCCGTTCTCCCCGCACTCTTTTATTGCGCGGAAAAATACCTTTATCAGACGAGCGACGGCAACATAAAGAAGAAATTCGCCGAAGAGTTCGGAATAAAGTGGGAAACCTTCCTTACGCTCGATTTGCCGAACGAAATCAAGGACAGGGACGGTTGCAACAACCCGAGCCGCTGGGGATTTTATAACGATCCGCTTTGCGGCAGATTCGATTATCATATCGAAATCGGAGACGGGGAACAATATAAAAGCTACGCGTTAAAGCTTAAACACGCGGCGAAAAACACGGGCGAATTCGGATATCTTTTCGATAATTTAGCCGACCTTTGCAAGGTTTTGGAGCTTAAATACGATCTCGGCGTGAGAACCCGCAAGGCTTATCTCGATAAGGACAGAAAAGAACTTACGCGTATCGCCGAAGAGGTTTATCCCGAACTTATAAAGAGACTTAAGAAGTTTATCGCAAGCTTCAAGGCTAAATGGAACAAAGAAAACAAGGCTTTCGGTCTGGAACTTCACGAGATGCGCCTCGGCGGACTTTTATTAAGGCTCGAAAGTTGCAGAGAGGTTATTCTCGATTATCTCGGCGGAAAAATCGATAAAATCGAAGAGCTTGAAGCGCCTGTTCTGCCGTTTGTCGAAGGGTTCGGAAAGACTGCGAATTTATGTTGTCAATGTCATATTCAGACGGTTACCGTTGCGAGTATGAATTTGTAAGTTATAATAATTGTTATATAATTCAGGTCTTAAAAAATTAAAGAAAGGTTGCAAATCTGTCCGAAAAGGCAGAAATGCAACTTTTTTTGTTTTTGATTGAAGTCGGAGTAGTCCTCTTCCGTCAAATTGCCGTTTCCCGCAAGCGGGAGTCCTACGGCAACTTCACGATTTTAGGTAAAATGCGGAATTTGCCGTTTCCCATAAATGGGAGACCCTCGGCAAGATTCGCTTACGCGAATGCGAACGACGGCAAACGAAGTTTGCCGCGTAGATTCCGCTCAGGAACTTTAATATAAAAATACAGCACCGATAAATCGGTGCTGTATTTTTATATGGTAGCCCCATGCGGAATCGAACCGCAGATTCTGCCGTGAGAGGGCAGCGTCTTAACCGCTTGACCATGAGGCCGTCTGATCTTTTTAAACTATCTTATTTCAAAGTCAGCTATGTTATGATAACATATTTTTTTTATTATTGCAACTGTTTGCCCGCCTTTCAGGGAAAAAACAAAATAATTTTTTAAAAAAAATGTTCCCAAACGTCTTGATTATTTCAAAAACCCGATTATACTGACGCCAAAATAAATTGTTTCGGGGGGTGATCGAAAAATCGGATAGAGAAATTTAAACGTATATCTTTATTCAAAAAATATGGACGAGAAGACAAGACGGAAAATAGAAAAAGCGTTGGTTAAACGCGCTATAGGCTACGATACGCAGGAAACGATAGAAGAATTTTCCGAATCCGAGGAGGAGCTCAGGCTTACGAAACGTAAGGTTACGACAAAATCCGTTCCGCCCGATATTTCCGCGGCTAAGCTCCTTTTCGATATGGGCGTCGGCGAGGAGGACATTTCAGACGTTTCCGACGTTGAACTCGAAAAAGAAAAAAACAGACTATTAAAATTGTTGGAGGAAAACAATAAAAAATGAAAATTACCAAATGCAATTACGCAATCAAATGCGACGCGGACGGATGCGACCGTCTCGCCGAAAAAGAAATTTCTTTTAACGGCGTTTCGGCGGATTTAAGGCTTTGTCCCGTTTGCTACGAAGCTCTTTGCCGTGAGCTTTCAAAAGCAAAACTCGTAAGCGGGAGAGAACGCAGATGAAAACAGCCGAAAAAATCAAAAAGACGGCGAAAAGCGAAAAGGACAAGTTTTACGAAGAACTTCTCGCCGATATCTTCGCCGACTTCCGCAAAAGGCAGGAAGAAAGAAGAACGCTCGAGCGGCAATGGCAACTCGACCTCGAATATCTGCACGGAAATCAGTACTGCGAAATTACGCCGCGCGGAGAAGTGGAAGAGGAAGAAAAGAGTTTTTACTGGCAGAACAGGAGCGTTTTTAATCATATTGCCCCGATAATCGATTCGAGAGTGGCGAGGCTCACGAGGGTTAAACCCGTTTTAAGCGTTCGCGCCGCTGGAGCGGAAGAAAGCGACGTTAAAAACGCAAAACTTGCCACCGAACTTTTAAATTCCGCGTATAACAGGCTCAATCTCGGCGACGCGATTGCAAAAACCACCGGATGGAGCGAGTCGTGCGGAACGGGTTTTTATTTTATAGGTTGGAATCCCGACGCGGGGAAGCTACTCGGAAAGGCAAACGGAAAGGACGTTTACGAGGGTGATATCGCCGTGGAATCGGTTTCGCCGTTCGAAATTTATCCCGATTCGCTTTGCTTCGAAACAATCGAGGACTGCGAAAGCATTATAAGGGCGAGAGCGGTGAAAGCGGCGGACGTGGAAAGGCTTTACGGCGTTACCGTCGACGGCGGAGACGTGGACGCTTACGGTTCGCTTGTCGGCGTGGCGCAAAAAACCGTCGTTCACGACAGCGTGTTGGTACTTGAAAAATACGAACGACCGAGCAAAGATTTCCCGAACGGAAGACTTATCGTCGCGTGCGAAAAATCCATTCTGTACGTGGGAGAACTGCCGTATGTGAACGGCGTGGAGGGAAGAAGAACATTTCCTTTCGTAAAGCAAAATTCCATAGACAAAGCGGGATGCTTTTTCGGCACGTCTATGGTTGACAGGCTTATCCCCGTTCAGAAAGCATACAATGCCGTAAAAAACCGCAAACAGGAATTTTTAAACAGGCTTACGATGGGTGTAGTCGCCGTCGAGGACGGTTCGGTCGATACCGACGAGCTTGCCGAAGAAGGACTTTCGCCCGGAAAAATCATTGTGTACAGGCAGGGTTCTACGCCGCCTTCGCTTATGGGTATGGGCGCGATACCGTCCGACTTAAGCCGCGAAGAGGAAAGGCTTCTGAACGAGTTCATTCTTTTAAGCGGCGTAAGCGAATTTTCGCGTTCGACGGACGTTGCGGCGGGTACTTCGGGCGTTGCGTTGCAGCTTCTTATCGATCAGGAAGACGCAAGGCTTAATTCCGTAACGGAAAACGTGCGCGAGGCGGTTAAGGAATTTGCAAAGCAAATAATAAGGCTTTTCAAGCAATTCGCTTCTTCCACGAGGCTGCTGAGGACTGCGGGAGAACACGGAAAAGTGGAAATTTACTATTTCAATGCTTCCGACCTCGGTTCGGACGACGTCGTGTTCGATACCGAAAGCGAACTCGCGTTTACCCCGGCGCAGAAAAAGAGCGCGGTTTACGAACTTTTAAACACCGGGCTTTTGTCGGACGAAAGCGGAAAAATTTCCGAAAGGACGAAAGCGAAAGTGCTTGAAATTCTCGGATTCGGCTCGATAGACAACACTCTCGATATCGAGGGGTTGCACCTCAACAAAGCCGCGGAAGAGAATATTTCGGGGTTTAAAGAAAGCGTGGACGTGGACGATTACGACGATCACAAACTGCACATTGCCGAGCATACGAGATTTTTACTTTCCTCGGAAAGCGAGGCAATGAGAAAAGACGAGCGCAGAAAGAAAAACGCGCTCGAACATTTAAGATTGCACAAGCTTGCCCTCAAGGCGGAAGAAACCGCATGGGCGGAAACAAATAATTAAAGGAGAAACGGGAATATGGAGCGAACGGATATTAAACAAACTGAAAATGAACAAACGGAAGTTGCGGCGCATACCGCGGAGGCGGATATAAGTATGAATAACGGCGCGGCGGCAACGGAAGTCTCGTTGGGAAAATTTAAGGACGTAAACTCGCTTCTTAAGGCGTACGAGAACCTTGAGTCCGAATTTACCAGACGCAGTAGAAGGCTCAGGGAACTCGAAGGGGAAATGCTCAGACAAAAGGAAGAAATAACGCGGCGCGGCGCTTCTTCCGCAAGCGAAGAGCATTTCGGGGAGGGAAAACCGACGACGGTCGGAATTTCCGAAAGTAAAGAAAATGCGGACAACGACGGATTGTCCGTAAAAAACAACGGAAAATCGGTTGAAGCAAAGCCCCGGGCGGAAGGGGAAAACGCCGGGGCTTTGAAAACCGACGAAAAATCGACAGGCGAAAGGCTTGAAAACAAAGAAATGCCCGAAAACGTACAATCCGCGGGAGAAGACAACCCCGCCGGTGAAAAGACGGCAAACGAAAAAATCGCGGGAGAAAACAAACCCGCGGAGGACAGTCGATTTGCGGGAGCGGGAGAAAACAAACCCGCGGACGAAGCCGAGGAAATCGTTCAGGCGTATCTTTTAAGCGTTCTGAAAAGCAGGCCGAGCTTTTCGCCTGCGCTCGGAACGGCGGTTACCGCTCCGCCGAGGAGACCGAGGTCGTTCGAAGAAGCGGGAAAAATGATAAAAACCGACCTCGATAAATAACGATAATATAATATAAAACAAAAAATCGGAGGATATATTTTATGGTAACACTCAGCAGCGCGGACAAAGCGCTTAAAACACTCTATCTCGACGTAGTAGCCGAACAGCTCAATACGGAAATTAACCCTTTCCTTGCGAAAATCAAGCAGACTACTTCCGACGTTTGGGGTAAAGAAGTAAGAAAACTTGCGCAGTATGGCGTAAACGGCGGTATCGGCGCGGGTACGGAAGACGGGGATTTGCCCGTTTCCGCGGGAAACAATTACGAGCAGCTCGTCTGCACGCTTAAAAACCTTTACGGAACTATCGAAATATCCGACAAGGCTATAAGAGCTTCCGCATCCGACGCGGGCGCGTTCGTAAACCTTCTGAACGCCGAAATGGAAGGACTTGTCAAGTCTTCCGCGCTCAATATGGGCAGAATGCTTTTCGGCGACGGTACGGGCGTTATTGCTAAAGTCGCTTCGGTGGACGGAAACAAAGTCACCTGCGACGACGTAAAATCGGTAGTCGTCGGTATGGTTGTCGATTTCTACGGCTCGACCGGAACAAAGCTTACTTTGGGAGCGAGAAGAGTTAAAGACGTCGACAAGACAAATAAAATCATTACCGTCGACGGCGCGGAAATAGTTTCCGCGAATCTACCCGCAAACTCTTTAGTCACCGTACAGGGATCGTACAATCAGGAAATCACCGGACTTAAGGCGATTTTCGCTTCCACGGGTTTGATTTACGGGCTTGACAGAAGTAAAAACTCCTGGCTTGTTCCTTATATGGCGGCGAGCGTCGGCGATATCTCGGAAACCGCCATTCAGAAAGCTATCGATTACGTAGACGAAAACGCGGGCAGTAAAATAAACTTTATCATTTGTTCCTCGGGCGTAAAAAGAGCGTTTATGAAACACCTTTCCACCTATAAGAGAAATCTCGACGTGGAAGAACTTAAAGGCGGATTTAAGGCTCTTACCTATAACGGAATCCCCATCGTTTCGGACAGATTCTGCCCGAGCGGCACTATGTACCTTCTCAACACCGACGATTTCGCTCTTCATCAGCTTTGCGACTGGCAGTGGCTCGAAGGCGACGACGGCAAGGTCATCAAACAGGTTGCGGGCAAAGCTACTTATACCGCCACGCTCGTTAAATACGCCGAACTTATCTGTTCCCGCCCGTGCGGACAGGCGATGCTTTCGGGTATCACCGAGGCGTAAGCTCACTGCGCCGCCTTGCGGTAATCAAACGGTAAAAGTCGCCGTATAAGTCGATTAACGGGTGATTTTTATCAAAAATACAACGTTATCCGTCCGAGATAAGCGGGCGGGTAACGTATTTTAAAAAAGTAAGGAGGACGATAAATGACGGTAAAAGAAGTTATTGTCGGCGCGGCTCTGGTTCTGGACGAAACGGCTCTGATATCGGCGCTTGCCGATGAAACGACGGCTTTGTCCGATGAAAACGAAAAGAAAAAGAACACGCTTTTAAAATGTTTCAACGACACTCTTTTCGAAATAGCGACGGAATATTATCCGCTCGTAAAAGAGGAAGGTTTTGACGCGGGAAAAATTTTGTTTTCGGCGTTTGCGAAAACCCCGCTTAAAATAAGGAACGTTACCGCGGGCGGGGAAAACATCGGGTTCGCGCTCGGAACGGATTATATCTCGACCGATAAAAAGGCGGGGAAAGTGAACGTGATTTACGAATACGTACCCGAGGAAAAGACGGAAAGCGATTTGTTCGATTACGAAAAAACGCCTTACGGCAAAACTGTGTTCTGCTACGGAATCGCCGCGGAATATTGCCTTATAACGGGTAGATTTTCGGAAGCGGCGAACTGGGAAAGCAGATTTAAAAATGCGTTGACGGCGGTTTCTCTCCCGAGAAAGAGGACGGGGAAAATCACCGTGGGTAAGGTGTGGAAATGACGAGAAGAAAAACACAGATAGCTTCGCCCCGGGAAATTACGGTTTCGTTCAATCCGATAAAGGGTTTTAACGATACGATTTCGCCCGACGCGGGAGGTTACGCTTACGCGCAGTCTATGCAGAATTTCGTCGCGTCCGACGGCACGCTCGTTCCGGGAGAAGGGGTCGAAATGCTGAAAGGATATGTAATTCCCGAAGGGTTTATTTTCCGCAGACTTTACCTTTTCAAAGGTAAAAAAGAGGACGGATCGGCGGATAACAGGCTGATTTTCTGCGCGGGCGACGGATATCTTTACGAATGCGCGCTCGGCGGCGGAACGTTCACGAAAATCACCGCGGCAACGTTCAGCTCTCCGCCCGTGGGGCTTATGTATAACTATAACGGGAAAAACGTTATGATATTCTCCAAGCCCGGCGGGGGAATATACATTTACGACGGAACGAATATGACGCTCGTGCCGGAAGCGCCCGAAATTACGTCTATGTGTCTGCATTACGAAAGACTTTTCGTAACGACGGGCGGCGACGACAATTCGCTCTGGTTTTCCGACGATTTCGACCCCGCGAACTGGAACGTTTCTTTAAGTGAAGCGGGATTTATCGATATGAACGATTTTCGGGGCGACCTTATAAAAGTCGTGAGTTTCGGCGATTATCTTTACGTTTTCAGAAGTTTCGGAATAACGAGAATTTCGGCTTACACCGATCAGCGGCAGTTTTCCGCGACGAATCTTTTCCTTTGTTCGGGAAGAATTTTCGCCGATTCTATAATCGTTTGCGGCGACTGTATGCTTTTCACGGCTACGGACGGAATGTATCGTTTCGACGGACTCAGTACGCAGAGGATTTCCGACGCTTTCGTCAAAAGGCTGGATCTCGAATATCAATATTATAAGGGCGTTTATTTCAACGGGTACGCGTATATCAGAATCCACGCGATGTTCGACGATCAATACCGTCTCGAGCTTTTAAGGCTTAACCCGAAAACGCTCGACGCGGCAATTATAAGGGGAGCGTGGCTTTCGGATATGGCAGTCGTGGACGTGGACGGATATTATAACCTTTACGGTCTCGATCAGGCTATGCACGGATTGTGCGTTTTAACGCCCGACAAACACAAGGTTTTGCTCGGGGCGATGCAGATGGTCTGGGAAAACGGCGACAGCGATTTCGGAATCCCGACGGTGAAAACCTTAAAAAAATTAACGTTTTACAGTAAGGCGGCGGCTAAAGCGATAGTTACGGCGGACGGGGTGAGTTATACTTACAGCGTTAAAGGGAACAAAGGACCGATAGTTTTAAAGCCCAACATCAAAGGCTTCAAATTCAGGCTGAGGTTCGAAGCGACCGCCGAAGATACGCTTATTTCTTCGCCGAAACTTACTTTGGAGTACTACGCATGAAAATTTTAAAAACGGAAATAAACGCGGTGTATCCGGGGAACGACGGAAACCGCGTCGGGCTTAGTTACGGAAGAATCGCTTACGACAAAGCAACCGAAAACGAAAAAAAAATCGCGCTCGGAAATAAACCCGAGGCGATCGACGAAGTTTGTTCGATAACCGAAAAAGAGACTGTGAAAGGACTTAAAGGAGAGGCTATCGAAAAAGCCGTAAAATTTAATGCCGCGGGCGAAATGATAGAAGCCGCAATCACCGTAACTTGCGGGAATTATTGCATTATTTCGGTGTATCTTAACGGAAAGCTTATAGGCAAAGCGGACAAAACGGCAAAAAATACCTGCGTTTTCGGCGCGAGAAGCAAAGAGGGCGAAAACGTTTTGTATTTTATCGCGGATAACGCGCTTCCCGATTCCGAGGTTGAAGTGACGGTGAGCGGAAAAATAAAAAAAATCACAGGCCCGTCTGCGATTGTTTATCTCGGAAAGGACAGCTACGCCGTGACCGTGGATGACAAAATAACCATTTTTCGTCATGACGCAAAAAAAACGGAGACAGTTTATTCTTTAAGCGGTCTGAAAATCGCGTGCGCGTCCTTTTGCGTCGATAAAGCGACGTATTACGTTGCGGGTATGTTCTATTCGGGACATAGCGTGATTTACGAGGTTGATTGGGACGGCAGAATGATACTATCCATAGATACAAGCCTTAATTACGGGTCGATTGCGATTTACCACGATTCGTCCGCGCTTAACGTGTATTATGTTCTCGGCGGTGCTTTATATTATACAAGATCGACCGACAGAGGTACTCTCGACGATTCGCAAATGATTTTCAAAGGCGTGAAAGAGGTCGGGTATTCCGCCTGCGAGAACATATCGTACCTTATTTACAAGGATATATACGACAGATATTTCGTTTGCATGGCGATAGGTCCGCTAATCGGGGCGAAAGTAAATATCGGAAAAGTTTGCAGACCTTATATCCCGTACGGAAATAAAGATATCGTTATCTGCAAAAACGGAAGCGAAACTACGGGGAGCGGTTGTTATTCGATAGATATTTCGAAAAAAACGCCGAAATTCGGAAAGCCGTTTAACGATAACTACCCGATTACCGTTTCCGATACGCATATCGTCGGCATTAAAAACGGCGAGCCTGTTTATCTCGAAGAATTAAAAAAATAAATATTTCGGAGGAAATGTATGTTAAAAAAGAATTACTATCAAAGAATTTATATGCCCGACGAGGACGGCGATAAAAATTACGCGAAAGATTTCGAAGCCGCCGTGAAGGATTACGCAAAGGATAAGAAAAAGAAAGTTCAAGGTTCCGGCGTAAACGACAAGGCGAATACCGAAACGGACGCGAAAACAAAACTGAAAAACGAGCTTAACGACCTTAAATCGGATTACGAAAAAATCACCGAGCGTACGTTCGGCGGCGTTACGATAAAGGATTACGAACCCGAAATTTTCGACGGAAAAACGGACGAAGAAATCAGAAGCGACGCGGAAAACAAATATCTTCCGGCCGCGGAAAGAGAAAAGGAATCGCTCGTCAGAAAAAAGAACAACTCCATAGATAAGCTCGCCGCGGGGATAGGCGACGCCGAACACGAAAAAAACGAGAAAATCGATAAGCTCGAAAGCGACTACGCGGACGATTTCGAAAAGGTCAAAAACTCGGCGGTCAAACGAGGTCTCGCCAGATCTTCGATTTTAGACGGGGAACTGAGCGGGCTTGCGGAAGGGCTTGAAAACGACAAAAACGACGCCGAAGAAACGGCGGAAAACAAAAAAGACAGAATAAGAAACAACATCGCAACGACGAAAGAGGAACTTTATTATGCGATAAGGGATCTCGACGAAGAAACCGCCGAAAAGGTTAAAAACGAAATCGACAAACTCACGTCGGCTCGCGAAAAAGAACGCGAACAGACCGAGCAGAGAAACCGGAAAAAGAAAGAGGCTTACGACAAGCAGGTTGCGGCGAGCGAGAAAAACGGCGTTAAGTACGACGAAAAACTTACCGACGAATATTCCGCCTATTATGGCGAGAAGTTTAAAAAACTTTTCTCTTACTATAAAAAGATGGGCGCGAAAGGAAAGGACGAGGTTATAAAAGACAAGGACTTCATTGTCGAGAATATCGACGAGGACGGTTACAAACTTCTTCTCAGTTATATGTAAGAGGCTTTGCGGCGCGGACGACGGTTTTCGGTCTGACGTATACAATATTCGGCTACAAGTCGATAATGTGCGTCTATAAGTCGATTATCAGGTGTTTTTTAATGCCAACAACAACATAAAACAAAAAAATAAAAGGCGGCTCGAAGAGTAAAAACTTCGGGTCGCCCTTTTTGTTTATCCGTAGAGTGAAGATGATATTCGTCCGTCGCCGTTTGAGTCGTAAAAACTGCGGGGTAAATCCGATATACAACGTAATCGAGAAAATCGTTTTGATTTTCGTTCATAATTTTCTCCTCCGGGGAAATTATTCATTGTTTACATTATAGCAGATTTTTTTCCTGAAAAGATATGGCGTTTAATAACGTTTTTCAGATATCTTATTAAGATTTTGCAAAAATTTGTTCCGCAGCTGATTTCTGGGGAGTGAACATAAACGCGTATTCTCTTTTTCAGACCAAAGAAAAAACAAAAACGCTCATAAACGCGGTCGCCGCGGGCAATAAATGCGAATCGTACGCAATCAGAGTGACCGTAACGAAGGGCGAAACTCCCGCCGAATCTTCGGGCGAAAGCGAGTCCGAAAAGCCTTCGGAAAGCGAAGAACCTTCCGGTTCCGACGGGTCTGCAAGTTCGGGAGAATCTTTAAGCGGCTCGGGCGAAGATAAACCCGACCCGACGAACAAAGGTTGCTTAAGCGCGGTAAACACCGTTTCGGTATCCGCCGTAGTTCTTCTGATTGCAGGCGCATTCGTTCTCGCAAAGAAGAAAAAGGAAAATTAAAAACCCCGGATAAAACAAAAAACGCTTGTTTCCGATGCCTTCGGCGGCAAGCGTTTTATATACCGAAAGAATATAAAAGTTCTTGTATAAGTATAAAAGTCCTCGTATAAGTCGATTAACGAGGACTTTTTTTGTTGAATAACCAATAAATCAAATGGCGAATAAGCCGATTTCGACGAACAAGAGAAGAGAAAGTCCGTAGTAAACGCAAACGGCGATAAGATCGTTAAGCGTCGTGATGAGCGGACCGGACGCGACGGCGGGGTCGATTCCGATTTTTTTGAAACATATAGGAACGAGCGTTCCGTCAAGGCTTGCCATAAGCATGCCTGCGGCGAGCGATATTCCTATGCACGCCGAAACTTCGAAGCCGAAATATTTCGGAGCGGTCGCGGCGAGCGCGCCCGGCATGAACGTGAGATACAATCCTACGGCAATAAAAGCAAGCGTGCCTATTATAAGTCCGTTCGTGAGACCTATCCGCATTTCTTTCAGTATAAATTTAAACTTTTCTTTTCCGGAAACGGCGTCTTCGTTCAGAACTCTTATCGTAACCGCCAGAGATTGCGTTCCCGTGTTTCCGCTCATATCGAGAATCAAGCTCTGGAAAGAGTAGAGAATAACGAGATTCGCCGCCGTAACGGCTGTCTGAAACTGACTTATTATGCTCGAAACCACAAGTCCGAGTCCCAGAAGAATTAAAAGCCACGGAAGCCTTTTCGCAATACTTTTCAAAAGAGGCTCGTTCACGTCCTCGGCTTCGGTTAAACCTGCGAGTTTCGCGTAGTCGTCGCCCGCTTCTTCGTCTACGACTTCGACGATATCGGACGAAGTTATAACGCCGATAAGCTTATTCTCTTCGTTTAGAACGGGGATAGAGTCTTCGGAGTAGTCTTTTAACTGCTCGATACATTCCTCGATCGTTTCTTTCGCGTAAACGTAGGGGTAGGAAGTCGTTATTATCGGCTCGAGAGGAGTTCCCTCTCTCGCCCTGATAAGGTCGCTTAAGTCTATCGCGCCGTAAAAAGTTCCGTCCGCATTGAGCGCGTAAAGGGTGGAAATGTTGTCGTTTTCGCCCGCTTCCTTTATAACGGTGCGCATAGCCTGCTTAACGCTGAAATCCTTGCTTAACGCAACGAAGTTCGTCGTCATTTTGCTACCGATCTGGTCGTCGTCGTAGGAATCGATAAGCTGAATGTCTTTGGCGGCTTCTTTTTCCATAAGCCCCATTATCTCTTCTTTCTTATCGTCCTCGAGTTCGTCAAGAACGTCGATTGCGTCGTCGGCGTCCATACTTTCGATAATGTCGGCCGCTTTTTCGCTGTCAAGCTCTTCTATGTATTCTTCGACGTCGTCGAGGTATGCGAATATTTCCGAAACCGTGTCGACGCCGAGAACCTTATAAAGTCTTAAACGCTCTTCCTTGGTGAGTTTTGGCAAAACCGCCGCGATATCGTTTTCGTGGTATGTTCCGAGGTCGTGCTTTAATTGTTCGGGAGGCTCGTTGCTTTGAAGAAGTTGCAGAAGCTCTTCTTCATAATCTCTTTTTTCCGGTATGTCATTAACTTCGCGTTCCTGATTTTTAATTTCTTCGCTCATATCCGACCTCCTTTTTTTATTATATATTTATTAGTCGCGCGTGTGAATCGTTACAAAACCGCCCGAAACCGGGTAACGCGCGGTACTCGTTTATCTCATTCGTTTTCCATCATATGTGTCATTTTAACATATTTAAAAAAAAATAACAAGAAAATGCTTTAAAAACCTTTACAAAATTTTTTTTCTGTTGTAAAATAAATATGTTGACTAAGGAGCGGCAAACGTATGAATAAGAAATTGTTCGGTAAACTTCACGACGGAAGAGCCGTTTACGCTTATGTTTTGTCAAACGAGTTTATAGAGTTCACCGTCTCAACTTACGGCGCGACGATTTTATCTTTGAAATATAAAGGCAACGAAACGGTTCTCGGTTACGACACTTTGGAAGAGTACGAATCGGAGGACGGTTATCTCGGCGCGACGGTCGGCAGATACGCGGGACGTATCGGCGGCGCGGAGTTCACGCTTGGCGGCAAGAAATATAAACTTTCCAAAAACGACGGCGTTAATTGTCTTCACGGCGGTAAATTCGGCTTTAACAAAGCCGTCTGGACTGTCGACGATAACATAGACGTCGGAGAAGATTTTGTCGAAATGAAGTATTTTTCTTCCGATATGGAAGAAGGTTTCCCGGGGAATTTAGCTGTTAAGGCGAGATTTTCGATTGACGGGAAGTCCGTTAAGGTCGCGTACTTTGCTACGACCGACAAAGATACTTTCGTCAATCTGACAAATCACGTTTATTTCAATCTGCTTCATACTCCCGTTATCGACACGCATTATCTTAAGCTCGACGCTGATTTGTTTATGGAAATAGACGCAAATATGACACCCACGGGTAAAAAGATGGTTGTCGAAGGAACTCCTATGGATTTCCGCCGCGCGAAGTCGGTATTTCGGGATATAGACGAAGATAACGAGCAGCTTAGAATCGCAGGCGGTTACGACCATAATTTCGTCATTAACGGCGAGGGTTTCCGCAAATTCGCAGAGCTTTCCACAATGACGGGCGGCGTTTGGATGCGAGCTTACACGGACAGACCGTGCGTTCAGCTTTACAGCGGAAATTTCCTTACGAGAAGGCTTGTATCGGGCGGCGAAATTTCCGGCAGAAGATGCGGTCTGTGCCTGGAAACGCAAGGTTATCCGAATTCTATGAACACGGGAAACGAAACCGCGGATTTATTGAAAGCGGGAGAAACGTTTACATCCGGGACGGTATTCGAATTCGGAGAATATTGTTAATAAAACAGCTTATTACGGGGCTTCGGCAAAACAATCGGAGCAACGAAAAAAAGAAACGAAACCGATAAAATCGATCGTTTCTTATATATGGGGATATGGCTCAGTTGGTAGAGCGATGCGTTCGCAACGCATAGGCCGAGGGTTCGAGTCCCTTTATCTCCACCACGAAGAAAGACAGGCTATTGCCTGTTTTTTTTCGTAGTGGAATTTAAAGGATGAGTACGCGGCGCAACCGCGTTTAAATTTTAGAAAATTGCGGTATGCGGATTGCATTGGCAAGCAGAAAAGTGAGCCTATAAGTCGATTAACGAATAAAAATTTATAGCAATAACGATAAATAAACAAAATGACGTCAGAGAATTATAAAGAGAAAACGGAGGAGATAAGAAAAATGATATATGTTGTCGGAAGTCTTAATATGGACTTGTGCATCGAAAGTCCGTATATGCCGAAAGCGGGCGAAACGATTACGGGAAGCGGTTTTATTACGAACGGCGGAGGTAAGGGCGCAAATCAGGCGATAGCAGCCGCAAAACTCGGAGGAAACGTCGCGATGTGCGGCGCGGTCGGAGACGATTTGTTTGGCGAGCGGCTTATCAAAAATTTATCCGAAGCGGGCGCAGACGTTTCGCATATTAAAAAATGCGACGATGCGTCGACGGGGATTGCGGTTATCGTTATAACGGACGGAAACAATCGGATCATTCTTGACAAAGGCGCAAACGCTTTGCTTAGCGAAAATGATATCCGCGAGTTCTTGAAAAACGCGAAAAAGGGAGATGTTTATCTCACTCAACTTGAAAATCCCGTAGACGTGATAGGGTACGGATTGAAACACGCTAAAGAAAAGGGTATGTTTACGATTTTAAATCCCGCACCTGCTAATAAGGAGATAATTCCTTATCTTTGCTATTGCGATCTTATTACCCCTAACGAAAGCGAAACCGAACTTTTGGGCGGAGAAGACTTTTTGCTTGAAAAGACGGAAATTATTCTGAAAACGCTCGGCGGAGACGGGTTCGAAATTATCGGTAAAGATGGGAGAAAAAGATATCCTTGTATGAAAATTCAGCCCGTCGATACGACAGCCGCGGGCGATACGTTATGCGGCGGACTTGCCGCGCAATTATCGAAAGGGAAAAGCATCGAAGAGGCGGCGTTGTTCGGAAGTAAAGCCGCGACGATCGCCTGCACTAAAAAAGGTGCGCAGCAATCGATTCCCTCTTACGAAGAAGTAATCGATTATTAAAACATAAGCCGGAATATCCGTCGTTTTCGATTTGACTGCGTGATTGCCTAATCAAACCCCAAAATGCCGTTTAATCGACTTATAGCCATATTTTTTGCGTTTATTTTGACATTTTCGGCAAGGTTTAAATGGCGAAAACGATGGTTAACCCGTTTTTTAAAAAAAGACTTTTAGCAAAAAAAATTATATATGTAAACATTCGGGCGAGTTTGTGTTTTAAACTTGTTGACAAATTGCGTGGCAGAGCTTATAATAAGTATTATTCGGAGGTGGAAAATGAATAAAAAAAGAATTTTAAAAGTTGTTATCGCTTCGGTCGTCGCCATGTTGACGATATTTTTGTCGGCGGGGTGCAGTGGAAATAACGTATCTGTTCAGTATGGCAAGAAATATGCGAACAACAGAGGTTTTTACGTGTTTTCGTCTGACGGAACGGGATATTATGAAGAGCATTATTCCAGCACTTACGGCGTATGGTCGGGGAGAGCCGATTTTGTCTGGAAAACCGCATCGGACGGTATGGTTTACCTGTTCCAGACAAAAGTGGAATATTTCGACGATAATACCGACGGAAACGGAGTTTCGGCAACAACTCTTCCGTTGGCGTTCGGAAAGGATTTCTGCGCCTACACCTCTTCCGGCGGGATAGACGTCGTATCATCCAAAAGCACGCGTTATGTCGTGGAAGGCTCGGATCTCGATAAAAAATTGAACGGATAACCGCATGAGGTTGCCGATGAAAATAAAGGAATGGGAAAATCCTCGTTTCGGACGAATCGAAAACAGACGTATGATGAAAGCCGAAGCTTGTTTTGCGAACGTCGATATCGAGCCGGAAGAAATCAACGTAAACGACGCGGTGACGTTCGTCCGGGAAATCGTATAACGTTTGTCCGGACAACGGATAATTAAAAAATCAATCGAGCCGCGCGGAAACGCGCGGCTCTAAATATAATTTGGTTATAAAGTTTTTTTATAAAGCAGTTCCTTTGGACGGAACGGTAAACAGGGATATATCCGCGCCTTCGAGTTTCAGTAAGGCGATTTTTTTATCTAATCCGCCCGCATAACCGGTCAAGCTTCCGTTCGTTCCGACAACTCTGTGGCAAGGAATGATTATGCCTACGGAATTATGTCCGACCGCGCCGCCGACGGCTTGAGACGAAGCTCTTTTACCCGTTTCTTTTTCTATCTGTTTTGCTATTTTGCCGTAAGTAAGCGTTTGCCCGTAAGGAATGGTAAGCATAATTTCCCAAACTCGTTTGCGAAAGGGCGATATGCCGTTCATTGCTATAGGCGGCGTGAAATCGGGGTTTTTACCCGAAAAATAGATATCAAGCCATTTTTTCGTTTGCGCAAGGACGGGAAGTTCTTTTTCTTCGCAGTCTTTCGGCAGATTATCGGCGTAAAATTTCTGTTTGTCGAACCATACGCCCGTAAGCTCGGTTTCGTTGCTTGCGAGAGTTATTCCGCCTATAGGAGAATCGTATTTGCTTATATAAAACATATTTTCATCTTAGAAATCTCGTTATTTCGGGGTTTTCCCGAATCATCGGCGTATTTCGGATTGTCTGTGATTATCCGAGAGAGCGTCGGAGCTAATTAAGTTTTACCCACGTAAATTCCGCTTTGTCCGAATTTTCTTTATTGTAGCATATTTCTTTGTTTTTTTCAATGTTTAATTCAAAAAACAATCGGGCAAATAAAAAGACGACCTGTAAGAAAAACTTACAGGTCGTTTCGTTGGAGGCGCCACCCGGATTTGAACCGGGGCATAAAGGTTTTGCAGACCTTTGCCTTACCACTTGGCTATAGCGCCGATTGTTTGCGTTCGTTTTGCAAACTCACATTCAAAGCCTTTTAAGTTTAGCATAAAAGAACAATCTTGTCAACCGTTTAAACCAAACTTTTTGCAATATTTCGTCGGTATATTTTTTCGCCGGATATTTCCAGAATATGTTTTTGATAAAAAATCAAAAAAACGAAAAGAAAGTTTAAAAACGTTTTACAAATTCCGCTTAAAAATATATAATAAATCCGTTAATATTATTTTTAAAGAATAATTAAAGGAACAGATTATATGATTACTTCAAAAGAACTCAGAAAATCCTGGCTTAAATTTTACGAGGAGAGAGGTCACGAAAATATCGGGGCGGTTTCTCTTATCGGCGACGGTTCGACGGGCGTTATGTTTAACGTAGCGGGTATGCAGCCGCTTATGCCGTATCTTCTCGGAGCCAAGCACCCTTCGGGCAAAACGAGACTTTGCAACGTTCAGGGTTGCGTAAGGACGGTTGATATAGAGAGCGTGGGCGATCCCACTCACTTCACTTTTTTCGAGATGATGGGCAACTGGTCGCTCGGGGATTATTTCAAAAAAGAGAAAACCCAGTGGTCTTACGACATTCTTACCAAAGTTTTCGGGCTTGACGGCAACGAAATTTGTTCCACCGTTTTCGAGGGCAACGACGCCGCGCCGAGAGACGAGGAGACCGCCGAACTTTTAAAGAAAGTGGGTATAAAACCCGAACATATTTTCTATCTTCCCAAAAAAGACAACTGGTGGGAACTCGAAGGAACGGTAGGCACGCCGTGCGGACCCGATAACGAGTGGTTTTATCCCCGCCACAACAAGCCTTGCGGACCGAATTGCGGACCGGATTGCGGTTGCGGAAGATACGTCGAGATAGGTAACGACGTTTATATGCAGTATAAAAAGACGGCTACGGGCTATGAGCCGCTTGCGAACAAAAACGTAGACACGGGTTTCGGTTTGGACAGACTTCTCGCGTTTTTGAACGGCGTTACGGACGGTTATAAAACCGACTTGTTTATGTCCGTTATCGAATATCTCGAAAAAGTTTCGGGTAAAAAATACGACGAAGACGAGGAAGCGAGAAAAGCGATGAGAATTATCGCCGACCATATCAGAACGGCTACGATGCTTATCGGCGACGTAAACGGAATAGTTCCGTCCAACGTGGGAGCGGGATATATTTTAAGAAGACTTTTGAGAAGAGCTATCCGCTACGCGAGAAAACTCGGGCTTGAAACTACCGCGCTTACCGACGTTTCCAAGATTTATATCGAAAAAATTTACGACGAAGCTTATCCTTTGCTTGTCGAAAAAGAGGAGTATATTCTTTCCGAAATTGCAAAAGAATCGGCTAAGTTCGAAGCGACTTTGGCGACGGGTCTTAAAGAATTCAACAAATGCGTTGAGGGAATCGAAAGAAAGAACGCGTTTATGGCGCAGAAAGACCCTTCTTACGTTCCCGAAAAAGGCATAAACGGCAAGCAGGCGTTCCGTCTTTACGACACGTTCGGTTTCCCGCTCGAACTCACCGAGGAGCTTGCGGAGGAAGTGGGTTATACCGTAGACGCGGACGGATTCAACGAAGCGTTCAAGGAACATCAGGAAAAGAGTAAACAGCAGCCGCAGGGCGCGTTCAAAGGCGGACTTGAAGAACAGAACGAAATCACGGCTCGTCTGCACACCGCAACACACCTTTTAAACGCCGCGTTAAAGAGCGTTTTAGGCGACAACGGAATAAATCAGAAAGGTTCTAACATCACCGTTGAAAGACTTCGTTTCGACTTTAATTTCGACAGAAAAATGCTTCCCGAAGAAATTAAAGCCGTTGAAGACTGGGTGAACGAAGCTATCCGCGCGGACGTTCCCGTAACGATGGAAGAAATGACCGTGGAAGAAGCCAGGGACAAGGGAGCGATAGGCGTTTTCACCGCCAAATACGGCGATAAGGTCAAGGTTTACACGATCGGCAAATACAGCAAGGAAATCTGCGGAGGACCGCACGCGGCTCACACGGGCGAACTTCATCATTTCCATATCGTCAAGGAAGAGGCTTCCTCGGCGGGCGTAAGAAGAATCAAAGCAATTCTCGATTAAAAGATTTAAAAATAAAACGCGGCTGTCGGAAAACTTTTAACAGTTTTCCGACAGCCGCGTTTTTTGGTTATCTCAGTAAATAAGAGTTATAATAACTCCCGTTATCGCGCCGATAAGATAAAGCAAGGCGATGATTATAAGATTGCGTTTTAACTTTTTCGTATTTTTCAGAAGTATCGCAAGGCCTACGCCCGCGTTGGATATAAGCCCCGCAGTCATCGCGCCGAAAGAAATCGCTCCGTTTATATACGCGCTCGTTATAACCGCCGACGAAGCGCAATTCGGGATAAGCCCCACAAGCGCGGTGATAAAAGGCGCGAAAAATTCCGAACCCTCTAAAAACGCCGCGAGTTTTTCCGCTCCGATAATTCCGCCTTCGGCGAATAAAATTCCGAAAACGAGCGTTACGCCGAGAACGTACGCGAAAGTCTGAAGAGAGTGAAGAAAGGGGATAAGCATATAACGCTTTAAAATCACCTGCGATTTTTTCTCGCCCGCCATTTCTTCGGTGCCGTGATTGTGGCAGTGCGCGCAGATTTCCTCGTGTTCGAAATCTTCGTCCTCCGGGGTGGTTTTCTTTTTGAAAATCATATTCGCGATTTCTCCGATAACGATCGCGAGCATAATTTTTATAATAAGTAAAGGAACGAGGCTCAGTCTTTGCGGACTTGAAATGAGTATCGAAAAGGCTTCGTCGCTCGTCGATATGAACACGGCGAGAAGCGTTCCCACGCTTATAAGCCCTTTTTCGTAAAGTTTTGCAGACATTACGGATATTCCGCACTGCGGAAACGCGCCGAAAAGGGATCCGAATACGGGTGCGGCTTTTCCCTTGAGAAACTTGCCGTTTTTCGCGAATTCGGCTTTGCGTTCGATAAATTCGATGATAACGTAAGTCAAAAATATTATAGGCAGCATTTTCAGGCTGTCCAAAAGACAATCTATAATTATCTCCCGCATACTAATCCTCCTTTCGATTTTCCGTAACTTTATTTATCGTTCGGAACGATTCAAATCGTATTATACCTGTTTTTATGAAAAAAATCAAACGTTCGGCATTGTGGTTGCCGTAAATTTTCCCGAAATAACCGAAAGCCGCAGAAAAATCTGCGGCTTTCGGTTATAATGGAGAATGATTTATAAAAACAAGAAAAAACTTGGGGTGCGCTTACTTTGTTTCCGGTAATTCTGACAAAGACTTGCTTTCTATGCGTCTGCTATCTTAGCGGAGCTTTTGTAACGCCCCTTTCAGATTACACCGTTATTATAACCCGAACATATGTTGCGCGTTTGACGATGAAATATATCTTTGGTGAAATAATTTTCACTCATTTTTTCCTTGACACGGTTTAATTTTCTCCTAAAAAATGTTTTTTATACCTCTCGGATAGTTGCGTCAGAACTCGCCAAAGTAACGTTATTTCCGCGCGTTTTGTCAAATTCTCGCTTGAAGTACGGTAAGTAACGTCTGCGTTCGCTTTCGTTTAATCGTTTTTGTCGTTCCGCTCGTCCTGCGCTTTGAATATGGAAAGGGATATAAACGATCTCTTTTTTCCGCCGCTCTGGAAAAGAGTGGAAATGATTATCATTGCCTGCAGGGGTATTCCTATAAAAAATATAGGCCAGAGGTTATATGAAATAAGCTGAAGATAGGACGAAACTATAAGCCCCCAGTCTATAAGCGACATCAGAACGGTGTTGATCCATTTCGTGTTTCCGTGAACCTTGTTGTATTTAAGGCATACGAATGCCGAAACGGGTACAGCCCACACGAACACCTGCCAGATCTTTTCGCTCTTGATAATCATAAAGCCGACGTAAATTATAACGGCTATGGTGAACACCGAAAGAACGGACAGACAGAGCATCGCTATATCGTTCGAGTCGTTCTTAGGCTTTTGCGGCTCGCTTTTCCTTCGGAGAATTTCAACGGCGTTTTCCTTAACGAGATCGTCCACTTTAACGTTGAAAAGTTCGGCCACGGCGCAAAGCGCGGTTATGTCGGGGACGGACGAACCGTTCTCCCACTTGGAGATTGTCTTGTCGGAATACGAAATTTTTTCGCCGAGTTCGGATTGTTTCATTCCGATTTCAAGCCGCATCTCTTTTATGTTTCTGGCAATATTTGCCTCTATTTGCGAATCCATATCTGTATTATACCACCGATAATCGACTTATGTCAAGCTTTATTTGCCATTCTCCGAACCGAAGAATGGCTTTCTCTACTATATAGAGACCCGTAGAATAAGGAGAGAGGAGATTTTTTGTCTTTTCGCTTGATAATTTTTTTAAATCGGATTACAATTCGGGCGTAATCGCGGGTGAGGGCTAACGCCGCCATCTGTAGCTAAGAAATGAAACCATTAAGGAGTTTTTGTTTTAATGAAGAAAAAGATTCTGATCTGGGCGTTGGCGGTTATGACCGTTATTTCGCTTTTCCTGTTCGCGGGATGTAAAAAAGGGTCGGAAAGTATTCCCGAAATCAAATCCGACAACGATAAAATCATCACGGGCGAAGTTAATTCTTTGCCGTGCGAAACCGATCCGAAGGACGTTTTGTACATGGCCCTCGGAAAGCTTTCATCTCTTGATTCTTACAGAACGGAGAATAAAGGCGCGGCTGTTTCGACTATAGCGGGCGGACTTTTCAATTACGTTCAGAAGAACGATTGCGGAATGGTAAAAAGCGGCGACGAATATTATACGTTCAGCAATTCTTATTCGAAATTCGTTTCCGTTAAGCACGAAGCTTTCGGAAAAGGCGATAGCATAGCTTACAGAAAGAACGGCGGAGACATACTCAACGCTTCCGCTCTTGCTTATAAAGAAGTTTACGGCGTTTTACCTACTAAGCTTTTAAGCGGCCACGTTTTCAACGACGAGACGATCAAAAGCGCGGAACTTACCGATTCCGCAAACGGGAATTACGTATTTAAAATAGTCCTCGATAAAGAAAAAGGCAACGTCTTATTATATAAACAGATGAAAGAGTTCGGTAAACTCAACGGTTATCCCGTCTTTACCGCAGACACGGTCGTTTATCTCACCGTTAAAGAAGATTACACGCCCGTTAAATTATCTTACGAGAGCAAATATAAAGTAAACGTTTCCTTGCTCGGCGAAATTCCCTGTACGGAAAACAACGAAGTTACTTTCTATGATATCAACGGCAGCGTTAACATTCCCGACGAGGAAGCTTTTGCCGCGGCTATTACCGAAAAACCTTCGGTAATCGTTCCTTCCGAAGAAAAACCCGTCGATCGGACGAGCGAGAAAATAGTAGCCGCGCTTTTGAAGAGCGATATCAAAAACGGCGTCGCGCTGGCGGGCAATCTCCGTTATAACGGATTGGAAGTTCCCGTAAAAATCAACGCAAGGGTCGAACTCGACGCCATTATGAACGACGACAACGCCGATATAGCTTCTTTAATCGACGTTAAACTTTCGCTCGGAACTTATGAGGACGTGTTCTCCGTTATCTATCACGACGGAAAACTTTACGTAAATTTAGGCAGCGTTAAAATCGCTACGGATATTGTTCCGTCTGCGGACGGCGCGGTCGGAAACGACGAGGGCGGCATTTCCTCGGTAGTCGGTTCTGTCGATCCCGCTTCGCTTATTAAAATAGAAGAAGACGGGGCTTATTACACCATAAAACTCAACGATCTTAAAATCGATATGGCGATAAAAACCGCGCTCAGACAGCTCGGCCTTGCGGGAGATAACGTCGATTCGGCTTACGATCTCGGCGTTAAGTTGTACATACCTTCCGACCGTATCGGAACGATTTCGTTCGGACTTAAAACCGATATCATCGATTGCGGCGCGAAACTCAATCTTTCCGAAGAGGAGTTCCCCGTTCCCGATCTGAACGATTACGTTTACGAACCCGAAACGATTAAATTCGGAGCGGAAGCCGACGTTTCCGCATTCGGTTTCGGCGCGCACGTATCGGCGAAACTCAGCTACGACATATTAAAACCCTCGGCGGAAGCTTTGAAAGCCGAAGTAAATATCACTCCGGACAGTTCGATAAAGAGTCTTCTTTCTCTTGCGGGCGGATTCTCGAGCGACGTTCCCGTATGGATAGAGAAGATAGGTAAAGCAGATTCGCTCAACATTCTCGTGGACGGCAACAAGGTTATGTTCGTCGCGCTTAAGGACGGTAAACCTACGTTCGCAACCGAAATCGCTTCTTCGAAAGAAGAAAAAGAGGACGTTAAATACGTCGGCGACGGCGGAGCGGATATCGGGATCGATTTCAACGCGTTCCTTGAATTTATGCTCGGCGCGGTTGAAAGAAAAGACGAAGGCAAAGCCGCTTACTGGAGCGTTAAGGAAGATATGATGTCCGTCGTGAACGCGTTCTGGAAACAAGTTCCCGAAATGATCGTGCTTAAAGCGGATAAAACGATAGGCGCGTTGTTCGGGTCGTTTGTCGGCAAGCCCCTCGCTTCCGTCAGCGCGGAAGTGAATGCTGAAACCAACTTCGCGAAAATAGTAGTCGAGGCTTACGACGTCGCGGTCGGCAGCGGAGACGTGTACATCGAAGGAAGAGATTACGCGAAAACCGAACTTTTAAGCGTTTCTTTGCAATACGGTTTGCTCGACGAATATACTTTCGCTTGGGACAGCGAAAAGCTTTATAACGATATCGTCGCCGCAAAACGCGTAATCGATATGGTTGAAACCGTAAAAAATCCTTATCTCGACGTGTTATATAAAGAAAGAGTACTCGAAGCCGAGGACGCTTACGCCTCGCTTACGGATGATCGGAAAGTTCTCGTTTACAATGTTTCCGGCGAAAGATATTTCTCGGATCTCGTAAAGAAAGGCAACAAGTTGTTCACGGACGTTGAGAGTTTCGCAAAGGCTGTCGACCTCGGGCTTATAAGCGTACTCACCAAAACTTACAATTCTTTCTCGCAGGAACAGAAAGATTATTTTAAGCAGGCTTATCCCGCCGAAGCGAAGAAATATTTCTCCAGGCGTACGGTAGCGGAAAAGGATTACACGGACGAAGTTATCGCGTTCACAAACGGTTTGAACGGTTATTCCGAAGCCGCGCTTAAAGCGATGAGCGGTCGGGAAATAAGCGAGCTTTTCGCGGCTCATACGAACGCTTACGAAAAATACGTTACGCTTTGCGCGGGTTCGCTCGCAAACATCGATACGGCAAAATTCGAAGCCGAAACGAGAAAAGTCGTTAAAGCTTACGCGGAATACGTAATCGCGCTTGCGGACAAAGCCAAACTCGAAATAATCGTTTCGTCCGACAGATCGGTGGAAGAACTTCTCGCGCTTTACGCAAAATACGACGGATTTAATTCGTCTTACCGCGAAAGCATCGAGAAAAAGGCGATTGTTAAGCTTATCGACGAAATCGCTCCGGAGTACGCTGCGAAATGCTACATTGTAGATTATTATCTTCGGTATAACGGCTCGTATTTCAGAAAATATGCGGTTCTGGCATTAGAAGCGGAGATAGAAAACCTTAAATCGCTTAAAGCTTCGGGCGCGGACGCTTTCGAGCTTGCTTTCCGTTTCGATAACGTGGACGCGCTTCTGGAAAAAACGGACAGCTCTGCGGTTTCGAACCTCGGCGAATATAAAACTCTCAAAAACGAATCCTTGTCCGAATTTAAGAATTTGCTTAAAAGCGAGCTTCCCGCAATGACAAAGAAGCTCAAATCCGTAAATTCCGATCCCAAGGCAAGCGGAATCGACTGGAACGGGCTTAAAGCCGAAGTTGTTAAATACAGAGACGGAATAGAAAGACTTTCCGTAACTCAGAAAACGAGCATTTTAACGGAAATCACTTCGTT
Source organism: uncultured Clostridia bacterium (assembly GCA_934271735.1). Lineage (GTDB taxonomy): Bacteria > Bacillota > Clostridia > Christensenellales > Borkfalkiaceae > UBA10281. The sequence goes on along the minus strand of CAKQSB010000010.1, from coordinate 26,773 downwards.
CAAAATTGCCGCTTCCTCGTTCGATAAGAACTATGCGAGCTATGGCGCGTAAAATTAAAAAATAAAAAAATGTCGGTTGCATTTACGCGACCGACATTTTTTATTGTCGTTTTAACAGGAAAAATCCCCCGGTTCTACCGGGGGTGGATAAATCTTGGCTGGCATAGGGATTTTCGCTAAAATAAGGCATAATATGACTAAAGTTTTGCTTTTAAAACGCTCTGTTTTTGATAAAATGGAGCGAGAAAGCGGCGAGTCGGATTGTTTCAACGGCTTTAAAGTTTGCTTGGGTTTTTAATTCCGCATAGCTTATAGTTTTGTCTTAGCCACAGGTGATTGTATTTGAACTCGGTCTTGCCATGTGTTTTTGACTAATACATCGTTGCGTTCGTGTGTTATACATGTAGTATTAACGCGCTCATGCGCCTTGTCTTAGTCTAAAAACGCAATCACCTGTGGCTATGAAAAGGAGAAAGTATGGCAAGAAAAATAGTTGTTACGTCGGGTAAAGGGGGCGTCGGGAAAACGTCGGTTGCGGCGAATCTCGGCATACGCCTTTCGCGCGCGGGAAAAAGAGTTTGCATAATAGACGCCGATTTCGGCTTGAATAATCTCGACGTCGTAACGGGAGTAGAGAACCTCGTGATTTACGATATCGCCGATTGCGTGGAGGGCAGGTGCAGGGCAAAGCAGGCGATTGTGGAATGTCCTTCGGCAAAGAATGTTTTCATTCTTCCGTCCGTCCATTCTTTTTCACGCGATACCATAAACGAAAAGGGTGTTAACGAACTTATAGAGGGACTTTCTTCGTTTTTTGATTACATCGTGATCGATTGCCCGGCAGGGGTAAACGAGGGTTTTTCGATTGCCGTGAAGGCGGCGGAAGAAGCTTTGGTTGTAACCACGCCGCAGCTTTCGAGTTTAAGAGACGCGGACAAAGTTCTGTCGCTTTTAAGAGGTTACGGGCTTAAATCTATAAGGCTTGTCGTAAACAGGATACGCGGCGATCTCGTAGCGAGCGGGGATATGCTTTCGCCCGAGGAAATCGAAAAAACTCTCCGTTGTCCGCTTGCGGGCGTTATTCCGGACGACGATAACGTGTTTTTGCGTAACGCGGGGCTTATCCCGTCCGATTCGCCGTCTTTTAAAGCTTTTAAAATTCTCGCGCAGAACGTCGCTACGGGGAAAAGCAGGATTTACGATTACATTTCGAAATACTCGGGGTTTTTCGGCGCGATTCGCCGCGGGATAAAACGCAACGTATAAACATGACGAGCGAGAACGAGCGAAACCAAGCGAAAAAAATAACGGGTAAAAGCTGCGGACAGACAAAATTTAACGGGAGAAAATTATGAAAAAACAGGAACTTAAAAGGCTTAAAACGGTTATCGAAAACGACAGACTTTCCATGACGAACGAAAATATATGGCTTATCACGCGCGACTTAACGGCTGTTCTGGAGGATTATTTCACGCTTTCGGGTACGCTCGAAGTAATCGTGACGGCTAAAAATTGCGAGTATATCATAACGGTGAACGCGGCGGCGACGGGCATAAAATCCTTTTCCGTGGGGAGATGAAAGACGCGGACGCGCAATCTCCGAAAAAAATTTAACAAAAAAAACACCTCAAACGCTTGCTTTTTGTAAAGTTCGGTATTATAATATTAGCAGAACAGCCGAAAGAGTGCTAACACTAAATTAAGTTGTTTGCTAAATATATATATATTGACTTTACGGAGGCGAATAATATGAAAAGTTTTAAAACGCAGTCGAAAAGAGTGCTTGATTTGATGATCAATTCGATTTACACGCACAAGGAGATTTTTTTAAGAGAATTATTGTCAAATTGCAGCGACGCTATCGACAAATTATATTATAAGGGTTTAAAGGAAGGTCTTTCTGGGCTTACGAGAGAAGATTTTTACATTAAAATCAAAGCCGACAAAGACAACGGAACTTTGACGATAACCGATAACGGTATCGGTATGACGGCAAAAGAACTCGAAGATAACCTCGGAACGATCGCGAAGAGCGGTTCATTCGATTTCAAAGCCGCTAATGCGGACGCCAAGGAAAAGGACGACGTGAACGTAATCGGTCAGTTCGGCGTAGGTTTTTATTCGGCGTTTATGGTCGCGGACAAGGTTGAAGTTTATTCCAAAGCTTTCGGAGAAGAGCAGGCTAACGTCTGGACAAGCTCGGGAACGGAAGGTTACGAAATCGCTCCGTGCGAGAAAGCGGAGAGAGGAACGGAAATCGTTCTTCATCTGAAAAAGGACACGGACGACGAGAAATACAGCAAATATCTCGAAGAATACGAGATAAGAAGCCTTGTCAAAAAGTATTCCGATTATATCCGTTACCCCATTAAAATGGAAGTGACGAAATATAAGGAACTTACCGAAGAGGAGCGCAAAGAGGGCAAATCCGCCGAATCGTATAAGGAAGAGGAGACGCTCAACTCGATGGTTCCTATCTGGAAAAAGAACAAGAACGAGCTTACCAAAGAGGATTACGACGCATTTTATCGCGATAATTTCTATGATTACGACGCGCCGCTTAAGTATATTCACATAAACGTCGAGGGCGCGGTGAGTTACAAAGCATTGTTGTATATCCCCGCGAGAGTTCCTTACGATTATTACAGCAAGAACTACGAAAAAGGTTTGAAGCTTTATACGGACGGCGTACTTATAACCGATAAATGCGCGGAGCTTCTGCCCGATTACTTCAGCTTCGTGAAAGGTCTTGTGGACAGCGAACTTCAGCTTAACATTTCGCGTGAGACAATTCAGCATAACCGTCAGTTGCAACTCATCGAATCCAATATCGAAAAGAAAATCAAGAACGAACTTCTCGATATGCAGAAGAACGACCGCGAAACGTACGATAAATTCTTCAAAAACTTCGGTTTGCAGCTTAAATACGGACTTTACAGCGGGTGGGGAATGAACAAAGAGGTCTTGCAGGATCTTATAATGTTCAAGTCCGTCAAACTCGGAAAGTATGTAACGCTTAAGGAATACGTCGATTCGTTCGGAGCGGATCAGAAGTATATTTACTACGGCTCGGCGAAGACCGAAGACGCCGTTAAAGCTCTTCCGCAAAGCGAAAAACTTCTGGACGAAGGTTACGATATCCTTTGTTTCTCGGACGACGTTGACGAGTTTGCCGTTAAAATGCTCGGCAAATACGAGGATAAGGAATTCAAGAACATTCTCGACGAAAGCGTCGGCGCGTCTCCCGAGGACGACAAAAAGAACGAAGAGGATAAAGACCTTCTCGAAGCTTTGAAAAACGCTTTGGGCGATAAGGTTTCCAAAGTCAAAGTTTCCACCGCGCTTAAAAATCACCCCGTGTGCCTTTCGTCCGAGGGCGAAGTTTCCATCGAAATGGAAAAGGTTCTTTCCGGTATGCCTAACGCGGAAGCGGGAGCGGTCAAGGCAAACAAGATTCTCGAAATCAACGCCGATCATCCGCTTTATGCGAAACTTAAGAGCGTTTATGCGGCAGATAAGGACGGCTTAGCCGATTACGCGGAAATTCTTTATCAGTCCGCGCGCCTTGTTGCGGGGCTTCCCGTGGAAAACGCGTCGGAACTTACCGATAAGCTTTTCGCACTTTTGGCTGAATAATTTGTTTAGACGTAATTTGTTCTCTTGTGAAATCGTCGCTCGGAAAATCCCGATGATTGACGTTCAAAATGCTCGATAAACGACTTATAGCCCGACGTTTGCGAAAACATCTTCGCAAACGTCGGGCGTTTTTTGTTTTTTGATAAGGTTTTAAAAATCGGCGTTTGACAAATTATGCCCGAAAGAGTATAATTTTATCGTAAAGAATAAAGAATTTAACTAATAAAAAAAAGAGATTTAACGAAGAAACTTCAAAACGATTTATGAAAAATAAAAAACGAAAAACAAAAATTTACGTATCGCGATTTGCGATAATCCTGCTCAGTATATTCTTGCAGGCGATCGGCATATGGTTCGTTCTTTTCTGGCTCGGACAAAAAGTGCCTGTTTTGTATGCCGTCCTGGTATATATTTTGTCCGGTCTTCTGATGGTGCTTATCGTAAACAAGGACCAACCGGCGTGTTACAAATTGCCTTGGGTGATTCTGCTTCAGCTTTTGCCGTACGGCGGAATAATGATTTATCTCACTTTCGGCAACGTAAAAATGAGCAAAAGCCAGATGAAGAAATATCGCTCGATATACAACGAGCATCACGACGAGTTTTATCGGCAGGATGAAGTCCTTTCAAAACTTTCCTCGGAGGGCGGTAAAGGCTCGGCGATTGTCGGATATCTTCGTTATGCGACCGCGCTTCCCGTTTTCGATAATTCCGCGGCGGAATATTTAAAAAGCGGCTCGGTGTTTTTCAAATCTTTGGAAGACGAGCTTGAAAAAGCCGAAAAGTATATTTTTTTGGAGTATTTTATTATAGAAGACGGCGTTGTCTGGAGCGAAATCGAAGAGATTTTACGCAGAAAAGTTCTCGAGGGCGTGGAAGTTTTCGTTATGTACGACGACGTGGGAAGTATGTCGAAAGTTTCTCCCGATTTTTATAAGGATCTTTGCAAAGAGGGTTTCGACGCCCGCAAGTTTCATAAATTCATACCCGTTGTTTCCGTAAGTCACAACAACCGTGACCACAGAAAAATCGCCGTTATCGATGGGAAAGTAGGGTATATGGGCGGCGCGAATATCGCCGACGAATACGCGAATATTACTCGTCCTTACGGCAGATGGCTGGATTGTTCCGTTAAAATCAAAGGGCAGGCGGTGGACAGTCTCGTGCGATTGTTCATTCAGCTTTTCAATATGGCGGGCGGCAGAACTTTGGAAGAAGACGATTATATCTGCAAAGAACATACCGTTTATAACGACGGGTATATGTTCCCGTTCGGAGATTCTCCCGCGCCGATAACCGAAGAGCATATCGGCGAAAACGTTTATCTCGATATAATAAACAGGAGCGATAAATATCTTTATATCGCAACGCCTTATCTTATCGTAGACACGAACATCTCAACGGCGCTGAAAAACGCCGCGAGAAGGGGAGTGGACGTGAGATTGTTTATCCCCGGAGTTCCCGATAAAAAAATGGTCTATATAATGACGAGGAACGCGTGCTTGTCTTTAATGTCCGCGGGCGTTAAGGTGTACGCCTATCGAAACGGGTTCATTCATTCCAAATGCTTTCTTTCGGACGGAGATTCTGCCGTAATCGGCACGATAAATCTCGATTTCCGCTCCCTTGTTCATCATTTCGAGTGCGCTACGTTTTTTTATAAAAATCGTTTGATAAACGACTTATACGCTGACTTTTCTTATTTAATCGAGCGTGAATGCGACCTTATGACTACGGAGGACTTAGCCCTTAAATGGTACGAAAAGCCCGCGAAGTGGTTCTTAACGTTCATAGCTCCGCTTATGTAACGAAAGATGCAATTTAATAAAATATTATAATTTTTAGAAATGATAAACCCCGACCGAAAATTTCGGTCGGGGGATTTTTTTAAAATCGATTATCGATTTTAAAATCAGTCTTCTTTTTTGCGTTTTATCATAGCGATTGCCGCAATCGATAAAATACTTAACACCGCAATGCCGTACGCGTTCGAACCGCAACCCTTTGACGAGGAAGCGGAGGAATTATCGGGAATTTCCGAGGAAGAATTATCGGAAACCGATTCGTTTGGTTTGTCCGAAGAATTATCGGACGCGGTCGGCTTTTCGCTTTCCGTTTCTTTTTCGGATTCGCTTATCGATTCCGATGAAGAGTCGCTTTCGGCGGGCTTGGTTTCCTTGCGGGTGTAAATCGCGCGGACGGTTACGTCGGTGAAGTTAAGATAATATTCTTCCCATTTACCCTCGTATCCTTTCTTTGCGGGAACGCGCGGCTCGTCGATATCCATATTCTCGACAGTGTAGGTTGCCGTTTCGTAAACATCATAACCGACCATATAGGTAATCGTGTAAACCTCGGGAACATATATTCCGCCGACAACCTGATTATCGGTCATATCAAATGTAAACGATTCCCATGTGAATTTGTAATGCGCCTTTTCGGGAACGGTCGGAAGTTCGATATATTCTATCTCGTCTTCGCAGTATTCGATAACGATATCGTCCAGACCGTCGACTTTAAACGTGATTTTATAAAGCGGAACTTCGGGTTCGGCTTCCACGATATAAGTTATATCGAGCGTTGCCGTGTTGTCGCATCTGTCGCTCGCGACGATCGTGCAGGTGTGAGTGCCTTTAGTTAATCTTCCGAGAGAATCGAGCGCGCCTTCCGACCATTCGTAGCTTACGGAATATTCGCCCGAATTATCGGTTATGGTTGCGATTTTATCGGTGGGGACGGGGTATGCGCCTTCGGTAACTTTAAACTCGGTTACGGGCGCGGAGATAACCGGCGGCTCGTTTTCGAATTCGATAGTCGTAAGCTCGATTTTATCGATATACATCGTCGTCGCCGCATTGGTTCTGAGGCAAACCGCAATCGTTTTAAGATATCCGTCTATGCAGATTTTATCGAGCTGATCGGAGGTGAGCGAAATGGTTATCCATTCGTTGGTCTTGTTCGCGCCTAATCCGCCGCCGACAACCCAATTGTCGGCTTTCCCGGGGTAGGGAATACGAAATTCGGGGTGCTTATCGTTATCGGAAGAAGTGCCTGCGATATAAACTCTGAACGACAACCCCGTTATGAATTTACGTTTGTAGTTTAAAGCGGAGAAGTCGAGCGCCATATCGGTCTGCCCGGGTTTGTCCGCGTTCGACATTTTAAGAACGTTGCCCGTAAAGCCTTCGGGAACGCCTGCTTGAGCGGCTTTGTCGCTTGCTATAACCGAAAGTTTACATCCGCCGTAAACGTTCACGCCCTCGACGTACGAAGCGTAAGTGAACGAGCCGTCTCCGAAGACGGGCGGAGCGATAGTCGATTTTATACAGACGCCGTCGATATTAAGATCGCCGAAGCGGAACTTCATATCCGAAGTTGCGTCGTAAGCGAAAACGCGGTTTACGGTTTTAATTTCTTCACCGTCTGTATATGTCAGATTAAACGCCACGTTCGAGCTGTCAATCAAAGAAGCTTTAACGCTCATTTTGTTGTAAGCCGCAAAGGGCGCGCGGGGAATCGTCGTAAACTTTGTCAGTCTGCCGAGACTTTTCTGAATGTTTACGGTGTACACGTCCACGTTATCGCCCGAGCAGTAGAAAAACATACCGTAAGAGCCTATTCCGAACGACGAGCGGGCGAAATGTCCGTCTGCATTGGCTGTTTCTCTCATTTTGTATTCAAACTCTACCGTGTCGCCGTAGTTTAACGTTTTACCCTCGTATTTTGTGCCGTGAACGTACGATAACTCTTCGCCGACCTCGATATCGTAAACTTCGCTTATGTCGTAAGTTACCGGCTCGGCCGGTTTAACGGCTTCCTTCGTCGATTTCATAATGTTTTCGTCGACGTCGGTATCGCCGAAACGGAATTTCATATCGGAGCTTGCGTCGTAAGCGAAATCGTGGGTCAGCGTCTCGACCTTTCCGTCCTTATGGTAGGTCATCGTGAGAGTTACCGTGGAATCGTTTTTCTTTTCCGCTTTTAAAGACATTTTGTTATACGTTTGGAGCGTTGCGATGTCGATCGTTGCTGAAGAAGTTTTTCTGCTTATCGCGCTGTCCGTGATAACGCACGTCCAGATTTCGAGCGCGCTTGTGCATTTGAAATACACGCCGTAAGATCCGATGCCGATTCCCGTGCGGGCGTAATGGCCGTATTCATTGACTTCGGAACGCATTTTGTATTCGAATTCAACGGTGTCGCCGTAGTTTACCGCGTTGCCGCTGTAAATGGTTTTGTGAACCATAGAAAGTTCTTCGCCTGCCTGAATGCCGCTGTAAACCTCGGAAATATCATAGGTTTTCGCCTCGTCCGCGTTTGCTTTTTTCGCCGTCAAAAGCGAGACAGCCGAAACGCAAACCGAAAGAGCAAGGGCGAAAGTTAAAACAAACGTCAGAATTCTTTTAATATTCTTCATTTTCTTTTCCCTCCTTAGCCAAGTAAAATACTTCTTATCGAAGCGATATCTTCGTCGGTCACGCCGAGCGATTTAACAAGGCTTCCCGCTTTGTCTGCAAACGTTTCCCCTTCGTAGGTGTTCACGAAATCGTAAAAAGCGGTTATGGTGTTTACCATCTGTTTGTTTCCGTCGAGCGTTCCGCCAACGGAGAGATAAGAAAGCTCATATTCTCTTATAAGCGCGTCTTTTTCCACACCGCAAAGAGCCTGAAGAATAAACGAAAGCGTTCCCGTGCGGTCTCTGCCTATGGCGCAGTGGAAAATCATCGGGTAGTTGTCGGGGTTTGCGCAAGCTTTAAGCTCGTCGCGGAAAGCGTTTCGGTATGCCTCGCTTCCGTTTACGCCCGCTTCGTGTCCGTTGTAATACGCGCCGCTTATTTTAATAATGTTCACGTTATCGCCGAACGGGGATTTGTCGATTACGTCGCCGCGAAGGTCGAGATCTGTTTTTATCCCGAGCTTTTTAACGGTTTCTTTGCCTTTTTCGGTTATCGAATCGCCGTTTGCAGAGCGGTAAAGTATACCGTATTTAATGGATTTTCCGTCTTTCGTAACCGCGCCGCCGAGGTCTCTTACATTGGAAACGCCGTCTAAGCAAACGCTTCTTACGTTTCCTTCGGTTCTGAAGTTATAAGCCTTTGAAAACGTCTGATTGTCGTTTTGGTCGGTTACTTTTACTTTCCAGAAATAGTTTCTGTTCGGAATAAGTCCGTCGATTTCTAAGTGATTATCGAGCGTAACGAATCTCATGGCGTTTGAAAAACGCGCGTTATCGGCAAGCCATAATTCGCAGTATTTTGCGTTCTCGGCTTCCCATTCGATTTTAACGTTTTTCATCGGCAGCTGTTCGCCTTTACCGAAGAAATTAAGTCCGTAACCGGGCGTGTAGTTTTTGAAATAGTCTGCGACATTCTCGTTATCGAGAACATAAGCTGATTTTTGCATAGGATTTTTCACCGTGATAACGTCCTCGCTTGCGGTATTTTCGTTCGTCGGCGTGTCAGCCTTGGAAGAAGTTATGCCCGCGAAAACGCCGATAGAGACGGCAACCGCAACTGTTGCGATTACGGCGACCGATCTCAGCCATAAATTTTTTTTCATTGTTTTCCTCCTGTATTTTTTTATTAAGGACAATATATTTTAACGGGTAAACCGTTATTTTATAAAGTTTTAGTTTATCGCGAAATCTTTGATGTATACGACATTGGATTTTGCTACGATCACGGAAAATTCCGTGCAGGCTTCGCCGTAAGACGAAATATCGAACGTGTAAATTTTCCATTCGTCAAAAGGAATTTTAAAGTTCTCGTCGGGATGCGCGGAGGACATTTCTATATATCCTTTGGAATTGACTTTGAATCTTATGGATACTTCGCCGTGATAACTGAGGGATAGTTTAGCGGTTGACGTTGCGGGAACGTACAAGGCGAAAGAAATCGTTTTCTTGTTCTTCATAAGATCGGTGTTTACGAACACTTTTCCTTGATTGTTTGCGGTGACCTTATATGCGTTCACGCCGTTGAAATCGACCGCCTCGACGTTTAGCGCGGCTTCGTTGGAGAGGTCGGAGCCTAACTGCAAGCCGTTCACCTTCGGTTCTTCGGGTTTGACGTAATCCCAGTCGATCTTTCCGCCCGCGTTATCGCAAAGGCGAATGTAAGGCTGAGTTATATCTCCGTTTCCGTTCAACGGGATTATCGTTCCGCCGATAAGAGGAATATAGTTGCCGCCTTTCGGGGGGTAGCCGATGTTAATATCGGTGTAATCGTCGGGATTTACGGCGTTGTATCTGTCGTATTCGCTCGATTTTTGTCCGTACTGAAATCTGATTCCGTCATACATAACGCTTCCGCAGTTATTGTGTTCGTGACCGACGAAAATCGAATCGAAACCGAGCGATTTCAACCCGTTATAAACCTTTTTATCGGTGTCCCAGGTACCTTTCATACCTCTGCCGAGATAACCGAAATCGGTTTCCTCGCGGTTTTCGGCTTTGTAAATATTAGTGGGGTTCGTTCCCGCCGTGTCGGGCATACCGTATTTTGCGAACGCGTCACGGAACGCCTCGAACTGAATATGGAACGCGACAGAAAGATTTACCTCGGGCGAATATTTCTTAATGTTACCGACTTCGCCGGTATACCATTCTATCTGATCGTTTCCGAAGCCTACGGAAGCAGTCGTGTGACCGTTCGAGAGGGATTCGGCGGAAAGATCTCCGCAACCGTTGGAATCGAGCATAAAGAACACTCTTAAAAGCTCGTCACCCTGAACTATGCCTACGGAATAGTTTCCGTTGCCCGTAAGAGTTCTTTGTAAAAACAAGCAGTTTTCGGCATTTTCAAGGATTTGGCACTGCCAGTCGTAACCTTTTTTGCTCGTGCCTTCGTGATTACCCATAACGGGCGCCCACGGAATACCGAACGTTTCCATAAAGTTCACGAATTTTGTAAACGACGCGCCGCTGTCGTCAAATTCGCCGTAAACGATATCTCCCGTCATAATAATGAGGTCGGGCTTCACGGCGTTGATCGTTTCCGTTATATAATCGAAACAATTCTTTTGAATATTTTCCGTTGCGTAGAACGTTTTTTCGTGCGAGCCGAGTCTGTTTGTTCTGTCCTGAGCGGAATCGAGAATCTGCGGGTCGGTAAGTTGTAACACAACCGGGTTTCTGCCTGCGGGAACTTCAACGTAAAAATCCACGGTTTCCTTAACGGTAAAGTCGCAATTTTTGCATTTGCCTTTTGCAACGGTGTGGTCGATCATAGGTATTTCTTTTTTCTCGCTGTAATCGCAGCCTGCGTTGGAGCAATATTTGTATGCAGTCCAGCCGACCGAGGTGCAGGTGGGGGCTTTTGCTTCCGCGGTTACTAGGTTGTGTCCTGTCGTCGGAATTTCTACCTTTTCGCTGTAATCGCAGTTTTTACAGTATTTGTATTCTTCCCAACCCGATTCGTAACAAGTAGGAGCTTTTGCTTCCGCCGTAAGAAGTTCGTGTCCTTTTTTCGGAAGCTCCGTTTTCGTAGAATAGTCGCAACCGCTGCGTTTGCAATGCTCGTATTCGTTCCAGCCCGCTTCCGTGCATGTGGATTCCTTTGCCGCTACCTTTTCGATTTCGTGCCCGAGAGCGGGCGTGACGATTTTTTCGGTTGCGTAATCGCATCCCTCGTTTTTGCAGTATTCGTACTTGTTGTTTCCGTCTTCCGTGCAGGTAGCGGCTTTCTCGTCGACTTTAACGATCGAATGACCCTTGGCTTTTATTATATTTTTTGTCGTGTAGCCGCAGCCTTCTATGTCGCAGTAAACGTATTCTTTCCAGCCGTCCTCGATGCAAGAGCCTTGTTTGGCTTCGACGGTTACGAGATGATGCTTGTGATCGGGACTTTGACTTTCGTTCCCCCCGTTTCCGCTTGTACAGCTTGCGAAAAAGACAAGCGTTAAAGATAAAACCGACAGTAAAAGCAGTAATCTTTTTTTCATGATTTTCCTTCCTTAAAATTTTTAATCGGGCGATATATGTCGGCTTATAAGCCGTTTATCATCGTTTTTTTGATGTTTGTCGGAAGTTATTCGCCGTTTTTTCTTTCCGAAGTTCCGGGTTCGGCGCGGTACATATCCACAGTCCAGCGTTCGGCAACCTTGTCGAGGCAAGCTTCTTTCGCGCAGTCGAAGAAGTCCTTTTTAACGGCTTCGTATTCCTCTCTCGTAGCAAGGGGATAATAGAAGTAGTAATTATCGTACAAAAGCATAAGAGGAGTTAAACGAACCTCGTCGAGCCTTCGGATAAACTCCTTTTTCGTCTTGTCGGGAAGGGCAGTTTCGCAAATCTCGCGTTTGCCCGCGTCTACGGTCTTCAATACTTCGTATAAAAGCTCCGTGGGGTTGGCTTCGGCTTTTTCGTTCGAGCCGAACGATATGCATGTTACGGGTCTGCCTTCCTCTTCGAGTTTTTTGTAATGCTCGTGGAAAAGCGAAATCACCTTTTTCACGCAATCTCTCGCCACACCGTAATAAAGGTCGATAAACTCGTCTATAAGTCGATTATCGTCGAGTTTTGCGTTCCACATAAGCTTTCTGTAGGCGTAAGCTCTTATCTTGTTATGCCAGATATGCGTGCTGTCGTGCGAGCCTTGCATACAGAGATAACTTATGCCGTAATCCTTAAATCCCCGAACGTCTTTCGCGATATTCCCGAAAGAATCGAAGAAGGAAAGATAGCGGTGGAAATTTGCGTCGTAGCCCCAGAACCAGAAGTTTTTCGCGACGATTTTCCATTCGCTCATAGATTTTTTGATAAAGGCTTCTTGTTTTGACGAGAAATAATCGTAATAGCCGTTACGGAAAAGCGCGAGCTGAATTATAAGGTTTTCGTCCGCGATTACAGTTTCGCCCATCGGCACGAGTTTGCCGTTTTCCTGTTTTACGGGGGCTTCTTTCGCGTAGTCGTACGCAAAAGTCATAATCTTTATTCTTCTCGAGCTTTTTTCGGCGAGATATTTGTTGAGTTCGCGAACCAAAACGTTGCAGAACCTTATTAAAATTCCGCTGCGTTTGTATTTTTTCTCGAGCGCGCGGTTGTGGTCGTCGTCGAAATAATAAGGTCCGTCTTCCTGTGTGAAACAAAAAACTTTTACGTCGGGATATTTTTCGATATCTTTTTTCATTTCGTCGATGACGATTTTCGCAACGCTTATTTCCTTGGTCTCGTCGAGCTTTCCGTCGTCGGTAATCCCGTTCGTAATATCTATAGTCGGCAGAATTTCCGCGTTTACGTAAATAAAACGATAAAATTCGGGGTGGTCGTTGCCATATTTCTCGAACGGAACGTAAAAATGGAAATTGTGGTTTACGTTTCTGCCGTAAACGGTCTTCTTTCCGCCGTGAGCTTTATCCACTTCGGTGAACAGATCGACGGTGCGCGTTCTCGCTATGTGGTCAAAATTTGCCGTGTCCTGAAAAGTGTCGCCGAAAAGATAGGTTCTCATTTCGAAATCGGGGTTCGAAACGTAATTTTCGGGTAAAACGACAGAGCCGTTTTCGGGGATATATTCCGCGTCCGCGGTTAAAAACCTCACGCCGAGGAATTTTTCTATGTAGTCGTAAACGCCGTACATAACCCCTCGGGAAGTTTTCGCCGCAATCAGAACGACGTTGCCGTTTAAAACGGACAGAGAAAAACCGTCTCCGTTTGTTTTGAAAACGGCGTTTTCGTAAGTCTCTTTGGTTACAGCCGCCGAAATTCCGACGGAAAAGCAGGCTTTTCCGTCGGGTTCGTCCGATATTTCGATATCTTCGCCCGTAACTTTGAAGATATATTCTTTAAGTTTTTTCGCCGAATAGAGAACGCATTCGTCCGCATTTCCGGCTATGAGTATTTTGCTGAATTTCATAAAATTCTATTGCGACGGATCCGTTTATCAGGCAAGAACGATAAGCGCGCCTTCGCCTGCGTCGAGCGTGAGCGGAATTTGTCCGCCGACGACGTCCGCCGTTTCGCCTCTCTGAATTACGGTGTATCTGTAATCGCTTTTATCGAAAGAAAGGGTTACGTTCGCTTTTGCCGTTCTGCTGTAATTCACCACGTAAAGCGCGGTTTTTCCTTTGTAATTGAAACAACCTACGATAGAGTCGTCGCCCGAAACCGATTTAAGCTGACGATAATCCCCCGCAACTACAATGTCCTCGGTGGGTTGACCTTTGGTTATGATTGCATTTATCGCTTTATCTCCGTGAACGAGAATTTTCTCGGACGAGGAGTGCATAAGATATTCGTCGACTGCCTGAATCTGCGTGTTTGCGCGTTTAGCGTAGTAATACCAACGGGTAAGGTTTCCGTCCGCTCCGATAAGTCCGTTACGGTTGGTGAAATCGTAAGTTCCGCCCGTCGCGTAAGAGAAGTGGAAAGGCTGAATAAGCGGGAAGTACTGAATAGCTTTCGCACCGTAGCAAAGAGCCATATTCACGTCGTACAAAAGCTCGCCCTCGGATGGGTACGGGTCTTTCGATTCGATCCACTGCATTTCGTCGTTCCATTGTCCGCCCGCCTGAAGCATTCTCCAGAACGGCACTTTGTATTTCTTGGCGTACGACCTGTACTGCGCGAGAATGTTATACATAAGCGAAGTCAAAACGTCTTCCGAAGTTTCGGCGGAGATATACGGATACTGAGTTGCGGAAAGCATTCTGGGCTTTACGACCTCGAATATCATGTTAATGTATTCGTCGAATTCCATCGGGCTCGAATATCCCCAGAAGTTGTCCTCTCCTGCCCAGTAGCCGCGCGCGTTCAGATACATATCGAGACCTTCCGTGCCGGAAGCCGAATAGAACGCGTCCGACAACACGCCGATATTATCAAGCTGAGCGGTGAACGGTTCGTCGTAAGAATGAAGCCCCAAAAAGCTTTTCCTCGTTCCGTTTTTTGAAAGTTCGCCGATGATGTTTTCAAGAATTTTTTGTCCCTGAGCCGTGCCGAGCGTCATATCCTCGAGGGGATAATCCTCGGTGTGCGAGCCGAGCTGATTCATAACCCAGTAGCTGTCCACGAAATATCCGATGTTATATTTTTCGCAAAGGTCGAGGGATTTGTGAACGTTCGCGTTTTCAGAACCGTAAGAGTGTCTGTCGACAGAGTAAGCGAACATATTGATGCCGGCATCGCTTAAAACTTTGTAGTAATAATCGGTCAGAAAGTCCGGCGAGGGGTTTCCTTCAACGCTTCCGCCCGAAGCGTAAGGCGCGTAAAATCCGCCGATAGGCATAACGTTGCTTCCGCCCATAATGTCGTAATAAAGAGCGTAAACCTCGTTTTCGGCGATAGTGTCGCTCTCAGTGTAGCTCATGCCGTCTCTATAAAGCGCTAAAGAGCCTTTCGATTCGCTGTTCGACGAACCGCCGCCGTTTCCCGAATTTCCGTTGCCGCCGCTGCACGAAGCGCAGGCGAAGGCTGTGAACCCCGCAAGCGCAAGGGCTAAAAGTTTTTTATTCTTCATCTTTTTTCCTCCTTAAAAGGATAATTCCGGCGGGGAGAAGAGCGAGCATTGCCGCGCCCGCGCTTAAACCTGCGGTTAAAGAAGAGTTGCAACCGCCTTTTACGGGCGTATCGGAAGGCTTGTTCGAGCCGCTCGGGTTGATTGAGCCGTTTTTAATCTTTTCGCTCAAAAGATCGTTTTTATCGGGCTCGGTCGTGTAATCGAAATCGGGGGTTTTGTCTCTTATATTGCTCTTGTAACCCGGGGTTTCGGCATATTTTTTCGCTGCGTCGTTATCGGTGTTTCTAATGCTGAAATTGTCGATTTTGAAGTTCGCCACGGACTGATACGCAAGCCCTTTCGGGTTAAGAGCGGTATCGCCCCAGGTGAATATTCTGACATATCCCGTGCGCACCGCGCCGAGATCGTAGGAGTAGTAAGGCGTGCCCCAATCCTCGTCGCCGTCTATGCGGTAATAAAGCTCGATAAGACCGTCGTTCATCGTGAATTTAACGTTCACCGTGTTGCCGTTTACGTCGTGTTTATTCCAGAGACTGAAAGACTTTCCGTTCGCGCCGTACATCGGCTTAATGTCTCTCGCGTTGCCGTTTTCCCAGGTTACGTATCTGGGGTTTTCCCACGGTTTGGTGTGGTCTTCGCCGTAAGGCGGCGTGGAGTAAATCGGCACGCCCTCGAACTGAAGCCAGCTCGTCTGAGGTACGGTCGCGTCTGCCGAAAGGTCGATCGAATCCACGCCGAACGCGATTCCGAACCAGTTGCTTATAAGTTTTGTCGGTTCGCCGATTTCGTTAAATTCAGCTTCGTTATAAAGATCGGAAATGTCGAAAGTAAGCTCGAAGTTGGAATACTGATATCTCGTGGTGAAATAAGCTCCCGCGGTGTTTCTGAACACGAGCTTGCCGTCCTCGACCGAAAGGGAAGAAGGATTCATCGGCGAAGCTTTGCTCTGCGAGGCGAATACGTTGGCGTTGTAGCCGTTCTCGAACGTTTCCGTGTAATCGATTGTTTCGGGCGCGTCGTATTTATAACTTATAACTTCCGCGTCCGAGAGAACTACGTTGTTTTTGCCTTCCGAGCAGAACGAAACGTAACCCGAAAGGTCGGCAACGGAGCGGTTCGAAACATAAGCGTCTCCGTTGATTTTAACGGTGAGTTTGTTGTCTGTCGTGGCGACGATATCGAGCGTTATGTCTTTGCCGAGCGCAAGCGCGCCGAATTTCTGTTTTTTGTAAACGGCGGACTGATTTCCGTTTTCGTCGTAATAATTCACGCCGACGTAAATGCCGTTGTTATAGGTAAATTCGATATCGAACGAGTTGGCCGCGCCTATATAATCCTTAACGTTTTTCAAGCCGAAGCAAACCGAAAACTTTCCGCTTTCGGTTATGTTTTTAATGTTGAGTTTAAGGCTTGCCGTGAAAAGCTCGGAAACGCCGTAATCTTTGAGATTTCTTATCTTTGCTTTGGCGAAAAGCGAGGAAAAACCCGCGTCGCTTCCGAAAACGGCTTTGCCGTCCTTTGCCGTGACGTCGCCGGTAATGAAGAACGTGCCCGCGCTTATGCCGGTTTGCGTTACGGAAGCTTCGGAAACCACATACACTTTCGAAGAACCGGCGTCGGCAACGATAACGTTTTCTCTTACCGCGCTTATTCCCGCGCCCGCGGCGATAGAAAGTACCGCCGCTGCCGCTATAATTTTAATTTTATTTTTACGCATTTTTACTCCAGTCGTCCCAGTTTTTATTTATAGTGCCGGTGAGCTGCTTCCAAAGATCGTCCGCGCCCTTGTAATCGTTCGGGTTGGAAGCGATGAGCGCCTGACAATAGAAGAGGTTTGCAAGCTGAGTGGTGCTGGCGTTCGTGAACACGGGAGATTTCGTCATAGTGTTCGTAACCGCCGTAAGGTCTTTGGAGAAGTTGAACTGAGCTTTTTCCCACGCAGAGAGTTTGGTCGTATCGAATACGCTTTCGTCCGCAAGTTTAACCGCGGAGGGAAGTTTAACCGTTTCCATAAACGTCTTCGTTCCCTTGTCGGAATAGAAGTATTTAAGGAAAGCTTTCGCGCCGTCAATGGCGTTGGAGTATTCGGGAATGAAAACGTACTGTTCAGCCGCGTTGTTATACATAACGTTGCGCGCTTCCTTTATTCTGGCAAAATCGGCGGCAGAGCAGAGTTCGCTCGATTCCTTTCCTTCGTCCACTTCCGCAACGATCTCGGAAAGGGTTGCGTCGCTCATGGTTTTATCTTCGAGTTTGTTTACGATAGAGCTTATAACGGGGAGTTTCATCATAACGAAATTGTCTTTCGTTCCCGTCGATTCGTTCATAAGCCAGCTGCCGTTTATCGTGAGAACGGCTTCGCCTTTGAGGTACTGAGTCTGAACTTTTGTGAAGTTTGTGCTTGTGCAGTCGCTATGTGAGTTGGTTGGAGTTATAACTTTTTCGAAAACTTTCAAAGCTTCGTATCTGCCGTCTTTGGCGAGGAAAACTTCCTTGGAGGGCGAATTTCCGTTCGCGTCTTTCAAAGCGAGCATATTGTTGTTGTAGTAATCGATTCCGTCGTACTGAGCTTCCCAGCCGAAAAGCGCGTAGTTAAGATATCCGTTGTTGTAGCGGTCGTTGTAGAAAAGCCACGCTTTTTTGTCGTCGCCTTCAAGCGCGGTTACGAGCGTTTCGAGTTCGTCGGTGGTGTTGGGGACTTTGTATTTAACGCCGTCGATAACGTCCGCGTCGTAAACGATCGAACACCAGCCGTTTCCGTAGGTGAGGAAGTTGGTTGTGCCGTCCGTGTTTTTAACGCCGTTCAAAAGATAATCGTAATATTTTTCTCTTATCGTGACGTTTTCGCCGTCGGCTTTGCTGTCTAAAACGTCGTCGAGCTTAATGAAGCGCTTGTTGTACTGGTTGGTGTTGAGCATCGTGAAATAAAGGTCGTAAGTGTTCGCCTGACCTAAATCGAGACTCCTTATTATCGTGCTTGCGTTCTGATCCGAGTCGAGTTTAGCTGTGTAAGAAGACTGTGAAGCGTTGAAATCGGCAACGATTTTCTTCATAAATTCGAGCTTATATCCCGAATTCCAGTAATAAATCTGAACTTCGTTGGGGTTGCCCTGATTTGCGCTGTCGGTGTTGCCGGTGCTGTTTCCGCCGCCTCCGCCGCAAGCGGCGAATGCCGAAACGCTCATAATAAGCGCGGCGAGAAGTGTGATTGCCTTTTTGATTTTTTTCATAATTTTACTCCTTTGGTTCTTTGTTTGAATTTATTTTATCGTGGGTAAAAATCGCGTTTAATCGACTTATAGCCCGCCGTTTATTATTAAGTTTATTACGTGGCTCGTGATTTCTACCGAGAATTTGGCTTCGTCACCGTTTATCTCGTTTTCGATGCGGGGTAAGTCGTGCTCGCCGAGCAGCTTATCGTTTATGTAGATTGAGATCGTTACGGTGTTGTCGTCCTTTGTTTTAACGCTTACGCCTAATTTAACGCCTGCGTTAAAGCTTGCGCGGGGGTATTCGTCAAGATTGATTCTGGTATTGGTCGAATCTTTGTATTCGCCGTAAGCCCCGTTTTTTAAGACTGCGTATCTGAATAAGCCTCCGCGAAAATAAACCCCGTAACTGCCTATCATAAAGTACGTTCCGCCGTTTCCGTCATCGGTAGCCGAATCGATTTTTACGGAAGCGATCGTACCGTTATATCCGATAACCGTTTCGCCGTCCGCTCTTTTCGAGGTCGAATCGAGAGTTATTTTGTTTTCCTCGGTAGTATCCGTTTTAGTCTCTTTTCCGAGCATTATCGCTTTGATATTGTAAATTTCCGTTTCGGTAACGCCTATCGAAAGCAGATAGTTTTCTGTTTTTTGCTGCAAGGTGTCGCCCTCGTAAGTTTTAAGTTTTTCCACGAAATCCTTGAACTGATAGGTCGTGCCGTTGTAATTTCTCAGCTCGTAAATGGAGAACGAAGTAAGTTCGTAGTCCTGAATAAGCGTTCTTTCGTCAACGCCCAAAAGCGCGTTTACGATAAAGCTTATCGTTCCCGTTCTGTCCGCGCCGCCCGTGCAGTGAAGATATACGGGGTATTTCGTCTTGTCCGAAAGAGCGGAGAAAACCTTTCTGTATGCGGCGGTTTCGGTGAACGCGGATAAGTATCCGCCGACGCCGTAATATTCGAGGTTTGCGCCCGGAATCGGGCTTGCGGTAAGGTTGAGGTTTTCGGGAGCCGTTCTTAAATCGAAATCGGTTTTAATTCCGAGCTTTTCGCTCATATATTTTTTGCCGCTGTCCGAAAGCTTGACGTAATCGTACCAGCCGTGAGATTCGGGCGATAACGCGCCGCCGCGGAAGAACATATTCTGCAAAGTGGTTTCTCCGCTTGCCGTTTTATATCCTCCTAAGTCGCGGACGTTGAAAATACCGTCGATTTTCATAAATCTTGCGCCGAGATCGGTCGTTTCGAAGCTCGATAAAGCGGTTTTTTCCTCGCCGCCCGCGAGCTTTGCGGTAACGCGTACGTAATATTTCGTTCCCTTTAAAAGGTTGTATAAGTTGAGTTTTGTTTTATATCCTTCGAGTTCGGTTTCTTCCGCGTCCGTCATATCTTCGTTTACCGAATATTCCACTTTAACGCTCTGAACGTTTTCGTAAGTGTTTTTCCATTCCACGGCTACGGGCGCGTACGCATTGCCTACTTTTTCGTAAAACTCTTCGACGCCTTTATCCGATTCGAGATAATTCTTAACGATATCGAGATAAGGATAAACAACGCCCTCCGGAGAGGTTATTTTAAGCTCGGGCGCGGGTTTTTCGCTTTCAGACGAGCTTTCCGAAGTACTTTCCGAAGTACTTTCCGAATTGCTTTCGGGTTCGCTTTCCGAAACGCTTTCCGAAACGCTTTCGGATTGCGAGGGGCTGTCTGTTTCGCTTTCTTTCACAGTTTCGCTTGCGGAAATCGGCTCGCCTGTTGAAGAAGAGTTCGATTTGTTGTTTCCGCAGGAGCTAAGCGCGGCTATAAACGAAGCCGCGGTTAAAACGCATAACATTTTCTTTAATTTATCTTTCATCATTTTGTCCTTTTATATTTTCGGTTCGTTTCAAAAGATTACTCTTTAAGTCCGCCCAGTGACACGTTGTTCATAAGCGCGTTGTTGCAGCAGACGAACAGTACCAGCGGAGGAATTAAAGATAAGAAACACGCCGCGTACAGAATATCCATTCTCGATTCGTAAGTCATACTCGTTTTGAAACTGTAAATTCCTACGGCTAAGGTTGGGAGCTTCGGAAGATATATGAGCGCGGTCGCGTAAGAGTTCCATTCGGTTATCCACAAAAGAAGGAAAAGCGAACCGAACATCGCCGCGGCTTGGGGAAGATATATCTTAAAATAAATCTGCCATTTGTTCGCGCCGTCGATTTCCGCCGCTTCGGCATAGCTTTTTGAAACGCCTTGCCAGAACGCGAAGAAATACATATAGTAAATCGAAAATCCGTTGAGCGACGTGAAAATCATCATTCTCGAATTGAGAAATTTGAGCCTGTATAAAAGCTTATACATTGCCGTGCCCGTTCCGTAAAGCGGAAGGGTTATAACGACGAGAACGACGAAATACACGGCTTTCGAGCCGAAAAACTTGTATTTTGCTGTCACGTACGACATCATCGAGGTTACCGTTATGTTGAGGAAGGGACCTAAAAAGCAGAAGTACATCGAGTTTAAGAACATCTGCAAAAAGTTATGTTCGTTTACGTTTAACATCGAGAAAACGTCGATATAGTTTCTCGGCATAAACTCGTCGAAGCCGAACGCATTCGATGAAACCGCGTCGTTCGTTCTCATTCCCGATATAAAGCACCAGAAAATCATATACAGATATGAGAACGCGAAAGCGCAGAAAATAATGAACACGAGCGTGTAAACTATTCTTTCCGAAACCGATCTTTTGCCGAAAAACCTCTTTAATTTATCGAGGAGAGACTTTTTTTCAAATTCGTATGTTTTCATAATTCTCTCCTTAATAAGTCGTTTCTTCTATCTTCGAGGCAAGGAACTTGCGGACAAGAACCGCGATAAGGCAGGAAACCGTAGTAAGCATCATCGCCATTGCCGAAGTTCTGTAAAGGTTGTTCGATTTAAGCGGGTTAGAGGTGTTTAAAACCTGCATATACATCCAGTTGGAAATGGTCTGCGTGCCGAAAGCGCCTTGCGTTAAGAGGAACACCGCGCCCGTCGCTCCGAAAACGTTCGCAAGCTGAAGGGTTATCATAAGCACGAACGTCGGCCAAACCAGGGGGAGGATGATTATAAACATTTCCTGCACCCAGTTCACGCCGTCGAGCTTAGCAGATTCTATAATGGAATCGGGTATTCTCGAGAACGTTCCGCCCCAGATGATAAGACTCCCCGGGAAGCCCAGCCATATCATATTGAGGAATACCATTTTGTTGGCGTAATCGCTGTCAACGAGCGGGTCTTTCATCTGATAAGGTATGTTGAACAGCTTCGTAAGGAACGAAATGAAGAAATCGGATCCTACGAATTCGATGAAAAAGTAACTCACGACAACGCCCGAAACTATCGTCGGGAGATAGAAGAATATCCTGAAAAGTCTGTAGCCCGTAATCTTTTTGTATATAAAATAAGATACCAAAAGCCCTATCGGGAACATAACTATCGAAATTCCGAATGATTTGAACGTGTTTATAAACGCTAAGCCGAGGTTGTCCGAAGGGTTATTCGGGTCGGGGTTTTTGAGTTCTTTGAACACCCATATAAAGTTCTCGAACGCCGCGAATTTAAGCCCGTCGCCCGCGTCGTTGGGTTTCTGAAACGCCATTATGAACGAGTCGATATTGACGTATAAGTAAAAGACAAGAAAGGCAGTGAGCGGAATGATCATGAACGAGGCGTAAAACAGCCCGTCCATAATCTTCCTTTTTTTTCTTTCTTTATCCTGTTGCACCATATATTGCCGCCTTTTGTTGTTTAGATTTGTAAGTTTAAACTGCCGAAGCGTTGAGCGCACTTTTCAGTTCGCTCAACGCCGTAAATGCAGTGTTTAATTGTTGTGTTTTAAGGTTTTATTTTTTAGCTACGATCTGAAGTCTTATTCCGTCGGGATTGCTACCGGCTATGAAGCCGACTTTATCCCAGTAAAGGATCATCGATAATCCCTTCGTTTTCATCTCTTCGGTAAGAACAACGTTTACGGTCTGAACTGCCTCGTTTGTTCCGTTGTCGACGCCTTCGATTTGGGTGTTTTTGCTTGCTCTTACTCCCTCTCCCTCGCCTTCTTTATCCATGACGATTATGTCGATGCTCGTATAACCGTTCTTCATCCAGTAAGCGATTGCTTTTTCCAAAACTTTAACTCTCGGGTCTTTGGCGTTAAAGGTGTAGATTCCGTCGGCATATTCGTATTCTACGTTAGCGGATATCGGTGCGTCCGTTTCGGGGTCGAACTCCTTATAGAACTCGATCGTGAAATAGAATCCGTTCGACTGATCATAACCCGTAAGTTTATCTCTTTGAGCTTTATCTGCGTAAAGACCTCTGAACGTGTAACCGTTTTGGAGCATATCGTCGGTTATAACGACTTCCGCGCCTGTGATGTCTGCTCCCGGGGCGCCATACTGCCAAGCCGAAGTTTTCATTCCGAGAATGGAGAGCTGGTTGGGTTTGCATTTCATAGTTATTATGAACGAACCCATTTTCTGAGACTTCATAGCGGAGAGAAGTTCTGGGGTTAAGGTGATGTCCTGTTCGATCTGTTCCGTGCCCGGATCTCCGTCCGTAACCTCGAAACGAGCGTTTGTTTCGTCGTAGGCGATAGAGTATCCGGATATAAGCCAGGTTGACTTATTATCGATATTGAATGCTGCGTTTGCGGAAAGTTCCATAACGTATCCGTCGCTGTCGGCATTGTCGTTTCCGTCAACGAAATTAACGTAATAGGGGCGTAAAGATATTCCGGTTTCTCTCATCGCTTCGGTGAGTTTGTATTTTAATATCGAAAGTTTTTGGTGAGTCGCGGGAACGGGTTTCGTTCCGTCAACAACGACATCGAACGTCGTTGCCTGACCTTCTTTTTTAGTGAATGAAAGATTTATGCTTCCGAATCCGTTATCTAACCAGTATGCTACGGCTTCGGGAATGATTTTGATTTCTGTTCCTGCCGCCGCGGTTACGGTAACGAAATTGCCGTTTATAACCATTTTCGCGCTTGTATCGAAATAAGTCGAATAGTCGTTCGGCGTAAACGGTTTCGGACTGAGAACGTAGTCCATCTTCAATGCGAAGCGGTCGAGCGTTCCGTGATATTTTTCTTCGGGTTCTTTGTCTGTTACAACGTTGTCCGCCCCGTTATATCTGTAAAGGAAGGTAATAACTATTCCTTTGTCGGTAACAACGGCTTCGTCCGCGCCGTTTTCGTTGCCGATAACAAGCTCGAATTTCGTGTTATCGCCGAAGCCGTTTTCCTGAAATATGTTTACGTATCTGAAATTTTCGTCTCCGGGAAGTTTATATCCCATCGCTCTGTAACATTTGTCGGGGTTGCCGAGCATAAAGTTGATTTTGAAATATCTGTTTGCGATAAGTTTGTCTACGATTTCTCTGTCGATCGTAACCGTCGTTTCGTAGGACGTGTCGTCTTTCGCGTAGATAAGATAATCGTAAGCTTCGTCCTTAACGGCGTAAGCCTTGTTGTCTTTCGAAGAAACGAAAAGCGCGTTCGCTTCGAGATAGGATTTTCCGCAAAGGCTGCAAATTCCGTCGTCGCCGAAGGAATGACCGAGCTTTTCTGCGGTTACGTCTCTGTAAGATTTATCGCAGCGCGAGCAACTTATAACGGTATAGCCCGCATATGCGCAGGTTGCGCTTTCGGTTGCACCCGCTACGTAGTCATGACCCAAAGCTTCAACCTCATCTATATTATAGGTTTTTCCGCAGCGTTTGCAGGTAAGAGTGGTGTAACCGATACCCTCGCAGGTCGCTTTCGTAACAACTCTCGCTATATCCGTGTTTTCTTCGTGTCCGAGCGCCGGAATGACTTCGTCGTACTTATCGTGACAAACGGAGCATTCGTAAACGTCTTTTCCTACCGTTTCGCAGGTCGGAGCAACGCTCGCTTCGCTGTTTAACGCATATTTATGCGCCGCGGGAATTTTCGCCGTTTCCATACCGTCGCAATTGTCTCTCGTGCAGTATCTCGCTTTTTCGCCGTCTACGGTACACGTTTCGGCGTTTATAACTTCCCATTCGCCGAACAGATGCCCCAAAGCGGGTTCGCCCGCTTCCGTTTTTTCTTCGCCGCACTTTTCGCATTTAAGGACTTTTTTGCCCGCGTGTTCGCAATCGGGCGCGGTTTCGGATTTCAAAACGAAATTATGGCTGCAAACCGAAACGGTTTCGCTTGAGGGTTCTTTAAGGGAATCCGATTCGCTCGGTTCGCTTGTCGAAATGCTTGTCGGCTCGTTTGCAGAACCGCTCGCAGAATCGCCCGCAGAGGTGTTTCCGCAAGCCGCGAACGCAAGGCATACGACAAGGCACATAAGCGCAATCAGAATACTTTTTATTTTACTCATCTTTGTTTCTCCTTCAGAAAGGCTTTTCCCTCTCTTTATTTCCTTAAATATGATATCATATAAAAAGGGCGTATTCAATGTCTTAGAAAAACTTAAAATTGCTCCACATAAACTTTTTTTGCGTTTTATACCAAAAAAAGTTATTGACAATTATTAAAAAACGTGTTAGGATTGAGTTATGGAAACGTACACGATGAAAATGGCGGCGGAGTCGCCCGACCTTCATACGCATATAACCGCCGAGCGGGACGAATACTATCATAACCACACTTTTTTCGAGATCTTTTATATTCTGAACGGCGAGGTTACTCACGATTGTCGAGGCGGCAATACGGGAGAGGAAGAACTCAGCGTGGGCGACGCGTTTCTGATATGTCCGGGAGTTGCGCACAGGTTCGTGAGAAAAAACGGAATTCACTGCGAACACAGAGATTTCGTAATCCGGAATTCGCTTATGCAAACGGTATGCGAATTTATCGAACCCAAGTTTTTCGAGCATATTTTCAATGAAAAAGCAATACATTTCAAGCTTGACGACGCGGACGTGGCGCACTTCGAAAAAAGAATAAACACTCTTTTGTCCGCGGCAAATCCCGACAACAAGAAAAAACAATACGAAAAAATACTTCTTATCGAGATTTTGAGTTATATTTATATGAATTCCGGTAAAGACGACAATGTTTCGGGGTTCAAAAGCAAGGTGATGAACGCGATAAACAAAAATTACGTCAAGCAGGACGCGATAAATCTAATCCGCTCCGAGCTTGGTTACAATAAAATTTATTTTTCGAGGAAATTCAAGTCGGAATTCGGCGTAACGCTCACGGAATACGTTTTGTCTCTACGCCTTAATTACGCGGCGTATCTTTTAATGACGACTTCCTGCTCGCTCGAAGAATGTTGCAATCAGTCCGGCATAGAAAGCGTTACGTATTTTATCAACGCGTTCAAAAAGAAATTCGGAACGACGCCCGGGAAATACCGTCAGGCAAACTCCCGTTCCGCCCGCTGACAGGCGCAAAAAAAAGATACGATAAACAAGGTTCTTATTGCTTGTCGAAAAACGCATAAGTGAGGCTATAAGTCGATTATCCGATAAAAATCAATGGCAATAGATCGTTTTGTTTCAAATATCGATAAGTCTGCGCATAAATATGTTGCCCGCAGACGCTGTTTATCTTGACCGCGGACGTTATTTATGTTATAATCAACTCTATGTGCGAAAAGGAGAAAATTAAGGTGGAAAATACAAATAAGGGAAATGTTAAAACCGACGAAATAGCCGTTCTTATGGCGGCGGGGCTGGGAACGAGAATGGCTCCTTTAACCGATAAAACCCCGAAGCCGCTCGTTAAGGTTTTCGGAAAAACTTTGATAGAAACGATTATCGAGGGGCTTGAAAAACGCGGCGTAAAACATATCTACGTCGTTGTGGGATATCTTAAAGAGCAGTTCGATTTTCTCACGAAAAAATACGAACGGCTTACCTTAATCGAAAATACCGAATTCAGGACGATAAACAACATTTCGTCCATTCATGCCGCCGCGCCCGTGATGGGCAGGGAAGACTGTTTTATATGCGAAGCCGATCTTTACGTTGCCGACGATTCTATTTTTCGGGCGAAACTCGACCGTTCTTGTTATTACGGCAAAATGGTTAAAGGTTACAGCGCGGACTGGGTGTTCGATCGGGACGAAAACGGACGGATTACCCGCGTCGGCAAAGGCGGAACGGACAAATATAATATGTGCGGAGTTGCCTGGTTTAAAGCGAGCGACGCGAAAATCATCGTCGACGCGATAAACTTAGCGTATACCCGCCCCGGAACTTACGAAAATCTTTTTTGGGACGATATAGTAAATCAACAGATAAAAAATCTCGATTTAACCGTTCACGAAGTACTTGCGGGGCAGATTACGGAAATAGATTCCGTTTCCGAACTTGCCGTCGTTGATCCGAATTACAAAGATTACAATTAACGGAATAAATAATCCGCGAAGCGTTTTATACCAGACAAGAATAATACGAACCTTGCCAAAACGCCGCAATTTCCGTGCTTTTTGGCAAATTCTCGTTTGAAGTACGTCAAGTACATCTGCACTCG
>CAKQSB010000009.1 GCA_934271735.1 uncultured Clostridia bacterium | reverse complement strand
TTATAAGCACGTTCGATTTTATCAGCGCATTCTTGAAGATTCTTTTTGATTTCGAAATCCCAAAAGCGCATTACGAGCCAATCAAGGGAAATAAGTTCCTGCGTGACCTCGTAGTCGTGTTCGATATTATGCTCGATTTTAGGAATCCAATAATCGCGACGACTTTTAAAATCATCTTTTTGGTGTTCCCAATCATAACCGTGCCACATTTTCCCGTCAACGAAAACAGCGATTCTTGCTCCAAGGAATACAATATCGGGTTTGCCGTACAACTCTTTATAGTTTTTACGGTAGCGAAGTCCGCGCCGCCATAATTCCTTTCTAAGCAACAATTCGGGTTTGGTGTCTTTGCCTTTGTTGCTTTTCATGTTTCGGGAAATCTGTTCTTTCGTGTTAGCCATTATTTTCGCCGAAAGTCAAGCCTTTCCGTTCGCATAAATCGCGGAAGGCCTTTTTTGCTTTTATGCTCGGCTCGGTTTTGCCGGTCTCCCATCTACAAACGGTAATTGGCGTAACGCCGAGTTCTACGGCAATTTCTTCTTGCGTCATCAACAAATTTTCTCTTGCCGACTTGATTTTTTCCGAATAAGTCATACTTGCACTCCGTCTAACATTTGCTTATCTTTATTTTAACATTTTCTTGCCTTTCAGTCAAGAAGAAACTATCGCTTTAGCGAAAATAAAAACAAGAACATTTGTTCGTATTTACTTGACAACGGGTTTGTTTTCCGGTATAATACTAAACACGAGAGTTAGGCGTTTGATATCGTTTAATCTCTCGTTGTATCGGGCGTGAAGAAGTTGCCCGATCGTTCGTTCCATTTCGGGGAATCGAATAGGTAGAATTACCGTCGTTTACCATAGAGTTGCTGTTTGGTGTAGTGATTCCGCGACGGGCGTTGAAATCGTTAAAAAAGAGAGATTTCGACGTGGGTTTTATTGTGGTACGATTTTTTAGGTAAAATCGACCAGAAATTAAATAATCGGGATTAAAATCCGTGCGAAGAACGAGCCTATAAAGGCAGCCGAAATCGCACGGATTTTTTTGTCTACGGATACAAATCGGAGGTGCATTATGTAACGAAAATAAAAACTTAATACTCATGTTTTAAGTCGATGATGGAAAATATCAGCGGCTTTTTTGTCGTCTTTAAGGAGGTTGAACAATGACAAATTACAATCAATATCGCCCGCCATGAGTGATATAAATTTTCACGACAAAAAATAAATTCAAAGGAGAGAACAGTTATAAAAACCACATTAAAAACATTTCAATCTTTGTTCGTCTTGCTACGGCGAAGCCGTTATTTTTTCAACGGACACAAGCTCCCTGCAAGGGCGAACGGCACCAAACGCGAAGCAGTTTGGTATAGTGAGTTATACCTATCGCTTACCGATAGAAATTTTAATACCCACGGAGGTGATGAATTACGTCGTATTTAGTATGCCATATGGAAAAATATAAACGCGCCGATATTGTCGGAATCGAGAGAGAAAACGAACGCAACGAGAACTATAAGTCAACGCGAAATCCGCAAATCGACAAGTCGAAAACGAGACTGAATTACCATACAATGCCGTATGAGAAAAAGTATCTTGTTTATATCGACGAGCGCATTAAACAACTTTCGCCTAAACGAAAAATCAAAGACGACGCAGTGCTTATAACGTCGTTTATATTAGGTTCGGACAAAGAATTTTTCGACCGGATTACGGCAGAACAACAGAAACAATTTTTTGCCGATTGCACGAATTTTTTCTCCGAACGCTACGGCGAAGAAAACATTATATCGGCAGTCGTCCATTTAGACGAAAGTACGCCGCATTTACATTTAAATCTTATGCCCGTAACGAACGGCAGATTATGCGCGAAAGAACTTTTCGACCGAACCGCATTACGCGATTTGCAGACGGATTTTTACGAAGCTGTCGGAAAGAAATACGGTTTGGAGCGCGGAAAAGAAGGAAGCACGGCGAAACACTTGGATACAGTTGCTTACAAAACGAAAAAGATGACCGAAGCCGCCGAAGCGAAGATCCGCGAATCGGAAGAAGCGCAAGCTGCCGTAAAACCTGTGAAAGAATTGCTTGAAAGTTACGAATCGGCAAAGTCCGAAAAGATTCCGTTTTCCGGAAAGAAAAAAGAAACGGAAATTATCGCGTTACGCACGAAAAACGGAGAATTGCAACGCAAAAACGATATTCTCGCCAAAGATAACGGCGATTTATATGCGGAACTTAAAAAGCACGAAAAAACGGCAATGACAAATGAAGGTGCGGTAAAGTTATTGAAAACTTTGCTTGAATACGCGCCCGAAGAACTCTCTACGGCAAAGGAGGCTGCAAGTCGCCGCCAAAAACAAGAGCGGGAGCAAAGACATTCCCGCGCAACTTCAAAAACAAATTTAAAGGCAAGTAAGTGAATCTTGCCGAACGGAAACGTAAGCGTCGGCATTTTAAGAGAAGGTATGATACCGAGATGAAAGTAATGAAAAAGTAAGTCCGACCTGTTTTTTAATAGCATTCATGCGAGGCTGAGAAAAAATTTAAAAAAAGGAGCCATAAAAATGAAAAGAAAACTGAATATGAAATTTAACGAATAACTCTATCGGAGGGGAAAAGCACGAGAAAGCGAAAGAACACTACGGGCATGATGGAAAGCGATTTTAACAATGTTTCGCGAACATTGTTAAACGCGATTCGCAAATTTTATGAAAAGGAAGAGAATATAAAAGCATTTGAAATATGGCAAGCCGAAAGGCAAAAACTACAACTTAATAATAAAAAATTAATAATAAATAATTCTTTTGACGAACAAAAGAACGTCGCTAATACATAGGCGACAAAATCGCCGTATTTGAGAAACGGTGGTTACAAAGCAAAAACGGCGTGTGAGATAAACTCTCGCACGCCGTTTTTTGTGTCAATGAAAAACAGACTATAGTTTCATGTTTAAAAAATTTAACCAGTGGGGAAAAATGAAAAAAAATATATATATCAAATCAATTAAAGCAAAATAAAGATCTGTGTCAACTGATTAGAGAATCTTGTCGCTATGCAAGTGTATTTTTACTTTATATGGTATAAGACAATATTTTTTTTATAGACTTTAATAATTTGTCCATAAATTCAAAATGCAAATTTACAAAAATATCATTTACTTTTGTGCCTTTTGAAAAGAAATGTTTTCTGTTTTTTACACATGAAAGATGACCTTGCTCAAAATCAGGGAATAACATAAATTTTTCGATAATATTATTGTCTTTATTTACCACAAATAGTTTAGGATTTAATTCCCAAGAACCATTATGCACGGCTTCGTTTCTTAATGATTCTATAATTTTTACTAATTCGCATTCTTCAAATAATGTTTCAGGTGTATTGTTAAATTTTGTTTTTTTTCTATCCCCCCAAATTTTTTCATGAGATATTAATTTTTCATATTTGTCAAATTTTGTTATGGAATTTTCAATTTCATAAATTATTTTAGTTAGAAGATCTAAAATGGAATACGCCTTAATAAAATATGACTCTACAGTCGCAGATAGCAATCTAGATTCTAATGAAACCAAAAAAAATGATTTATCTTTAAACTCTTCTTTACATATAATTTTCGCTTCACAAATGTCCACATAAAACCTAATAAATAAATCATTCATCTCACATAAATGATTTTGAATGGTTCCAATTATATATTGGCAATCTACAAGATATAAATGGCGATACAAATCATTACCAAAGATTTTAAAATACTCTCTCACTAATTTATTAAATAAGTCTAAGGTTAGAGCACAGTCGGAATTTTGTCCCGCCTGTTGAATAAATATCGGCATAGAATTTAATTGCCTGTAATAATCTTCTGTATCGGGGAAATAAATATCTCTAAGTTTATCATATAACAATACCAATTCTCCGTCAATATTTAACAATATTTCATCGTTTTCATACGAAAATTTTCTCTCTCCCATTACCTCATAAGATATAATGTAAAATCCTAAATTTTCCACAGAAATTGGAGTTTCACATATTGTTCCGTTTTTTAAGTAATACTTAATATTATTCATGTTTAAGTTTTCCCAAAGTATTTTTAATATCTAACCTTACATTTTTTACCAATAAAAACAATCTCAATCATATATAAACGAAAAATAGACACTTTGAAACCGCTATAGTGTCTACTTTGATTGATGATGCCTAAATTTTAAGCTTAATGACAAAGGCGAATCCGTCTCCTAAAGGAAACGGGTTCGCCTTTAACTTGTTTGGTGACCCCTACGGGATTCGAACCCATGATACCGCCGTGAAAGGGCGATGTCTTAACCGCTTGACCAAGGGGCCTTATTCTGTTGTATATCGCAATGCGCTTTAGGAAAGTGCAGTTGTTATCATTTGGTAGCGGCGGTCAGATTCGAACCAACGACCTGCCGGGTATGAACCGGCCGCTATAACCAACTAAGCTACGCCGCCATAAAATTCGTAAGCAAGCAAACGTGTCGCTTGCTTACTACAATGGTTGCGGAGACAGGATTCGAACCTATGACCTCCGGGTTATGAGCCCGACGAGCTACCTAGCTGCTCTACTCCGCGCCGTCAAATTGCTTGTTTATAATACAATATTCGAAAACAAATGTCAAGAGTTTTTTAGGGGTTTTTGAAAAAAATATTTTTTTTCTTTATCGTTTGTTTTCTTGTTAAAAATCCGCGTTCTTGTTATAATTGATTAGTGGAGTTTTACGGTATGCTTAATACGGATTTAATGAAAAAAGGAGAAGTTATCGCGGTCGCGCTCTCGGGCGGGAAGGATTCGGTGTGCCTTCTCGATATGTTGCTAACCGAAAGGGAAAAGGTCGGAATAACCGTGAAAGCAGTGAATATCGATCACGGCATACGCGGCGAAACTTCCGTTCGTGACAGCGAGTTCGTTAAGTCTCTTTGCGATAAGCTCGGCGTGCCGCTTTTCTTTAAAAAAATCGATTGCGTTTTATTTTCCGAGGAAAACGGATTTTCGCCCGAAGAGGGCGCACGGATTTTAAGATATAAGGTTTTTGACGAAGTCATAAAAAGCGGCTTTTGCGACAAAATCGCGACGGCGCACCATGCGAGCGACAGAGCGGAAACCGTGCTTTTCAATATATTAAGGGGCGCGTCGCCTCTCGGCGCGAGCGGAATCTCGGAAGAATCGCGCGGCGGAAAAATAATCCGCCCGATGTTAAGTCTTTCAAGGCGTGAAATCGACGCATATGCAGAAAAACATAATATAAGTTATGTTGTGGACGAAACCAACCTTGAAACGGAATACACGCGGAATTTCATGAGGCTCGAGGTTCTGCCCTTAATCGAAAAGCGTTTTCCCGAAGCGGAGAAGAGTATTCTGCGATTTGCCGACACTTTAAAAGCAGACGAAGAGTATCTGACCGAAACGACGAAGAAATCCGTTACGGAGAAAAACGGCGAAATAAGCTTTCCGTGCGATTTGCCTTACCCGATTTTTTTAAGGGCTTCGTTTTACGCGATGAAAAAGCTCGGAATACAAAAAGATTACGAAAAAATTCACGGCGAAGCGGTCTATTCTTTAAAAAATTCCGAAAACGGCAAAAAAATAACGCTGCCGAAAAATATTTTTGCCGTTAAGGATTACGATAAAATCACTTTTTATAAAACGTTCGAAAAAGGTAAACCGAACGAACAAATTATTTTCGAAACGCCGTTCGCTCTCGGAGAATACGAGTTCGCGGGCAAAAAATACAAATTCGAAATTGTTGGCAATGACAGTGCGAAAAATGGTGATAATCGACTTATAGCCGACCTTTTGAAAATTCCCGATACTGCGGTTTTAAGAAACAGAAAGGGAGGAGACGTTTTCCGGAAGTTCGGCGGAGGAACGAAAAAACTCAAAGATTATCTGATAGATAAAAAAGTGCCGTCGAGGGAAAGAGATAAGCTTTTGCTTCTTGCCGACGGGGCAAATGTGCTTATTATTTGCGGAATTGAAATTTCCGACGCGATAAAAGTAGACAAAACCACAAGAAATGTGTTACAATGTACATTGTCTGATATGTGTAAACAACACGATAACTAAGGAGAGCTATGTTAAACGAAGTATTGGAAAAAACTCTTATTTCCGAAGAGGAAATAAAGGCGAGAGTAAGCGAACTTGCGAAGCAGATCGAAAAAGATTACGAAGGCAAAGCGCCAACGATGATAGGCGTTTTAAAGGGAAGCATAATGTTTTACACCGACCTTGTAAGACAGATCAATCTTCCGCTTACGGTTGATTTTATGTCCATTTCGAGCTACGGCGCAGGCGTGAATTCTACGGGCGAGGTTAAAATCATTAAGGATATCGACGGAAAAATCGGCGGAAAAGACGTTATAATCGTAGAAGATATTATCGATAGCGGATATTCGATGAACTGCCTTTTGAAGCTTTTCGCGACTCGTTCGCCGAAATCCGTGAAAGTTTGCGCTCTTTTGGATAAACCGTCGAGAAGAGAAATCCCCGTTCCGATAGATTACACGGGATTCCAGGTCGCAAACGAGTTCGTCGTGGGTTACGGTCTCGATTATGCGGGACTTTACAGAAACATTCCTTTTATCGGCGTGCTTAAAAAGGAAGTATACGAGAAATAATTTTAATATTCGGCATAATTTTGCCCGTTTTACGGATAAGACGATAAATCTTGTTCGTGAAACGGGCTTTTTTGTTGTTTTTTGCGCGAGCGAGCGTTCGCTTAGCCGAGAGAGAATCGAACCACATTAAGTTTTAACGGCGCAAAATTTGCAAAATCGGCGTTAAACTCACTTATAATACGTCTAGTATGATTGCGTTCGTTTGCCTTGATTTTTCTAAATTTATCGCCGTTAAAATGCGTAGCACCTTAAAGCTGTATTTTTTAGGCGGTTTTGGCGAAGATTCGCGCAGACGTACCGGGCGTACTTCAAGCAAAAATTTGCCTAAACAGGCAAAAAATACGGCTTTTAGGCTTGATGTGGTTCGAATCTCGCTCGGCTAAAAATCAGGTGTTGAAAATATTATTCGCGTCGCTGTTGTTTCTGTTGCCGTCGTAATCGCGGCAGCTGTTTACGGTTGTCGAAAGAAGTGCGAGAAGGAGCAGAACTTGCGTAAGATTTATATATCCCTCGGCGTACAGTAAATAAAGCAAACCCAAAAGAACAATGTTGGAATTCATAATACCTCCGATATAACAAAATTCTCTTTTATTATACGTTATGCGACAAAAATCGATTATATGTTTTATTGACAGTCTTTCGGGGTAAATAGTATAATTAAAGTAAAGAATATCGGGCTAAACTTTCTTGTTTTGTGTTTTTTTGCCCGGTAAATCAGATTCGGAAAGGAGAATAATCATGGGTGCGGCAACATTGATGATAGATAAAAAGACTTTCGATATGGTGGGCGATTATCTCCCGGGCGGGGAAGTCCTGGACGATCTCGTCGATTTTTTCTCGCTTTTTTCGGATAAAACGAGATTGAAAATCCTATGCGCGCTTTCAGTTTCCGAAATGTGCGTAACCGATCTTGCTCTTACGATAGGCATAAATCAGACCACCCTTTCGCATCAACTTAGAATAATGCGTTCCGTCGGGGCGGTGAATGTCCGAAGGGAAGGGAAAATTATTTACTACGGTATAAAAAACGACGTGATAAACGACATAATTTTCAAAGGAATGGATTTCCTTGCGGGATAATTCGTCCGTTTTTATGTTATCAATTTTTTTGCAAAAAAAATCAGCTTATCGCTATGTCGCGTTTTTAATTTTAATATACAATTTATAAAAACAGAGCCGCCCGAGGTAAAGCCTCGGGCGGCTCGAAGTATATTCTCGAAGTATATTATAGCTATTTAATTAAAATCACAAAATCAGCCTTTGACTATAAAGTTTACAAGTCTGCCTTTAACGACAACGGCTTTGACTATTTCTTTTCCGCCGATCATTTTCGCGATGGTCTCGTTTGCAAGCGCGATAGCTTTGATTTCGTCCTCGGTAGCGTCCTTGGAAACATTGATTTTGGCTTTAACCTTGCTGTTTAACTGAACGGCAAGCTCGATTTCGTCCTTAACGAGCGCGTTTTCGTCGCAAACAGGGTAACTTTCGGTGAATACCGAGTGCTTGTTACCTCTCTCGGACCAAAGTTCTTCCGCAAAATGCGGAGCGCAGGGAGCGAGAAGAAGAATAAGCGTGTCGGTAACTTTTCTCAAAAGACCTTCGTTTCTGCCTTCGATACCGTCGTATTTATAAATCGCGGTAACAAACTCCATAAGTCTCGCGATAGCCGTATTGAAAGAGAAATTGTTCATATCTCTGTCCACGTTTTTAACGCAATAAGCCTCTGCATACAAAAGTTCTTTTTCGTCCTTTCCGAGCGAAATATTGTCGTTAATCGGCTTATAGCCGCTTGTTTTAACGATAATCCTTTCGGCTCTCTCGACGAATTTTGCCAAAGACTTAATTCCGTTGTCGTCCCACGGACCGCCTGCGGTGTAGTCGAATCCGAACATCAGATACATTCTGAAAACGTCCGAACCGTAAGTGTCGATATAGGAATCCGGGGAAACGACGTTTCCTCTCGATTTACTCATTCTCATTCCGTCAGGTCCTAAAATAATTCCCTGATGAGTAAGAGACTTGAACGGCTCGTCGAAGTTAAGATATCCCATATCTCTCAAAGCTTTCGTTATGAAACGCGCATATAAAAGGTGCATACAAGCGTGTTCGGGTCCGCCTACGTATTTATCGACGGGAAGCATTTTGTTGATGATTTCGGGGTTAAACGGCATATCCGCGTTCTTGCTGTCCGGATATCTCAGATAATACCAGCTCGAGCAGACGAAGGTGTCGAGCGTGTCGGGGTCGCGTTGAGCTTTGCCGCCGCACTTGGGGCAGGTCGTGTTCATAAACGACTCGCATTTTGCAAGCGGGGATTTGCCGTCCGGTCTGAATTCCACGTTTTTCGGAAGAAGTACGGGAAGATCTTTGTAAGGCACGGGAACTGCTCCGCATTTTTCGCAGTGAATAACGGGAATAGGCGCGCCCCAGTATCTCTGACGGGAAACGAGCCAGTCGCGAAGTCTGTAATTTACTTTGTGCTGACCTTTCGATTCGGAGAAAAGCCTGTTTAAAATCGCCTTTCTGCCTTCTTCGGAAGTAAGCCCGTCGTATTCCGCGCTGTTTACCAGAACGCCGTCATCCGTGTAGGGGAGAATGGTTTCGCCGTGCGGGTTATGAATAACCACGTTCACGGGAAGATCATACTTTTTCGCAAAGAGGAAGTCTCTCGCGTCGTGAGCGGGAACGCCCATAACCGCGCCCGTTCCGTAAGAATACAAAACGTAATCCGCCGCGTAAACGGGAACTTTGTTGCCCGTAACGGGATTTATCGCGTAAGCTCCGATGAAGACGCCCGTTTTTTCGCGAGCGGTGGAAAGACGTTCGATTTCGTCCGTCTTGGAAGTCTCTTCGATATAACGCAAAACGTCGGCTTCTCTGTCCTTCGTCATCAACTTTTTGACAAGCGGATGTTCGGGGGCGAGAACTACATACGAAACGCCGAAAAGCGTGTCCGCGCGCGTGGTGAAAACTTTGAATTCGTCTCCGCTTTCGGTTTTGAAAATTATTTCGCCGCCCGTGGATTTGCCTATCCAGTTTCTCTGCATAGCTTTGGTTTTTTCGGGCCAGTCGAGTCCGTCGAGTTTATCGAGAAGTTCTTCGGCGTATTTTGTTATGCGGAAAAACCATTGCGTAAGGTCGCGTTTAACGACCTGCGTTCCGCATCTTTCGCAACGTCCGTCCGTAACCTGCTCGTTCGCAAGTACGGTGTTGCAACTCGGACACCAGTTTACGGGAGCTTCTTTTCTGTACGCAAGTCCGTTTTCGTAAAGTTTAAGGAAAAGCCATTGCGTCCATTTGTAATAGTCGGGCATACATGTTTTGATTTCCGCCGACCAGTCGAACATCGCGCCCATTTTTTTGAGCTGACCTTCCATTGTCGCGATATTTTCAAGCGTCGATTCCTCGGGGTGGACGCCCGTTTTGATAGCGTAGTTTTCGGCGGGGAGACCGAACGCGTCAAATCCCATCGGCTCGAAAACCTCGTAACCTTTCATTTTTTTGTATCTCGCGAAGCTGTCGGTAAGTCCGTAGTTATACCAGTGACCGAGATGCAGCTTGGAAGCGGAAGGGTAAGAAAACATTTCGAGACAGTAAAACTTTTTGTCGATGTTTTTCTTGTTGAAATTATAAAGCTTTTCTTTTTCCCATTTCTGTTGCCATTTTGCCTCAACGGCTTTCATATCCATAAAAAGCTCCTCCTTTACGTGGTTTAAGTCCATATAGACGTAATTATACCACAAATCGAAAAGTTTTTCTACTTTTTTAACGGTGTTTAAATACTATAAAATATATTTTTTATAAACTTTAAAAACGGGCTTTAAACATATGACTTTTTTTTTGCAATGTGGTATTATAAGCCGTGGAAAACAAAAGGTGAAATATGTTGGATAATAAAGAAGAAAGTAAACAGTCGGAGAGCTGTGAGAAGAGCGCGACGGATAACGCGACCGCAAATAAGGTCGACGCGACGGATAATGCGTGCGAGAAAACGGAGGAAGGCGTTTACACGTTTTTCCCCGAAAAGGAAATAGTTAAATATTCGGTCGCGAAAGACGACTGGGTAGTTCCCGAGGATAAACGGAAAAAGACGCTTTCCTCTGTGATTTTCGTGTTTCTGGCGGCGGCGTTTTATGCGGTAGGATTTCATTATTTCGTAGATCCGTGCAATTTTGCTCCGGGCGGAATCGGCGGCGTGGTTGCGATGGTTAAATTCGTGATGTACGGTTCGACTTCGGGCGGGGGCGGCGGTATCGATTACAGTTCGCTTCTGTTCGTGTTGTGTAATATACCTTTGTTTATTCCCGCTTATAAGATATTATCAAAAGAATTCGTCGTGAAAACGGCGGCGGTTGCGGTTATTATGGCGGTTATAATGTTTCTTCTCGATAACTATATCGACCCGAACAAGTATTTCTCGATTAAATACGCGAGCGAACTTGCCGGAAACGAAAAAATCGAAATGGGAACGAGACTTTTATCCTCGCTTGTCGGCGGGGCGGTTTGCGGGTTGTCGCTTGCGTGCGCACTTAAAACCAATGCTTCCACGGGAGGTGCGGATATTGTCGGAGCGATGATACAAAAGAAAAATCCGCACAAGAGCGTTGCTTCTATGATTTTCGCGGTAAACGGAGTGATTTTCGCGATATCGTTCTTTGTTTACGGAAACGATACGCTCCCCGTGTTCCTTTCGTTGATTTACACGTTCACAACGACCAAAACGTGCGACTATATAATGTACGGAACGAAAAACGCGCTTAAGTTCGAAGTAATAACCGAGCACGCGGAGGAAATTTCCAAAGATATAATAGAAAAACTCGGTCACGGGGTTACGGTAACTCCCGCCGAGGGGATGTTCGAACATAAAAACAAGGTTCTTCTTATCTGCGTTATCAAACCCCGTCAGACGGTTCAGTTTCAGGAAATAATCAACCGTTATCCCGAAACGTTCGCGTATGTCGGAACGGTCAGCGAAGTAATCGGTAAATTCAATTCCGAAGGCAGAAAGGAAAAGAAGAAATAAAAACAATTCGGGAAAAGCGTCTGCCTGAGCAAAATCGGGTAAAGCGGACGAATGATGCTCGCCCTTACAAATAAAAACATTTACAATAAAACAAGTCTCCCGCGGCGGGCAAAATCGCCCGCCGCGGGAGACTTGTTTTATGCTGTTAATCGACTTATACAGGCACTTTTACTTTTTAATTGATAAAATTTCATGAGTTATAATTGGTCGGAGAGCGGGATAAAAATCGTAAAAACAGGTATAAAAAATAAATATCGGTCGAAAATAATATCGGCAATCCCCGGATATTACATACAATATAGTAGGGGGACGCTCGAAGAGCCGCCGAAAATTATCGGGAAAACCAAAATCCGCTCGGGAATGGGAAAAACGAAACCCGTTCGGGAAAGCGGAAACCGATTTTAAAACACGCGGCAAAGTGAGGATCGATTATGATAAAGAGAGGCGAACTGTATTACGCCGATCTCAGCCCTGTGGTCGGGAGCGAGCAAGGCGGCGTAAGACCCGTACTCGTGGTTCAGAACGACGTGGGAAACAAATACAGTCCCACGGTTATAGCGGCGGCGGTGACGAGTAAACTTACCAAAGCCAAGCTGCCTACGCATATCGAACTCGACGCTTCCCTTTACGGGCTGAGCAAAAACTCCGTCGTTCTGCTCGAACAGATACGAACTTTGGATAAAAGAAGGTTAAAAGAGCGGATAGGCGAATTACCGTCGGGTACTATGCAAAAGGTAAACGGCGCATTGCTTGTAAGTCTCGGTTTTGCCGAGAAAAGCGTGTAACAAGGAAAAACTCCGCGTTATACTTATGCCGCGCGGAAGGTTTAAAAGCCTTCCGCGCGTTTTTATGTTTACTTTATATTTACCGTATTGTATTAAGAACGGAAAAATACTTTACAAAATTATCCGAAAATGATAAAATGGAATTATTAAATTTTTTTACACGAAAGAGGAAGAATATGCAGGACGTCGTTGACAGAATAAAAAAATACAAACAACTTTTTTCAATAACGAGCGAGGAGCTTTCCAAGCGCAGCGGAATCCCTCTCGGAACGCTTAACAAAATACTTTCGTCCTCGACGAAAAGTATAAAAACGGAAACTTTGGCGGCTATAGCGAAAGGACTTGACGTTAGCGTGAACGACCTTGTCGGCAGAGAGAAAAAGCAGGAGATTTATTCGCGCGCAAGCGTCGACCCGATTTTCTCTTATTGCCGCGTTGCGGCGGTTACTCCCGAATTAAAAGTGGGCGACGTAGAGGGGAATGCGCAGAGCGTTCTGGATGCGCTCGATACGTATTCCTTAAAACGCGTCAAGGTTCTCGTTTTCCCCGAGCTTACTTTGTCGGGATACACGGCGGGCGATTTGTTTTATATGGACGCCCTTCTTCGTTCGTGCGAAAAATATCTTGTAAAAATCGTGGATTATTCCATAAACTACGACACGCTGCTGTTTGTCGGAACGCCTCTTCGGAGAGACGGCAAGCTTTATAACTGCGCCGTCGCAATCTGTCACGGAAAGCTGCTCGGAGTTGTTCCGAAAACTTATCTTCCGACGTATAACGAGTTTTACGAAAAGAGACAATTTGCCTCCTTTACCGAGGACGACGGAATGATAACGATCAACGGAAAAGAATATCCGTTCGGATCGAAACTTATTTTCAGAAACAGAAATTTCCCCGAAATGAAAGTCGCGGCGGAGATTTGCGAGGACCTTTGGGCGGTCGCTTCACCGTCCGAAAAACACGCGGTGAACGGCGCGAATATCGTCGTTAATCTTTCCGCGAGCGACGAGCTTATCGGCAAAGCCGAATACAGAAAAACTCTTTGTTCGATGCAGTCGGCTAAATGCGTTTGCGCTTACGCTTACGCGGATGCGGGCAGGGGAGAATCCTCGACCGATATGGTGTTCTCGGCGCACAACCTCATAGCCGAAAACGGTAAAATCTTGTCCGAAAGCGCGGTTTTCGGGGATGGGGTAGCCGTGGCGGATGTTGACATCGGTTTTCTCGAATACGAAAGAACCAAACTTTTCAATTACGACTATCCGACGGATAAAAACTACAGATTTATCGATTTTTCCGTTATCATAAACACCGACAGAGCCGAAAGAGCGTACGACAAAACGCCGTTCGTTCCCGCAGATAAAAACGAACTCGACAAGCGTGCCGAGCTTATCTCGGATATGCAGGCGGAGGGACTTTTACGCAGAGTTAAACATACTTCGGCTAAAACCCTCGTCGTCGGCGTTTCGGGCGGTCTCGACAGTACGCTCGCGCTCCTCGTTGCCGTTAAAGCTATGGATAAACTCGGCAGAAAGAGAAAAGACGTTATCGCCGTTAGTATGCCGTGTTTCGGAACAACGGAGAGAACGAAGAGCAACGCCGAGCTTTTAGCCGAGCAGACGGGCGTTACTTTTAAGGAAATCGACATTAGCGAGTCGGTAAGAAGTCATTTCAGAGATATAAATCAGGACGAAAAAGTCACGGACGTAACGTATGAAAACTCGCAGGCGAGAGAACGCACGCAGGTGCTTATGGATATCGCCAACAAAACGGGCGGCCTTGTCGTGGGGACGGGTGATTTGTCCGAACTCGCGCTCGGCTGGGCGACTTATAACGGCGATCACATGTCTATGTACGGCGTGAATTGTTCCGTGCCGAAAACTCTCGTGAAATATCTCATAGGATATTTTGCGGAAAATAGCAAGGGAAAGACAAAAAAAGTTCTCGAAGATATCCTTGCGACGCCGGTAAGCCCCGAGCTTATCCCTGCCGAAAACGGCGAGATAAAGCAGAAAACCGAAGATATCGTAGGACCTTACGTTCTTCACGATTTCTTTCTTTATCATTTTATCCGTTCGGGCTTTTCTCCCACGAAAATCTTTAAAATCGCGGAAAAGACTTTTGAAGGCGATTTCGATTCCGCCACGATTTATAGATGGCTCGAAATCTTCGTTAAGAGATTCTTCGCTCAGCAGTTCAAACGTTCCTGTCTTCCGGATGGGGTTAAAATCGGTTCGGTCGCTCTTTCCCCGAGGGGAGACTGGCGTATGCCGAGCGATTGCAGCGCGGAAGTTTTCCTTAAAGACCTTCGCCGCGTAAAGCCGTAATCGTTTCGGGTAATCATACCGATAATACTGCGATAATCGACTTATAGAGGCGCTTTTGCCTTTTAATCGACGTTTAATCCGCATT
This sequence comes from uncultured Clostridia bacterium, assembly GCA_934271735.1. GTDB lineage: Bacteria > Bacillota > Clostridia > Christensenellales > Borkfalkiaceae > UBA10281. Next base: position 54,663 of record CAKQSB010000009.1, on the reverse strand, counting down.
TAATCTGCTTTTTTCGTTCGACAATTTAATATCAAAAGCCGTATAATTCTATGTTATACGGTTTTTTCTTTTTTCATATAAATGATTCGCGGAAATCGTTTTTCAATCGTTCGCAAGCCGATTTTTTTTTCGTGTGTCTTATCGGTTGTATCAGAAAATGTAAACAATCGGAGCATATGTGCATAAATAAACGGTAATTTTTTATTGACATAGTGAAAATTGAGTGTTATAATACTGTTGAAGAGTGTAAGTGAGATAGTGGGTTGAGTCTGCCTATCCCTTGAAAAGGAAAAGAGATTACGGCAAACGAACCGTTATTTACGGCGTAAATCCGCTCGGAGGTAGTTTAAATGAGGAAAAAAATAGGTTATATTTGTACTTTGGCGGTCGTCGCGATGACCGTGGTCGGCGTTTTGCTGTGGGTTAATATTAAAGATAACGGCAACCTTAAAGGCAACACGACCATTACGTTCGGCGGCGAAACGACAAAAACGTTAAAAGCCGAAATAAGCGAGTTTTATCCGGGAAAATCTGCCGATTACACGATCGAGATAACGGATAAAGGCGCGGCGGATTATAACGTTTCGCTCGTTTTCAGAAAGAACGAGAAAGTAAAACCCGAAAAAAACACGCTCGGTAAGTATGTAAACGTGCGTATCGTTGCGGGCGAAAAGACTTTTGAAGGAAATCTCGAAGAGCTTTTCGGCGGAGAAACCGTAAATCTCGGGAGAGATTCGCAAAAAATAATCATAACTTACACGATGCCGCTCGAAATCGGCAATGAAGCTCAGGGCGCGGAAGCGAGATTTTTTATCGATATCACCGCATCCGAGAAAGACAAACATTGATTTCGCATCTGTAAAGTAAAGGGAGAGTAAAAAATGCAAAACAATCCGACGCAGAACGTAAACGACGAGCAATCCGAAAAAAAAGATAAATTGAAAACCGTATTGGGGATTATCGGCGACGTTCTTCTCGGCATTCTGCTTGTTTTCGCCGCGTTCGTGCTTATCGTAACGATAACCGCGAAAAAGGACGAAGACGGCGCGTCGACGGTGTTCGGTTATCAGCTCCGTTTCGTTAAATCGGGGTCTATGGAAAAGTGCGAATACGTAGACGTAAGCGAATATAAAATCAAAAGCATACCGACGAAATCGTGTATTTTCGTTTCCACCGTTCCCGAGGACGAAACAGAACTTAAAGAATGGTACAAAACCGTTAAAACAGGCGACGTGTTAACATTCAGATATTCCTATGACGGCGGAAAACAAGAAACGATAACCCACCGTGTCGTGAAGATAGAGGAAAAGGGCGACGGTTTCGTGTTCACGCTCCGCGGAGACAACAGGAATTCCGAAGAAGGCGTTCTCGAACAGGTTATCGATACGACTATTCCCGAAAGCCTCAATTACATAATCGGCAGGGTAACGGGGCAGAGCTACTTTTTAGGTCTTATGGTTTATGCTTTCCGTCAGCCCGTGGGAATAATCTTCCTCATAATCGTTCCGTGCCTTATAATGATCGCGTTTCAGGTTATGCGTATAGTTAAAGTCGTGAACGAGGACAAGAAAGAGAAGTCCGAGGAAAACGAACAGAAACAGAAAAACGAAATCGAAGAGCTTAAACGTCAGATAGAAATGTTGAAACAAAGCTCGGCGACCGACGGCGGAACTCCCGACGGCAACCTTTCGGAAAACCCGACGAGTTCCGATGCCGGACAAGAATAAACGGCAAAGAAAAATTACGCCGTGGCTATATTATATCTACATTATATAATAATGTCATACGGAATTACGTAATAAAGCTAAAAAATTGTCTTATAAGAGAAAGAAAAAGACATAAGAAAACCGGAGATACGGAAAGAACCGAGAAATCGGTTATATAAAACTATAAATAAAAAATACTTAAAGGAGATAAAAATGTACGTTTTGATTATTGTGTTTATCGTATGCACGCTTTTAATAGGCTTGTTTTGTGTCGGCGTTGTCGGCCGCGACATAGTCGTTGAAACGCGTGAGAACAAAAAGAAGGCTCAGGACGCGGCGTCGGCAGACGAAACTTGCGCGACTTATAGCTGCGAGAAAAAAATTCCCGCAGAAAAAATCGTTCCCGAACCTATTGAAGAAGAGCCTGGTTTCGCTGCGGAAGCCGATGAAATCGCTCCGTTTGCGGCAGCTGTCGACGACGGCAAAGTAGCTTTTTCCACGGGTTCGAAAACCCTGGACGAGAAATATCTCGAACTTTCTGCGGAATACAGAGGCTATTACGACGACATTGTTCGTTACGCGAATACCGTCGAAGGCAGTAAGCGTTATAAAAACGCGGCGTACGAGGAATATAAAGTCGGCAAAAATCGTCTTGTTCGTCTTAAAATCCGTAAAGGGGTCGTAATCTGCGAATTCGTCATTCCCAATCTCGAATTCAAAAATTATATAAGCGGTAACAAAGTAGCCGTGAAACAAGCTCCCACGACGATAAAAGTTACGGACGAAGCCACGCTTGCCGCCGTTAAGGACAGTATCGGTATAGCGGTTAAGGCTATCGAGGAAGAAAAGGCTTACAAAAAAGAGCAGGCGAAACTTCGCCGCAAACAAAAAAGAGAAGCCGAAAAGGCATAATTCGAGTTTGCAACGACTAATATAATCTGTAAATATTTTTACAACACGATTTCGTCGCGGTCGGGCTTATAAAACGAAAATTTTTAAAAGGCGACAACCGCGAGGATATAAATTAAAAAAAACTAAAAAGGAGGTCATACAAATGGGAAAACGCAGGAGAACGCTATTGATCGCGGCAATGAGCATAATGCTCAGCGTTGCAATGCTTGTTGCGGGAACTTACGCGCTTTTCAGCGACAGCGTAACGGTGGAAAACCACCTTGTCGCAGGAACATTGCAAGTAAAACTCGTGCGTACGAAGCTGGAACAGAGAAAGCTTGATGCGGACGGCGTTGTAAAAGATTTGGCGGCGGACGATAATCCGGAAGACTTCACTCACGCCACGACGAAAAACATTTTCGGTATGGAAGAGGGTGAACTTATCGCTCCTTCGTCGAGTTACAAAGCCACGATGCGCGTAACGAACGGCGGAACGGTCGCGTTCGATTATATCGTCAGAATCAAGCTCGGAACTTCGGGTGATAAACAGTCGGACGAAGATCTGTGCAAGCAAGTCAAGGTTGTTGTCAACGGAGATACGGAAAACGCCAGGTACTTGTACGAATGCGCGGATAACGACCTTGAAGTTCTCAGAGGCAGAGTTGTTACGGGCGGAAGTCAGGCGATATTTACGATACAGCTGATTTTCGAAAACCGAAGCGACAACAACAACGCGCAAGCGCAAAAAGCCTGGTTCGATTTAACAGTGGAAGCGCTTCAGGCGGTGGCGTAAGACCGGGAGCCGATTAAAATGCCCGAAACGGCGAAAAAACCGAAACGGCATTAAGCGGAAAAACAGTCTGAAACCTAAAACAGTATTTTAAAAAAAAGTATTTTAATGGATTAGAAAAGGAGAATAGAAATGAAAAGTTCAAAGAAAAACATTATCGTTTCGGCGATAACCGTTATAGCTCTTTGCTTCAGCCTTATGATCGGCGGAACTTACGCCTGGTTTACGGACGAAGTAAGTAGCAGCGTTTGCACGGTGGAATCCGGAACGCTCAGAGTCGGTCTTGAAATGAAAAATAACGCCGGCGAATGGGAAGACGCGAACGGCAAAACATTAATGTTCAAAGTCGGCGGAGTAATTCCCGCGGAAAACACGAAAATTTTATGGGAACCCGGTTGTACATACGAGCTTCCCGAACTTCGCATTATCAATAACGGCAACCTTGCTCTTAAGTACAGAGTCGTTATCAACGGTATCGACGGCGATAACAGACTTAACGAAGTTATCAGATGGACGGTCGGCGGCGTAAACCTTAACGAATACGTTAAACTTCTTCCCGAAGAAAATCACGAATTCACCATTAAGGGTCACATGCTTGAAACCGCAGGCAACATCTATCAGGGATTGTCTATCGAGGGTATCGGCATAACCGTTTACGCAACGCAGGCAAGCCACGAAGTCGACAGCAAAGACAACACTTACGACATAGACGCAACCAATCCGAACGTTACGTTTGCGGATACTTCCGATTCTCTTAAAGAAGTGCTTGCTTCAGACGATATCGACGGAAAGACAATTAAACTTACCGACAATATAGCTATTCCCGAAGACGAGCCTCTCGTAATCAGCGGCAAGGATGTCGCAATCGACCTTAACGGTAACGCGCTTACTTCAAACGGTAAAACGTTTAGCGTAAGCGGCTCAACCGTAGTAATTAAAGACTCTTCAAGTGCCGCAAACGGGGAAATTGCAACATCTGATTCCTATCCTGCCATAGAGGCGGTTAATTCCGACGTTACAATCGAAGGCGGTAAATTCACAAGCAGCTATGCAAAAGAAGGCAGCAGCGGGTATGCTAACGTAATTCAGGCTCGTAACTCCGACCTTACGATTAACGGCGGATATTTTGAAAATACGGACTCCGTAGGCAGCTATAACTACATAATCAAAGTTCCCAGCTATTCGAGGACAGAGAAAACTACGGTTACGATTAACGGCGGAACGTTTGTTTCCAATAGAGATTACGGTTACATTATTACGAGCGACAGCGACGCTAACGTTGACGTTATCATCAACGGCGGTACGTTTAAAACGCTTGGCAGAAACTCGTACCTCACGAATGTTAAAGGTAACGTTATCGTAAACGATTGTACTTTCGTTGCCGAAGGAAACAACACGGTATTCGATATTCCTGCCGATTCCACGGTTACCGTTAAAGGCGGAACGTACTCTGTAAACGAAAAATCTTATACCGATACGTCTCTTGCCGGTCTTATCTTCCACAGAAAGACAAACGGATGGACGAGTGTATACGGAACGTTGCTTGTAGATCCCGCAGAAGGTAAAGAAGTTAAAGTGAATCAGCTTACTTACGCGGGCTTCATCGCAGAAGGCGCAAGCCAGAGTGCGGAAAAAGACGCGGACGGTTACTACGTAATCAAAAAGTAATTTAAGCAGATAAAATTTTTATATGATTGCGGGATAAAGAAAAATCCGTGTAAAGGCAAGATTAAAACTTTAAGCCGGTAAACGGCGGAAAACTTAACCCCGCAACCGAAAAACTAAAGGAGAATAAAAATGAAAAAATCAAAAAGAAATATTATCGTTTCGGCGATAATGGTAATCGCGCTTTGCTTCGGCGTGATGGTCGGCGGAACTTACGCCTGGTTTACGGACGAAGTAAGTAGCAGCGTTTGCACGGTTGAATCCGGAACGCTCAGAGTCGGTCTCGAAATGAAAGACGACAACGGCGAATGGGTAGACGCTAATGGCAAAACGTTAATGTTCAAAGTCGGCGGAGCAATCGCTCCCGAGGGAACGAAGATTTTGTGGGAACCCGGTTGTACATACGAGCTTCCCGAACTTCGCGTTATCAATAAAGGTAACCTTGCTCTTAAATACAAGGTAATCGTAAGCGGGGTAAAAGGCGACGCTGAGCTTAACGAGGTAATCACATGGACTATCGGCGAAAACGCCGTAAGCGAAAACGTTAAACTTCTTCCCGGAGAAGCAAAGAATTTCGTTATCAAAGGTCATATGCTTGAAACCGCAGGTAACAATTATCAGGGCTTAACCATAAGCGGAATCGGCATCAAAGTACTTGCGACTCAGGTAAGCCACGAATCCGACAGTAAAGACAGCAATTATGACGGACAGTTATCCGAATTTACGTTCAGAGACGGTGTTGTCGGCAGTGTAACCAACGACGCTTCCGCTGACGGCGGCTACGGCGTAATTTATGCCGACAGCGGCGCACAGGTTACCGTAAACGCAAACATTACCGCCGAAGAATCTTTCGATAACTACGCTATGGCTGTATGGGCTGATGGCGAGGGTACCAAGGTTGTAATCAACGGAGGTGATTTCACTCAGAAGATTACGGGAACCGATAATCAGTACGATTTGGTTTATGCAAGCGGCGGTGCGCAGATCGAAATCAACGGCGGATCGTTCAAGGTCGGCGCTGGAGATCCCAAGTGGACTCTTAACTGTAGAGATAATTGCGGCTCGGTTATCACCGTTAAAGGCGGTAAGTTCTATAAATTCGATCCTTCCGCTCCGAGAGCAGGGCAGACAGACGAGGTCGTAGTACCCGAAGATTACACCGTAGTTAAGGTCGGCGACTGGTACGAAGTCGTTAAAAAGGAAGTCGGTAAGACTTTTACTGAGGGTACGCATACTCTTAGCGATGGTATTACCGCAAACATGCCTGACGCCATAGCCGTAAAGGCTTCCGGCACAGACACCACGGTTACAATTACGGGCGGTGTTTTTGACGGCGGCGCAGGCGGCAATAACCAATGCGTACAGGCACGTGACGGAGCAACGGTTGTTATTAAAGACGGTACTTTCACTGTCGGCGGAGACGCAAACGGCTATGGTAATTCCGTTATCGAAAGCCAGGGAGGACATATCGTTATCGAAGGCGGTTTCTTCAAGACGGATTATCAGTATGGCGGACGTTACTATGTTCTTAACCAGCTTAACGGAAATCCCGGCACCATAACCGTTAAAGGCGGTACTTTCGTAAACTATGATCCTTCCACGGGCGATGACAACCTCGGCGGTAACTTCGTTGCGGACGGATACAAGGTAGTTTCCGAAACCAAAGCAAACGGCGAAATCTGGTACACCGTAGTTGCAGAATAAATTAAACAAAAGGCTTAAAACAAAAAAATTTTTTTGACGATTGATTTCTCTTCGCCTCGGCGGTTGTCGTGCGGCGGGTTATCCCTGCATGAAACAGCCGGTAAGGCGAGGAGAGTTCGGTCGGGACAGGAGCTATAACATCAATGAAAAATTCTAAACGTAATATAGTAATTTCGGCAATTTTGTCGCTTGCTCTTTGCGTTAGTCTGATTGCGGGCGCAACGTTTGCTATCTTCACTTCGGAAAGCAAAGTAAATATCGCGGTAACAAGCGGTAAGGTGAATGTTGTTGCGACAATACCGAATGAATCTCTTAAATTATCCTCGCTTAAAGATATCGACATGAACACTTTCGAGGGAACCGAGGTCGACCGTACGACGGAAGGCACTTTCCTTACGGGCGGAACGGCTGCGTTAAGTGGCGGTACGCTCACGCTTGACAGGATTATGCCCGGCGATAAAGCGACTTTTCGTATTATTGTTCATAACGACAGCAACGTAAAAGTTAAGTTCAGAACGAAAGTTAAAGCCGAGAATGACGACGGATTGCTTGCGGGCTTGAAGTTCAATATAGGTATTGCCGATAATGCCATGGTTTCTGCATGGCAGGAAATGGCGGTAGGAGCAGATGATATAATTTATAATTGTTATGTTGAACTTCCGGCATCCGCAGGCAACGCCTATATGGGTAAGAGCTGCAAGCTCGTTTTCGAGGTAGAAGCCGTTCAGGGTAACGCAAAAACGACGAACGAAGTTCATTATCCTGTCGATTCCGACAGTTTAAAGAGCTCGCTTGCCGAAGGCGGCACCGTTTATGTCAATAAGGACATAGCCGTTGAGCCGACCGTTACCGATAGCGAAAAACAAGATTCCGGACTTGTTCCTCAGACGTTGCTCAATAAGGATACGACGATCGACCTTAAAGGTAATTCGATAGGCGTAAAATGGGACAGCGACACCGATTACGGTAAAGCTTCGCCTGTTCTTATGGCTGTTATGGGCGGAACGCTTACGATAGGCGGCAACGGCGAAATCAACTGCGAATCGGGCTCGCAACAGGTTTACGGAATCAACGTAAACGGCGGTAACGTTGTTATCAACGACGGTAAGTTTTACGGCGCGATGACGGCAGTTCAGGTTCAGAAGGGCAGCCTTGAAATCAACGGCGGCTTCTTCGATATGGCTCCGACTTGTAAGGCAGCGGTTCCGCAGTATGCCAAGTATGTGGTAAACTGTATCGATGCGGCTTATAGGGACGGAAGCGCGACCATTTCCATTAAAGGCGGTACGTTCGTAAACTTCGACCCGTCCGCAAATCCCGAAGGCGCAGGAACTTCCTATGTTGCCGAGGGTTACACGGTTTTCGCCGAAGCTAAGGGCGAAGACACCTGGTACACTGTCGTTAAAGGTAGCGGAACGGGCGTTGTTGCGGGTTCTAAAGAAGAAATCACGGACGCTATCACGGGAAACGACGCGGTTACCGTTAAGATTACGAACGACGGCACTTACACTCTTCCTTCGCTTGAAGGCAAGGACGTTACCATTATCGGAACGAAAGATACCGTTATCGATATGAAAGAAAAGCTCAACAACGGAGCTACCAACGTAAGCCTCGAAGGCGTAACCGTTGAATTCGGTTCGTCCGATTACAAGGGTTTCCAGCACACGGGCAAGCTTACTTATAAAGATTGCGTAATCAAAGGCAAACAGTTCCTTTACGGCGAAAACGTTGAGTTCATCGGCTGCACGTTCGAACAGGAAACCGTGGACTACAACGTATGGACTTACGGCGCAGGCAACGTTCTTTTCGAGAACTGCGTTTTCAACTGCGTTGGTAAAGCCGTTCTTATTTACAACGAAGGACATATCGGCGCTCAGTCGGTAGAGTTCAGAAATTGTACTTTCAACGCGTCCGCTCCCGTAGAGGGAAAAGCGGCAATCGAAATCGATTCGAGCTTTAACGTAAATTACACCGTTATAATCGATAAAGCTACCTCCGAGCAGGTAACAGGTTTCGGTCTCGGCAGCGTAAGCGGCAATTCCGTATGGAACGAAAAGAAAGGTAACAAAACTACCGTTGTCGTAAACGGCGAAACCGTTCGTACGGCTAACGTATAATTTCAGATTATCCGATACAAAAAATTATCTGAAATTACGGAATTTTTGATTTGCGTTGCGGCGAAGAGTCTTGTGAATTTACAGGCTTATTCCGCCGCGGCGCGACAAGGAGAAAAAATGAACTCTACAAAACGTAATATAGTAATTTCGGCAATTTTGTCGCTTGCTCTTTGCGTTAGTCTGATTGCGGGCGCAACGTTTGCTATCTTCACTTCGGAAAGCAAAGTAAATATCGCCGTAACAAGCGGTAAAGTCGACGTAGTAGCGACGATTAACGAAGACAGCGTTCAGACGAAACAGCTCGGCACCGAGTATACGGCGGGTAAAACCTCCACTTTCGCGGGCGCGGTCGAAATCAACGGAAATTCGATTGATATCAAGAATTTTGTTCCCGGAGACGGAGTGAAATTCGATATCAACGTTACGAATCACTCTAACGTTGCGATAAAGTATCGCGTAGTCGTTTCCGAAGCAACAGAAAGCAATCTTGCGGACAAACTTAAAATCGGCGTAGACGGTAAAGAGTATTTCGGTTCGGTTCTCGGCGATTATATCAAGCTCGAGGCGGGCGCGGCGATCGGTTCTATCCCCGTTTCCATCGAACTTCCCGAAAATGCGGGAAACGACTGGCAGGATAAAATCGTTAAATTTTACGTAGCGGTCGAGGCTGTTCAGGGTAACGCCAACACCGTTCAGAATCCTATCGTATTCACCGAAGACGGCGAATATAATATCACCGGTCTCAGAGCTGACGGAAAGAGCGGCGTTATCAGAGCGGACAGCGGAACGCTTACGCTTGTCGGCAACGGTCAGGTTGTTGCGGAACAGAACGAGGGCAGTGAAAACAGTATAGCGGTTTGGGCTAACGGCGGCGATATCGTGATCAAAGGCGGCAGCTACACTCACGCCGACGGAGTTGATCCCGATAACTCGCTTATTTATGCTTTAAAAGGAACGATCAAGATTTACGGAGGAATATTCAAAGCCGTAGATCCTCGCTGGACGTTGAACTGTCAAAACGCTGCTTATAGAGACAAAACGGCGAATATCGTCGTTATGGGCGGTAAGTTCTATAAATTCGACCCGTCCAACCTCAATGTGGACGACGGCACATCTTATGTCGCCGCAGGTTACAAGGTAGTTCAGAACGGCGACTGGTACGAAGTTGTGGTAGACACAAACAGCGATGCAGCTTTAGACGAAGTTTTCGCTCACGATAACGTTGATTTCGGATTCGGAAGCACTTCTACCGAAGCCGTCGAACTCGACGGTAACGGCGTGTATGTCGGCAAATGGGTTGACGCATGGGTTAATTCGGACACCACTATCAGAAACGTAGTGTTCAAAAACGGCGCGGTTTTCTCCGCTAAGGCAAATAACGTCACCGTAACGCTCGAAAACTGCACGTTCTATGCGTGCGACCAGAGCAAGCTCACGTACACCGGCAACAACAGTCTTACCAACAGCGGCGCGGGTATGTGCCTTAACCTTGAAAAGTCTTCGCATACGGGGATTAAGTTTGTTGTTAAAAACTGTACCTTTATAGGCGAGAACGATAATACTTTATCGGCTGAAGGTCCGCGTTACAACGGAGACGGAACGCTGAACGGAATGAAGAAACGCGGACACGCTATCGCTATCGACGCAATTTGCGGCGGCGGTGAGGGAACGCTCGATTCTCTTCTTATCGAGGGCTGCGTTATAGACGGAGTTCGCGGAAACGCTATTCAGCTTTACGGCACAACGGGCGATATCACCATTAAAGATACGAAAATCAATTCCTGGGCAGTGAACAACACGGGAATCGGTTACGCAATCCGCGGCGATTTCGCGGCAAACGGAAGCAGAACGCTTACTCTTTCCAACGTTTATTTCGGTCTTGACGAAATTGCGGGCAATACCGAATTCGGTCATGTCAAAGTCGGCTCTTTCAGTGGTAACACCGACGGAAAGAGAACGGCGGGAACTTATTAAAAACTGATTTATTTGTAAGAATAAAAGTTCAATGCGGCGGTTTCGGGGCTGAAGATAACAGCCAACCCTGAAATTGGGCGCGCCCCGAAACCGCCGCTAAGAAAACAAAAAGATTCACATAAAGTTTGTAGCAATGTAAATTTAAAAGGGGTAATAAAATTATGAAAAAGAAAATCATTTTATCGGCGATTATGTCGATTTGCCTTTGCGTAAGTCTGATTGCGGGCGCAACGTTTGCTATCTTCACTTCGGAAAGCAAAGTAAATATCGCCGTAACAAGCGGTAAGGTCGATGTGGTTGCCACAATCGACGAGACAAGCGCGCAAACAAAGCAGCTTTACGACGAGGATTACACAGGGGGAAAAGACCATATGTATCAGGGCGAAGTCGAATTCACCGAAGACGGCTTGAGCCTTAAAAAACTCCTCCCCGGCGACGGAATTAAATTTAATATAGTTATCGAAAATAAAAGCAACGTAACCGTTAAATATCGTACGATTATCGGTTGCGCTAACAATACAGGTCTTTTCGAGGGGCTTGCATTTAATGTAAACGGCGCAGAGTATGACGGCTCCACGACAATATCTGCTTACGAAGTAATCGAAATCGGTTCGAATGTAGTAACGGTTCCGATAGCGATTGAACTTCCGGAAACGGCAGGCAACGAGTATCGGAATACGTCGTGCAGCGTTTATTTCAAAGTAGAAGCAATTCAGGCAAATGCCGCGACGGAAGACGTCTCTTCGGACGTGCTTACGATATACACGGCGCAGGATCTCAGAAATTTCGCCAAAAACGTAAACGACGGAACGCTCGGAAATTATAGCGAAATCAAACTGATGAACGATATCGATCTCGAAAACAAAGCGTTTACTTCGATAGGCGTCGAAGGGCATGTGTTCGGCGGCGTTTTCAACGGAAACGGTAAAACGATAAAGAATCTTAACGTCAAAGGAGAAAGATACGTAGGATTATTCGGCGCAACGACGGGCTGTCTTGTTAAAGATCTCACCGTGGACGGCGCCAAAGCCGACGGAATAAATCATGTCGCGGTAATCATAGGACACGCTCTTTGCTCGAAAGTCGAACGTTGCATAGTTAAAAACGCCGAAATCGTTACGAAAGTAAAAGATAACGACGACGGAGACAAGGCGGCGTCGATTGTCGGATATCTTTCCGCAGAACCGAGCGCATGGGTTAAGGATTGCGTTGCCGAAAATATCAAAGTTTCGGGTTATCGCGATATCGGCGGTATCGTAGGTTATGCGAACTCTGCGGCGATAGTTACGGGTAATAAAGTAAAAGATCTGAAACTCGTTCTCGACAATTCCGTTGATTACAAGAACTATGCTTCGCTCGAAGAACACGATATAAACGCGATAATCGGCGAGTATAATAACGGCACGGTAGATTCAAGCAATACATACGAAAACTTTTATATGAGTTTTGCCGAGGGCAGTACCGTAAATCTTTCCAATGAAACAAAAATTGCCGAAGGCACGGTCATCGCCGGCGAAGGCATTGATAAAACCGGGATTACGGCGAGGAAAGTTTCTTTGGATAATAACGTCACCGTTAAGGATATGACGATCGAATGTGATGCTCCCGCGGGTAATGAGGGCGCAATCAAAATGACGGGAACGAATACCACGATGGAAAACGTTCAGGTTAACGGTCAAGGCTTTAACGGCGATACGAAAGCTATTTCTGTTACGGGTAGCAATGTTCTTATCAGAAACTCGAAAATTTCGGGCGCGTTCAGAGGAATAATTTTCTGGGATGATATCGGCGGCGATAACGTTATAGAAAACTGCATTATAGATAACGTTATTTATACGTTCAATATCAATGCGTCAAAGGTAAAGCCGGGAACGACTCTCACCGTTAAAGGCTCTACGCTCAACGGCTGGACGTCTTATGCGGGTTGTATGGAAAAAGTCACGTTTATCGATTGTAAGTTAGGAAAATCCAACGGATATGCGTATATGGCTGCTTATGCCGATACCGAAATCAAGAATTGCGAGTTTTACGACGGTTATCGGTTTGGGGCAGGAGCAACGGGTAAAACATTTACGTTTACGAACTGCAAAATAGACGGCGTTAAGATAACTGCCGGGAATTTTGCGGAAATATTCGGCGATGTAGATGCTACTTTAAAAGGTTGCACGGTAGTCGTAGACGGCGTAACCGTACAATGGAACTGATTATCTGATATTCTTTTATAAAACCCCCGCCGAAAGAAAATCTTTCTTTCGGCGGGGGTTGGTTTTTACTTTCGGGATTTGCGGGCGGAAGAGAATAAAATAAAGGGAATAGAAGCCAAAAGTCGGCCTATAAGTCGATTATCAATAATATAAGGTGTCTTAATATAACCAAAATTTTCAAAAAATAAATTATTTTTACGATTGACGAGTGAACCTCAAAATTGTTGTATAAGCAATAAAAATAAGTAGGGGCAATCATTGATCGCCCGCTTCGGAAAGTATTTAATTGTTTCAAAGTCGGTTTTAAATAATCATTGATAAACCGTAAAGTATAACAAGGTGAGCAGGGTAAAATATGTAGAAGAAATATTTCAACTCAAGCTTGCCGCGTTCGCCGTTATATAACGCTATCGGAATAAGCGCAAGCATACAAAGCCATTCGATAGGCGCGGAAAGCAGCAGACAAAGAGCGACAAGACCTACCGTAAACGAAAGAAATTTTACGATATGACTATTCAGAAACGCGAGTTTTTCGGGCGTTTTATCCTTAGGTAAAGTGAAAAGCGATGCAAAAACGGGGAGTAAACACCCGAAAAAATCATAATCGATATAAAACGGCTTGCCGTTTACGCTTTTTATAAGACGGGTAACGACGTACATCAGAAAAACGCCCGCCGCGAATATCGCGCCCGCAAAAATCTTTTCTACGAGCCTTGCGTTTTCGTCCAGAAGCTTAATTTTGAAATAATCAAGCGCGTAAATCAGCATGATCGATATCGAAAACGTCGTCAGAATACTTAAGTGAAAATAATTCGGTTCGAAAAGTATAAACGCGGTATCGCATAGAAGCGCGAGAAGAAATATGCACGCAAAATGCTTAAATTTATTTTTAGTATAATAGCAGCCTTCCGCAATCATAAAAGCGTAAAGCGGCATAGCGATTCTTCCTATATAGCGTAAAGGAAGTATATTCCAGAGCATACCGATATGATCGATAAGCATTGATAGCGCGGCGAGAAGTTTTATGGCGTTTGCATTGAAAATCTTTAGTTTATTCATATTTTCTGTATTGTGTTGTAAAATTTTGCCGAAAAAACAAAACCCTTTCGGCTGACCGAAAGGGAAATGGAGCGGGCGATGAGAATCGAACTCACAACCGAAGCTTGGGAAGCTCCTATTTTGCCACTAAACTACGCCCGCACAAATTTACTGTATAATATTTTACTATATTTTAGCGGTTTTGACAAGCGTTTTTTGTCGATTGAAAAAAGATTTTTTAAGATAGTGTGTAGTTTCTCGAAAAAGCGTTGACAATAAAAGGCACATTTGCTATAATAATAACCGAAAAGCGAAATGCAAACGATTTTGCAACGAATTTCAAAACATAAAACATCAAATATCGGGCGATTAACTCAGTTGGTAGAGTGCTTCCGTCACATGGAAGAAGTCGGGAGTTCGAGTCTCTTATCGCCCACCACGAAAAAGGGTACGCCTGTGGCGTACCCTTTTTCGTGGTGGGCGTTTAAAAGACGAGTACGCGGCAAATTGACGCTCGACGGCGCATTAAATTTTACGTAAGGTTTTAAGTTTCGGTTGCGCCGCGTACTCGCGCCAAAGTCCCCACCAATAACAAAAGAGCAAGCCGTATGGCTTGCTCTTTTGTTATTGGTGGGGGCGGTAGGGCTCGAACCTATGACCTCTACCATGTCAAGGTAGCGCTCTAACCAACTGAGCTACGTCCCCGAAACTTTCTTGACTATTTTATCAGATTTTTTTTCGTTTGTAAAGAAAATTCAAGCGGTTTTTAATATTTTTTTGTTTCTCATAAAATTTACGGTAAAAATTAAAAAAAATCAGGCGAGAAAAACCGCCGGATAATCGGAAAAAGATTAAACAGCCGAAAATCGACCACAGAACAAAAAAAGAAGCCGACAAATGTTTTGTCGACTTCCGTTTTTGCCTTTGCTCGGCTGAATTTAATACGTTTTGCAGCTTTAAAAACTGAAAATATAATATTTCTTCTGTATTAAAGACCTGAAATTTAATACGTTTCGCCGTTCGTAAGAGCAAGCTTGCCGTCCGTGATACAAGGCGAAATAATAAGCCATACGGCAGCCAAAGTGATAATCGAATAAACGACTATCGAGCCGACAGCTCTTGCTCCGCCGAAAATCATCGATACGAGGTTGAAATTGAAAATGCCGTAAAGCCCCCAATTAACAGCTCCTAAAATGACGAGAACGTACGCAATAATGTTTGCTATCTTCATTTTTTCTCCTCCTGCTTTAATTATGAGCAGTTTTCGGAGGAAATATACGCCGTGCGGGTCGAACGCCGTAGACGACGCTCTGTTAATCGGTCTGCGAGGGGTGTTAAAGCATTCTTATGCTTTCCACGGGCGGTTTCCTCGCGGCGTGAAGTACGGGCAGGAAGGTTGCGACAGCGGAAACGACGAGCGAAACGAGCAGATTTACGCCGATGTTTAATATATTATAGTCGAGCAGTTCCACGGTCGGAACGATTGTGGTCGAGGTTATGCCCGCGTTTATCATACCGCACAACCACGCAGACCCGAGCGAGGAAAGAACGAAACAGACCATCGCAAAGATGAACGCTTCGGAAAAGAAAATTCTGAAAACGTCCAGACCTCTCGCGCCGACCGCGCGCAAAATTCCGATTTCCTTACTTTTTGCAGCGATAGAGGCGGAAATAAAGTTGAGCAAAAGAAGCGCGGCAAGCGTACCGAGAATTAACCCGATTGTCAGGAATATGCCCGACAGAGCCTTTATAAGGCTTACAAGGAAAACAACGCCCTGATACGCTTCGCTTCCGACCTCTTTCGTGATACCGTTTTCGGGGTCGTTTTTGAGAATATACGTTATCTGTTCGAGAGAATTATCTGTTTTGGCGATCGTAAAGCTATATTTCGGGTTGTCGTTTTGTCGATATTTCGTTGAAGTTGCGATGAACTCATAAATCTTATCGGAAGAGTAAGCGTTTATAAATTCGTCGGAGACTATAAGACAATCGGACGGGAGTTTATCGTAACCTTTAACGGAATAAAATCCTTTGGCGGTGAGTTTTCCCGAAACGGACGCGTTATTTTTGAAATATCTCGTTTTTTCGTCGGGAGTTCCGATGTCGTAGCCGTAAGCGGCTTTATCGATTTCGGAGGGTAGTGGCGCGAAAAATTCATCCGCACCGAGCGTGACGTTATTTATATCGAAATTCTTTATTTCGTTTCCGTCGAGGTCGTAAAAGGTGAAAAGCTCCTTGTTATGCGAAACTATTCTCGCAGTGTATGCCCTTGTATCCCAATGCTCGTCAACGGGATCGGATATAGGGAAATAATCGAATCCGACGCCCCATATCGAAGTTCCGAAGTTTGTTTTTTCTTTACTATCCGTTTTTTTATAATAAGTATCGCGGAAATCCTCAGTGACGAACGCTATAAGATGAAAACTATTGTTAAGGTAGTCTTTAAACGACGAGACAAGCGTGTTTCTTGTCTGAATTTCGTTGATCGTCGGATTTGTCGGCTTATTTTTAAGTTCGTCGAATTTTTCGTCGATTGCGCCGACCCGATAAATTCCCGTGATTTTGAGATCTACCTTTCCGTCTTCATAAATCGAGCCGCTTTCATCGTAAATTGCCACGTCGACAGATATTACGTTGTTCAACGCCGAGCCTTTGCCCGCGTTTCGGAACATTTCGTCAACGTATTCCGAAACGGCGATCTCTGTCACGTTTATGGGGTAACGTCCGCTTGAAAGCGTGTAACCGCAACTTTTTAAAAACGCGTCGCCGCAATCGGAAAAACCGCGGAGATTGGTCGTCGGGAAATAATCGTTGTCCGAATTTTGCAATCCCGTCGGGAATCTGTCCTGATATATCGATAAGTTAAAAGCTCCCGCAAATTTTACGCCGAGAGAATTGTCGTTGAGTTTTTTCAGTTCCTCTTCGGATATGTCGAGTGGGCCGTAAGTGGTGTAGTCGCTTACATGCGTTTCGATATTGTTTGCCGTATCTACGTGTATGTATTTATTCAGATATTCGATTCTCGTGTACACCGTGGCGGCGGGGTTGTTTGTTTTCTGCAAAGCTTTCGCGTACGAAAAGTTGCTGTTATACGTCATAAACGCAGAAAGTACACCGAAAAGCGAAAAAGCGATGACCGAAAGTATTACGGTAAAAATAAGCCTGACGGGTTTTATTTTCAGTCCGCTTGCGCCGAGTTTGAATGCGTGAGGAAGAGGAAGTTTTGATTTTATAAACTTCGTTTTATTGCCGTCGTAGTCCTTGGTTTTGACTTTATCGGTCGTTTTGAAACATTCTTCGCAGTCGTTTTCGTTTATCTTGCAGACTTTTTTAACGTCGGTTACCTTATTTTCGCCCGAGGTGATTATAGCTTTTCCGCCGTTCTTTTTTATAACTTCGAGAATATTTTTAATGTCGTTTTCGGTAAGGTATTCGGCGTGATCTATCGTAATCGTATCGCCCGAAACCAGCTTTACGTTATTGCCGAGATTTAGCGGTTCGGTCGTGGTTTTGGTTACGTCTTCATCGATTTTACCGTCCTTTAAAACGATGATTCTGTCGGCGTAACGCTCGGCGAATTCCCTGTCGTGGGAAACGACGATAACGAGCTTTGTTTCCGATAGTTTTTTGAGCGCGTCGAAAATCTGCTTGCCGGTCTGGGAATCGAGCGCGCCCGTAGGTTCGTCCGCCATAATGATTTCGGGTTCTTTGATAAGCGCGCGGGCGATCGCGACCCTTTGTTTTTGCCCGCCCGAGAGCGTGTTCGGCTTTCGTTTTCCGATACCTTTAAGCCCTACTTGCTCCAAAAGCGCGTTTACTGCTGCTTTGTCGTTCTTTTTCCCTTGGAGTTCAAGAGCGAGAGCAATGTTCTGTTCGACGGAAAATTCGTTTAAAAGGTTATATTCCTGAAAAACGAAACCGATACAAGTGTTACGGTAACTGTCGAAATCGGCGGCGGAAAAGTCCTTGCTGCTTCTGCCTTTAACGATGATTTCTCCGCTGTCGGGTTTATCCAGTCCGCCCGTAACGTTTAAAAGGGTGGATTTTCCCGAGCCGCTTTTGCCGAGAATGAAAACCATACCCGTTTCGGGTAAGATAAGCGAAACGTCGTCGAGCGCGCGAACGCTTACTCCGCCTTTCGGCGAGTATACCTTGGTTAAATTCCTAACCTCTAACATCATTTTTCTCCTTAAATTAGTCTTTTTGTGTTTGTTTATCGGTAAATTATGCCTTTTTGTTTATAAAAAGGGCGATTTCCTCATCGGTCATATACCGCCATTCTCCCGGCAGAAGATCTCCGAGAACAATTTCTCCGAAAGCCACTCTTTCAAGCCCGACGATTTTGTTTCCGCGTGCCCCGAAAAGCCTTTTGATTTCATGGTATTTGCCTTCAGTAAGGTAAATATATCCGGAACTCTCGCTTAACCTGTCTATGCGGCAAGGCTTGGTTTTATAACCGTCTTTAAGAGTTATGCCGCCGGTTATCGCCTTTTCGTCGGCGGGGGAGAACGGATCTGCGCACTCGAAGTAATATTTTTTCTCTACGTGACGTTTCGGCGCGAGGGCGTTGTGCGCGGCAATGCCGTCGTTGGTTAAAATCACAAGTCCCGTCGTGTCCTTGTCGAGCCTGCCGCAGGGGAACAATCCGAGTTTCTTAAGCTCCTCGGGGAGCAGGTCGATGACCGTTTTATCTCTGCCGTCTTCGGTGGCGCTTACAACGCCGAATGGCTTATTAACGAGCATATAGGCGTACTTCCGATAGTTAATGACCTTTCCGTCGAGCGAGATTTTGTCCTTGTCGGGATTGATTTTAAAGTCGCCTTTTTTAACGGTTACGCCGTTCACCGAGATAAGTCCTTTTTTTAAAAACACATCGCATTCTTTTCTCGAAAGAATTTTTTGCGACGAGAAAAATTTATCGAGTCTCATATTCATAGTTAAATAATAACATAAAAAACGGCAGCTTGTAAAGCGAAGAGCCTTGCTAAATTTCGGGAAATAGTGTATAATGTCGTTATCCACAGGCGTTTCGGCGGGATCCGACATGGTTCCGCCGACAGGTAAAAGGAAAAAGTTATGCAAGAGAAAAGAAACAGACCGAATCCGAAATTCGGCGGCGAAAAGCGCGGAGAAAAGAAAGGCGTTAAAGCGAAAGATTATTTTCTGAACAGAAAAGGCGTTTCGGAAAAAACCATAAAAGAACTCAATAAACGAAAGTTTGCGAAAAAAGCGGTTGCCGAACGCGGTAAAAACGCCCGTAACGAGAAAAACGACAACAAAAAGATTGCCGAGGACAGATATCTCGTTACACCCGAAGTTTACGACGAAAATTTCAAAGGCTTAGCGACCGTCGGTTCGTGCGAACTTGTAATCGACGGGGCTATCGTCGGCGAAAAGGAAGAAGTCGAAGTAAAACGCAAAAGGGGAACGACTTTTTATGCCGATTTCGTAAAAACGGACGAGCCGTCTCCCGTGCGCCGTCCCGTTCGCTGTAAGGAGTTTTTATCCTGCGGAAACTGCGCTTTTTTGCATATCGACTATAAAAAACAGCTTGAAATCAAACGCGAAATGGCCGTAGAGGCGGTTGTGCCTTATTTTGCCGACGTTGCGGAAACGGTTTCCGTCGGTGAGTTCGCTTACAGAAATAAAGCTCACCTCGCTTTCGCGGAGTGGAACAGAAAACTGATTTTAGGCTTTTTCGACGATTTAACGCACGAAATAATCCCCGTGAAAAATTGTCTTCTTCACGCCGAATGGTTTGAAACTTCTTCGAAAATCATTCTCGAGTGGGCGAGATCGAGAAGTTTAAGAGCGTACAATCCGAAAACAGGCAAAGGTCTTTTGCGTTACGCGCTTTTAAGAAAAACCGACGACGGACTTATGCTTACCCTCGTTATCAACGGCGGAAAACTTTCGGGAACGGAAACGCTTTATAATTCGCTCAAAGAGAAGTTCGGTAAGGTTAGTTTTTACACTTGCGACAATAAATCGTCTTCTTCGTCCGTCTTGTCGGGTAAATTAAGGCTCGAAAAGGGCGAGGAATACTTAAACGGCGAGATGTCGGGCGTAAAATTCACGCTGTCTCCCGATTCGTTTTTTCAGATACACGAAAGAGCCGCCGAGAGAATTTACGCGGACGTCGTGAAGACGATAGCGAAATCTCCCTGCGAAACGGTTATAGATTGTTTCAGCGGAATAGGCATAACTTCCGCCCTTTTCGCCAAAAGCGGAAAGAAGGTAATAAGCATAGAAATAGTGCCGTCGGCTGTTCGCGATGCTAAAAGAATAGGCGCGTTAAACGACTTATCGGGGCACATTTCGTACTTTTGCGGCGATGCGGCAAAGATTTTGCCGAAGATAGGAGCGGCGGAAAACTCGATATTTTTTGTCGACCCGCCGAGAAGCGGGCTCGGAGAAAAAACCGCGCTTATGATAACGGAGTTTGCGCCCGGGGAAATAATTTATCTGTCCTGCAACCCGAAATCGTTAAAGGAAGATCTGAAAACGATAATCGAAAACGGTTATAAAATAGTTTCGGTAACGCCGTACGATCTTTTCCCGCAGACAAAACACGTCGAAACGCTCGTCGTGTTTTCTAAAAAATCATAACTCGGGTTTCGGTTGATATATACGTTTACGGATACGGATGTCGTTAAAAATAACGAACTCCGTTCTTTTTTAAGAAAGTATACGGAATTTTGAAGAAAAATCGTAAATTTTCGTGAAATACCGCGGCGGGGCTTTCAACGGTTGCTTTTTACGGAAATTCTGCTACAATATAAGCATAAATTTAATCGGAGGTAACTATGATTAACACGTTTTGCAAATTTCCGCTTTGGGAATGTACCCGTACGCTTTCCGCTGTCGCTATGGGCAGGGAAAAAGCCGATCTCGTAATCAGAAACGTCAGACTTATCAACGTTTGCACGCGGGAGATTCTCGATGGTTACGACGTAGCCGTTTCTATGGGAAGAATAGCCGCCGTGGGCGACGTTTCCGCGTCTATAGGCGAAAAAACGAAAGTTTACGACGGAAAAGGAAAGTATCTCGCCCCGGCGTTTATGGACGGGCATATGCACATCGAATCTTCTATGCTTACGGCGGGCGAATACGCGAGAGCGGTTATTCCTCACGGCACGAGCGGGATTTTCTTCGACCCGCACGAAATTTGCAACGTAATCGGTTTAGGCGGAGTTAAGTGTATGCTTAAAGACGCCGAAACCACTCCGCTTAAAGCAATGCTCGTTACGCCGTCGTGCGTGCCTGCCGTCCCGGGGTTTGAGGATACGGGTTCGGAAATCCACCCTGCGGACATTGCGGAAACCATGAAATGGAAAGAGTGCGCGGGGCTTGGCGAAATGATGAATTTCCCGGGGATAGTAAATTCCGATAAGCACACTCACGATATCGTCGGCGAAACTCTTAAAGCGGGCAAAGCGGTAACCGGGCATTTCTCCATACCCGAAACGGGAGCTATGTTAAACGCATATATCGCGGCGGGAATTAACTGTTGCCACGAGTCCACCACTGAAAATTCCGCGCTTGAAAAAATGCGCAGAGGAATGTACGCTCAGCTTCGCGAAGGCTCTGCCTGGCACGATCTCGAAGAAGTGGGCAAAGCCGTTACGAAACACGAGGTTGACAGCCGTTTTGCCTGCCTTGTTTCGGACGATTCGCACCCGCACACGTTAGTAAGCAGCGGACACCTCGATCATATCGTCGCCCGCGCCATAGAAGAGGGTATAGACGCGGTAACGGCGATACAGATGGTTACGATAAACACCGCCGAATGTTTCGGTTTAAGCCTCGAACTCGGTTCGATTGCGCCGTGCAAATGCGCGGACATGGTTCTTATTTCCGATCTCGAAAAATGCGTGGTGGACGAAGTGTTCATCGACGGCGAACTTGTCGCGAAAGGCGGAAAGGCATTGTTTGAAAGAAAAGAATATTCTTATCCCGAAGAGTATCGCCATACGATACATCTCGACAAGGTTGACGAGAGCGCGTTTAAAATCGAAGCTGACGGCACCGTTAAGGTTCACGTTATCGAAGTTATCCCCGCAAAAACAAGCACGATAGACAAAGTTGTCGGGATGACTGCGGAAAACGGCGAGCTTAAAGCCGATCCCGCGCGGGATATAATGAAAGCGTGCGTTTTCGAACGTCATCACAGAACGGGCAAGGTCGGCAAAGGCTTTATAACGGGATTCGGAATCAAAGACGGCGCGCTTGCTCAGACCGTCGCTCACGACGCGCATAATCTTCTCGTCGTCGGTACGAACGACAGCGATATGGCGCTTGCGGTAAACACTCTGATAGACTGCGGCGGCGGATTGGTCGCCGTTAAGGACGGAAAGATAGTCGGCTTGGTCGAGCTTCCCGTGGCGGGACTTATGAACGATATTTCCGTCGAGGAAATGGAAGAAAAGGTTAAAGTTCTCGAAAACGCATGGAAAGAGTTGGGCTGCGCTTTGCCGTCGCCGTTTATGACGATGTCGATAGTATCGCTCGCGTGTCTGCCCGAAGTCCGCATAACCGACAGAGGACTTGTCGATTGCAGAACATTCAGGTTCCTCGATCTTATAGAAAAATAATAATCAAACGATAAATAATCCCCGGGCGTTCGAATGAAAGCGAGATCGCCCGGGGTTTTTCGATATGCGAGTTTATCCGATTTTTCGATATGCGAGTTTGTCCGATTTTTCGATATGCAAGTTTGTCCGATATGATTGACAGTTATTTATCGTTAATGTATAATATATGACAGACAAGAATAATACGTATGGCGGAAATGAAACGTTATTCCCGTCAAGGCGTAAGAAAGGAGATAAGGCTATGGGAAAAAGAATTGCTTTATTGCTTTTGGCGATCTTTATTTTCGCCGCGTTCGGAACTTCGTGCGGCGCGGGCGGTTCGGGGAATTCCTCGGGCGGCGGGAGCGAATATTCTTCCGGGCGGGACGAAAGCGAAACGTCTTCGGAAAGAGAAGAAGACGAACAAGCAGAAAAATATTTTGAATTCGTATTGCTTGAAAGCGGCGGGTATTCGGTCAGAAAACGCACCGATTACGACAAAAAAACTTACCCGACGGAAATCGTTATACCGGGTTCGTATAACGGTAAACCCGTGACGGAGATTCGTAATCAGGCTTTTGCGTGGTGCGAAAAATTGACGAGCGTTACTATCCCCGACAGTGTGACGAGTATCGGAATTATGGCTTTCTCGGGTTGTGACAGCCTGACGTGCGTTACGATACCCGAAAGCGTGACGGATATCGGGCAAGACGCTTTTGAGGATTGCAATGAAAACCTTTATACGCGGGCAGGCGGGCTTATCTACGTCGATGATTTTGTCGTAGGGGTCGAGAGCGATTTGATAGTTTCCGCAACGATAAAAGACGGTACGAGAGGCATAGCCGGTTATGCTTTTAAAGATTGTGCTTATCTTACAAGCGTTACGATACCGGACGGAGTAGAAATAATCGGCAGCAGCGCGTTCACAAATTGCGTCGGTCTGACGAATATAGTAATTCCCGACAGTGTGACGAGGTTAGGCGGTTATGCGTTTTCCGATTGTTCGGGTTTAACGGGCGTTACTTTGCCGAAAAATATAAAATCTATCGGAAACTCGACGTTTGAAAGGTGCGGAAAGTTATCGGACGTAACGATACCGGACGGCGTGACAAGTATCGGAATGTACGCGTTTTACGAATGCGGCAGTTTAACGAACGTTACAATACCGGACAGCGTAACGAATATCGGAAGCAATACTTTTGGTAAATGCAACGAAAACCTGTACTTACGAAACGGCGGAATTCTTTACGTAGACGATTGGGTTGTAGGCGTTGAAAACTATTATTTGACTTCGGCAAAGATAACGGATGGCGCGAGAGGCGTTGCGGGCAAATCGTTCAGCGGTTGCCACAACCTGACGCGCGTAACCATACCGAGCGGGGTGAAAGGTATCGGCGACGGAGCTTTCGAGTGGTGCGACGCTTTAACGAGCGTGACTATACCGGAAAGCGTGGAAAATATCGGGCGCGCTCCTTTCAGACATTGCGAAAAACTTAAAAAAATCGAGGTTTCTCCCGAGAGCGGCTTTTATTACGGCGAAAAGAATTGTATAATCGAAAAATCGACGAAAACGCTTGTTGCGGGCTGCGACAAAAGCGTTATACCTTCGGACGGGAGCGTAACTGCTATCGGAGAGTACGCGTTTTACGAATGTGTAAACTTAACGAGCGTAACCATACCGGAGGGGGTTACGACTATCGGAAACCACGCGTTTTACTATTGTAAGGGACTTACGAAAATAGTTATTCCGGGCAGTGTGAAAAATATCGGATTCGAAGCGTTCAGAAGTTGCGCCGTTACAGATGTTGTAATTCCGGACGGCGTGACTGAAATAGGAGACGCTTTATTTGCCTATTGCTCGGCTCTGACAAGAGTAACTCTCCCGGACAGCGTGAATTTTATCGGGGACAGCGCGTTTTTTTCTTGCAAGAGTTTAAAATATATAACCATACCGAGCGGAGTCAGGAGTATCGGGAATTTGGCGTTCAGAGAGTGTGAAAGCCTGACGAGCGTGGTTGTGCCGGATAAAGTGAAGAAAATAGCCTGGTCAACATTTGACAGTTGTTCGAGCTTGGTCAGCGTGGTTATTTCTGACGGCGTTACGGAAATCGGGGAATGCGCTTTTTATAACTGCCAAAAGCTGGCGAGCGTGAAGTTGCCGAATAATCTTAAAACTATCGGCGGGTTTGCTTTCGGCAGGTGTAAGCAATTAACTTCCGTGACGATACCGAAAAGCGTAACGAGTATCGTATACGGGGCGTATGCGGATTGCACGGAAATCAGAAAAATCGAGGTCGAGCAGGGAAACGAGGTTTTTTCGAGCGTTTCGAATTGTCTTATAGAGAAATCGACGAAAAAGCTTATCGCGGGTTGCGGAAACAGCGTCATTCCCGCGGGCGGGAGCGTTACGACAATCGACTCGTACGCGTTTGGCGGTTATATGCGTTTAAAAAGCGTTGTTATACCGGATACCGTAACAACTATCGAATCGTCGGCGTTTGCGGGCAGCGGCTTGACGAGTATTTCAATACCCGACAGCGTGGTAAGTCTCGGTAACGGAGCGTTTCAGAATTGCAGGAGTTTAAAGAGCGTAACCATTCCCGCTTCGCTCACGGATTTCGGAAGCTATATGTTTTCTAACTGCAGCAATTTAACGACGGTCGAGTTTAAGGGTTCGAAAAGCAAATGGAACGAACTGAACAAAGATCGAAGCGACGTTTTCAAAGGTTCGGGCGCGACGACGGTAAAATGTTCCGACGGCGAAGTAGTAATAAAGAAATCTTAAAGCCGTAACATAATATAATACCACCGAAAAGGCGCGTTGTCAATAGCAAACCCGAAAATTTCACTTTGTGAAAAAACAAAAAAGGGTATTGACAAACAGGAAGTCCTCGGTTATAATAAAGGTGCAAAAGGCGAAAGGCGACGGGCGGTAACACCGCCGATAAAAAAATAAAACAAAAAGCTTTAATAGGAGTTAAAAGCTTGCGGGCGGTCAACCCGAATGAAAAAAAGTCGTCTAATAAAATGCGAGGAGAGGTCCGATGTACTAAGAGGCGCTTCGTTAAACGCGAAGAAACGGCAGGAATTGAACTTTACGGAAACGATAAAAAGTTTCCCCGATAAACACAAAAGAAAACGAATTTCCTTTTCGTCCGAGGATGAAAGTGAATATACGAGAAATTCAAGGAGGTAAAGACTTTCAAGTAGTGTAATTATATCGGAATTCTTGTAATTCTAAGTTCTGAACTGAATATGAATTTATCGGGTTACGGCGTTAATTAAGACGCGGTAACCCTTTTTTATGTTTTTGATATATATTTACGGTCGATTTGCAATATGTGGCGGTCTTTCGGAAATTGCTTGTCTCGTCCGCAAAAAATCGCTTATAGATTGTTGACAAATCCGATATTCGGATATAAAATATTCGTGGCGGGATATGCGGATAAAACGTAATCGCCTGCGTCTATAAAAGGCGCGCTGTCCGTTGTTCCGATATTTCGATGGAAGGAGATTAAAAATGCCTGTAATTTACAAATCTGCCGCCTTTCTTATAGGCGGTACGCCGCTTGTTGAGCTTACTCATATCGAAAAAAAATACGGTTTAAAAGCAAAAATTTACGCAAAACTCGAGATGTTCAATCCCGCGGGGAGCGTTAAGGACAGAATAGCTTTTTATATGATAGAAACCGCCGAAAAAAGCGGAAAACTCAAAAAGGGTGCGGTTATCGTCGAACCCACTTCGGGGAATACGGGTATCGGCATAGCCTCGGTCGGCACGGCAAAGGGATATAAAGTCGTTATAGTTATGCCCGAAACGATGTCGATCGAAAGACGTAGACTTATCGCCGCTTACGGCGCGGAAGTTGTTCTTTCGGACGGAAAACTCGGAATGAAAGGCGCGATAGCGAAAGCCGAAGAAATCGCGGAAGAACGCGGCGGAATAGTTCTCGGACAGTTTGTGAACCCCGCAAACCCCGAAGCTCATTATAAAACCACGGGGCCCGAAATTTACGCCGATACGGACGGGAAAACAGATGTTTTCGTAGCGGGCGTCGGAACGGGCGGAACGATAACGGGCGTAGGCAGATACCTCAAAGAAAAGAACGCCGCCGTTAAAATTATCGCCGTCGAACCCGCAGGCTCGCCCGTGCTTACCGAAGGACGCGGCGGAGCGCATAAAATACAGGGCATAGGCGCGGGATTCGTCCCCGACACTCTCGACCGTTCGGTTATCGACGAAGTTATCGATATCGCCGACGAAGCCGCTTTCGAGGGCGGAAGAGAAATCGGAAAAGAAGAAGGTGTTCTTTGCGGAATATCCTCGGGAGCCGCTTTGAAAGCCGCAATCGAGGTTGCTAAAAGAAAAGAAAACGAAGGGAAAAACATTGTCGTGCTTTTTCCCGATAGCGGAGACAGATATCTTTCCACGCCGATGTTCGATCTGTAATCGATCGGCAAAAACCCGCCTATAAGTCGATTAAATGTAGTTATTTATTAAAAATATTGTTTTTGCGGCAAATAACGCGACGGGCGGAAATGCCGTTTAAATCCTGCAAACGAGTAGGAATATATTCAAATTGATAACTCGTTATAAATAAATAATATAAAAAAACCGTCGGTCAACGATTGCAAAATATAAATCAAAATGATATACTTGTAATGATATAGTTGTATCGATAAAATCGGTGAGAATAGACCGAATATCAAAAAACGGTCGAAAGTACATGATTTCGGAGAAAACAGACGATGAAGAAAACAAACATAACCGGTTCGGTAAAGGCGAGATTGCCCATTTACCTTCACTATCTGAAATCGGTTGCGGACGAAAGAAAAACCATTTCGTCGGCGGCGGTTGCGGAAGGTTTGGGACTCGGCGAGGTTCAGGTAAGAAAGGATCTCGCGCTCGTCAGCGGAGCGGGAAAACCAAAAATAGGCTATCAGACGGCGGAGCTTATCGAGCATATCGAAGCCGCGCTCGGCGTTTCGGACGATATAACCGAAGTCGTCGTGGTGGGAGCGGGAAAGCTCGGCAAGGCTTTGCTTTTGTACGACGGCTTTGCGGAATTCGGACTGCGCCTTTCGGCGGCGTTCGATAAGGACGAGAACAAAGTCGGCGCGCTTACCGAAGCGAAAAATATTTATCCGATTTCGGAAATAGAAAAATATTGCAAAGATCATTCCGTTAAAATCGGAGTTATCGCCGTTCCCGAAAGGGAAGCGCAGAACGCTTACGAAACTTTGCTTTCCTGCGGGGTTTCGGCGGTATGGAATTTCGCGCCCGTAAGGCTGATAAGCAACGGGAAAGTCAAGGTGAGGAACGAAAACCTTGCCGCCGCGCTCGCCGTTCTGGCTGCGGATATTCAATAGCTCGCTTGCGGCTTGCCGACGCGTTCGGTAAACGTTTAAAATGCTTTAATAACGGCGTTCGGCCGTTTTAAAAAAATTCAAAAATAGGATAAATTTATTTACCAAGGAGAAAGGTATGAACAAAATAACCGTAATAGGAAGCGGAAGAGTAGGCTCTACGATAGCTTATTCGCTCACTTGCAGAGGATTAGCCGACGAAATCGTAATTATCGATATCGACGGAAACAGAGCTATGGGCGAAGCCCTCGACATTCGCCAGGGATTGTCTTATGACAGCGCCTGCCGTATTTACGCGGGCAATTACGAAGACGCGAAAGATTCAAACATCGTAATCATAACGTCGGGTATCGCGAGAAAGCCGGGGCAGTCCCGTCTCGAACTCATCAAGACGAACATTGCCATTCAGGAATCGATTATTCCCGAAATAACGAAACAGGCTCCCGACGCCATTTATATTATGGTATCCAACCCTGTCGATATCCTCACGTATTCTTTCTGCAAACTTTCGGGCATACCCGAAAACAGAGTAATCGGTTCGGGCGCGATCATCGACACCGCGAGACTTCGTTCGAGAATAGCCGACTATTGCGGACTCGAAGTCGGTAACATTCACGCGTATATGTTCGGCGAACACGGAGACTCCGGTTTCTCTCCGTGGTCTTTGGCGAGAATTGCCGGTATGCACGTAGACGAATATCAGAAATCGGTTGAGACTTCGGAAATTCTTACCACGAAAATCGATATCCCCGAAATCGAACAATACGTCAGGGAATCGGGCGCGAGAGTTATTTCGCGTAAGGGCGCGACCTTCTATGCGATCGCTTCCACGGTTTGTTATATAGTTAAAGCGGTCGTTACGAACGCTAACACGGCTATGACCGTTTCCACGATGATGCACGGCGAATACGGCGTAAAAGACGTATGCCTCAGCACCCTTAACATAGTCGGCAGAAACGGCGTCGTCGGAAAGATCAACCCCGCTCTTACCGACGAGGAGATCGAAAAACTTCACAATAGCGAAAAGGTTCTCAAAGACATCATTTCGCAAATCGATTTCAAGCGTTGAACGGTGAAAAAATGGAATATCGTATCGAAAAAGACACAATGGGCGAGGTGAAAGTCCCCGCGGATAAATACTGGGCCGCTCAGACCGAAAGAAGTTTCGAGAACTTCAAAATCGGCGGCGAGCTTATGCCGAGAGAAATCACGCATGCGTTCGGGATTCTGAAAAAAGCCGCGGCGCAGGCTAACTACAACCTCGGAAAACTTCCGAAGAACAAACTCGACGCCATCGTCAAAGCCTGCGACGAAGTTATAAGCGGCAAGCTCAACGACCATTTCCCGCTTGTCGTATGGCAGACGGGCAGCGGAACGCAGTCGAATATGAACGCGAACGAAGTTATCGCGAACCGCGGTAACGAAATCGCCGGCGAGAAACTTCTTCACCCGAACGACGATATAAACAAAAGCCAGAGTTCCAACGACACTTTCCCCACGGCAATGCATATCGCCGCGGTAATCGCTATAGAGGACAAGCTTTTCCCGTCTATGGAAAAACTCGTCGCAACCCTTAAACGTCTCGAAGAGGAAAACAAGGGCATAGTAAAGAGCGGCAGAACGCACCTTCAGGATGCGGTTCCCATAGCGTTTTCGCAGGAAATAAGCGGTTGGAGAACGATGATAGAAAAAACCGAAGAGCAGATAAAGCTTTCTCTTTCGGGTTTAAAAGAACTTGCGCTCGGCGGCACGGCTGTCGGCACGGGACTTAACGCGCCCGTCGGCTTCGACGAAGAAGTCGCTAAGCAGGTAAGCGAAATCACGGGCAAGGATTTCGTTACGGCGAAGAATAAATTCCACGCTTTAACGTCCAAAGACGCAATGGTTTTCGCTCACGGAGCGATGAAAGCCCTTGCCTGCAACCTCATGAAAATCGCCAACGATGTCCGCTGGCTCGCGAGCGGTCCGAGAGACGGTCTCGGCGAGATATTCATTCCCGAAAACGAACCCGGTTCTTCGATTATGCCGGGCAAGGTTAATCCCACCCAGTGCGAATCCATGACGATGGTTGCCGTTCAGGTAATGGCAAACGACGTCGCGGTGACGGTAGGAGCTTCGCAGGGCAATTTCGAACTCAACGTATTTATGCCCGTAATCGCGTATAACTTCCTTCAGTCGGCAAAACTTCTTGCGGAAGGAATCGCTTCGTTCGAAACTCACTGCGTAACGGGGATAAGAGCCAACAGAGAGAAGATGGCGCACAACCTGCATAATTCGCTTATGCTCGTGACCGCGCTCAATCCCTATATAGGCTACGAAAACGCCGCGAAAACCGCAAAGAAAGCATACAAAGAAAACATATCGCTCAAAGAAGCGTGCGTTGCGCTCGGATTTTTGTCGGCGGAGAAGTTCGACGAGGTTTTCCACCCCGAAGAAATGGCGTACCCGCATAAGTAACGCCGAAAAAGTAAAAATCGAGCTTACGGAAGCAAAACAGTAAATACAATATAAATTAAGCGGAAATATGAAAATCAGTTATTATCCCGGTTGCACGTTAAAGACGAAAGCAAAGGAGCTTGACGCTTATGCGAGAGCTTCGGCCGCGGCTTTGGGCGTGGAAATGGAAGAAATCGAAAATTGGCAGTGTTGCGGCGCGGTTTACCCGACGTCGAGAGACGAGATCGCAACCAAGCTTTCGGCGGTGAGAACGCTCGACTACGCCAAGCATAACGGCGGAAAGGTGCTCACCCTTTGTTCGGCATGCCATAACGTTTTAAAAAGAGTGAACGACGATATGAAAAACGACGAAAACGTACGTTTCAAGACGAATAACTATTTAAGTCTCGACGAGCCTTATAACGGCGAAACGGAAGTCGTTCATTATCTCGAAATGCTTAAAAATTTGGTCGGGTTCGACGAGATAAAGAAAAAGACCGTAAATCCGACAGGTAAAAAGATTGCGGCTTATTACGGTTGTCTGCTTCTTCGTCCGAGCAAGGTTATGGCGTTCGACAATCCCGAAAACCCGACGATAATGGAAGATCTGATTAAGGCGATCGGGGGCGAACCCGTTAAGTATCCTATGCGCAACGAATGTTGCGGCGCGTACGTTTCCCTTAAAAACGAAGCTTTAACCGAAAAGAGAAGTTCGAAGATAATCGAAAGCGCGGAAGAAGCCGGCGCGGAAATTATCGTCACGGCTTGTCCGCTTTGCCTTTACAACCTAAAAAAATACGGCGGCGGCAAAATAGAAACGGTTTATTTCACGGAGCTTTTAGCCGAGGCTTTGGGGGTAAAAAACAATGGATAAACAGGAAAAAATCGAACAGATCGAACGGATTTCCGGCACGGACGTAAGAAAGTGTATGAAATGCGGAAAATGCTCGGGCAGATGCCCCGCGTTCAAGGATATGGACATAAAACCCCATCAGTTCGTTTCCTTTATCGTAAAAGGTAAGGTGGATAAACTTCTTGCTTCCAAAGCGATATGGTATTGCCTTTCGTGTATGGAATGCGTGGAGAGATGCCCGAGAGGGGTCGCTCCGCAGGGCGTTATCGAAGCCGTGAGAACCACGGTTACGAGAATGCAGGACGGCAACGGTTTAAAAGCCGAAGAAATTCCGCCGATAGTAAACGAGCTTGTGCCTCAGCAGCTGATCGTAAGCGCGTACAGAAAATATAACAAATAATCGAGAGAGACAAGATAAGATGCAAAAGATAGGAGTTTTCGTTTGTTGGTGCGGCAGCAACATAGCCGCCACGGTAGACGTGGAAAGGCTTGCCGCAATGATAAAAGCCGAACCGGGAGTCGTTTTTTCGGCGGATTATCAGTATATGTGTTCCGAAAACGGACAGCAACTGATAAAGAACGCGATCAAGGATTACGGACTCGACGGTATAGTAATCGGTTCGTGTTCGCCGAGAATGCACGAAGCCACCTTCCGCAAAACTGCGGAAAGCGCGGGGCTTAACCCGTATATGGTGGAAGTAGCAAACCTCAGAGAGCAGTGTTCCTGGATTCATAAGGACAAGGAAGAAGCCACCGAAAAGGCTTTGATCCTTTTAAGAACGGCGATAGCCAAAGTAAGGCTCAACAAGCCGCTTATGGCAGGCGAAAGCCCCGTTATTAAGCGCGCGCTCGTTATCGGCGGAGGTATAGCGGGTATTCAGGCAGCGCTCGATATCGCCGAAGCGGGTTTCCCCGTAGATATCGTCGAGAAGAACCCGACGATAGGCGGAAGAATGGCTCAGCTCGACAAGACGTTCCCCACGCTCGACTGTTCGGCTTGTATTTTAACGCCCAAAATGGTCGACGCGGCGCAGAGCGATAAAATAGATATTCTTTCCTATTCCGAAGTCGGAGCGGTTTCGGGTTTCGTAGGAAATTTCAAGGTTAAAATAAAAAGAAAGGCGAGATACGTCGACGAGACGAAATGCACGGGTTGTAAAGTCTGTATGGAAAAATGCCCGTCGAAAAAAGGTCTCAACGAGTTCAATATGAATCTCAACAACCGCCCCGCGATTTACATTCCTTTCGCGCAGGCGATTCCGAACGTTGCGATAATCGACCCCGAGCAGTGCTTAAAGCTTAAAACCGGCAAGTGCGGACTTTGCAAGATGAACTGCGGCGCGGGCGCGATCGATTACGAAATGAAGGATTCGTTCATCGAAAGAGAGTACGGCGCGATTGTCGTCGCGACGGGTTTCCGCCCCATAAATATAGACGCGTTCAACGAGTACGGTTACAGCGACAACAAGGACGTTATCACCTCGCTCGAACTCGAAAGACTTATGAACGCCGCGGGCCCCACGAACGGAGTTCTTCTTCGTCCGTCCGATCACACGCACCCGAAGGTTATAACGTTCATTCAGTGCGTCGGCTCGCGTGACGTTTCGGGTTGCGGAAAACCGTACTGCTCGAAAATCTGCTGTATGTACACGGCTAAACATGCGATGCTCATAAGGGAAAAATATCCCGACACGGAAGTTCACGTCTTTTATATCGACGTGAGAACGCCGGGTAAAAACTACGACGAATTTTACAGAAGAGCCGTAGAACAATACGGCGTCGATTATATAAAAGGTATGGTCGGCAAGGTTTATAACGAGAACGGCAAGCTTATGGTTCAGGGTTCGGATCTTATAGAGAACGAACAGGTTACTATAGCTTCCGACCTCGTGGTTTTGGCCGTAGCCATAGAACCCGAACCGTCGGTAAGAAAAATCGCCACGCTTTTGACGGCGAGTATCGACACGAATAACTTCCTTAACGAATCTCACCCCAAACTTCGTCCCGTGGAAAGCCCCACGGCGGGCGTATATCTCGCGGGCGTTTGCCAAGGACCTAAGGATATCCCCGAAACGGTTTCTCAGGCATCTGCTTGCGCGGCGAAAGTCATCGGGCTTCTCGTTAAAGATAAACTCAAAACAAATCCGTGCGTCGCTTCCTCGGATGAAAATATGTGCAACGGTTGCTCGCAATGCGCGTCCGTCTGCGCGTACGGCGCGATCGATTATATAAACAAAGAATTCCGTATCGGCGGCGGAAAGACCGAGACGAGAAGAGTTGCTCACGTTAACCCCGCGGTATGTCAGGGTTGCGGCGCTTGTACCGTCGCGTGTCCGTCGGGAGCGATGGATCTTTCGGGATTCAGCTCGAAACAAATAACCTCGGAGGTTGAAGCGATATGCAGGAAGTAAACGAAAAAAACGGCGAATTTACGCCGAATATCGTTGCGTTTTGTTGCAACTGGTGTTCTTACGCGGGCGCGGATCTCGCCGGCTCGAGCAGACTTTCTTATCCCGCTAACGTAAAGATTATAAGAGTTCCCTGCTCGTGCAGAGTAAACCCTATTTTCGTGCTTAAAGCTTTCCAGAGAGGAGCGGACGGAGTTATCCTTTGCGGTTGCCACCCCGGCGACTGCCACTATGTAACCGGTAACTATTACACGAGAAGAAGAATGTCGCTTCTGTTTTCTTTCCTCGATTATCTCGGCATAGAAAAAGAGAGAACGAGAGTGGAATGGGTTTCGGCGGCGGAAGGCGCGAAGTTCTCCGCGGTTATGAACGATTTCGTTAAGCAGGTTACCGCGCTCGGCGAAAACAAGAGACTGAGCGACCTGAGAGTAAAGGGGGAGTGAGAATATGACCGAACTTGAAAAGAAACTTACCCAAAGAGCCGCGGAACTTCTGAAAAGCGGCGAAGCGGCAAGAGTAGTCGGCTGGACGAAAGGCGAATTCGATTACGACCCATCGCCCGCAACTTTCTCGGACGAAAAGAGCCTCGAAAACTTCGTGTACAACGATTTCTGCGGCGCGAATTTATCCAAATATCTCATTGCCGTAAGCAAAAAAGAAGGCAAAACGGCAGTATTTTTGAAGCCGTGCGACACTTACAGCTTCAATCAGCTCGTTAAAGAGCATAGAATAGAACGCGAAAAAATCATCGTGATCGGCGTGGAATGTCAGGGCAAACTCGACGTTTATAAAGCCGAAAAACTCGGGGTTAAAAACCTTTCGGGCGCGGTAACGGACTACGAAACCGCGACTTTGATTAACGCGGACGGCGAAAAGAAAGTAAACAAAAAAGAGGTTCTTCTCGAAAAGTGCCTTACCTGCAAGGGTAAAAAATTCGTCGTATCGGACGAAACGATAGTCGTAAACGAAATGAAAGAGACCGCGGACGACAGATTTTCCGAGGTTAAACGCTTAGAGGCTATGACGTCCGACGAAAGATACGCGTTCTGGAAAGGCGAACTTTCGAGATGTATAAGATGCAATGCGTGCAGAAACGTCTGCCCCGCCTGCTCGTGCGTCAAATGCGTGTTCGATAACCCGAAGTCGGGTATTGCGGCAAAAGCAAACGACGTAGATTTCGAAGAAAGCCTTTATCATATTATAAGAGCGTTCCACGTTGCGGGCAGGTGTACCGATTGCGGCGAATGTTCGAGAGTATGCCCCGAGAGAATACCCCTTCACCTTTTAAACAGAAAGTTCATAAAGGATATAGACACGCTTTACGGCGATTATATGGCGGGCGAAACGAGCGAAGGCAAAACCCCGCTCACTTCCTATTCCGAAAACGACCTCGACCCCGTCGCGGCGGTAAATTTAACGGAGGGAAAATGATATGATAAAAATCAAAAGAGCAAACTTGCGCGCGCTGTTTGATAAAATCAGCGAAAATATGCCGCTTTTTATGCCGCTTAAAAGCGGAGAACAGGTGAATTTCGGTTACTACGAAAAAGGCGCGGAATTCGATATAGACAGATTAAAAACGGCGAGATCGCCGAAAAACGTATTCTTCCCGCAGAGCGAAAATATGATGAAGTTTAAAAGGGAAGGAAAAACGCTCAGTATAGAGGACGTGAGAGAGGAGAAAGAGCCTTATCTCGTGTTCGGCGTTAAGGCGTGCGATTACAAGGCGTTTTCGGTTCTCGACAACGTGTTTTTGCAAGAACCCGTAGACACTTATTATAAGGCGAGAAGAGATGCGGGAATTATCTTCACGCTCAGCTGCAACGACCCCGAAAACAGTTGTTTCTGCAAAGCTTTCGGCATCGACGCTTCCGCTCCCGGCGGAGACGGAACGTGCAGTGTTATCGGCGATTACATTTATATGACGGCTCTCACCGAAAAGGGCGAAAAAGTCCTTGCTCTCGCAGAGGAATTCGCCGAGAAAGCGGACAAGGCCGACGAGGAAAAAGTCGGGAAGAATAAGGAAGAAATCAAAGCGAAAATCGCGAAATTGCCTTATACCGACCTCGATTTATCCCGTTTCAAGCCCGAAAATCTCAACGAGTTGTTCAATCTTCCCATATGGAACGAACTTTCGGAAGCGTGCCTTGGGTGCGGCGCGTGTACGTTCGTATGCCCCACCTGCCAGTGCTTCGATATAAGGGATTTCGAAACGAATAAGGACATAATCCGTTTCCGTTGCTGGGATTCGTGCATGTATTCCGACTTCACGCAGATGGCGGCGGCAAACTCGAGAACGACGCAGATGCAGAGATATCGTCAGAGATTTATGCACAAGCTCGTTTATTATCCCTCTCAGTACGGAATGTATTCGTGCGTGGGTTGCGGCAGATGCGTAAACAAATGCCCCCAGCACCTGAATATTATCAAAGTCGTTAAGAAAATAGGAGGAGAAAATAAGTGATAAGCGAAAATCTCATTCCGAACATCGGCGTTATAACCGATATAAGAAAGGACACGGCGGACGTTAAAACGTTCAGAGTTGTCGGTCGCGACGGAAAGAAACTTTTCGAGCATATGCCCGGTCAGTGCGCTATGGTCTCCGTTCCGGGAGTCGGCGAGTGTATGTTTTCGATAACCTCGTCTCCCACGAACGAAGAATTTATGGAGTTTTCCATTAAAAAGTGCGGTTGCGTAACTGAAGTTATCCATTCGCTCGAAGTAGGGCAGGAAATAACCGTAAGAGGACCTTACGGCAAGAATTTTCCCGTCGAGGGCGATTTTAAAGGCAAAGATATGCTTTTCATTGCGGGCGGCATAGGTCTTGCGCCGCTTCGTTCGGTTATAAATTATATAAGACATTACAGAAAAAATTACGGCAAAGTCGTCGTGGTTTACGGCGCGAGGAGCAAAGAAGACCTCGTCGATATCGAAGAGATTCAGACCGAATGGGCAAACGAACCCGATTTCGAAGTTTATCTCACGATCGACCGACCCGAGGACGGTTGGGACGGACACGTCGGTTTCGTTCCCGCTTACGTAAAAGAACTTAACCTCGATCCTTCGATGACGGCGGTGCTTTGCGGACCTCCGATAATGATAAAATTCACTCTTGCGGGGCTTTTAGAACTCGGATTTTCCAAAGAAAGAGTTTACACCACGCTGGAGCTGAGAATGAAGTGCGGCATAGGAAAGTGCGGCAGATGCAACGTCGGGGATAAATTCGTCTGCAAGGACGGACCCGTTTTCAGAATGGACGAGCTGGACGAGCTTCCGCCCGAGTATTAAGGAGCGAAAAATGGAAAAAACAGTAAACGTTTATTTTTTCGGTAAAAAATACGAAGTACCCGAAAGCCTTACGATAATGAAGGCTATGGAGTATGCCGGTTATAAACTTGTCAGAGGTTGCGGTTGCAGAAACGGATTCTGCGGAGCCTGCGCTACGATTTATCGTATAAAGGGCGTTCAGCAGCTCAAAACCTGCCTTGCTTGTCAGCAGCAGGTCGAAGAGGGAATGTATGTCGCGACTCTTCCGTTCTTCCCGCTCGTAAAACAGGTTTACGATATAGAGAAAATCAAACCCACCGAGCAGATAATGATGCAGCTTTATCCCGAAATTTATTCCTGTATCGGTTGCAACGCCTGCACGAAAGCCTGCACGCAGGGGCTTAACGTTATGCAGTATATCGCATACGCTCAGAGAGGGGAATATAAAAAGTGCGCGGAGGAGAGCTTCGACTGCGTTATGTGCGGAGTCTGTTCGTCGCGTTGCCCGGCGGGTATTTCTCATCCGCAGGTTGCGGAACTCGCAAGAAGACTTTACGGAAAATATATCGCTCCGGAATGTAAGCACCTCGAAAAGAGAGTTGCGGAGATTGACGCGGGCGATTTCGAAAAGCTCATGGAAGACATTATGGATAAGCCTATAAGCGAAATGAAAGAGCTTTACAACAACAGAGAAATAGAGAAGTGAGGAAGGACTTATGTACAAATATACAGACGAACAGTTATCCTCGATGAAAAAAGTCGAAGCGACGAGAGAAGAACGTCTTAAAACGCTTTTCCCGAGAATGACGGCGGACGAAAAGGACGCGGTTTTAAAAGAAAATCACCCCGATTACATCGAATCGGCTTACGAAACGCTTAAAGTCGGCGAAAACAAAGGCGATTCGGTTCTTCACGAACTTGCGGCTCTCCTGCAGGGAAAATCGAGAACGCTCGGCTTGAAAGTCGACCTCGAACACCCCGATTACGAAACCGACGTTTTAATTATCGGCGGCGGCGGCGCGGGATCTTCCGCGGCTATCACGGCTTCCAATGCGGGAGCTAAGGTTATGATCGTAACCAAGCTTCGTATCGGCGACGCAAACACGATGATGGCGGAAGGCGGTATTCAGGCGGCGGATAAGGAAAACGACAGCCCCGCGATACATTATCTCGACGCTTTCGGCGGCGGACACTTCGCCGCGAAACCCGAACTTTTAAAAAAGCTCGTTTACGAAGCTCCGTCGGCGATAAAGTGGCTTTCCGACCTCGGAGTTATGTTCGATAAGGACGAGAACGGAAATATGATAACCACGCACGGCGGCGGCACTTCGAGAAAGAGAATGCACGCTTGTAAGGACTATTCGGGCGCGGAGATAATGAGAACTTTGCGCGACGAGGTTCTGAACAGGGGTATTCCCGTTGTCGATTTCACGGCGGCGATCGAAATTATCAAAGACGAAAACGGCAGAGCGGCGGGCGCGGTTCTCATGAATATGGAAACGGAAGAAATTCTCGTTGCCAAAGCCAAAACCGTTATCATCGCCACGGGCGGCGCGGGCAGGCTTCATTATCAGGGTTTCCCCACGAGCAACCATTACGGCGCGACTGCGGACGGACTCGTGCTTGCTTACCGCGCGGGCGCGAAACTTCTTTATGCCGACACGTTGCAGTATCACCCCACGGGCGTTGCGGAGCCTACTCAGGTTTTCGGCGCGCTCGTTACCGAGAAGGTACGTTCGCTCGGAGCTCAGCTCGTAAACAAGAACGGCGAAGCTTTCGTTTACTCTCTCGAAACGAGAGACGTAACCGCGGCTTCGATTATCAGAGAATGTAAAAAACGCGGCAACAGCGTTAAAACGACGGACGGCGAGGGCGTATGGCTCGACACGCCTATGATTGAAAAAATCGGCGGCGAGGGTACTATTTTAAAGAGAATCCCCGCAATGTATCGTATGTTCGAGAAATACGGCATCGATATAAGAAAAGAGCCTATTCTTGTTTATCCCACACTTCATTATCAGAACGGCGGTATAGATATAAACGACACTTGCGAAACAACTAAAGTAGAGAATCTGTTCGTAGCGGGCGAAGCCGTCGGAGGAATTCACGGCAGAAACCGCCTTATGGGCAATTCGCTTCTGGACGTAATCGTATTCGGAAGAGACGCAGGGTTGTCCGCGGCAGAGAAATCCAAAACGGTAAAAACGGGTAAGCTTACGCTTAAACACGTAGATAATTTCGAGAAAGAACTCGAAAAAGCGGGAATAAAGCCCGAAAAGCTTTCGCCGCAGATTTTACCCGATTATACCCGCAAGGATATGTAAGGAGATAAAAAACAATGGAAACTTTGGCGGTAATTTGCGAAATAATAATGGTCATATGCTTTGGAGCGTCCTGGCCGTTTAATATCATCAAGGCGTATAAATCGCGTTCGACAAAAGGAACGAGCCTTCAGTTTATGTCCCTTATCGATTTCGGTTACGTTTGCGGAATCCTGAACAAGATATTCACGCTTATATACAAGGGACTTACCTGGCTTCAGTGGGTTGCGTTTGCGTTTTACATACTCAACCTCGTACTGGTTACGGCGGGTATAATTATTTATTTCAGAAACAAAAAAATCGAAAAAAACGGCTAAAAAGCACAGAGGATGAAAAATATGGTTAAAGTTACGGTTTGTATAGGCAGTTCTTGTCACATCAAAGGCTCGCGTCAGGTTGTCGAAGAGCTTAAAAATCTTATCGTTAAAAACAAGCTCGACGATAAAGTCGAACTTGCGGGAACGTTCTGTATGGGTAAGTGCCAGGAAGGCGTTTGCGTTACGGTAGACGGCGATTTCCATTCGGTAAACCCCGGAAACGTCGACGAATTCTTCAAAGAAGCGATTCTTCCGAAAGTATAAAAATACTACAGAGCTTAAAAATATTACGGAGCTTAAAAACAATACGGCGGTAAGCCTCGCGGGATAAGCGGGGTTTTTCGCTCGTAAATCGGAGTTAAAATGGAAAACATCAAAAAATTCGACACGAGGGTTCAGCACCTCAAATACAAGGTTCTCCGCGAAGTCGCCCGTAAGGCATGGGCAGGGACGCTTTTCGAGGAATCAATGGATATTCCGAAGATAATCGTCCCCGGGAAAGTTCCCACGATGCGTTGCTGCGTTTATAAGGAAAGGGCGATTTTAGGCGAAAGAGTTAAGTATGCGATGAGCGGAGCGAAAGGCGATCCGGGGATTATTCAGGTTATCGACATAGCCTGCGACGAATGTCCGGTCAACGGCTACGAAGTTTCTTCGGCGTGCAGAGGTTGTCTCGCTCACCGTTGCAACGACGCCTGCCGTTTCGGAGCTATTTCGTTCGATTCAAACCATGTCGCGCATATCGATAAATCGCTTTGCAAGGAGTGCGGAGCATGCTCCAAAGTTTGCCCTTACAACGCGATAAGAAACAACAAACGCCCCTGCGAAATGGCTTGCAAAGTAAACGCTATTTCTATGGGCGAGGAAAAACAGGCTTGCATAAATCACGATAAATGTATCTCCTGCGGAGCTTGCGTTTATCAGTGTCCGTTCGGCGCGATAACCGACAAATCGTTTATCGTGGACGCGATAAATATAATCAAAGAAAGCGAAAACAACGAAAAGTACAAAGTGTTCGCCGTTGTCGCTCCGTCAATTTCGTCGCAGTTCAGCTACGCTAAGCTCGGTCAGGTTATAACCGGTCTTAAAGAACTCGGTTTCCACACCGTGATAGAAGCCGCTCTCGGCGCGGATATGGTTGCGCTCGACGAGTCTAAAGAACTTGCCGAAAAAGGCTTTTTAACAAGCTCGTGCTGCCCCGCTTTCGTTGATTTCGTCGAAAAGAACTTCCCGCAGCTCAAACAGTTCATTTCGAGCAACCCGTCTCCCATGGCGGCTATCGCGAAGTATCTTAAAAAGAATGAAAGCTCTTGCAAGGTTATCTTCATAGGACCTTGCACGGCAAAGAAAGCCGAGGTTCAGAAAGAGAAAGTTAAGGAGTTTGTTGACGTTGCGCTTACGTTTGAGGAGCTTCAGGCGCTTTTCGACAGCAAAGATATCGATATAACCACGCTTGAAGAGGGCGTTTTGGACAACGCTTCTTATTACGGCAGAATTTTCGCCCGTACGGGCGGTCTTTCGGATGCGGTTTCGGAAGCCGTCAAAGAACAGGGACTTACCGATTTCGAGCTTAAGCCCTGTGTTTGCGACGGTATCGAGCAGTGTAAGATTGCGCTTTTGAAAAAGAACAGAAATCTTCTCGACGCGAACTTTATCGAAGGTATGGCTTGTATCAACGGCTGTATAGGCGGCGCGGGCTGCCTTACCCACGGCGAAAAGAACAAAGCAGAAGTCGATAAATACGGCAAGGAAGCTTACGAGAAAACCATAACCGACGCAGTTTCCGTTCTCAAACACACAGAGGACTAAGCGCGTAATTTCGGATATAAAACGAAAAAAAAGTCGACCGATGTCGAAATGAAAAAATCCCACGGAAAATTCCGTGGGATTTTCATTTTTGCGGGGTGTATTTACGAGAAATTTTCAAGAAAGAGTGGTAATATATTCACCGGTCGGGAGGGATTCCGTGGTTCGAATCCCTCTCGGCTGACAGAGGTTGAGAATATGAGAAAAAAGAAAGCGGGGAAAAAGAAGAAACAAAATCGCGCAAACAACGTAAAACGCGCAAACGATATAAAGAGTGCGAATAACGCGAAAAAATATGCCGACAACGCAAACGCCGCGAGTAAAACGAACGAGAAGGCGAACGGAGCGAAGAAGGGTAATATTTTAACGATAGGCAGCGTGGACGCAACTACGGGAACGCCCAAGCAGAAGAAAATCGCGCTTGTCGCATATTTTTTCACTATGCTCAGTTTTATTGCGCCGATAGCTTATCTTATTTTAAAGATTATTTTTGGTTCGTTCGACACGATAGGCGAGGGATTCAACACCAAAGCCAACTACGCGCTTATGATTGCCGAATGTGTTCTCGGAATTATCGTCATACACATTCCGAGTTTGCTCGCGCATAAATTTAAGTTTGAAATTCCTTTCTTTTTGTATATAGCCTACATAATTTTCCTTTATTGTTCGATATTTTTAGGCGAAGCGCAGAGCTTTTATTATAAAATTCCGCACTGGGATACCATTCTTCACGCTATGAGTAGCCTTATGCTCGGATTTTTCGGGTTTATGTTCATAACGATTTTAAACCGTGACGAGCATACGCTTATGAGACTTTCGCCTTTTTTCGTAAGTCTTTTCGCATTCTGTTTCGCCGTTACGATCGGCGCGATCTGGGAGATTTACGAGTTCACGATGGACGGGCTTATGGGTTTCAATATGCAGAAGCACTCCACGGCGAACGGAATTCCGCTCGAAGGTCATCTCGCGCTTGCCGACACTATGAAAGATATAATTATCGACGCGATCGGAGCTTTCGCGGCTTCGCTTATGGGCTACATCGGGCTTAAACAGAATAAAAAATGGATGATTCCCAAGCTTAGTTTTTCCGAAAGCCTTGCTTGCGATAAGGGAGGCAACCCCGTCGGCGAACCGATAACCGATAACGCCGCAAAAACCGAGGAAACCGCCGCGGCGGTCGGGGCAACCGAAACGGTAAAAGCGGCAGCGACGGACGGAGCGACCGAAGCGTTAAAAACGAAGGAAAAAGCGGAAACAACCGAAACCGCGGAAAGCTCGGTGAAATCCGCCTGCGCGGCGATAACGGGCAAAGCGGAAACGCCCGTCGCAAGCAGTACGGACGACCTTGTTTTATCCGACAAAATGACGGTGTAATTCTGTTTTATAAGAAAATAAACGTTAAATCTGAATAGAACGCAAATATCAACGCAAACGAAATTCCTCGTTTGCGTTTTTTAGTATTTATATAAACAAAAAAATTAAATTTTTTCTGATTTTTTGTCACATTTTTTTAACTCGGATTATTTAATAAGTATAAGTCGATTGTAAGAAGTATCCGGCGGGCATACACCGATTGTAAAATGTCGGTAACGTTAAAATAATTCTTACAAAAAAATGTCGGTGAGTATTGACGGCGGCGTTTGAATAAGTTATAATAAAACAAGCGATAGTTCCATTGATATATGATAATAAAGGAGATAAAAATGAAAAAGAGAATAACGGCACAGGTACTTTTATTTGCATTTATAGCTTGCTTCGGGATAAGTCTTTCGGGTTGTGGAAATGGAAAATTCGGGCAAATCCCTTTGAAAAATACGGAGTACTACATTTACACGGCAATAGAAAACAAAGACGATACTCGGATATTGGGATTAACCGACAAAGGCAAAGAACAGGAATATCTTGTCATTCCCGAAAGTATAGACGGGAAACGCGTTAGTCGGGTCGGTTGCACTAACGATATC
This sequence comes from uncultured Clostridia bacterium, assembly GCA_934271735.1. GTDB lineage: Bacteria > Bacillota > Clostridia > Christensenellales > Borkfalkiaceae > UBA10281. The sequence goes on along the minus strand of CAKQSB010000009.1, from coordinate 11,262 downwards.
GAAGCAAACCGAGTAGAAGAATTGTACGGAGAGACATATTCGGATTTTCAAAGTGAAAAACTTAAAAAAGTTTTCATAACATCGAACGTGGAGATGTATTCGGGATGGGGAAGAAGTCGAGCTTTTGAAAAAGCACCGAATTTTAAAGGGTTGTTATATGTAAAAAATGATTATGATTCAATTAAATTTGAGCATTATACAATATCAAAAATTACCAATAGACAATGGCACACACAAGCAAACGTTTCATATTTCTATAACTATGGAAACGCAGAAAACGCGGGATATTATTGGATTGATAATTGTGACTACGGTTCAAAAATCGAGTATATTCCTGAAAATCCGAAGCGTGTCGGTTATGAGTTTGCCGGATGGTATAAAGAAGAAGAGTGTATAAACAAATGGGATTATGAAACAGATACCTTACCGGAAAAGAGAGAAACGGAAGGCGGCGGAATCATTTATCAGGAAACAAAGCTTTTTGCGAAATGGACTGTATAACAAATAAAAATATTTACAAGTAAAAGGAGATAAAAATGAAAAAGAGAATAACAGCGCATGTACTTTTATTTATGTTTATAGCTTGCTTCGGGGTAAGTCTTTCGGGTTGTAAAAATGGAAAATTCGGGCAGATACCTTTGCGCGATTCGGGGTACTATATTTACACGGCAATAGAAAACAAAGACGATACTCGGATATTGGGATTAACCGACAAAGGTAAAGAACAAGAATATCTTGTCATTCCCGAAAGTATCGACGGAAGACGCGTTAGTCGGGTCGGTTGCACTAACGATCTCGAAGCAAACCGAGTAGAAGAATTGTACGGAGAGACATATTCGGATTTTCAAAGCGAAAAACTCAAAAAAGTTTTCATAACATCGAACGTGGTGATGCGTTCGGGATGGGGAAGAAGTCGAGCTTTTGAAAAAACACTGAATTTCGAAGGATTATTTTATTTAAAGAACGAAGACGATTCTATACAAATGGATCATTACACATTACCGATACTCGGTCGTATTGACTGGCATATAAAAGCAAACGTTTCGTATTTCTATAACTATGGAAACGCAGAAAACGCGGGGTATTATTGGATTGATAATTGTGACTACGGTTCAAAAATTGAGTATATTCCTGAAAATCCGAAGCGTTTCGGTTATGAGTTTGACGGATGGTATAAAGAAGAAGAGTGTATAAACAAATGGGATTACGAGGCAGATACCTTACCGGAAAAGAAAGAAACGGAAGGCGGCGGAATCATTTATCAGGAAACGAAGCTTTATGCTAAGTGGATTGAAATAATATAAAACGATAAAAAGGAGCAACAACAAATGAAAAAATTTAAAGCAAAAAAGGTAACTTTAATAGGTGTTTTATCTTTTATGTTTCTTATTTTCTCGCTCGCATTTTTTGATATTAACAACAATATCGCAAAAGCCGCGACAGAAAATGTCATAGAAGAATTTACGGGATACAGCTCGGCATTAAACGAAACAGATCTTTACGATCAAACAAACACTTACAAGTACAATACGGGAAGCTACGGCGATTTAACGATAAAAGATTATTTCATAACAAATGCGAGCGGAAAAACAAATGAACGGGTTACTACCGCCGCTCCGCAGATAACTGTTATAACTCACGGACTTGATGGAAGAGCAAGTCATTGGAGCAACATAGACGGAAAATTTGCTTATGACAGTGACTCCATTATGTCAAGACTTGACAGAGAACTGTTGAAAGCAGGCAGAAGTGGTGCGAATATTTACCTTGCGAAAATGAAATATAACAAATCATTTCAATTATTTGATTTGAAAGATGATGAAAATCGGGATGGGGATAATTATGAACAGAATTCCACCACCACAAAAATAACCGACAATTCAAAACATATCATACTTGTATTCGAAGCGCATGATAGCAGCGCTCACAACTATGAAGTGTATGAAGATTTTAATTATATGATGAGCAAAATCGTTTACGACGTGAAGCTTCTGAACGGTGGATTGTTGCCTAAAATCAATCTGATCGGGCATAGCCGCGGCGGGCTTACTAATTTACAGTATACTCTCGATCACCCCGATATGGTGGCTTCGGTGTTCAGTATAGGAACGCCTTATTTAGGTTCAAATACGGCGGCAAGCGAGTTCGGGGCGTTGGTTGCAAAAAATTCAAACGGGCGAAAAGATATAATAACGTCTGAAATTTATAATCATTTCTACGACAGATGGAAAAACGGAAATTATTCCAAGATACCGGTTTATGCGTTAGGCTCGTATCAGACAGTGGATTACTTATGTGAATTGTTAAGAGATAATAAGGAATTACTTGCGACTTACGATTTGTCTTTAACCGATACTCAGATTAACGCATTAAACACTGCATTTAAGTTGCTTAATCCGTCGTTTGTTTCCTGGCTTGTAGGGAAGATTATGCCGGATTATAAAGACGCCATAGAGTTATTTGCGGAAGATATCGTGAAGGACGGCTGGTGGAAGGCTGTTTATAAAAACGACGTGCTTGTCAACCTCGATTCTCAGCTCGGGAAAGACAAAAACGGGAAGAACTATGGCTTCAAAAAATATTCCAAGTGCTATGAAAGCGGAACGGGGAAATATGCTGTTCCCGGTTGGCCTGAGGTCGGGCATAATATGGAGCCGAGAGATAAAGACTTTATTGATTACATATTGTCAAATATCACACTGGGTGAGAGAACGGAAAAATTTATGTATTCCGAAACAAGTTCGAATACGGCGACTATTACAGGTTATTCGGGAGAGGATTTAACGGGGAATATCGTTATTCCGTCCGTGATAAACGGTTATACGATAACCGCAACGGGGTATGATGTATTTAAAGGAAAAGGAAACGGAGTCACGTCCGTTCGTATTCCCGCAACGATAAAAGAAATAGGGGATTATTCTTTTGCGAATTTGCCAAATCTTACTTCTGTGACATTGGAAACGGGAAGCGGGCTTGAAAGAATCGGTTTCCGCGCTTTTGCGGGTTCATCGAGATTAAGCAGATTCAACTCGACGACTTCGTCGGGAGATTTGAATTTGAAATCGGGTGTTAAAAAAGTTGATAGTTACGCTTTTTATGGAACAAACTTCAAAAAGATAGATATCGGTTCGGCAATAGAGGATATAGGACTTGCCGCATTTTCGTGCAATCCCGAATTGAAAGAGATTTCGGTTTCGGCAAATGCTAACTACGCAAGTTACAACAACGTATTGTATGAAACATCTTCTTTCGGGAGGATTCTGCAATATCCGATAGGTTCTTCGGTTCAATCCTATGTTTTGCCTCAAGCTTATGAAGATTCGATAAAATACGTAAGCGAATCTGCTTTTGAAGGGGCTGATAAACTTACTTTGGTAGACTTGAAAAATATACATACGATATCTCGTTTTGCTTTTTCGGATTGTTCAAAGTTGTCTACCGTCAATGGGGCTAAAGACGTACGGAATATACCGGAAACAGCTTTTCAGGGCACTGCCGTTTTCGATAATGCTCCGTTTGCGTATGTCGGAAGGGTTTTATTGAAATACAACGGTAAGAATTTCTGGAAATTAACGGCGGATAGGTTTCCGAGCGGTGTTGAGGTAATTTCGCCTTTTGCTTTTACCGACGACAATACTCTTGAAGAGATAATTCTTCCGACATATGTTTCTTCTATCGAGGATTACGCTTTTGTCGGGTGCGGTAAATTAAAGTCTATTAAGATTTTAGGTGAAAAGTTACCGCAAATAAACGATTCGCCCGTTTCGCAGTGCAACGATAATCTTGAAATTGCTGTAAGAAGACAGAATATCGAAAGTTTAACCGCTCAAAGTTCGTGGCAAAAATACAAAAATGTTTTAACAGCGGCGTACACCGATGTGCATTTTAAGAATATAGATTTACACACAAGGTTTTATTGCGGAGAAAATATTATTATTCCGGATTGTAAGCAAACCGGCAGTATATTTAAAGGTTGGAAACCGTTCAATACAACCGCAGGTATAATGTATGGCGATTATTTAAAGCAAAAGATATGGGATTCGCCGGAGAAAGAAATAACATACAAGGCAGATTTTCAGGCAATAACTCAGTATTCTTTGGTTTTTCATAACGGCGATGAGAGAGTGGGAACAATGAATATAAAAGTAGGCAACAGCTTTGTGTTTAATCAGAAGTCATACAAAGTAAACGGGGTTGAATATCCTTTCAGCGCAGCCAGGATAATGGATAATTGCGTCTACTCGGGACATATATTCCCAGCATCGGTAAACGGGGTGCAAACAGCTGTTTTTAATGGTTGGAAAATAAACGGAGAATTTGTAAATAGCGGAACTTGGGTCGGCAAATATGATCAGGAGGTGCTTGATGTGTACGCTGATTGGACTCCTGTGGAATTTACGGCAACTTTGAATGACGAGTTTTACGGTAACAGTACTTTAAAATTTCATTACTATGACGAGATAACACTTCCAGTCAGATCTCGCCCCGGATATACTATGGAAGGGTGGGTAACGGCAAGCAGTTCTGTAAGATTACGAACCATTGAAGAACAAGCTGGAGATGTTGAGCTGTATGCATATTATAATCCGAAAACATACAAGCTGATTTTGATCTCAAAACAGCATATTCAGCGCACAGTAAATTATTACGGTGAATATGGTGAGGTGATAACGCTTCCCGAATTAACTTCGGGTGAATATTATTATGTCTATCAGTGGGGACGTTATCACGTCAAAGCACGCTATGTGTTTGGTGTAAGTCATCCGGATACGATTGAAGAAACAGCTGTTGCGTTGTGGAGAGGTAAAAGTTATAGTATTCATTATGAGAATATCAGATTTCAAGGAATAAAAGCAAATATTTCCTTAAAAACAGGCAGCGGGAGTCCGACTAAATACGATTACGGCAAAGGGCTTGATTTGTCGAATGTGACGGCAACATGGTCATCGGGTTCTCCGGATGCTGTAAACTCGGCATTAATACTTTTGGGCTGGTATACAGATAGCGCATTAAGCAAAAAAATAACAAGCATATCAACGACTTCGACTGGCGATATTACAGTTTATGCCCGTTGGCGATACGACTGTAAGTTTACGCTATTGGACGAAGGGTTTACTATTACGGACGCAGGACCGTTTGATCCCTCTCAAAAGTATGATATAATGCAACAAAGAGCAAAAACAAATCAATTGATTGATTATCTTCAAGAAATCAAAATAACGCAGCTTGTGATCAGATTTAAAATAAGACTGAAAGAAATCAACGACGGTTATCAGCATATTTATTTTTACGGTGGTGCGGGATCAGACAATAAGCTTTGGGAGACAACGATCGAACACGGTCCAGGTGTGGTTGATAAAAACTATGAATTATATGAATTTAAAATAGTGATTCCTCTCGAAAAACTTCGAAATGTGGCTATGATTTATATTCGTTATGACGGAAGTGGTTTTTGGGACGATGATTGGTTTACAGATTTAAGATACATCAAAGAATGTTACACTGTGGATGAAAAGGATGCGGATCTGCCGTAATATGTGTGGTAGAGGTGCGTCTTGCTGAATAACATCATAAAAAGCGTTTACAAATGATTCACATTCGGATAAAGCGCTTTTGTTTGACATATTTTAAGAATAATAGTATAATTTGTATACGTTTGCGGGCGACCGACGGTCGCCCGCATTTATATAATCATTCATATAATAAGGAGAGTTGTATGGGGAAATTTACGGAAAACAACGCGCAACCCGAAATTGGTTTCGGAAGTGAAACCGAATTTCGGGATAAAAGCACAGCGCAACCGAAAGCGGCTGATATTATTCTGAAAGCTTCGGGGCTTAGGAAAACTTTTAAATTAAGCAAAAAACAAATGAAAATCGAGCGCACGAACGCTTCGGTCAAAGTCGCCGTGGATAACCTTTCTTTTTCGGCGAAAAGGGGAGAGATTTACGGGCTTTTAGGACCTAACGGAGCGGGTAAAACCACCACGCTCAGAATGCTCGCCACGCTTATAAAACCCGATAGCGGCGACGCGACCATAGACGGAATAAGTATCGTAAAAAATCCCGAAAAAGTCCGCGGAAAGATAGGCTTTTTAACAAGCGAATTAAAACTCGAGGACTTTTTCACCCCGAATTATCTTTACGATTTCTTTTCCGAACTTCACGGCGTCGAAAAATCGGTTTCGGAGAAGAGAAAAGCCGAACTTTTCAAAAAATTCGGGATAGATAAATTTGCGGAAGTCAAAGTCGGCGATCTTTCAACGGGTATGAAACAAAAAGTTTCGCTCGTGATTTCTATCGTTCACGACCCCGATTTCATTATCTTCGACGAACCCACCAACGGTCTCGACGTTATCACCGCGAAAACCGTTACCGATTTCCTCGTGGATTTGAAAAACGAGGGCAAAACGATTATCATTTCCACGCATATTTTTTCGCTCGTCGAAAAGCTTTGCGACAGGGTAGGGATAATAATCAACGGAAAAATGGCGGAAGAAGGTGACCTTAAAGACATCACCGCCGAAAAAGATCTCGAAACGGTGTTTTTCGGAATTTACGAAAAGGAGGGCGGAGAAAATGCGTGAAATATTCGTTATCGTCAAAAAAGAACTCAGACGATTTTTTACCGACAAGAGAATGCTTATGTCTCTTATTCTCCCCGGTCTTCTGATTTTCGTCCTTTATTCTCTTATGGGTACTTTTATCGGCAAAGCGTTCACTCCGTCCGACGAATACGAGTACGCAATCTGCGTCGAAAACGAGTCCGAAACTCTGGACGCTTATATGCAGGCGGCGGGGTATAAGTATAAAACCGTTACCGCGAGCGGAGCGGAAGCCGAACAACTCCTTGCCGACAAAGAAATAGATTTGTTCATATCTTTCAGCGACGGGTTCGACGGCGCGGGCGAGAACAAAAACGTTATAATCAAATACAATTCGGCGAAAACCGAATCGGCTAAGCTTTATTCCGTTTTGCAGGCGGTTTATTTGCAGAACGCGATAGAGAATATCGATTACAGATACACGGTGAACGCGGGCGTGGAAAAAGCCGACCTCGCGACCGAACAGGACATCTCGAAAATGATGATGACTATGTTCGTTCCGTTTATTCTTCTTATCTTCCTCGTGACGGGAAGCATCGGCGTGGCTACCGAATCGATTGCGGGCGAAAAGGAAAGAGGAACTATCGCAACGCTTTTGGTAACGCCCGTGAAAAGAGAATATATCGCGCTCGGAAAAATAATCGCGCTCACGATAACTTCGCTCTTTTCTTCGCTCGTTTCGTTCGTCGGGCTTATGGGTTCGCTCCCGAAACTTCTTCAGACGGGCGGCGAATTTGCCGTCGACATCTCCGTTTACGGCGCGGGAGCGATTTTCGGAATACTCGGAATAATTCTCGTTTCGGTTATGATGTTTACGATGGTTATGTCCATTCTTTCCACCTTCGCGAAAAGCGTTAAGGAAGCTTCTCAGCTCGTTATGCCCGCGATGATAATCGTTATGCTTGCTGGCGTAACCTCGATGATCGGCGGCGGAAAGGTCTCGACGAACCCCGCGCTTTACCTTATCCCCGTTTACAACTGCGCGCAAAGCCTCGCGATGATTTTCTCGGGCGAGTTTTACGGGCTTTGTTATATTTTAACGATCCTTTCCGATCTTGCGATAGTCGTGATAGGCGTGATAATTCTCGCGAAAATGTTCAATAACGAAAAGATAATGCTCAATAAATAATCTCTTCGAATAAAACGCCTGATATCGTCTTAAAATAAAAATATCTTAAAAAACACCTTCAAAACGTTTGACAAAGCGGCTTGAAGGTGTTATTATTTGTTGGTAAAGCAGAAGTTACCCTTCTCGCCGCAAGACAAATTGAAGCGGCGCATATCATTTTTATCGGTTTCGCATTGCGTATGTTTTGCGGCGCGATAGGTTATGTTATGTCACGGGTTTGCTTTGCAAGCCCGTTTTTTTTTCGGGTAAATCAATGAGGGAAAGAGGTAAACTACCATTAAAGATCAAGTTCAGATCAACGAAGACATCAGAGACAGCGAAGTCCGTCTGATAGGAAGCGACGGAGCGCAGCTCGGAATTATGAGTTCCCGCGAGGCGTTAAGGCTTGCCGAAGAGCAGGATCTCGACCTTGTTAAAATCGCCGCGGGCAGCGGCGTGCCGGTCTGCAAGATAATGGACTACGGCAAATACAGGTTTGAAATGCTCAAAAAGCAGAAAGAAGCCAAGAAAAATCAGAAAGTGGTCGAGCTTAAGGAAGTTTGGTTGTCTATGACGATAGACGTAGGCGATCTTAACGTTAAAGCCCGTCAGACCCAGAAGTTTTTAACAGCGGGTAACAAAGTTAAGGTTTCAATAAGAATGAGAGGAAGACAGAACGCGCATTCGGCTTTGGGTGTGGACGTTATGAACAGGTTCTTCGAGCTTGTAAAGGACGTCGCGGTTATGGAAAAGAAACCGCTTCTCGAAGGCAGAAACATTTTAATGATTCTCGCTCCCTTGAAATCTAATTAAAATAAGCAATAAAAACGGAGGAATAGATTATGCCAAAAATGAAATCGCATAGCGGCGCGAAGAAGCGTTTCAAGCTCACCGCTACGGGAAAAGTTAAGAGATACAGCCAGAACAAGAGCCACATCCTTAGCAAAAAATCCACCAAGAGAAAAAGAAGACTCAGAACCGGAACTTACGTTTCGTCCACTCAGGAAAAGACTATCAAGGGTCTTATTCCTTATAAAGCGTAATAAAGGAGACAACGGGATATGCGTATTAAAAGAGGCGTAAACGCTGCTAAAAAGCGTAGAAAAATAATGAAACTCTCCAAGGGTTACTTTGGAGCTAAGAGCAAACTTTACAGAGTTGCCCGCCAGGCGGTAATGAAATCTCTCAATTATGCGTTCGTCGGAAGAAGACGCAAGAAGAGAGACTTCCGTAAACTCTGGATCGCAAGAATAAACGCTGCTTGCCGTCTTAACGGTATGTCTTACAGCACGTTTATGCACGGTCTTAAGCTTGCCGACGTAAACCTTAACAGAAAGGTTCTTGCCGACATCGCCGTAAACGACGCTGCCGCTTTCACGGCTCTCACCGAGACCGCTAAGGCAAAGCTTGCAAAATAATCGACAGGCCGTAACGAATATCCGTTGCGGCTTTTCTAAATTATAAGCTATATATATATTAAAAGTTACATATCCACCCGAAAAATATATTTACCCGAAAAATCGGACAGTCGGATTGACAACACAATGATTACGTCTAAAAACAACGAACTCGTAAAAGAATTAGCTTCTTTGAAAGAAAAGAAATATCGCGACGAAAAAGGAATGTACCTCGTCGAGGGGTACAAAATGGTTCGCGAAGCTTTGCTTGCGAAAAAGAAGGTTAAAATGCTTGTCGGAACGGAGTCGGCTTTTAAGGAATCGGGCATAGAAAAGCTTATGGCGGACAAACCCGGTTTGGCGGTCGAAACCGTTTTCGTCAGCGAGGACGTTTTGTCGAGGATAAGCGATTGCAAAACTCCGCAAGGCTTGGTGTGCGTTCTGGAAAAAGAAGAGCATTCCGCCGAATCGCCCGTCGGCAACGCCATTCTGCTCGACGGCGTTTCCGATCCGGGGAATATGGGTACGATTATCCGTACCGCCGCGGCGGTCGGGGTAAAGGATATTTATCTCGTTAATTGTTGCGACCCGTTCTCTCCGAAAGTCGTCCGTTCTTCGATGAGCGGAATTTATTCGGCGAGACTGCATTTTATCGGTTACGACGATTACGAAAAGGTTTTTAAAGACACGGAACTTATAGCGGCGGATATGGGCGGCGAAAATATTTTCGGGTATAAGCCGTCCGGAAAATTTTGCGTTGCCGTCGGGAACGAAGCCAACGGCCTTAGCGAGAGAACAAGACAAGCCGCAAACAAAATCGCGAGTATTCCAATGACGAAAAACGCGGAAAGTCTCAATGTGGGCGTCGCGCTTTCCGTAATGCTTTACGAGCTTACGTTAGGTTCGGGCGGAAAGCTTGCGAAGTGATAAATTAAAAAAAGTAAAAACAGGAGAATAATATGTCAGGACACAGCAAATGGGCCAACATAAAGAATAAAAAAGCTAAAACGGATGCGGTAAAGGGTAAAATATTCACCAAAATCGGCAGAGAAATCGCCGTTGCCGCAAAGGGCAATCCCGATCCGTACACCAACAGCAAGCTCGCGGACGTAATCGCGAAAGCGAAAGCCGCAAATATGCCTAACGATAACATTAAAAGAAGTATCGCTAAAGCTGCGGGCGAACTCAATAACGTCAACTACGAAACTCTTACTTACGAGGGTTACGGCGTAGGCGGAAGCGCGGTTATCGTTGCCACGCTTACCGATAATAAAAACAGAACTGGCGGCGACGTAAGACATATTTTCTCCAAATACGGCGGAAATATGGGTACGACGGGTTCGGTTTCGTATATGTTCGCAAATAAGGGCGTTATCGTTATCGAAAGAACGGTCGATCTCGACGAAGAAACGATGATGGAAGTCGCTCTCGAAGCCGGCGCGGAAGACGTTATCACTTGCGACGATTCTTACGAAATAAGAACCGCTCCTTCGGATTTTTCCGCAGTCAGAAAATATCTCGAGGACAAAGGCTACGAATTCCTTGAAGCGGAAACGATGATGATCCCTAACGACAAAGTTACGCTTGACGATCAGCAGGTCGAAACTTTCCGCAAGATGCTCGATGCTTTCGAGGATCAGGACGACGTTCAGGACGTTTATCACAACGTCGATCTTCCCGAAGAAGAGGATGAAGATTGATTATCTTTTTATAATAAATATTGATTATATCACTGATTATATCACGCGGGCGATTTATTCGCCCGTTTTTTTGTTAATAATAAATTGTAATCGGAAGGCTTCCTCATTCAACTGAAAATTTCAAAAAGCAAAGCAATTCGGGGGAAACTGTCGCGAGTGGCTGATGAGAGGTAACGTGAAAACCTTGCATGAGCTGCAAATCCTCTTTAAGACGGTGTCGGCAGAGGCAATGTCGGAATGTAAAAACAGATGAAAACGTGTTCCTTTTAACATATTTCGCAGTATTATTCGTCCCGTTTTATCGTAAAAGGTAGAAATAACGAAAATTTTAAATTTTTTTTGAAAAAAGCATAAAAACAGTTGACAAGAAGAGGTACAAAGTGGTAAGATAAGCAAGCAAATTGAGCGAGGGCTTATGTAAACCGTAACCGAGCGATGAAGAGCGAAAAATAT
>CAKQSB010000008.1 GCA_934271735.1 uncultured Clostridia bacterium | reverse complement strand
TTGAAAAAAGGTATGAGTACGAGACAGGTAGTTATTCCCGACGGAATATGGGAAGACTTGGCGGGGAAAAGATACCGTAAAGGCAACTATCCGGTCGATACGCCGATAACGGCAATCCCCGTATTCAGAAGAATCGGCAAATAAAGTTAAGCGCAGACAGAAATATGTGCGGTTTTTAATGAAAATCGCTGAACATTCGGTAGCGACGCACACTTAATTAAAAGATATTGCGAAAACGTATCCGAAGTTGGAAAGACGATAAAGAAATACGGTTTAATTTCCGTTGGATAAAGTAAAAGCACGCCGGAGAAAAGCGTGCTTTTATAGTTGTAAATTTTTTACTTTCCAAAGAAGTTCTTTTTATATTCTTGCGAAGCGACTTCTATTTTTTCCATAAGATCGGCGTTTTTACTCTCTATCGCTTCGGCGATTTTGCTTGCCGTGCCTTTTCTTATAGCCTTTATTTCGGGTTCTAAATTATCGCATAAAAACCTTGCATATTTTACAAGTCTGAACGGTCCGTAAACGCGATATTCGTTGCCTATGCGTTCTACCGCAACTGTTTTCAGATCTTTTACCGCTTGCTTTATATTGCTTACTTTTTCGCAAAAGGCGTAAGTGAAAAACTTATCGAAAATATCCGAAACCACGCTGTGACAGTCCGACGCACCGACGATAGGTACTTTTATACCGTTTGCACTCATTTCGTTATAAATCGCGGTTTGCAGGTTTACTCCGTTGCCCGTGTGATCGTCGTCGTCAACCACCTCGAACGCGTCGTAAATTCCGTTTTCAAGCAGAAATTCGAGCATAGGGGTTTGCATATTGTATTCACCGTAAGCGTCCCAATATGGGTGGCACAAAACGCTCAGTCCGCCGAATTCGCGTATTTTTTGAGATACCCAAAGACGAAAAGCAAATTCTTTTTCGTCTATGCAGTCGGGCAGGGCGTATTGCTTTTTTATCTCGGCGGCGTTTTGAGTGATTTTTTCAAAAACTCCGTCGGGGTCGGCGTTTATTATTTCGTTTACGCTCGCGTTTGCGCCGAAGTTTATAATATGGAAATACCCCATGCCTCGATTATGCACTTCTTCGCCCGGGTAGACTTTGAAATGCTTAGCGATTTTATCCATAGTTGCCGCCATTTTTGCCGAACCCGCGTATTTGTGGTGGTCGGTTATAGCCATATAATCGAACCCCGCCTCGTAATACGACGCAACCGTTTCGGTGGGAGTAAATAATCCGTCCGACTCGGTGGTGTGAAGATGAGTGTCGCCTTTGAAAGGTGTGAGTTTATACAAGTCCTCTTCGAGCGAATAAATTTCGATCACTTCTTTTTTTACACCCGTGTCGATATAAACCCTATGACGTTGCTCGCCGAACGGCGTGAAGTTAAACTTCGCTTCGCCGCCATTAACATCGATATCCAGGGCTATAAGTCGATTATCTTCATCTATCCGATATTTATCCGTGTGCGGAACGTTATATTTTTCCATGGATTGCACATACACGGTAACCTTTGTTCTGCCTTTAAGTTCGTCGCCGCTTAAATGAAGTTCGGTTGCTTTGTTCGCGAGAATTACTCTCGGAAATAATTTTAACATATTTGCCGCTCCTTGCGTTAAATCGCTTAATATGTTACCTGCTTTGAGAAAGCAGCCATTCATAGAGTTCGGGCGTGGCGTAGGCTTGAGTCCAACTGTCGTGGCAGCAGTTATCATACAGGGTAAGCTTGACTTTTCCGCCGAAACCACGCAATTTTTCGGTCATACGAATCGCTTCTTCCACGAAAATAACGTCGTCCTGTATGCCATGGAAAATCCAGAGCGGAATATCTTTGATATGCTCGGCGTTCCAGTACATTCCGCCGCCGCAACAAACGATGCCCGCCGCAAACCTGTCGGCAAAAGTCATAAACAGCTGGTAAATAGCGTAACCGCCCATACTTATGCCCGAGCCGTAAAACCTATGCTTGTCGGTAAAGGGAGCGTTATAAATATAATCGCACAAATCGCGGAGTTCGTCGTAGATATCGAACCAGTTCTGCGCGTAACATTGCGGAATTACAATAAGGCATTTGCTTACGTATTCGTTGCCCTCGTTTTGTCTGTCCAACAGTGCGATTCCTTTTTCAATAAGCGTTAAATCTCTGCCTCGCGCACCTGCGCCGGGGGTGTGAAAAATTATCGGGTAGCGTTTGCCTTCAACGTAACCGTCGGGGTATGAAATGATGTAATCCAGGTTTCTGAAACGATACTCTTTAATCATAATATTTCCTCACTTTATATTTATTTTTTACACATAATAACTTTAACGGAAGCGGTCGGGGCGGAAGATAAAATATATTCGCCGTCAAACTTTTTGCCGTTTATTAAAATTTCTTTTACGGAATTTCCGCAACCTGCGGAGTTGTCTATTTCGATCGTGTATTCACAACCGCGGAAACGCCTTTTAATAACGGCTTTTTTCCATTCGTCGGGAATACATGGCTTGATTTTCAAACCATTATAACACGGTTTAACGCCGAAAATATATTCTTCCAAAGCAATCATCATCCATGACGCCGTACCCGAAAGCCAGGAAACTCCCGCTTGACCGGCGTCGAGAGCCATAGGCGCGCGGATGTTGGACGAATAAATATACGGCTCGGCGTTGTATTTTTCCACACCGAATTTTTTCACTATATTATGCGGTATCAACTCTTTATAAATCTTATACGCTTCGTTATTGTTGCCGAGCATACACTCGGCAATAATCGCCCAGGTGTTGGCGTGGCAAAAAACTCCGCCGTTTTCGTTTACGCCGGGTTGAGCGAAGGTGAGTTCATGTTCTTTTGAGGGGTAATTTCTTTGAAGAGGCGGGTAGAGTTTAAGTAAGCCGTAGCCGCAATCGAGCGTAGAAACGGTGGTTTCCATACATTTTCGTAATTTTTCCTCGTCGGAACAACCCGACATAACCGCCCAACTTTGCGAGTTTATCCAAAGCGCGCCGCACTTTTCGTCGCGATTGCCTATTTTTAAACCTTCGTCCGAAACGGCGCGGATAAATCTGTCCTCGTTCCAACAAAAATCGTTGAGGACCTTTTCCTGTTGAACGATAATTTTGTCGAATTTATCGCCGTCTTTACCGATAATCGCGTAAATTTCCTTTAACTCTTTGCACGCAAGAACTAACATTTGCGATACGAATACGCTTTCGCCCTTACCCTCTTTGCAAACGTTGGAAAGCATGTCGTTCCAGTCCGAGCCGAGCATAAGCGGCAGACCGTGTTCGCCGAGGTGGGTTACGGTATATTCGACGGATTTTTCTATATGCTCTAAAACCGTACCTTCGCCGCCGTCGAAGTATGGGGCGGTTTTATACAAAAAGTCGGTTTTTCCGCATTCGCAAATCACCTTATACGCGGCGTAAACAAGCCACAAATGGTTGTCGCTTCGGTCGCTTATAAGCGGTTCGCGTTTTTCGATAGGGTAGAAATAATGGTTCGTTTTGCCGCAGTTATATTGTTGCCCCAAAAGCAGTAAAATTTTCTCTTCCGAAGCGGGTAAATCGTATAAAACATTGGCTAAAACGTCCTGCGCGGCGTCACGCATGCCTATTCCGCGGATAGTGCCCGTTGCGTAAAACGAAATTTCGCGGCAGACGAGGAAATTAACGTAAGCCTGCAGGGGGTTGAACACGTTCGCCATACGCTGCATATCTTTGTCGGGAACATCCACCGAGAAAAACTTTTTGCGGGTTTTCAGCCGATTTTTAACGTTTTCAAACTCTTTTTTCGCGTAATCTATTTTACGCAGTTTTTCAAGCAACGGTTCTACTCTTTCGGTTTGACCGTAAGTACCTAAAAACACGCTTAAATTCTGCGGTTTTTCGTTTACCGTCAAATCGAACTGCATTGCGAACAACGCTTCGCCGCCTTTAAGGTCGCTGTTGCCGCAGGAACCGCGTTCGAGTGAAATCGGGTTTTTAAAGTCGCGGTAACTGCCCATAAAACTTTTGCGGCTACCGTCGTGCGAAACCGAGCGCATATTCGCGGCGAAAAACACTTTAGGCGTTTCGTCGGGGCGGGCCTGCGCGTCCACGAAATATTCGTATGAAAGGCTGTCCGTTTTCTCGTCGTATAAAATATTGTTGCTCGCCTTGCAGTAGCACTGCCATTGCACCTCGCGAAGGTATTCCATAAGTCCCATTTCGCGGCATGCGAAAACGCTTATTTCTCGTGGGGTTTCGGCGGAAATATTCATATCGTAAATAAGAACGTTTTCAGTTCCCACAAAGCAGTTCAAATCAACCGCCACACCGTCTTTTTCGGCGTGAAAACGAGTGTAACCGAAGCCGTGCGCCGAGTACCACTTATCGGGTTTAACGTCGCAGGGGATAACGGTCGGATTCCACATTTCGCCTGTCCTTTTATCCTTGATATAGATAAACAAACCGTTGCCATCGGTGGGCAGATTGTAGAAATTATATCTGCCTATACGCCAAATTTCCGGCGATTTATACCAGCTGAGCGAGCCTCCCGCCTGCGAAATCATGGTAAAAAACGTACCGTTCGTGAGGTAATTCATCCAGGGCGACGGCATATCGTGGCGGTGAAAAATCACCTCGTTTGTTTGATCGTTAAATTCGTAATAATCTTTGTAATCGGTTGCCATATAATACTCGTCCTTAGTAGGATTTTTTTGACATTATTCATTTTAATGCTTCCGCATAAATAAGTAAATAAAAATAAATGTCGGTTGGGGTAAATAGTAGAAATTCGTAAAAAATAGTAGAAAAGAATATTTACTTACGATTTTGGCTTGTGTTACAATTTATGTGCCAAATCGGATGTTTGGCAGAAAATATACCATAGCTAATGGAGGGAATATGAGGAAAGCTCTATTGAGAACTCTTTTTACTGCTTTAATCATTGCGATTGCATGCTCGTTTGCCGTTGCTTGTGATTTTAGCGACAGTAGCGATCAAAGTCAAAGCTCGCATGAACATATTGCGAGCGGAGAATGGCAATCGGATGCAAGTCAACATTGGAAGGTCTGCGCCGAAGACGGCGAAAAACTTGAAGTTGCAGATCACGCGTTCGGCGAATGGGTGACGGACAATGCCGCAACATGCACCGAAAAAGGTAAAAAGCATAAAGAATGTTCGGTTTGCGGTTATAAGACGGAAGAAGAAATCGCCGCAACGGGGCATGATTATGTTTATACCGACAACGGCGACGGAACGCATAACGGAGTTTGCAAAAACGACGCGACACACGTTATAGAAAATCAGAGTCATACATTAGGTGCTGATTATGCCGGCCACGATGCCGATAAACATTGGAAGGTATGCGAGGAGTGTGGTGCGCAAGTCGAAAACGAGCATGAGTTTGTGCTTGACGGAGATTCGTATGCTTGTGAATGCGGTGAAAGCATAGAGGTAGTTGCTAAAGATCTTTATAAGGTAAACAGCGAAAACGAAACGGAAAGAAAAACATTCGAAATCGACCTTAAAGTTCAGAAAACAAACGTTTTAACCGAAAATCAGGAAATCGGAGCAGAAAACTTTACCGTAAATCTCGGTGATGCGTACAACGGAAATTTGTTGTCGGTTAAGTTCGGCAGATTCGAAGTCGAAAACGTAACGCTCACGGGCGGCGTTCTTACTCTTCCGAAAGATACGTTTACAACCGAAGATGTCGGCGAACAAATTATATTATGCGTTGTCGAATGCGAAAGCGGAGTTTATAAACTTACGCTTCATGTTACGGTTGCAACGCGAGTTATTTCAAGCGTAGAAGAATGGAACACTCTTTTAAGAGATCCTATTTCGCTGAACAAAAGAGTTGCCGAAGACGATGACGGTGCAAGCGGCGTTTACGGTTACTACATTCTGGCTGGAGATATCGACTTTAATCATGAAGCGCTTCGTGATCCCGCATTTGCAGAAGGAGCAAATACTTCGAGTTTTGCGCATAAAGCGAATCAGGTTAACGGAAAAATAGGTTTCGCAGGAACTTTTGACGGAAGAGGTTATGCTCTTAAAAACTTTAACACGGCTAATCCGTTCGGTTTATTCCTTATAACCGACGACAAGGGTGCTGTTAAATCTACAATCAAAAACATTGTCGTTGATAATGTCTGGCATGACAACGGCGTCGTAAACGCCAACATTTTCGGACACAGCATTGCAAACGTTACTTTTGACAATATAACTATTAACGTCGAAAAAACTTCTCTTACGGGAAGTCTTGTTTCTCCGTCGGACGGAACGCTTAATGGTCGCGGATTTATATGCGGCGCTTATGCAAACAAAAACGTTTATAAAAACTTTACCGTAAACGCAAGCGGCAACACGATTTCTGCTTTGTTCGGTTGGTGGATTAAACGTTCGGGGGCGGCAGACGACAACGGCGCAATTATTACTTGTGAAAACTTTGTCGTAAACGCAAGAGAAATAACTTATTGGGGAAGACTTGACGGAGACGGCGATCCTGCTATGACTCCGGCAGATTACCCGATGACGGAACTTACTTATAACAAAGACGTTATAAATGAAATCGAGATAACGAATAACGGCAATCGTTTTGTTGTTGACCTCAAAGTCGCCGATACCACAAAGACGCTTGCCGAACAGGTCGTCGGCGCTACCGGTAATATCGAAATCGATCTCGGTAACGATTACGGAACGCTTGTAGGCGTCAAGTTCAACGGCGAAAAAATCGAAGGCGCAACCGTTGCAGAAAACAAACTTATCATTCCTGTAACGTTTTTCTCTGCGGGCGCAATAGGCGAGAGAGACGTAGAGGTTACTATGCAGAAAGATAAAGCGGTCAATATTCTTTCCGTTAAGGTTCTCATAGTTACCAAAGCAATAACCTCGGCTACCGAATTCAAAGAAAACATTACAGATAAAACCGCGACTTACGGCTATTTTGTGCTCGCAAACGATATAGACTTTGAAAATACGGCTCTTGCTTTGCCCGAATGGGTTCAGTATCCCGCGCATAGCCTTGCTTGGAACGACAATACGATATATGGTTCTTCTGCATTCTTTGCCGGTACTTTTGACGGTATGGGACACAAGATTAAAAACTACAATACGGGTAGCGATTCCGACGGCGGTAGATATGGATTGTTCGGGAAAATTAAAAACGCAACCGTTAAAAACGTAGTATTCGAAGACGTTTTTTATACGGGTAAGGAATTCGTGAGCGTATTAGCGTTTATGGCTGAATCTTCTAAATTTGAAAATATTACTATAAACGTTAAATCGTGCGCCGCAACCGAAAAGGATATAACGAGCGGGCAGTATGGATTTATTATCGGACGAAAGTTGCAATATAGTTCATTTAAGGACTTAACCGTAAACGCAGCAGGACAAGAAATTTATTCGTTGTTCGGATATTGGATTAAGAGAAATCCGCAGACGAATGTTAAAGACGGTAACTACGTTGCTTGTGAAAACGTAATAGTAAATGCGAAGAAAGTTCATTATTGGGGCAGAATCGACGGTGAACAAATAGGCGATGCCGTAAAAGAAGCTCCTATGGACGTTAAAAACTATCCTATAAACGGAGTTACGATAAACGAAGAAATAGCCGCTTAATTCAATAAAAAGTCTTTATGCGGGCGGGCTTAATAATAAGTCCGCCCCTTACTATTTTTCAAGAGGAAAGAAATGAAACTTATCTGCGCGCAGATAGATCTGGCAAGACAAAAGGAAAATATACCGTTTATTAAAGAGTACATAGATTTTGCATTTAACAACGGATACAATGCAATGCTTTGTTACCTCGAAAATGCGGTGCGCACGAGCGAGACGGAGTTTTTCGATAAAGACGACACTTATTCGCTCGACGAAATGTGCGAGATTGTGAAATACGGCGACGAAAAGGGCGTTTCGCTTATTCCCGTGTTTGAAAATCTCGGGCATATGGAAAAGATGTTTGCCTACCCGCAACTTGAAGATTTGAGCGAATGCGAAAACGAACAGAAAGAGGGCAGAGGTTTTGCATCGACTTTGCGCGGTACGTGCGGTTGCTCGTCAAACGAAAAACTGTATGAGTTTTTTGAAAAGTATATTTCGGAAGTATCGTCCGTATTCACTTCGCCGTATATTCATATGGGGCTTGACGAGCCTTTCGATTTTGCCGTATGCCCGCGTTGCAGGGATAGAATAAAACGCGGTGAAAGCAAAGCGCAAATGTTCTTAAAGCATATTTTGCGTTCGTATGCTCTTGTAAAAAAACTCGGTAAAACGATGATGATGTGGGATGATTTTTTCGAGTACGCCGACATTCTTCGCGAACTTCCCCGCGATATAATTCTTTGTAATTGGAATTACTATTTTGTAAGCGATCTTCCCGCCGGACATTGGACGGGGAGAGTTAAAAAGGATTGGTTTTACCTCTATGACAAGTTGGGTTTTAACTATCTGTTCTGTGCGTATATGGGCGAATATTCTTCTGCGTATAACGTAAAAACTTTGACTCGTTATGCTATGAAATACAGTCCTATGGGCGCAGTTGCCACATCATGGGAAAAATCATCTTCTTTTTACTTATGTACTTATCCTATTATGGCGGCGGCTGGCAGGCTTTGGTCCGGTAGAATAACCGAAGACGATTTTCTGAACGTTTATACGGAAGTTACGGGGAGTGTTGCCATTGCCGAAAAACTTCTTTCCATAGACGTTCCTATGTATTATTCTGCGTATATAAGCACGGCGATGGCGGAATCGGATTTCTTTGTAAAAAATCAATTCCGTGATAATTTAGCCGATGTTGTCAGAACTTTGCAATCGGAACTATTGAAAACGAGGGATAATATCGATGCGTTTTGCAGAGACGTGCGCATTGATCTCTGCCGCTCGTTTATGGAATTATACGCGAAAGTAATTACCGAAAAAGCAACCGACGAATTGTTTACGGTTTATGGATGCGGAAGAGATTGTCTTAGCGGAAAAAACGCTATAAAATCTGGCGTTAGTAACATCGATTGCGCAAAAAATCTATATCGGGCGAGCGAAGATTTGTCATCGTATCTTAAAGAGAAATTTCGTTCGGCAATAGTTCCGCGCAAAGATTATGCGGATAAATACGTTAACTTTTATAAAACTCTTTACAATATACGTTCGGCAATCGAATGCGCCGATCAAAACGGCGTTTTATACGGCGACTTTATGATGCACGACGGCTTCGGTACGCCAAACGCTCGGATAAAAGTTAAATTTACGGGTGAAGATGAAAAAACGTTGTATTCCGGCGGAATAAAACCGAGTTATACGGGTTTCGAGTGCGGCGGCGTTTATACTCTTATGTTTTTGCTCGGAAATTCGGATAAGGAAATTGAATACATAGAGTTTTCGAGCGCGGGCGAAGGTCAGACTTTTCCCGTAAACTTTCGTTATATTGCGGGCGGTAAAGAATATACAGCCGCTGAAGCCGAAAAAGTTTGCGGTGAAGTTTATTTCGAGAACAACGTGATTTATCCCGATACGCGTTTTGCTATTCTTGGTTACGGCGACGGTGAGGCTCATTTTAACGATGTCGGGTTAGGTAAAATCGAAAATACCATAAAAATAAAATTTGAAGAGATAAAATGAATACGGAAATGTATATGTTGACGGAAACGAGCGAGTTTATGATGAGTTTCGTTATCGTTACAAAGAAAAATAACGTAATAATCGTAGACGGCGGCAGGCGGGAAGATATGCCGCTTCTGAAAAAATACGTTGACGGCAGGCATGTTTCGGCGTGGATTTTAACGCACGCGCACAGCGACCACATCGACGGTTTCGTGTATGAAATGGCCGAAAACGGCGGCGCGGACTTCGATATAGAGGCAGTATATTATAATTTCCCCGATTATGACGAACTTATCGCTATAACCGATGTTCCCGATCTTCAGTATTTCCGTGAAGAATTAAACGAAATGATCCCCTCGTTCAATGCGGTTAAAGATAAATTTATCGACAAAGCCCGTATTGTTAAAAAGGGAGATAAAATAATAGTAGATGAAATAACTATCGATATTTTATATTCTTATACCGGCGGGCTTTACGCGAATCTTATGAACGATGCGTCTCTTGTGTTCAAGTTGTCGGGTGAGAATAAATCGGTTATATTTTTAGGCGATCTCGGTCCCGATGGCGGTGACGTATTGTTCCGCGAAAGCAAAGATATGTTAAAGGCAGATTACTGCCAGATGGCTCATCACGGGCATATGAACGTATCTATGGAAGTGTATGCCGAAATAATGCCCGAAGCGTGTTTTTGGTGCGCGCCGAAGTGGCTGTACGAAGAAGCGGAAATCCCCGATTACCTTTCCGACGGGGAAGCGCTTAAAAAAGCGGGGAGAATAAGAATGTACGGTACTGCGCTTACGCGGAAATGGATGGATCTTTTAGGCGTGAAAAGACATTACGTCAGCGGTTTCGGAACTTGTAAGGTGATTTTATGACGGGTAAAACTAAACAGAATAAAATCGGGATGAGTAAATCTGCCGCCGTACTATTGCTGATTTGTTGGCTTGTATATGTTTGCTCCTACATAGGAAAGTTAGGCTATAGCGCGAATATCGTTAATATTGAGAAAGATTTTAACGTCACGCATGCAATGGCGGGTATGGCAAGCACGTTTTTCTTTTTTGCCTATGGTGCCGGGCAGATAATAAACGGTATTTTTTGCAAAAAATATAATCTTAAATACCTTGTGTTTTGTGTTTTGCTTATATCTGCGGCTTGCAATTTGTCGGTCGGTATTATAAGAAATTTTGTTGTCATTAGATTTTTATGGCTTATAAACGGCGCGGCTTTGTCTGTATTGTGGCCGTCGCTTATCAGACTATTATCCGAAACGCTTAAAGCCGATTATTCTCCTAAAGTTGTCGTGACAATGGGAACGACCGTTGCGGTAGGGACTTTTGTCGTTTACGGGCTTTCCGCTCTCTTTGTCGCAATCGGCAATTATCGCATAATATTTTATCTTGCGTCGGTTATTTTGCCTGCGATTGCTTTTTTTTGGATATGCTTTTACGATAAACTGACTAAAGCGTGCGTTGCTGAAAAATCGGACGAAAACATAGTTTCGGAAACAAGCGAAGAAAAGCGAAACAGCAAGCAAAAAATAAGCAAAGTAATGTTTATTTCCATAGTTTTGCTTGGTTTTTTCGCCATTATAACCAATCTTGTCAAAGACGGTTTGACGACTTGGGTTCCTGCAATACTCAAAGAGCAATACGGAGTTCCCGATTCGATCGGTATTATTTTAACGCTCGTAATGCCGATGCTTGCACTGTTCGGCACGTCTGTTGCGGTTGCTCTTAACAAGAAAGTTCATGATTTTGTAGACTTGTGCGGGATAGCGTTTGCCGTAACTGCGGTTTTAACTTTCTGCTTAACGTTGGCGGGTGAAGGCGTCTATGGCGTAGTTGTAACGCTTGTTTGCCTTGCCGGAGTGTCGCTTCTGACTTCTTCCGCTAACAATATTATAACAAGTGTGGCTCCGCTATATCTGAAAAAAGAGTTAAACGCGGGATTGCTTGCCGGAATTATGAACGGGCTTTGTTATGTCGGGAACACATTAAGTGCTTATGGTTTGGGCGCGTTTGCCGATAGATTCGGGTGGAACGCAGTGTTTTTGCTGCTTGCCGCATTAAGCGCGGTATGCGTTGTTGTCGCTGCGGTTTATTTGATTTTCAGACTGAAAGTTAAAAAAATGACTGAAAAAACGTGCCGACGTTTGGCGTATAAAAAATACTCGTCGTAATGCACGCTTATTGTTTTTCTGCAATACTTAAATATAAAAACGAAGCCGCAATTTTGTTGCGGCTTTTGTCTTCAAATAATAAACGAGGCGGCTGAACTTTGTCTGTATTGTAACGGGGAATAGCCTGTGCATTTTTTAAAAAACGAGGAAAAATGCGAATAGGTAGAAAAACCAAGCGTATCGGATACTGATTGTAAAGATTCGTCTGAACACTTTATTGCGGTAAGAGCATAATCTAATTTTCTTTTACTGAAAAATTTGCCGACGCTTACGCCGGTATCCTGTAAAAACAGTTTGTTCAGGTGAGTGTAGGAATATCCGGTTTGCCATACGAGTTTGTCAAGCGGAATTGATAAATTCTTTTTGTCGTCGAGCAATCTTATAAATTTTTCAACGGCGTGATGATAGTTTTTCGTAATTGCACTGCCGTAATGATAAGTTATTATTTTACGTACCAGAATACAAGTTATGAGATGTAGAAATTCGTAATGAACGGCGGGTTCCGAAGTAAGCGCCTTATTCGTCAATTTTGTTATATCCGCTGCGGCATCCGAAGAAATTATTATTCTTTCATAATTGTTAAACGCTCGCCGTTGTATGTCCTGAGAAATCCATTCAAGCAGTTTTTCAAAATGTTCTTGGACGATAGATAAACTGATATAAATAGCGTCGTCGGTATTCTTTTCAAGGGCGTGTTTATCTGTCGGTGTAAGAAAACAAAGGGTATTTTGCTCTAATATTTCTTTTCTGCCGTTGATTTTATGCAGAATTTCTCCGCTTAAAACGAATATAAATTCATATGTGCCGAGGTGGTCATGCATTACGGGGTAGCCGTTATGCTGGATATGAAAACTGAAATTGTTATATGTTACAACTGCCATATTGCCCTCCGATATAAATATACCATAAAGGAGCGGAAAAGTAAAACGAAAAATAAAGACAATAGAAATTCGTAAAAAATAATAAGTATGAGTATGGACAGCAACTGCAGTATGTATTATAATAAAGATAAGAAAACTATGCTGCGGCATATTCTGTGCCATAGGCAGAAGGAGTAAATTGTGATGAAAAAAAATAAATTGTTTGCATCGGTTTTGGCGATGGGTATTGCGCTGACATCGGTAATCTCGGTTGTCGGTTGCGGCAGCCCGAATTCCGGCGGCGGAAGCAGTGACGGCGGTCATTCGGACAAAGCATACGACGAATCCAAGACGCAGATTTATGTCTGGACTTACAATGCGGGTTTTAAGGACGAGTGGTTATATCAGCTCGAAGCGGACTTCGAAGAAGCACATAAAGACGTTGTCTACGAAGAAGGCAAAAAAGGCGTTCAGGTTCGCCATGAGGGAGCAATGAAGCAATGGTCTTCGGATGACATAAAGAATTCCAACTTTGATGTATTTTTTATGGAAGGCGGAGATTATTATGCTTGGCGTCAGAGCGGCGCGCTTGAAGATTTGACGAGCATTGTCACTAATACGAGTAAATACGATAGTAAAACTATTCGTTCCAAAATGAACGATAAGCAGATTTCGTATTTCGGCGGCGTTACGTCGGAAGGCGTACAGGAAAAATATTACGCGCTTCCTCACTACAAGGGAGCGATGGGGCTTATTTATAACGTGGAAATTTTCGACGAATACGGATTTTATATTTCGGATTCCGAAACGACCTCGCTCATAAGCAAAACCAACCCGAACAAGAGCAAGGGACCGGACGGAAAAACGGGAACGGAAAACGGTATTGACTATTCTATGGATGACGGACTTCCCGCAACGTATGACGAATTCTTTTATCTCTGCGGACAAATGCTGAAGAGAGGCGTTACTCCGTTTATGCTTCCCGGAACTTTTTCCGATTATTATATCAACATTCTTTACAATGCTTTAGTAGCGGAATACGAAGGTCTCGATCAAATGGAACTCAATATGTCTTTCAAAGGCAACGCTACCGATCTGATTAAGCTTAACAGCGACGGAACTGCGGTTATAAAGGAAAACGGCGAACCTGTTATCGAAAGCGCAACGATTGATTATACTAACGGATATGACGTGTTCCGTCAGGCAGGTAAGTATTATGCGCTCGACTTTGTAAAACGTATGGTTTCCAAAGAAGACTACTACAATGAAGACGGTTTTAATACTGCGTTCACGCAGACCGACGCTCAGGAAATGTTCCTTAAATCCGGCACCGATATGTCTGTTTCGGACGAGAAGTATGCTATGTATGTAGACGGATCCTGGTGGGAAGCCGAGGCCAACGTTGTTTTTAACAATATGGCAAAAAAGGATGAGAAATATTCAAAACAAAATCGTAAATTCGGTTGGATGTCTCTTCCGAAGGCTAACACCGAGAAACTTGCGGAAGGAAATAAGGTATTCCTCGATTATCTTGAAGCTGCGGTTTGCGTGAAAGCAAATCTCGGAACGAAAAAACAGGCTGCGCTCGATTTCGTTCAGTATGCTTGCAGTAACGAAGCTCTCGATAAATTTACCGATATAACCCATGCTCTTAAGGATTTTGATTATGAAGTAAGCACTGAAACTTACAATAAAGCAAACTACTTCACGAAAACCCTTATAAACTATAATAAAAAAGCGGAAACATTCAGTTATTATTCCAACGCTCCGTTCTATCTCAAAAACCGAAGCGACTTGATGCCTACCAAGATTAACACTATCGGCGTACAACCCGGTACCCCCGTGACGATTTTGAAAGACGGCGTAAGCGCAAAGAGCGCAGAAGATTATTTCCTGAAGAGTTATGCATACTGGAAGAAGAGAGGTTCTGCTTTCTGGAAAGAGGTATAAAAATGGCCGAAAAAAACAGCGCCCGTTCGCGTTCGAATAAAAAACTTATATTCTACTGCGCGTTTATGGCGTATCCTGTTTTGCAATTCGTGATATTCTATCTTTTTGTAAACTTCAACTCGATTCTGTTGTCGTTTAAGAATATAGATGTATACGATTATACCAAATTTGGTTGGACTCTCGACAATTTTACGCGTTGGTTCAAAGATCCTACGATGTTTGAACAAATGATAACTGCGGCGGGGGTGTCGCTTAAGGTGTATCTGATTACTCTCGTTGTGGGCGTGCCGCTCGGATTGTTTTTCTCGTATTACATATTCAAGAAACTGCCTGCATCGGGATTCTTCAGAGTTATGCTCTTTTTGCCGTCCATATTGTCAAGCATAGTTTTGGTAAGTATTTATACTTCTTTTATGAACAACGTCTTGGCAGATATACTCAAAAAACTGTTCGATATGGATCGAAAAATAGACTTTTTCAGCATTGACAGACGATTTGCGACCGTAATGTTTTATAATATTTTTATAGGTTTTGCAACTTCGGTTTTAATGTATGCCAATAAAATGTCTTCCATTTCGACAGAGGTTATAGAATCGGCACACCTGGATGGTGCGAGCGGAATTAAAGAGTTTTGGTACATCGTTTTACCGATGTCGTTTTCGACGGTTTCCGTTTTCCTTGTAACGGGCGTCGCGGGAATATTTACTAATCAGATTAACGACTTTATTTTCTTCGGGACGACGCCGAACAACGAAACGATGACTTTGGGATATTTGCTTTACGTAAAAACCTACACGGCAAAACAGAACATGTCGGAATATCCGACGATTGCGTCACTCGGACTTATGATTACGGCAGTAGCGGTACCGCTTACGTTTTTAGTTAAGCATCTGCTCGATAAATACGGACCGAAGGAGGACTGAGCGTGAAAAAATTAAAACGTAAACATGGCGTAACGAGAGAGAGAATGTCGCCTTTAACGATAACGATGGCGATAATACTCGGCTTTTATTGCGCTGTGTTGATAATATGGTTAGTTTGGGCATTCCTTACTTCACTGAAAGATCCGAACGATTTTCTCGGCAATAAATACGGCTTACCGAATCCATGGTATTTCGATAATTTTTCTTACGTCTTAAACGAGTACAAGGTAGAAAAACTTATTGACGGAGTAAAGACGGTTATATCCGCCGGGAATATGATTCTGAACTCGGTTTTATATTCCGTCGGCAGTGCTTTCGTTGCAACGCTCGTGCCTTGCATAACGGCATATCTTTGCGCGAGATATAAATATAAATTTTCAAAGGTCGTTTACGGTACGGTTCTCGTATGTATGGTCGTCCCCATAGTCGGCAGTCAGGCTTCCGAATTGCAGGTAGTAATCAGAATGGGTATTTACGATCATATGTTCGGAATGTGGATACTTAAGTCGGGTTTCTTAGGACTTTACTTTCTTGTGTTTCACGAAGTGTTCTCATCTATTCCGGAGGCTTACAGTGAGGCGGCGGAAATAGACGGGGCAAGCGATTTTTGCATAATGACGAGAATTTCGTTACCTCTTGCAAAAAATACTTTCTTTACGGTGTTGCTGATTATGTTCGTGACTTATTGGAACGACTTTCAGACGCCGATGCTTTATCTTCCCACACATCCGACTATATCGGAAGCGTTGTACTGGATAAAGAGCAGTTCGTTTAACTACTTTGCAAAAATGCCTGTAAAAATGGCAGCGCCGATGATGTTTTTACTTCCGGTACTCATAATATTCCTTTGCTTCCATAAACGGTTGCTCGGGAATTTAACGGTTGGCGGAGTAAAAGGATAATATTTTTAAGAGAGATATGATGAAAAAAGATACAAAAAATAAAAGTTTGAAAAATAAACTGAAATTGTTTGCCGTAACCGCGCTCGCGTTTACGGCGATTTCGGCTACGGCGATAGGCGTGGTCGGAATAGAAAAAGCGCACGCCGAAGAGTGGAAAGGCGGCGAGATAAAACAGAATTATGTTTTCGGTGAAACGCTTAAAGTACCCGATTACGTTTTAAGCGTAAACGGTAAAGAACTGAAAGCTACGTCGGTAGTTGAATTCCCGGACGGAACGAATTACGGAAGCGATGAGGTTCGTTTGTCTCAGGCGGGGAAATACGGCGTAAAATACATGGCGATTGACGGCGGTAAAATTTACGTTAAAACATTCGATTTTAACGTCGGATACACGGCATACAGTATGGGCGGAGCGGAGAGTTCTGCCGTATATGGGAAATATACGGAGTTCGAAGCAAACTCCGAAGGTCTTCAGGTTCGTTTGGCGAAGGGTGATACGCTGTCCTTTACAAAACTTATCGACGTTTCCGATTTAACGGCTACAAATAACATTATCGAGGGTTTTATCACTCCCGATAAACGCGGTACGGCAGATTTCGATAAACTAACTCTTACGTTAACAGATGCGCTTGATTCGTCGATTTACGTCAACATAGATATAATGCGGTGGACGATAAACGGTAACTCACTCGGACAGATGTGTATTGCTGCCGCAGGTCAAGGTCAGGTAATGACGGGTTACGAGCGGTCGAGCGGGCTTGAGGTAAACAACGGAAAGGGGACGCTTATTTTAGGCTCATGGGTTGCGCAGTTTAACTCCGATGATGGCGTAAATCTTAAGTGGGGTGGGGCGGCTACGCCTATTGCTCCCGATAAGTGGCTTATTTCTGCTTCCTTCGATGCGCAGACAACGAAAATCTCGGCTCAAGGAAATCTTGTTTCGCAACTTAACAGTGTTGATTATTACAAAGATGTATGGACGGGATTCAAGAGCGATAAGGTTCGTTTAAGCCTTTCCGCTTCCGGATATTCGTCGACTACGGCTAATTTCTGTTTGACCGAAGTTCTCGGCGTCGATATAAAGGGGAACTCTTTCTCCGATAACGATTCGCCGGTTATTACGGTAAATACTCCTTATGAGAAAATGCCTGAAGGCGTTGTCGGCAGAGCTTATACGTTGCCCACGGTCACTGCGTATGACGATTATTCGGGTGAACTCGTTCCCGACGTTAACGTATATTATAATTACTCGTCGGCTTATCCTGTTTCAATAAGTATCATTAACGGCGCGTTTGTGCCGGAAAAAACCGGATATTATGCGATTGTTTACAAGGTAAAAGACTATTCCGGTAATGAAAGCGAAGAAGTGTACATTATGCACGCAGGCGGGGAAATTGCCCCGATAAGCTTTATAAAGTTACCCGATATAGGAAATCAAGTAAAACTCGGTTATCCCGTTGATTTTAGCGGCGCTGAAGTCAGTGGCGGCAGCGGCGATAAGAATATAATAATAACAGCCACTCATGACGGTGAAACTTTTGAAGTGACTCAAGGTTTCAGATTTGAAAAAGACGGCGAATGGACCGTTACTTACACTGCGACCGATTATGTCGGCAATACGGGGAAAGCGTCTGTTACAATCAACGCCGTTGCAAGCGAAGAGCCGTTTTTTAACGAGTCGGTAAGCCTCGCGCCTGTTTTTATCGAAGGATCGGAATATCTTTTACCGGAACTTTACTGCGACGACTATTCGTCGGGCAAGCAGGAGAAGAAACTATGTTCGGTTAAAGTAGAGTATCAAAACGGAAAAACCGAAACGTATACTTCAGGAGAAACGTTTATACCTGCGGTCAGAAATAGCAAAGATAAGGTAAAAATAACGTATTATTGCGGAAAAGAAGAGTACAACAACGGAACTACGGAAGTTGCTGTGTTGAAAATTCGTGACGATCAGGAAATAAATTGTTCGGAATATTTCTACGGCAACGGTTTTATTACGAGTTATGTAGACGATAACGGAAACGAGTTCGAAAAGGGCGTTCTTATCGCAATTGAGAGGGCTGCGGCAGAAGTAAAATGGACCTTTGCAAACGCACAGGTTGCCGACGCATTCTCGGTTGAATTTACCACTTTTGCTAAACTTACCAAGTTCGGCGGTATAAAAATTGCGCTTAAAGATTCGATGAATCCCGCAATATCGGCAACGTTGAACATAACGTTGAGTTCAACAGGAACAACGATAGCAAACGGCGACTTCGCTCTCGATCTCAAAACTGTTTTAACTTCGGGTGTTGAAGGTATAAGGGTTGGTTATAAGAGCGGCAAGTTCTCGTTTAATAAGACCAATGTTCCCATAAGCAAATACGATAACGGCGAAACATTCAACGGTTTCCCGTCTGGTAAAATATACTTCGATTTTGCAGTCGAAAACGCTTCACGAGGCGCGGAATATAAAATAGATGCTGTTTCAGGCAACGTGCTTTCTTCCGATACGGGCGATTATGCGAAGCCGACCATAAAAATTAACGGAGATTACGGCGGAAACTATAATATAGGCGATGAATACATTCTTCGTTCCGTTACGGCAGGCGATACGTTTTCTCCAAATGTTTCAGTTAAACTTTCGGTTTATAACGGTGAAGGCAATATTGCGACGGATATTAACGGCGTACGGCTTGAAAACGTCGACGCAGGCAAGGAGTATGTCATAAAACTCGATAAATACGGAGTCTGGAACGCAAAATATACGGCAAATAAAGAGAATTGGGCGGTAGGCAGCAGAAAATTCACTGCTTTCATTAACGTTATCGACACAGAGGCTCCGGTAATCGAGATAACTTCGGGATATACAAAAACCGCAAAAGCGGGCGATACGATTATTCTTCCGAACTTTACGGCAACGGATAACGTAACGGCTTCGGATAAACTTATCGTTACAAAATACGTTATAAACACCGAAGGAAAAATGACAATACTTGACGGTAGTTCTAATGCGTTCAAAACGACAAAAGCCGGCAAATACGTTATGTATATTTCGGTAAGCGATGAGTTTGGTAACATATCGACCAGATCGTTTGTCGTTACGGTAGAATAAGGAGAAAAAAGATGAAAGGTAAAAAAATAATTTCTTTATTAACCGCATTGTGTCTTTCCGGCAGTGTCGTATTAGGTCTTACTGCTTGCAAGAAAGGCGATAACAGCGGTAGTCAGTCGGATGGCGGAAGTATTCCGTCTCCGATATCGCCGGCAACGGCAGACGGCGCTCATTATGTTACGAATTCGCTGCATAATGTGAATGTTAATTATAATAAGCCTGTCGGCACATATGTAAAAAACGGCTCGACCGAATATAAAATAGTCGGCGGAGATTGGCAGACGTCGGGAGCGATAAGTCTTATACAAAGACAGACCGTTGCCGCAAGCAAGGTCGATGTTCCCGAGGCATCCGAAGGCGAAGTCGGCGGAAAGTATATATTTGTCGGTAACGACAGAGCATTTGAAGAAGCAGGGCTTTCTTTACCAGATTATTCCGAACTCGGAGTTTCGGGGTATATGGTTACTACAGTCGAGGAGAGCGTATTTATTCAGGCTTATTCCGACCGCGGTTATCAGATGGGCGCGATAGCGTTTCTGAAATATGTTTTAGGCTACGAAAAACTGTCCGCCGATATGGTCGTGTTTACCAAGACGGACGGGGTTATTCCGACTATGGATATAGTCGAAGCACCCGATTATGCTTACCGTGTAGCGAGTAATAAGATGACTTCGGCTAAAAAGTA
The DNA here is from genome assembly GCA_934271735.1 of uncultured Clostridia bacterium. GTDB lineage: Bacteria > Bacillota > Clostridia > Christensenellales > Borkfalkiaceae > UBA10281. The sequence goes on along the minus strand of CAKQSB010000008.1, from coordinate 63,045 downwards.
CGATATGGGATTTTCTACCGGGGAACTTATTATGAATACGGGTACTAATGCCGTTCATAATATAACCGATTTTACCACGAATGCCGAAAAAGCCGCTCATCCTCTTTGGTTTTCCGATACAATGGAGATTGAAAACGGAAAACTTAAAAACAATCAGTGGCAGCCTTGCTTTACCGCGCACGGAGACGAGTCGGAATACAATGCGATGACGGAAACCTATGCAAATGCCATAATCGGTTTTATGAAGGCAAAACCGAGCGTCGATAACATCAGAATTTCGCAAAACGACGTATTGTTAGGCTATAACGACGTTACGCATTGTTCCTGCGATGCCTGCCGTCAATCCTATGAGCATTACGGAAACACAATTTCCGGCGCGATGCTTACTTTTACGAACGACGTTGCCGATAAGGTTAACGAATACCTTGATTCGGCTCAGGCAATAAGAGACGGCTTCCCCGAAAACAAGGAATTCAATATAGTTCTCCTTGCTTACGGCACGGGCGTTAAAGCTCCCGTCGTGCACAATGCGAACGGCGATATTATCTACGATGCGGAAGGAAAAGGGCAACCCGACGATCTTTACAGATTTATAAAAGACGAAAACGGAACGGTTCAGGCAGTTTTGCAAAAAGACGAAAACGGAAATAATGAAAAACTTGTTTGCCACAATCGCGTTTCGGTAGAATATGCGGCGTCGGCGGCGAATTATGTTCATAGTTTCTACGAAACAGAGAATCAGGTTTATGCAAATGCCGTAAGAGCATGGGCGGGACTCGGCGGAAAAATGTATCTTTGGCTTTACGAAGTAAATTATTGGATGTATTTTTACCCGTATAACAGTTTTGAAACCATTCCCGAGAATTTGCGCTTCTTCAAGAGTTATAACGCAAGTTACGTTTACAGCGAAGGATCTTACGAAAATTCGAATTGCAGCGGATTTGCTAAATTAAGAGATTACCTTGCCGCAAAATTTGAATTTAATTGCAACTATAATTACGGCGAAGTGGTCGATTTCTGGTTTAAAAACTATTTTGCGGAAGCCGAGCCGTATATGCGCCAATATTTTAACGAGCTTCAGGCAAATCAACGCGCGAAAGAATCCAAAACAGGCGGCAGTGTTCACTCAAATGCACTTGCCGGCGAAGAAATATGGCCGCAGGGAATGATAAATCATTGGATTGAACTTTTCGACAAGGCATATAAAGCGATAGAACCGTATAAGGAAACCGATCCAGAAAAATATGAGATATTATATAAAAATATCCTTATAGAATCGCAGTTCCCGAGATTGGTTTTATGTACGACTTACGCTTCGACTTATAACGAAACTCAATTAAAAGCTCTTCGTAAAGCATTTTATAATGATTTTAACTCGTTGCAAAATACTCATCTTAAAGAAGGGCAGTTGGCGGACGTCGTTTTTGCCGATTGGGATTTAGATTGATACGGCGAGGAGTGAAAGATATGTCTAAAAGAAAAATAAATGTTATTTTATCCCTCATATTCGTTATTGTTTTATGTTTTGCCGTGTCCCTCGCAGGATGCAAGAAAAATAACGATTCGAACTCGGGTTCGGATTATTCCGATTCCGGTTCTTCCGACAGCGAAAAGATAAGCGTAACAATTACGCTTAACGAAACTTCGCTCGAATTGACCAAATATGAAACGGCTGCCATTGTGGCAACGACGTCTGACGGTTCGGTTGCAATGTTTACGAGCAGTGATGAAAATATTGCGTCTGTAACCGACAAAGGCATAGTTACGGCTAAAAACGTCGGCGCTTGCGATATCGTTGCGAGTGTCGGCGAAGAAAACGCAAAATGCAGAGTTATAGTTTCCGATTCGCCTTACAGCGCGAGTATTAAAGGTGTAAATAACGAAATTCGTATTGCCGGCGGAGGAGAGTTTAAGGCGCAACTGTATGCCGAATTTAACGGTAACAAACTCAATGAAAATATCCGGTATTCGGTTTCTGTGTCAGAAAATGCAGTCGAAGGCGTGGCGACCGCTAACGTTGACGAAAACGGTTTATTGACCGTAAAAGGCGTAAAAGCGGGTCTCACTTCTTTCTCTGTTTTCGCTGAAATAAGAGGTTCGATTTCCGAAAGGACTTTCACCGTAACCGTTTATGCAAACGAAGTTGTTATAGAACCCGAAAACGAAGATGATTTCGAGAGACTTGAAGGTTCTTATAAACTTACGCTTGTAACTGAAAACGGAGAACTCGGACTTAAAGATACCGTTAATCTTGATTTTTCCGTGCAGATAAACGGTAGCAAACAAGAAAACGCAAAAGTCGAGTTTGATGCGGGTGCGGACTACAATGCCGATTTCGATGAATCGAAAGCTGAAATAACGGGAAATGCCGACAACGGATATACGATTAAAGCAAAGGCACGCGGAAATACGATGCTCATCGGTAAATATACGGCAAACGGAGAAGACACACTTGTAAAAATAAATCTCGTAGTAAGATTACCCGAAAAAGAATTGACTGAAAGAATAATTGTCGGCAGGGAAAACGGTTCGTTGACTGTTCCTGCGGGACTTATCGGAACGGTCGAGGAAATAACGCTAAACGGAACGACCGTTTCCACGGAAATAAACGAAAACGTAGTTTCTTTCGATAAGAGTCTTATGCCTAACGGCGGAAATGAAAAAGTATCTGCGGATATGATTATTTATACCGACAAGTACTGTTATATAGCGACTGCCGACGTATGCACAAAAATTCTTACAAAAGCAACCGATTTTGACGAATTCAAAATGGTTGACGGCGCTTATAAGGCGTTTACGGGTTACTATATTCTCACCGCCGACGTTGATTTTGCCGATTACGGAACTTGTACCGCTATAAGAGATAATTCTAATCCTTCTAACGGAGCGACCGGATTCAAAGGCGTTCTTGACGGCAACGGATTTAAAGTTAAGAATATAACTGTAGGCACAGGCGGAATATTCGGTCATATCGGCTCCGGCGCGGTAATAAAAAATATTACGTTCGATAACGTTCATTATCTTGGCGTTATGAATTCGACTTTACTTGCTCATACGATAAGAGACGCAGATTTGATTGACGTTACGGTAAACGTCGGCGAATATGAGGTACAGGAAGAAGTAAAAGGATATGTCATAAAATATGACGTCGGTTTATTGTCTTCAAGATTTTTGATAGAAAGCAGACTGAAAAAAGTGACGATAAACGCTTCGGGTAAAAATATCGTAAATTTATTCGGACACAGATGTACGTCAAACGAGTTTGAGGGCGTAAAAATCATCGCGGCTTCGTATATACTTATAGGTTGCAACAGCGACAATGCAAAACCCGAAACAGAAATCAAGAGTTTACCTTCCGGCGTAACTTTTACTACTAAATAAAATTAAAGACTAAAATAATGCTGAAAGTACAAACAAATATTTGTAGAAGTGCCGTTAATATTAACGGCATATGGAGGTTCAAAACGGTCGACGACGGGTTCTTACCCGTCGAGCCGTTAAAAGATTATAGGCTTATGTCGGTTCCGGCAAGCATGAATGATGTTGTTACCGAAATCGATCTGCGTGAGTATGTCGGTAAGGTCGCATATGAAACTCAATTTTCATGTCCTCTCGAAAAAGACAGAGAATATCGTTTGCGTATAGGTGCGACAAGTCATAAATGCAGAGTTTATTTGAATGGCGAGTATATAGGCGGAAGCGATGCGGCTTTTTTACCCATAGATTTGCTTTTACCGGAACTTAAGGAAATAAACAGGCTTACGGTTATTATAGATAACAGGCTTGATTATCACACTTTGCCGTCCGGCAGACTTGTAAACGGCAACGATTTGTTTGTTTATGATCGTTTGGGTAAATATCCCGTTTCCGGCGATTCAAAATTGTTTGGAAAAGAGAAACAAATCATAAATCACGATTTTTACAATTATACCGGTATTCATCGTGATGTATATATATATTCGTTGCCAAAAAAACATATTGATGATATAATAATAAAAACCGTTGCAGAAGATGATTATCATGCGGTTTCGGTTGAACTTAAAGGTGACAAAACAAAAGCGGCATATTCCGTTACGGATGAAAACGGTAACACAGTGGCTACGAGTGAAACGGGTGAACTCTATATTGTTAATCCGAATTTGTGGCAAGTAAAAAACGCATATCTTTATACCCTTACAGTACGCACGGCAACGGACTGCTATCATGAGAAATTCGGAATAAGAAAGATTTCTTATGATGATAAATGTTTGTATGTTAACGATAACCCGGTTTATCTTAAAGGGTTCGGAATGCACGAGGATTTTCCGATTATAGGTAAAGGGAATAATTCTGCCGTCAATATAAGAGATTTTGAACTTCTCAAATGGATAAACGCTAACTGTTTCAGAACAAGTCATTATCCGTATGCCGAAGAAATTATGGATCTCGCGGATGAATACGGATTGCTCGTCGTTGATGAGGTTCCCGCTGTGGGATGCAATAATTGGCCCGACTATACATATGGCGAAAACAGGCTTGACGATACCACGCTTGCGTTGCATAAAGAATCGCTCAGACTTATGTTGGAACGAGATAAAAACCATCCGTGTCTGGCAATGGTAAGCGTTGCTAATGAAGCCGCAACCTATGAGGATACAGGCAGGGAATACTTTTCAAAGGTAATCGAATACGTTCGCTCTCTTACCGATTTACCTGTTACGATTGCAGAACTTACGCGTGCTTGCGAAGGTAATAAGGTCGGCGATCTTGTGGATTTTATCGGGCTTAACCGCTATTTCGGTTGGTATGACGAAATAGGTAATATTAAGGCCGCAGAACCGCTTTTGAAACGTGATTTAGAAGCGTATTACGAGCAATTTAAGAAACCTATTATTATGTTTGAATTCGGTGCAGAGGCAATAGAGGGAATGCATTCTTTGCCTTCGGTTGCGTTTTCCGAAGAATATCAAACTGATTTTTTAAGGGAATATTGCAGAATATTCGACGAATTGCCTTATGTTCAGGGTGAATTGGTTTGGAATTTCGCCGATTTTATGACAAAGCAAGGTACAATTCGGGTAAACGGAAACCGTAAAGGCGTGTTTACCAGAGAAAGACAACCAAAATCGGCTGCTTTTTATCTGAAAGAGCGTTGGCAAAATAAAACAGAAAAATGAGCAAACGGCGCGGCAGATATTTCGCCGCGCCGTTTATGATAGTCAGAGGAATAGATAATGGATAACAATGATTTAAAAAAATTCTTCCACGGCGTCTATGATTATTCACCTTGTGAAGACGGATATATGAGTTTTTCGCGTTATTCGAAGAAGCAGCGTGAATATCTTAAATTCAACGATTTCTTTTTTGTTCGCACGACTTTTGACGGTTCGATAACTCTTGAATTTACTACTAACGCTACGAAATTCGGTTTTGAATACAAAATTTTAGGCGTATCGAGTAAAGATACTTTCGACTTATATGTAAACGGAAATCTTTTTGCTCAAAACAAAGTTACGGATCTTGCAGAAGAGGGAACGCTTGAATACTTGCTTAAAAACGGAGAAAAGAAAGTAACTTTGTATTTCCCGGTCGACGCGGATATTGCTATTAAGAATTTTTATTCCGATGCGGACGTTTTTGCCGTTGAAAAAGGTAAAAAAGTCTTATTCATAGGCGATAGTATTACGCAAGGATACGGAACTTTCGAAACGGGGCAAACGTTTGTAAACGTTGCGAACCGAATACTGAATTACGAGATTTTGAATCAAGGAATAGGCGGGTATTATTTCGACAAAAATTCTCTTATGCCGCTGGAAAAATTTACTCCGGATAAGGTTGTTATCGCAATGGGAACGAATCTTTGTTATTGGGCTGATAAAGAGAAATATGTTGCGGAGTTTTTTGAAAAATTACCGTCGGTATACGGAGATATCCCCGTTTTGGTTATAACACCGCTCTGGCGTTCGGATTATCCCGACGCATTCGACGAAATATGCGAAATTCGTTCGTTGATCGAAAAGTATTCGGCATCTTTAAAAAATGTGAAAATAATTCGTGGCGATACGCTTATTCCGCATGATGAAAAGTATTTTTACGATAAACTACATCCAAACGCTTCAGGCGGGGAGATTTACGGTAAAAATTTAGCAGAAAAAATTAAAGAACTAAAATTCTGAAAACAAAAAAATAAAAAGGAAAGAGGAAAATGAAAAAACTAATTTGTCTGTTTATTGCGATTGCGATATTAATTTCAATGTTTGGATGCAGTCCATCGTCAAGCGGCGGAGGACAATCGGTCGGCTCAAGCGACAGCGGAAGAACCGACGCTCATGTTCACGAGTATGAGTTGGTAAAAGCGGTTAAACCGACCTGTATAAAGGGCGGAAATTCGGCATATTACGTTTGCGACTGCGGAAAGATTTTTCTTAAAAAGGGTATAGATTATGTTGAAACCGATCTGAATTCGGTTACGCTTAAAGCGAAAGGACATACGTTCAGCGAAGAGATTCTGACTGATGAGTATCTCGTTTCGGAGGCAACCGAAACAAAGCCTCAGGTTTTTGCAAAGGCATGCAAATCATGCGGAGAAAAAAGCACGAACGAAATAGACACTTATACTTACGGTAAAACCCTTGCAGAGTATGAGAAAGCAGATAAATCGCTTTATAAACCGACGAACTTAACAATGAGTTTATACGATGCGGCAAATTGCGTTTACGGGTTTACATGGAATACGGAAACAGAGCCTGCTCGTCCCGTGCTTAATATAAAAGAAAAGGCAAGCGGTGAAGAAAAATGCGTTCGGGCAAGTTTTGACGTGGCGGACTCGTACTCGATTAAGGGCGGAGTAGAAACGGCAATAAAATATTATTCATGTAAGGCAGAAATTACATTAAAACCCGATACCGATTATATTTATTCGGTAGGGGACAATTATATGGAGAGTTTTACCGAGCTTTCGGAAATAAAATCGGTTAATCCGGCTGAAAGAAATTCATGGAAATTTGTTCATGTCAGCGATTCGCAAGCGGAAGGCAATAAGTCAAACGGCGGATTGGGTACGGGAGTGGCTTTTTCGAATGTGCTTAAAAGCGTGACGGAAGATCCGAGTGTGAGATTTATGGTACATACCGGAGACGTGGTCGAGTATTCAAAGTATCAAAATTACTGGAATAATATGCTTGATGCGAACATTAAATATCTCTCAAAAATCCCGGTAATGGCAATATCCGGTAATCATGAAACGACCTATAAAAACGGAAGCAACGAAACGTTTAATCGTTTCAATTATAAAATTCCGATTCAAAAAAATACTAAACTCGGTTTTTACTATTCATTCAGTTATGGAAACGTGAAGTTTATTATGCTCAACACAAACGAGCTGAACGGAAGCAGATTAACTAACGCTCAATATTCCTGGCTTGAAAACGAACTTCAAAACAAGACGGAAAAATGGACTGTTGTTTCAATGCATAACCCGATGTATTCTGTCGGCAAATGGGGATCTGATAATACTAGAAACGGTATTGCCCTTGCTCTTGCGCATCAATTGAAGGGACTTTTTGCGGAATGCGGCGTCGATATTGTCTTGCAAGGTCACGATCATATGGTTTCGCGTACATATCCGTTAAACGGAAACGGCGAAGCAATGGAAGAAAAAACGGAAGAAATTGACGGAATCAAGTATATAAAAGATCCGAGCGGCGTCATTTACGTTATGAACGGACCTGCGGGGGATCAGGCAAAAGGAGAGAGTAGTATATACGCGCATGATGAATCGCTTTATGCTTATGCATTGCCGTCAAAAGTCAGCTCGTGGGCTGAGTTTGACGTTTCGGGAGATGTTATTACCGTAACGGTAAAGACTGCTCAATCCGGCACTGCCGCGAACATAATTTCTTGGGGTATCAAGAAAACAAAGTAACAAAAATTATGTGCGAACATATTGAGAGATTTAAGAATCAGGTTTTGGTTTGTTCGTTCGTTTACGGCTTTACGGCGTAGTAGGTAAAGACGAATGGTGTCTGCACCTGAATCCGAAAGCGGACAAAGAAAAGACAATAACATTGTCAAGCGTTTCAACGTTAAAAAAACGTGAGCGAAAGAACTTGTAAAAACGACAAAGCGGCGTGGTGCAAATATATCACGCGCACAACTCGCCATCACGACGGATTTTCGCTTTACGGTACTCACGGATTTAACGATTTCGAAGCGCCGCATTCTTCTTGCGGGCGCGACCTTATGAGAGTAAAGGCATACTCGGAAGATGATGTTAAGATTTGCGTTTTTACTCTCTATCGCTTCGGCGATTTTGCTTGCCGTGTCTTTTCTTATCATCTTTATTTCCGATTCAAAATTCCGAAAAGGAAAAGTCTGAAAAGAACGAATAAAAAGTTTTGAAGAAAAACGTAAAACAAACTAAAAAGCCCCGTAAATTTTCGTAAACGAAAATTTACGGGGCTTAATTATTAAAGCCTTTTTCAGTTTGCTTTTTCAAGGTAATAGTTTGTTACGTATTCGTCGTCCGCGTTGTAAACGTAAATCACGAACGCGTCGCCGTAAGTGCCGTATTCCGCGCTGTACGTAAGTTCGCCGAGCGTGAACGTAACGTAATAAACCGCGTTGCCGCCGCTGCCGCTTGAAGTTATCTCCGCGTCGATTATAGCGGTTGTTTTGCCGCTTAACGTAAAGCTTATGCCGTCTTTGGCGATCGTAACGGAAACGCCTTTCGCAGTATCGCTCCACGAGCCGTATAACGCTTCCGGAACGGTGTAGGAGATAGTCTTTTTAAGCGTCGCGTCAATCGTCGAAGCTTGGAAGAGGTTCAAAGTATGTTGTGACTCGGAATAGTCTATTATCCAGTTTTTGCCGTCTTTAACGAAAGTAAATTTATTATTCGCAAGTGTTGCCGCGACCGTTTCGTACGCCCCGTTTCCGATTTTGATTTTTATGTTGCCGTTCTTGTCTATCACAACTTCCGCGTCGAGATTTCTCGTCGCGTCCTTACCTTTCCAGACGCCTATAAAGTACTGCGGAATTTTCGACGCATCCTTTTTGAAGAGGTTGATCATCAAATCGTTATCGTCGTAAAGCATCATCGACGGGTTGCCGTAAAGGTTATAATAGAAGAGAATATAAGCCGTGTACGGTCTCGAGGGGTCGTTCCAGTTTACTTTGTAACCATACTGCGCGTCGAAATTTATTTCGTAATTAACTCCGTTTATTATAAGTTCGGTTTCGGTGAAAATAACGGTGTAGTGATAAGCTTCGATTTCGGGGTCGGATTCCCACGTGCCGAGATAGTTTTCCTTTGGCGAAGCCACTCTCTTTAAAATCCGATTGCCCGAGGACGAGCCGACAACTATTTTATCTTTATCGGTTTTTCCGTTCATTTTCCAGAATTGAACATAGTAATCGGTAACCGCGCCGTAAGCTCCCGTAAATCCGTTTGCATCGCTGTAAGAGTCGGGAATAAACTGAGTTCCGTTTATTGTTATCGCGGAGACGGTTATTATCGCCGTGTATTTGCGGTCGTCGGAAAGATATGTGCCGACGTATTCCGAGGGGATTTCTATGCCGCAGTCTGCGCTCGTCTGTGTGAGCGAGAATTTTATGTAGGTGGAATCGGAGTGCATCAGAAGAACGGTTATGAATTTGCCTTCTTCGTCCTCATTTACGTCGAGAATATAAAGCGTATCGTCGTTATATTTAACGGTTATGCCTTCGGCTTCCTTGTAGGAAACCACGGGCGTGGATTTGCCGTTTACAAAAACCGCTCTCGACTGAACGATTATTTTGTAATTAAGATTTTCTTCGACATTCGTGATGCTCCACGTTCCTTTGAATTTGTCGGGGATAACGATATCGTCGTTTTCAACCGAAGTGAGGGTGTAATTTATCGAGTAGTCATCGCTTTGAATAAGCAGCTGCTTGGAGCTGAATTTCATTATCGTAACTACGGTGTTTTTCCATTTGCCCGTAAAGTATTCCACGCCGTCTTCGGTCTTTCCGTAATCGGTTACGGTGATTTCCTCGCCGTCGAGATAAAATCCCGATTTATCTACCTTGCAGAAATGTCCGTTTTCGTCCTTATACTCTCCGTAATATCCTTCGAGAACGCTTGTTTTTTTCGCGTTTTCGAAATCGAGGAACGAAAAATCCGGAGTAGAGCCGAAATCATAAGTCAATGTAACGATTTCGGTTATACCGTACGTTTGATATTCGAACACAACCTGATAAAGTTCGTTGTTTTTAAGGATAATTTTGAAATCGACCGCGTAGGAATACTGGGTCGACTCGTTTCCTTCGGCGAAAAGAGGAGCGATTATCGAAGAAACGGCATTGTTCTGCGGAATAAAAACTCCGTCGCCGATATGTTTGAACAATTCGACGTTAAACCCGTTGAATTCTGCCTGATAAGCCTTTATATTCTGTCCGACGGGGTCGGTAAGAACGACTTCTTTGGTCTTGGAATCGTAAGTAAACGGATAAACGTAGTTGTTTAAAAGCTTAAATCCGTGTTCTTCGCCCGCGTAGGAATCGTAAACCATATCTTCGGTAACGTACACTTTGTAGTCGGTGTCTCCGTAGCCGGGGCGGGTTTCTCCGCCGTCCGGTTCGACGTAACCGGGTTCGTGTCCCTGATGTCTCACGGTGTAATTCGTCTGTGCCGCCGCTTTATCGAGCGCGGCTTTCAAAACGTCGTGTGAGGCATCGTGCGGGTAGGGGCTAAGTTTGAACGAATCGACTGCCGCCGTGCCGTGGTCGGAAATCGTGAGATCGTAAGTGGAAACGTAATATTCTTCCGAGCCTTGCAAACGATAAATTTTATCGGTCACGATATGCGCGTTCGTCGGTTTGTCTCCCGCAAACGTAATTACGAATTCGCTGATATTTTCCGTCCAGCCCGTAATCGCGCTCGCGGCTTTTTTCGCTTTGTCCTTGTTGTAAACGGAGTATTGATTTTCGGAAACCTTAGCCAGGTCCTTTGCGGTAAGCAGATCGAATGGGTTGTAGTAGTCCTCGAAAAGGGCTTCGGAAACGTTCACGCTTATCTTGTTGTCTATGGTTCTGCTTATAACGGTAAGTCTGCGGATCTGCTTTCCGTAAACGTAGTCGTAATAAACTTCGCCCGTGTCCTTATCGCTTTCGGTCTGTGAAATGTAGTCTCCGCCGTAAACCGTTTCGATATGGAACTTTTTATCGTATTCGTCTACCACGTGGTCGTAAACGTAATCTCCGCTGTAACGCGCTTTTCCCGTAAGAGCGGAAAAAAGCTGTTCCGATATGTATTCGGTTTCGAAAGACGGGGAAGAATGGCTTTCAGAGCTTTCGGAAGTCGAATCGTCTTTTTTACAGGACGAAAGAGCGGAAACGAGCGACAACGAAAAAATTGCCGCAAAAATCAACATTAACGCTTTTTTCATTTTTTCTCCTTTGTTTTTCTTGTGTTTCCCGATATGTTTTTACCTTTTATCACGCGTGCGCACGCGTTCAAATATCTTAAAAACTGAATTTCGGTCATTATATCACAAAAAATTTTATAAGTAAAGGCAAAAATTTGCCGTCGAAATTATTTTTTTTGTCTTATTACCGAAAATAAGAAGAGAAAATGAAAATCATGCAAACGATATTTCGTTTCTTAATAACGCATATAAGCATTTTTTATACAATTTTCGTTAAATGACCGTTTAAACAATCAAAATTCAGTATTTTTAATTCTAACAAATGATGAAAATCGATATTTTTCAAACAATAAATTCCTTAATAAGTTGCATTTTGCATAATTATACATAAAAACACGTTTTATTCATTATGGCAAAAGTTTAAAAACGATAAAATTTCAGTGATAAAATCATAACGAAAGTCCGCCGCGGACAAAGAACGAAAAATAAAAGAAAAATCGGATAAAATACATTTGTTTTTTATTTAAATTTGTGGTATAATGCGAAAATGTAAAGTATACTCATTTGCAAAAAAGCCGTAAAACAGATTGATTTATTCGCTATTTTTCGCGGTCGATCTACAGTGAATAAAACGAATAAAAACGGCTGTAAACGCAGAATACAGGAGAGCTAATGAACAAAAGGAAAAAGAAAATCATCGGTGTTTTGCAGATTGTAATGGCTTTGACGTTATGTATTTCCACGGTTTTTGCTTCCGCATATCCGTCGGAAACAAAAACTGCCGATCTCACGCCTAAAACGATAAAAGGCAGTCTCGTCAAAACGACGGATATCGACGCAAACGATCTTCGCGCAAGCTATTTCGATAAAGACGTCGTTAAAAGTTCCGAAGTAAAATTCAGCGGCGAACGCTGGGTCATCGTCGGTTTCGACGGCGAGAACCTTTATTCGGCTTACGAAAAAGACGAAGATTATAACGGGGAATTTTCTTCTTACGTTTCGAGCGTAAAAGGAAAGTCTCTTAAAAAGTCAATCGAAGCCGATCATGCTGCTTTCTTAAGAACGCTTGACGCGAAAGGAATCGATTATAACTATAAGTATTCTTATTCGGTGCTTAACAACGGTATCGCTTTGAAAGTCGATTCCGAAGCTTACGCCGCGATCCAAGGAATGAAAGAGGTAAAAAGCATCGAGTTTTCGGAAAGATACGCCGAACCGAAGGTTGCCGTTAAAAACGACGCCAACGTTTACACGACGGGTATTTACGATTCCTCGAACATAGAAGAGCAGGGCGAAGGAATGGTTGTGGCTATTCTCGATACCGGTCTCGATTACGCTCACGAAGCGTTCAGAACTATGCCGAAAAGCCCCGCGTGGACGAAAGGCGACGTCGCGAAGAAAATTGCGGACGCGAAAACTTCCGGCAAGACTTTTTACGCAAACGCGGACGTAGACGACGTGTATTATAACGCTAAAATCCCGTTCGCATACGATTACGCGGACGACGATCCCGACGTTTATCCTTCTTATTCCACTCACGGAACGCACGTTGCGGGTATCGTTGCGGGTTCGAGCGATTACGTAGTCGGCGAAAACGGCGAAACGTTCGTCGGCGTAGCTCCGGAAGCTCAGCTTGTCATATGCAAGGTTTTCACCGATAATCTCGACAGCGACGGGCTCGGCGGCGCGGATACCATCGATATTATTTCGGCGGTAAGCGACTGCGTTGCTTTGGGTGTTGACGTAATCAACATGAGTCTCGGTTCTTCCGCCGGGTTTGCCGAGGAGAGCGACGACAACGAAAAAGACAGGCTTTTAAACAAGATTTACGCAAGCGTCAAAGAAGCGGGCATAAGTCTTGTCGTTGCGGCGAGCAATGATTACAGCTCCGGCTTCGGTGGCGGAAACGGAACAAACCTCGCTTCCAATCCCGATTCGGGAACGGTCGGATCTCCTTCCACTTACGATTCGGCTCTTTCCGTAGCTTCGATAAACGGTCAGAAATCGACTTATATTCAGGCTAACAACACCGAAGATCAGGTCGCGTTTATAACCGAAGCTTCGGACGGCGACGGAAACGAACTCGATTTCGTAGATCAGTTATACGAAAAAACGGGCAAAACCAAAGGTGAAACTCTCAACTTCAAGTACGTCGTTATAGGCGGTGTGGGACGAGACGGAAATTACAACACGAGGGTAAAAAGAGAACTTGCCGACAAAGCGGGTTACGACGGCGTTATCGCTCTGGTAAAACGTGGCGATATAACTTTCGAAGAAAAAGTAAACAACGCCATAGCGAACGGCGCGGACGCGTGCGTTATATATAATAATGTTTCGGGTACGATAAGAATGTCGCTCGGCGAAGTAAACGATCCTATCCCGACTTGCGCAATAACGATGGACGCGGGCAAAAAAATTGTGGAAGGCGCGGAAAAGAGCGTCGGAACAATGCAGATTTGTTCGGATTTCAAAGCAGGACCTTTTATGTCCGACTTCTCGAGCTGGGGTCCGATGCCCGATCTTCAGCTTAAACCCGAAATCACCGCGCACGGCGGAGAAATAACGAGCGCGGTGCCGGGCGGCTACGATATATACAGCGGAACGAGTATGGCTGCGCCGAATATGGCGGGAGCGATAGCTCTTCTTCGTCAGAACCTCAAAAAACAGGGTCTTACGGGCAAAGAACTCACGGCGAGAGTGAATCAGGTGCTTATGAGTACCGCGACGATCGCCAGAAACGAGGAAAACAATCCCTATTCGCCCCGTAAACAAGGCGCGGGTCTCGCAGGTATCAAAAACGCGATAGACGCCGAAAGTTATATAACGGTTACCGATGAAAACGGCAACGTAAGAGATAAAACCAAAATCGAGCTTTACGACGACAAGAAAAGAACGGGCGTTTACGAGTTCGAATTCACGATAAATAACCTTTCGGGGAAAGCCGAAACTTATTCTCCCGCCGTTTACGTTATGACCGAGACTCTCGCATCCGATAACAAAACGGTCGCGGAAAAAGCCGATATGCTCACAGACAGTATAGTAGAGCTTACTGTCGACGGCGTTAAGAAAGAGGGTAACGTTTCCGTTCCGGCAAACGGTACGGTCAAAGTAGGCGTTAAGATAACTCTTTCCGCCGAAACCAAAAAGAAACTCGACAAGAACTTCAAAAACGGTATGTATATCGAGGGTTTCGTCTCGCTTGCGGGCGTAAACGAAACGAAAGTGACGATAGGTCTTCCTTATCTCGCGTTTTACGGCGACTGGAACGACGCTCCGCTTTTCGATTACAGCATTTACGATATAGCCGAAAGTCAGAAAGACACTTCCGTTCCCGAAGAGGACAAACTTAAAGCGTCGGCTGCCGAAACGAGAGTTCTCGGCAGATATTACGACGATAAATATATTATTTCGCTCGGCTCGTATCTTTACGAAATGGCGGACAGCGACGTTAAGATTTACGCCGAAAAAGAAAAGGCGGCGATCTCTATCTTCGACGAAGTCGGAAGCAGATCGATTTACGAAGTTTATATGGTGTACGCCGGGTTATTAAGAAGTGCGAACACCGTCGATATCGTTGTTACCGACGCCGCTACGGGCGACGAAGTTTATAAGAAAACTCAGCATAAGGTAAGCAAATCTTACGCGGGCGGCGGCGCTAACCGCGGCGCGGCGATAATGCTTGAAATCGACGCGAAAGAGTGGGGACTTTCCGCAAACTCGACCTATAACGTTTCCTTAAAAGGAACGCTCGATTACGAGGGCGGAGAAAATCCTTCGAACAACTCCTTCGATTTTACGTTCACGGTGGACTACGAGCAGCCGCAAGCTCTCGATTACCGCATACGTTTCGAGCCTTACACCGAGAATAAGAAGGTTAAATACAATATATATATGGACGTCGACGTACAGGACAACCAGTACGTAATGGACGTTATGCCTTGTTATATAAGAACGGAGAAAAACGGACGTTATTTAACGCTCGCAACCGAGCATCCCATTCCCGTTTACGGCGATAAGGGCGCGAAGAGTACCGTTTCGTTCGATATAACCGAATATTACGACAAACTTGTTAAAACGGGCGAATTGTGTATCGTCGTCGAGGATTACGCTATGAACCAGGCAATGTATCAGGTTTCCATGGCGAGCGCGATAGAATATCCCGATGAAGTGACGATTTCCACGGACGACGGCAGACTGGTAAAACTCGATCCCGAAGATATGCCGGACGGAGTTTCGGTCGAATATCCCGTTTACGATCTCGAGATGAGCATAAACGAGCTTTACGCCCCCGTTGTTTCCACGCTTCCGGACGCTACGATGACTCAGGTTCTTTCCTGGTACGTAACCAAAGGCAACGAATTCGTTCGGGCGAGCGGCGGAGAAATATTCGCCACGGGCGCGGGCAGAGCCACACTTCTTTTAAGGGACGGCGACGATGCGAAAGCGAAGACTTACGCAGGAATAAATCTTACGGTAACGAACGGAAAACTCGCCGAACCGTCGCTTGACAGAATTGTTCTCGGATCGGTATTCAATTCGAGTAAATACGTCGTAGGTATCGACCAGTCGACGCTCCCGACGTTCACTATGAACCCGAATTCGTCCGTTCAGCTCAAAGCTTCCGTATCGCCCTGGTATATAACGGACGTAGAGTATTCGTTCAAATCCTCCAACGAAAACGT
The DNA here is from genome assembly GCA_934271735.1 of uncultured Clostridia bacterium. Classification (GTDB taxonomy): domain Bacteria; phylum Bacillota; class Clostridia; order Christensenellales; family Borkfalkiaceae; genus UBA10281. The sequence goes on along the minus strand of CAKQSB010000008.1, from coordinate 46,979 downwards.
TCTTACCGTCGACGCGATAGGAAATATCAGAACGCTTAAAAAAGGTTCCGCGCTCGTAACGATAACCGTTACCGACAAGAGAGAGGGTATGAGCGGCAAGACGCTGAGCAAAACCGTGAGGGTGGAAGTCGGCGACCTTTACAAGATAACGAATTACACGCTTTACGATTATTACGGCGGGGAGATATGCGAAATCCCCAAAGACAAGAACGTAATGTATATCGACGAGGAGTGTTTCAGATATAACACGACTTTAAGAAAGATAATTTTGCCGAGTACGGTAACGGAAATACCGGAAAAGGCGTTCGAGGGTTGTACGAACCTCGAAGAAGTTGTTATCCCGAGTCAATGTACGACGATAAGAGAAGGCGCGTTCAAGGATTGTAAAAAACTCAGAGTTGTCACTCTCGAGGAATTCAAGGACAGAGAAAACAACACTCACGAAGGATATTTCGGCGCGATAACGGTAGGCAGAAGCGCGTTCGAGGGTTGTACTTCTCTCGAAACGATAAACAACGCGAAGAGACTTACTACGGCTTACGACCGCGCGTTCGCGAACTGTACTTCGCTTAAAGAAATCGATATAACCGAACTCAGAGTTACGGGCAGCGAGGTCTTCCTCGGTTGTACGGCGCTCGAAAAGGTGGAAACTTCCGATTTCACAAGCGTCGGAAAAGAAATGTTCGCAAGCTGTAAATCCCTTAAAGAATTCGATTTCAAAGGCGATTACGTTCCCGACGGCGCGTTTACGGATTGTACTTCTCTCGCGAAATTCACGTTTGCGTATAAAGGCGAATTCAGAGGAATAGGCGAGAACGCGTTCGTCAACGCGACCGAGCTTATGAATATAACTCTTCCCGCGGGAAATTACACGGTAGGAAACAAGGCGTTCTATAACGCTTCGCTCAAAACCGTGGAAATCGGCGACGCGGAAGTTAAGTTCGAACTCAGCGTTTTCGAAAGCTGCGCCAAATTCGCTTCTTCCGCAACGACGGGCTTCACCGTAAACGGAAAAGTGAACGGCGAAAGCAGACTTTATAAAACCGTAAACGGCATTCTTTATTCCAAAGATATGAAAACGCTCATAGCCGTGCCTTCGGCAACGGAAAGCTTCACGCTTCCGTCTTCCGTAACGAAACTTGCGGACGGCGCGCTTGCCGGTCTTTCGATAAAAGGAGAACTCGATCTTACGAAAGTAACCGACCTCGGAAATTACGCGCTTTCGGGCAGCGATTTCACGAGCGTTAAGCTTAACCCCTCAACGACGGTTATTCCCGAGGGCTTGTTCAGCGAAGCGGAATACCTTACGGAAGTTACGGGTATCGAAAACGTAACGAAAATAGAGGCTTACGGCTTCTATAAAGCAAAAACGACAAATCTCACGTTCCCGCTGCTGACCGAAGCAGGGGAATATGCGTTCTCGGAATCGAGAATAAGATCGATAACGGCGGACAAGCTCGAAGTAATCGGCGACAGCGCGTTCGAATCGAGCCAACTTACGGAAGTTAATTTCCCGTCGGCTCGTTCTATAGGAACGGAAGCTTTCGCAAACGCCTCCGCGCTTGTAAAAGCAACGTTCGGCGGCGTAACCGAAATGGGCGAGAAAACGTTCAGAAACGCACCTCTTCTTTCGGTTGTCGAATTCGGACAAGGTACGACGGTAATCGCACCCGAAGCGTTTATGTCGGAAATCAAACGTACGAATCTCGTCGAGGTCGTTTTGCCGGACGGCGTAAAGAAGATAGGAGACAAAGCCTTCGCAAATTGCGTTTCGATAACGGGAATTAACTTAAACGGAACTGAAACGGTAGGCGAATTTGCGTTCTACGGTTGTACGAATCTTAAAGACGTTAAATTCGATACTATAGTCACGATAGGCGAGGCGGCATTCTCCGATACCGGCGTTACGACGGCGGAGTTAGATAAAGCGAAAGATATCGGAGCGTACGCGTTCAACGGTTCTCAGCTTGAAAAAGCGACATTCGGCGCGCTCGAAAGCGTCGGGGCGTATGCGTTCTCCTATACGAAACTTACGGAAGTCGTTCTTCCTTCGTCGTTCGATAAGGTATATAAGGATTATAACTGGACGGAATACGACGAAAAGGGCAGAGTGGACGAAGTTCGCAGCCGCAAGATTTATTCTTACGGTTCGGGCGCGTTCTCGGCGATAGAAACCCTTAAATCGATAACCGCAAACGGCAAAAATATTTATTCCGCAGACGGCGTTCTTTACGCTAAGACTACGGACGGCAACATACTTTTGCAGTACCCCGCGGCAAAGACCGGCGACAATTACGAAACGATTGCGGACACGATTTCGATCGCGAACAGCGCGTTTATGGGCGTAAATATTCTCGGTTCGGTCAAGTTTGTTTACACCGTAGCCGAAATCGGCGATTACGCGTTCTTCGACAGCTCCGTAAAAGAATACGAGTTCAACAGCGTCGAAGCCCCCGCTCTTCTTTCGGAATTCGAGGACGTAGACGACGAACCGTATTCGGTCAAAAAAGTAATGTTCGGCAGAAACGACGCCAACCATTATTACGGCTTCACGATTTATTACGCGAACTTCTACGATTACGCGGCGAAAGTTATTTACAGCGCGGAACTTAACGCGATGGGATTCGAAGTTCCTACGGATTTCGGTCTGAAAGCAATCGTTCCGAAAAACGGAAAGGGTTACGACACGCCGATCTGGAATGCTTTCTTCACGGTTGAAAGAACAAGCGAAATTCTTCCCGACAAAGCGACCAACGCGTTTGTCGAACAGATAAAAGCAATAAAAGCCGAAAAATCGCTCGAAGAATTGAAAAACGCTTCCTCGATAAGCGAAATAGAAAAAATAGCCGGACTTACGGCGGCGGCGAGAAAAGCGTACAACGCGATAACCTCGCCCGATCAGCTTTCGCTTTTGACAAGCGAAATAAGCGAGCTTATCGATTACGAAACGGCGATAAGAGCGAAAAAGAAAGAATTCGGTCAGCCCGTCGAGGTCAAAGAGCTTCAGATAGCGACGAGACCCGACAAAACGAGATATGTTTCGGGCGAAACGTTCAATGCCGCCGGAATGGTGTTAAAACTTATTTTCGCGGACGGTTCGGAGCTTGTCGTAACCGATTTCAAAACGGATAAAACAGTTCTGAATTACGGCGACGAAAAAGTCATCGTAACCTGTAACTACGAGGGAACGGATTACTCGGCGGAACTTCTTTTAAACATCGAAGAGGCGAGCAGCGAAAGCGGCGATTCTTCCGATAGTCGGAACGGAAAGAGCGGTTGCCTTGCGGGCGCGCTCATCGGCGGCGGAATCGGCGTAGCGGTTATCGTTGCGGCGGTAGTCGTATTCTTCGTTCTTAAAAAGAAGAAAAACGATTAAGAGGCTGAATATGGCAAAAAGATCATTATTGAAAAAAGCGGTTACGCTCCTTGCGGTATGCGTGTTGGCGGGTTTAAGTTGCCTGTTTCTCGCTTCCTGCAAGGAAGAAACCGTCAAAAAATACGATTATCTCGTTACTTTCGATTATAATTACGGAAAAATCAACGCCGATTGCAACAATCAGTATTTAGGCGTCAAAAAGAATTCGCTCGTAGGCTTGAAACCCGGGCTTGACACTAATTTCAAAGAGCAGGGCGTTCAGGGCTATTACGTCGAAGGTTGGTACACTGCGAAAACGGACGCCGACGGCAATCCCGTTAAGGACGAAACCACGGGAATGATCGTCGTTGACGAAAAATGGGATTTCGAAACGATGCGCGTAAATTCGGACATAACCCTTTACGCAAAGCTTATAAGGTTTTCCAGAATGTCGTTTATCGACGCGGAAGCTTACGCTTTAAATCCCGCGGACGAAAAAGCGATTCTCGAAGTTAAGGAAAGTAAGCCCGACTCGGAAAGAAATCGTCCGTCGGATGCAACCGCTCCTTCGAAAGACGGTTACACGCTTTTCGAATATTATAAAGACGCGGACTGTAAAGTTCCGTTCGAATGGCCTTATAAATTCACTACGGAAGACGTAAACGTTTACGTCAAGTTTATCAAAGGCAAATGGAAACTCGTTTCCACCGAAGAAGCGTTTATAAACGCGCTCGGCGGAACGGATAACATTTATCTTTTAAGCGACCTCGATTTCACGGGCAAAACGTGGCAGTTCAAGAACGTTCTCGGCGAAATCAACGGCAACGGACATAAAATTTCTAACATTACGCTGAAGAGAGAAACTTCGAGAGTAAACGTAGGTTCGGGGCTTTTCAACGAACTCGGAACGAAAGCATACGTTCACGACCTTACTATAGAAAACGCCACGATAGAATTCAAAGTCGCGCTCGCGGTCGGCGAGTCCAAATCGGGTTTCTTTGCTTACACCGCGCTTAACGGTTCGAGAATTTCGAACGTTACGGTAAGCGGAACGCTTTATTACGATTTCGGAGAAAACAAAACGGCGAGCGTGAGCGAATGGATCGCGAACGACAAGTCGGTTTCCGAAAACTGCGACTATTCGGCCGTAAAAACCGAAGACAGAACAAATAACTAATCGAAAAACAAGAAAAGGAGCTTTATATATGAAGATCTCAAAGAAACTTATCGCAATCATCTGTGCGGCGGTTCTGGTTGTGGGCGGCGTAACGACGGGAATAATCGTCGGTTGCTCGCACAACTCATCGTCTTCGGATTCTGACAAAGAACAGAAGTACGACCCCGAAACGCGCGCTCTTACAATGAGTATTTCCACCCCGGACGGCGTTTTCAACCCGTATTTCTCGTCCTCCGCGTACGATTCCTCGATAGTATCGCTCACGCAGATCAGTATGCTCAGTACCGATAAAAACGGTCAGATCATCTGCGGCGAAAGCGAACCTACCGTAGCCAAGGATTACGAGGTTAAGCAGGAAAACGATTACACGACGTACGAATTCCTTATCAAAAACGGAATTAAATTCTCGAACGGCAACCCCCTTACGATAAAAGACGTTCTTTTCAACCTTTACGTATATCTCGATCCTTCCTACACGGGCTCCGCGACCATTTATTCTACGGATATCGTCGGTCTTAAAAACTACCGTATGCAGGAAGAAAACGTTTCGGGCGACAAAACCGAATCGAGCTTCGACGAAAGATTCGTCGGCGAGGCGAACGTTCGTATTCAGACCCTTATCGATTACGTTACGTATAACGACAGCCGTATCAAAAACGACGAAAAACCCGATCCGTACTGGACAGCGGACGAAGAGAAATCCATTCTCAAAGATTTCGCTTACGTTGCGGAGAAGTTCAAGGAAGAACTTAACACGGACTGGAACGCTATCGACAAAGAAAGCTATAAGGACTGGAAATTTACCGAAGTATGGCAGATTTTCCTTCTGAACGACGGAGGATATTCCGAGCTTTTGTTGCCCGATCCCGAAAAACCGGGTTATCCCAAAAAGGATAAGGACGGCAACTATCAGCTCAATGAAGAAGAAGCCGCCGTTTTGCAGGAGGAAATCAACGATTACGTTGCCGCCCACCCCGCAATGGATAAGGACGCGGCAATCAAAGAATATTGCATAAACGCGGTATACGATTCTTATTTCCCGACGAAAAACGGAGAATTCAACCTTACCGCGACAAACAGCAAGAGTTTCACGCAGGTCGTTAAATACTGGGCTACGGCATCCACGATTCTCGATAAATTCACCGCGGACGCCAAGAGCGATTATTTCGGATCTATCAATAAGGTCGTTCCCAACATCAGCGGTATCACGACCCGTAAAACCACTTCGTTCAAGGGAAAATCTCTCGGCGAGGAGTACGACGTACTTACAATAAAAATCAACGGAGTAGATCCCAAAGCGATTTACAACTTCGCTTTCACCGTTTCTCCGATGCACTATTATTCCACTAAGTCCTGGACCAACCCCAAAACGGGCAAAACCAAGAATTACATCGACTCGTTCGACGGCGAAACGGAATTCGGCGTGGAATTCGGTTCGATAGACTTTATGAACGAAGTTATAAACGCCAAAGAGAAAGTCGGTCTTCCCATCGGCGCGGGAGCGTACAAGGCTTCCAACGAAAACGGCAAAGGAACGGTTACGGGCGATAACTTCTTCAACAACAATATGGTTTACTATGAACGTAACACCAACTTTGAAACCGTCGGCAAAGAGCTTTCCAATGCCAAGATCAAGTATATCAAATACAAAGTCGTAGAATCCGATCAGACGATTAACGCTCTTACCAACAAGGATATCGACTTCGGCGATCCGAGCGCGACTCAGGACAATATCAATTCCGCTCAGGGAGCGGGGCTCGGTCACGTGGAGATAGAAACAAGCGGTTACGGTTACGTTGGTATCAACCCTCGTTTCGTTCCCAACATAAACGTAAGAAGAGCTATAATGAAAGCCTTCAACACTCAGCTTATTCTCGATAACTACTACAAGAACGGACTTGCTTCGATAATCAACAGACCTATGTCCAAAACGAGCTGGGCATATCCCGAAGGCGTAGGCGTTTACGAGAATAAAGAACAAGGATTGAGCTATAAATACGATTCAACGGGTTACGATATCGAACAACTCGTAAAAGACGCGGGTTACGTTAAAAACGCTCAGGGCGTTTACGAGAAGACGATCGAAGGTTTCGGAACGGATACGCTTAACTATAAGTTCACGATAGCGGGCGGTTCTACCGATCACCCGGCTTACGCGATGTTCCTCAAAGCTCAGGATATCCTCAATCAGCACGGTTTCGACGTTAAAGTCGTAACTTCGCAGACGGCGCTCAGCGATCTTTCTTCCGGAAAGCTTGCTGTGTGGGCGGCAGCCTGGAGTTCCACGATCGATCCCGATATGTATCAGGTATATCACATCGATTCTCAGGCAAGCTCCACGAGCAACTGGGGTTATAAACAGATAAAGAGCGGAAAGAGCGGAGCTTACGCGGTAGAGTACGGAATTATCACCGAGCTCAGCGGGCTTATCGACGCGGGCAGAGCTACGACGGACACCGAGGACAGAAAGGAAATCTACGCGAAAGCTCTCGATAAGATAATGGAACTCGCCGTCGAATTCCCCACCTATCAGAGAAAAGATATGTCGGCGTTCAACAAGGATGTTCTGGACGAAAAGACCATGACTCCCGCGTCCGAACGTTCGCCTTATAACGGACTTCTTTCGAGAATCTGGGAACTCAATTATCTGTAAGCCGATAGGTTTTTCGGTTAAAAACCGATAAATTCTTCGTAAATCAAACCGATAAATTCGGTAGTTACAAAAAATTACACGCCTCGCCGTTAAATTGCGGCGGGGCGGCAGGACGTTATTTATGGATATGTTAAAGTATGTGGTAAAAAGATTGCTTTTGTCCGTACTGATATTATTCGGCGTTTCGATTATCATATATTCTCTTGCGAGATTTATGCCTACCGACTACGTTGACAACCAGTATTCGTCTGCCGTATCTCAGGGCACGATGAAACAGGAGGACGTAGACCGAATAAAGGAATTGTACGGCTTGACGATGCCCGACGCCTATCTTAAAATCAAAATGGGCGAAGGCAGCGAATTCGCCGGCAAAACTTTTACCAAAAACACAAAAGAAGACATTTACGAAACGGACGTCAAACTCGGATTGAAAACTTATAAAGAGTGGTACGAGGGCGATTTCGACGGTTCGAAAAGCACAAGGCTAATCCTTAACGCAGACGGAACGTATTCGATATGTAAGGTTAAGAGCAAAGGCGCGGCGGTCGAGGGCGAAGATACTTCGGAAAGCGGTGAAAGCCAGTCCGACAACAAGCTTATCACGATCGACGAAGTCCTTACGGTCGTCGAAAAAGGAATATACAGAGTAGAGGAAGCGGGAGACAACGCGACGATAAGAAACATCGTTTTCACGCCCGATAACAAAGCGGAAACCGAAGGAAAAGTAGATTATAAAGTCGCGACGTTTTTCAATAAATTCGGAGCTGTTCTCGGCGGGTATTTCAAATGGCTCGGCAATATGCTTAAGGGCGATCTCGGAATGTCTTTCAAGTATAAAAAGCCCGTTAGTGACGTTATAACCCAGAATATGGGGATTTCGTTCGCGATAGCTTTCATCGCAACCCTCCTGCAATTCCTTATCGCAATCCCGCTCGGAATCAAAGCCGCGGTCAATCAGTACGGCGTGGTCGATTACACGGTTACCGTGTTCACGATGATAGGTATATCTCTTCCCACGTTCTTCCTTGCCGCGCTCGCGATAAAGGTTTTTGCGGTCGATCTCGGTTGGTTCGAGGTCGGCGGTATCGTTTCGGGACGTCTTACCCCGAACGCAACGTGGATTCAGAAAACGGCGGATAAGCTCTGGCATATGGTACTTCCTATGTCCGTACTCGTTATCCTTTCCATAGGTTCGCTTATGCGTTACACGAGAACGAACACACTCGAAGCTTTGAAAGCCGATTACGTAAGAACGGCGAGAGCTAAAGGACTAAGCGAACACAAAGTTATTTACAAACACGTTTTCCGTAACACTATGATTCCTCTCGTAACGATGATGGCGGGAATTTTGCCGAGTTTGTTCGGCGGAGCGATGATAACGGAAACGGTTTTCAGTATCCCGGGAATAGGTAAACTCGCCTACGACGCGTTGGTCGTTTCGGATATACCGTTTATAATGGGATACAATATGTTCATAGCCGTTTTAACGGTAATAGGCACGCTGCTCAGCGATCTTATGTACGCCGTAGTGGACCCGAGAGTAAAACTCGGCAGATAAAAGGAGAGAGGTATGGAAGAAAATAAAGATATTACAGTAAACAATCCTACCGACACCCTTTTCGGCGAAGAAAACAGAGTGGAAAGCCTTGTTGCGGCAGACGAAGAACAGATAAAGAAGCTTATTTCCGAAAAAGACGCTTTCGAAAAATGCGAAGAGGAAGAAACGGAAAGCACGGAAGAGAGGACGAGCAGAACGTTAAGCCCGGGAATGCTCGTGTTAAAGAGATTTTTCCGCTCGAAACTTTCTATGACGGGTCTTATAGTACTCGTCGCGCTGTTCGTTTTTTCGTTTGTAGGGCCGCTTCTCCCGTTCAATTTTATCTGGGGAGACCGCGAACCCGACGAATCGCAATCGGTCGTCGAAGAACGCGCGGACGAAGCCGACGCTTATTACGGCGAAGATAAAGTATATATCGTCAACTTTTCTTATCCGAGCAACTATTTAAAGCCCTCCGCCTCGCACCTTCTCGGAACGGACGATAAAGGTTTCGACGTGTTCTCGAGACTCATGTACGGCGGAAGAGTATCGCTTACGGTAGGCTTTGTCGTTATCATTCTCGAAACGCTTCTCGGCGTGCTTTTAGGCGGACTTGCGGGTTATTTCGGGCGATGGGTCGACCAGGTAATAATGAGAATAGTAGATATTTTCAACTGCGTTCCCACGCTCCCGATGATGATGATAATAGGCGTCGCGCTCGACGCTAAAAACATAACGGGTCCCGCCAAATTGTATATTCTTATGGCGATGCTCACACTTTTCGGCTGGGCAGGCACGGCGAGACTCGTAAGAGGTCAGATTCTTTCGCTCAGAGAACAGGATTTTATGCTCAGTGCGGAAGCGAGCGGACTTCCCGTAAGCAGAAAAATATTCAAACATTTAATCCCCAACGTTATGCCGCAGCTTATCGTTTCGATGACGCTCGGTCTCGGCGGAATAATCCTTACCGAAGCCACGCTCGGCTATCTCGGTATAGGTCTTCCCGCGGAGTATGCGACCTGGGGAAATATGATAAACGCGGCGGCTAACGACACCGCGCTCAGAAACTATCCCAACTTGTGGATTTCTCCGGGAATCTGTATAGTGCTTGCCGTTCTCGCGTTCAACTTTGTCGGCGACGGTTTGCGCGACGCGTACGATCCCAAGGCGATGAGGTAAGGTTATGGCTAAACAGAAAAAAGACAATAAACATTACATTTCCGCCAAGGAATCCAAAAACATCGCGAAAGAAAACGCAAAAGAGATTAAACTTCTTAAAAAGAAGAGGGCGGCTTATAAGGAATCCGACTATAAATGTCAGATGAAAGACGATAAAAACATAGTCGAATTCGATAATCTTCACACTTACTTTTTCACCGACAGCGGCGTTGTAAAAGCCGTAAACGGCGTATCGTTCGATATTCCCGCGGGTTCGACGGTCGGCGTGGTAGGCGAATCGGGTTGCGGAAAATCGGTAACGAGTTTATCGCTTATGCAGCTCGTTCAGGGTCCCATGGGGCAGATAGTCGACGGAAGCATACGTTTCAGAACGACCGTCAAAACTCCCGTCGGAAAAGAACCGATAACGGAAGAAGTTAAGGACGAAAACGGAAACGCGATTATAGGCGAGGACGGAAAACCCGTTTTAAAACCCTCGCTGGATAAACACGGAAAAGAACGTTTCAGAACGATTTTCGAGGAACACGACGAAGTGGTCGATATAGCGAAAATGCCTTTTTCGGAAATGTCTAAGATAAGGGGCAGGGAAATCGCTATGATTTTCCAGGAACCGATGACGTCGCTCAACCCCGTTTTCACGATAGGCAATCAGCTCGACGAAGTAACGCTTCTTCACGTGGACGGCGCAGACAAAATCGCGGCTAAGGAAAAGAGTCTCGAAATGTTAAAGCTTGTAGGCATAGCGATGCCCGAGCACGTTTATAAATCTTACCCGCACGAGCTTTCGGGCGGTATGCGTCAGAGGGTAATGATAGCAATGGCTCTTTGTTGCAACCCAAAGCTTATTATAGCGGACGAACCGACAACGGCTCTCGACGTTACCATTCAGGCTCAGATATTCGACCTTTTAAGAGACGTAAAAGAGAAGATAAGCGGAAGCATAATGCTTATAACTCACGATCTCGGGGTAATTGCCGAAATGGTGGATTACGTAGTGGTTATGTATGCGGGCAGAGTTGTGGAGAAGGGAACGGTTACGGAAATCTTCAAAAACCCGATGCACCCATACACGATAGGCTTGCAGAAGAGCAAACCCGTCGTGGGAAAAGAAGTCGACAGGTTATACAGTATTCCCGGCAATGTCCCGAACCCCGTGAATATGCCGTCGACTTGTTATTTCAAGGACCGTTGCAACTTAAAATGCAACATTTGCAAAGGCGCGTATCCGCCGATGGTTCAGGTTTCTCCCACACATTTTGTGGCTTGTTACCTCGCTTTGAAGGAGGGACTTAAAAATGGTTGAAAAACCTATAACGGAAAAAGTCGTCAAAGAAAAAGCCGAAGTTTCGGAAAATAAGAAAATTTCCGAAAAATACGTTCTCGAGGTAAACAACCTTAAAGAATATTTCCCTATTTCCAAAGGAATGTTCAAAAAGGACACCGTTTATCTCAAAGCCGTGGACGGAGTTTCGCTTAAACTCAAAGAGGGGCAGACGATAGGTATCGTAGGCGAATCGGGTTGCGGAAAAACAACGCTCGGCAGAACGATTTTAAGGCTTTACGAGCCTACGGACGGCGAAATTATTTTCGAAGGAGAACATATCGAAAAGCTCAAAGGCGAAGCTTTGAGAAAAGTCCGCCCCGCTTTTCAGATGATATTCCAGGATCCGTATTCGTCGCTTTCGCCGAGAATGACGGTAGGCGAAATCGTCGGCGAGGCGGTTAAAGTACACAAAATCGTACCTAAGGAACAGTATAAAGATTATATCGTCGATATAATGACGAAGTGCGGATTGCAGCCGCATTATTTCGACCGTTACCCGCACGAATTTTCGGGCGGACAAAGACAGCGCATCTGCATCGCGAAAGCCCTTGCGTTAAAGCCGAAACTCGTTATTTGCGACGAACCCGTTTCCGCGCTCGACGTTTCCATTCAGGCTCAGATAATAAACCTTTTCAAGGATCTTCAGGAGTCGGAAAAGCTTTCGTACATTTTCATTTCTCACGATTTGTCGGTCGTCGAGCATATATCGGACGAAGTCGGCGTTATGTATCTCGGAAACATGGTCGAGTACGGCTCGAAGAGAGAAATGTTCGACAACCCGCTTCATCCTTACACGAAAGCGTTGTTTTCGGCAATTCCGATACCCGATCCCGAAACGAAAATCAAAAGAATAGTTTTACAGGGCGACATACCTTCGCCCGCAAACCCGCCGAAAGGCTGCAAATTCCATACCAGATGCAACGAATGTTTCGGAGCGTGTAAAGTTAAAGAACCGTCCTTCAAGGACGTAGGAAACGGACATTTCGTCGCTTGCCATAAGTACGACGAAGAGGTTATGAATAACCTCGGACATTACGAAGAGTTGGCAAAGCAGGCGGAGACCGAAAATCTTTCCGTCGGAAAGTAAGATTTTATTATAACTTAAAATCCGATTTTCGGGCGAAAAAAAGGAGACTTATGATTAAACAAAAAGCAAAACGAATATTATTGATTGCAATGACAGCTGTGGTAGCGTGCGCGGCGTTGTTTGTTTTCACGGGTTGTAAAAAAGAGTATAAGGTAACTTTCTCTTACGGCAACGGAACGAGCGACGTTATCGTTAAGGTCGAAGAGGGCGAAACAGTTGCCGAACCCGCCGCACCGACAAAAGACGGATTTACCTTTTTCGGCTGGAAATTAAAAGGCGAGAACGGGGTTTACGATTTCAAAACGCCCGTAACAAAAGATATAACGCTCGTTGCCGACTGGGCAAGCGAGAGTGACACCGTAAGAATAAGATGGCAGGAGGAAGACTTCGCCGAATTCGTTTTCAGCGGATCTGTGCCGAGAAACGTGAAGACGGGAACAAAAGTTGCGTTCAAGGTCCGCGTTTCGCCTTATTACGAAGGGACGCCGATAATTAAAGCGGGTGATACCGCGATAAGCGCGGACGCGGACGGAAACTATGTTTTCACCGCCACGAGTTCCGTAACGGTCAGCGTAAGCGGACTTTCGAGAGCGGACGCGGTGATAAAAGGTCTCGGAAACCTGAGAAGTCCGTATCTTATTTCCAACGCTTCTCAATTCAAGACCTTCGCGGACAGCGTGAACAACGGCTCGGATAAGTATGTCGATTCATATATAAAGCTTACCGCGGATATCGATTTCAACGGCGAGGAGATAACTCCCGTTGCGCTCAGCGAAGCGAATTGTTTCACCGGCGAATTTGACGGCGACGGACACACGATTTCGAATTTCAAATTTGTTTCCGAAAAGGCGATAGTAGGTTTATTCGGTTACACAGCTACGGCTACCGTAAAAAATCTCAACGTAAAGACGGATTTTTCTTACGAAATCACCGTTAAAACTTCGAGCGTTATTTTCGGCGGAGTAGTCGCCTATAACATCGGTTCGGACATAATAAATTGTTCGTTCAACGGAAACGCAAACATAATAAATACGGTAAACGACGAGAACGTAATAGTTTTCCTCGGCGGAATCTGCGGATTTATGCAGGGTTATAACCCCGATTACACGGCTACGATTTCTTATTGCAAAGTCGAAGGAAGTTTAAAGTCTACGGGAGCTTACCCCGTTTATGCGATCGGCGGCGTGGCGGCGGCCATTCACGGAGCGTCCGTTCAGACTCCCGCTTCGATATATAATTCTTCGTTCGCCGGAGATATTTCGGGCAAAACTCAGAATGCGGGCGGCATAGTCGGTTACCTCAGAGATACCGCGTCCGTTGCAAGCTGCTACGTTTCGGGAAGTATCGCCGCGGAAATCAACGGACAGGCGACCAACGCGGGTTCGATCGCCGGTAAGTGCGACAACGAAACGTCGTTGACCCGTTGCGTTTCGAACGCTGCCGTTAAATGCAATTTCGATTCGTCGGCGGACGGCTCGCAGAATAACGTCGGCGGACTCGTATATAAAAACGCTTATAACGGTATCGATAAAAAGATTACCGTTCTCAAGGACAATTATCACACGACCGACGGAAAGGTAAGCAAAAACGGGGCTTCATACGACGTAACGAACGTCGGCAAAGTTTGCGAGCTTGTCGGGTGGGATAAGACGGACTGGACAACCGAAAACGGTAAAATAGTTCCGTTGTATGACGAAAATGCGGAAAAGAACATTAAAGTTCACTTTATTTTCGGCGAATCTGTAACGAAAACCGGTCTTGACGGAAATCCGCTCACGCTTACCGAAGACACTCTTACCGCAAGCGCGGTTATGCCGGTCTATTTCTGTTACGACGGCGGAACGGGTATGAACACGTTTGTTGCGGACAGCAAAAAGATTTCTTACGGCTATTATTTCGACAAAGAACTTACCGAAAGAGTTCCCTCGTGCTATCTTCTCACGAACGACGTGGATATTTACGTCGGATTTGCAAATTATGCCGAAGTCGAGGGCGAGTATTATCTCGTTCTGACGGAGACTACGAACAGCGGCGAAAGAAGCGTGGAAATCCGCCTTGTTTTCGACGACAACGGAAAACTCACTATGAGTTACGACGGAATAGTCGCTTCCTATATGTACGTTTTCGACGGCGAGAAGATAATGATTAAGGACGGATATTTCGCGTATATCAAATATTCGTCTCTCGCTACTTCGTACAACCTCACCGCGGATTATTACTGCGACATAACCGAGGGCGGAAATCAACTCGTTATTTACGATAACGTATATTTTGCAAAGGACTATAACCGTCAGGTAACGGCAAGCAGGCTTAACAACGCCATGGGTACGTGGTACGCAACCGACGACACCGTTTATACTTTCTTATCCGACGGAACGGGTTCGAGAGTAAACGCGTCTTCGGGCGTAAACGAATCGTTCACGTACACCTGTAACGGCAATAACGTTCGTATAGAGTTCGGAAGCGTTACGGGCTACGCGACTATTTCCGCGGACGGAAATTCGATGCAGTCTTCCTCGCTTAAACTCAGTATTAAAAAGGCGGATATATTCAAAGGACTTTGGGAATCGAATTTCGCGAATAAGAAAACGATAGATTTCAACGGTAAAGGTTCGGTAAAATATAAGGGAAAGACTTACGATTACACTGTAACCGACGAAAAAGTAACCTTCGGCTCGATAAGCGCGGAATTTAACGACGACGGACTTTTGGTCGTAACCGATAACGGCGAAAAAACCGTTTACGGCAGAGAGGGAAGTTATATCGGCGTATGGCACGAAACGTTGCTTAATTACACGATGACTCTGTTCGGTATCGGAAAAGACGGCTACGGCACGGGCGTCGATACAAACAATATTCAGTTTACCTATATCGCCGATAAAGACGAAAGCGGCACTCTTATGGTAAATATGTATTACCGCACGAAATTCTACGGAATGTTCAGCGAAGCCTCCGCCGACGACGGTTCCACACTTCTTTATATGGCAGGGTATTACAATCAGACGGGTATGCTTATCGACGACTTCAATATGTGTTTCGAAGATCCTTTCACGGGAACGTGGAATTCTTCCGACGGAACGCAGTATGTGTTCAACGGTTTCGGCGATTACGATATAGAGTATACCACTTCCGAGGGGAAACTCTGGAAGGCAAAGGGCAGCGTTGTTATAACCAAGAACGGTGCGGAGCAGGAAGTAAGATATCATTACGACAAAAAAACAGCAAGCGGAACGTTTACCTATAACGGAACGAATTACACGGTAACCGTTAAAGGGAGCGATATCGTCGTGAACGGGAAAACCTGCAAAGCTCCGGACGACGTAAGTACTTATGTTTACCACGTCGGCGACGAAATAATCGAATTCAACGGGAAAAGCCCCGTAGGTCTCGGAAAAGCGAAAGTTACTTTGAACGGTGTTTCCAAAGAATACGATTACACCGTTACGGATAACGGCAAAACGATGACCGCGATTGTAAAGAACGGCTCAACGGAACTTTACAAATTCGTATTCGAGGGCGGAGTCGGAACGGTAAGCAAAAACGGGAAAACAGTTACAGAAAACGTAGGATTATATCACCGTATAATAGGCAAAAAATATCTTATTTCGGGCGATAAGTATTTCTATTCCACAAAGAGTATGGATATGACGGGCTATGCGAAAGGTATGTTTGCCGACACAGAAGTCGATATTTATTACGTTGACGAAAACTATATCAAGATAAGCGTCGACGGAACGGATTTGTATTATATCGGCTATGTGGACGAAAACACGCTTGCGCTTGTCGATTCGTCCATGCAGACTGCGGGCGTACTTACCGTTGCGGACGGTTATCAGGGCAAATACGTCGCGGACGACGGAACGCTTCTCGAGTTCGACGGAAGAAGTAAATCCGCTTACGCTTACGCATATATGACTTTAACGGTTATCGAAGATTACGACGGCGAAAAAGAATCGGTAGATTACACTTACGTTTACAAAGAAGAGAACGGAGAAATGTTCGCTTACGAGCTTGACAGATCGGGCGAAGAAGACGTTCTCGTCAAAAAATACAAGATTTCAAAAACCGCAATCGGCGGCGCGAAGGCGTTCAGAGGCGACGGAGCGACCGTATATCTTGCGGAAATAACCGAATAACGAGGTGATTATATGAAAAAGAAATTATTACTTGTCGTCACGGCGATGGCGTTGGTCGTTTTCGCGGCTTTATCGTTCTCGTCGTGTAAAAAAGACGAATCGGAAACAAGCTCTGCCTCGGGCGGCGGCAGTCAGTCGACTTCCGTAATCGAACCCGGGCAGCAAGGCACGAAAGAAAATCCGTATCTGATAAAAACGGCGGACGATCTTCTCGATTTCGCCGATAAAATTAACACGCGCGAGGACGAAGATTACGCGCTTTCCTATTTCCGTCTCGAAGCGGATATAGATATGAAAGGCGTGAAGTATATTCCCGCGGGCAAACCCGTAATCGAAGTCGAGGACGGAGCGGAAGTTATAAAAGGCGGCTTCTCCGGCCATTTCGACGGAAACGGACATAAAATATCCAATCTGACCGTAACGCAGACTATGCGTACTTCCACTTACTACGTAGGTTTGTTCGGCTACACGAAAAATGCGATTTTAGAAAATCTTACGCTTGAAAATATCGATTACACCGTTATTTCTTATTCGGGCGATAATTCGGTCGGCGCGTATATCGGCGGCGTTGCGGGATATTCAGTTCTTACGAATTTCGTAAACGTCAAAACAAGCGGAACGATCGAGACTCAGCTTATGGAGAATAATCCCGCGCATATCGGCGGTATAGCGGGTCAGCTCGAAGTATATGACAAAAAACAGGCATATATCTTATATGTGCGTAACTGTCGCGCCGCAGTCGAAACCGTTGTCGGCAAATTCGAAGAGGGTGAAGACAGCGTTCTCGAAAACGCGGCAAACGGCGGACTTGTGGGGAGCATTTCCTGCACGAACGGCGCAGTCGCTTTCGTAAATTGTTCCTCCGAGGGTAAGGTTTACGGCGGTGAATTCGTTGGCGGAATTGTCGGTTACTCGAGCGGATCTAACGTAAGCCTTACTAACTGCGTAAACTACGCGAACGTAAGAGCGACCGCAAAAGAAGTAACTTATGCGGGCGGAATTATCGGTTCGGTAAGAGGAGACGTAATCGTTCTCGATTCTTATTCGGCGGGTAATATCGTCGGCGTTAAAGCTTCGTCAGCTTTTTACAAGAGTTACGCGGGCGGACTTTTCGGTTACAGCGCGGCGGACGACTACGAATTGATTTATAGTGCCGGCGTTACGAGCGAAAATTCTTATTATTCGGGAGCGGTCAGCAAATACGACGTTTTAAATAAATCGGGCGAAAAAACAGAAAAAGAATCTGCGGATAAAAACTGGTTTATAAAAACTCTCGGTTTTGCAGACGCCGAATGGGACTATGCAAACGGCAAAATCGCACCCAAAGATTACGATAAATCTTCGGGTTCGCACAAATTGTCTCTTTATGCAAACGGCGCGCTCGTAAAAGAAATCGATAAGCCTTACGACGAAGCCGGATTTACGATAATCGGCGCTCTGGACGAGGGCGAAAAACAAGGCTCGAACATTTTCTTCGACTGGGTTTGGGCAAGCGGAACGAGATATCGTTATTATGTCCCCGTCGTTAAAGATATCCGACTCGAAGCGAAATACGGCGACGTTTCCGAAATTTCCGGTACGTATAAAGGTATTTCGGAATATCACGGAGAATCGGACGCGGGCATACTCGCACTTTATAACGACGGAACGCTTCAATGGATAACGAAAGGTCTTATCGGCGGAACTTATAAATTCGACGGAACGCATGTTATTTTAAGCTTCTTCAATAACTACGGCGACGTAGCGGGCGTTTACGATAAGGCAAACGGAACGGTTAAGTTTACGATCGAACACGGAATGAGCGCGACCGTCGATTACACGTTCACGGTAGCGAACGACATAAAGATTTTCGGTCAGTACGTAAGCGAAAACGGCGATATTCTTAACTTCACGGACAATACGATCACGTTGTTCTCCGATAACGTTCGTTCTAACGACGGCGTATCCGCAAGTTATACTCTCGACGGTAACTCGGTAGTAATCGGCAGCGGCAAGCTCGGCGATTATTTCGCTTCGATGCAAATAACGCTTCTCGATAACGGTTCGCTCAGCGTTAAACTCACGGGCAGCGCGTATTCGATAGACGCAAACTTTGCAAGACCGTCCACCGCCGATCACAAAGGAAAGAAATATGTCGATAAATATTATTTCCCGTATCTTTCCGTTTCGGGCACGAGCGTTATACAGACAAATTATATTATCGGATTCCTTGCCGACGGATCTATGACGTATACGAGCAAATACAGCACCAATTATGGTCAGTATTACGTTTTCGGCAATAAATTCAAGATTCTTTACGAAGGAAACGTAACCACGCTTAACTATAACGAAACCGAGAATATTTTCGAGGGAGAATTTAATGTCGGTTCCAAGAGAAAAATCGCTATGACTCCGTGCAGCGAGGGCGAACTTAAAGTTTTGTCCTTAAATTACAGCGAAAGCGAGTTTGTAGCGGTAAACGATAAACGCGCGTTCCTCGTTAAAGACGGCAAAGCCGATTTTACGGCGAAGATTTCCGCGAAAAGCTACGCAACGGGAGACAAAGTAACCGTAAACGGAGGAACTTATTATCTCGATTATTCCGTAACGGATAAAAATAACAGCGGTTATGTTCTTATTCCCGTCGGAAACGAAGAAGGTTCGTACAAATATAACGGAGCGGATCTTATTCTGGACGGAATCGGAAACGTAAGCGGAACAAAAAGCGGGAAATATTATGTTTACGATAAACTCATAGTCGTTATTCTGAATGACGATACAATTATCGGATTCGATTATACCGCGGCTAAAAATGCGGGTAACGTTATTTCTATGTTAACTCCGGATAACAATCAGGGTATATGGTATGCTTACAAAGATGATAAGTCCGATCCCGAAAATCCCGTATCGAAGAAATATTATAAGCTTATAATCGACGGTTACGGACATATCGCATATATGTATAACAAAGATTTCGAAGGCGTATATTTCTATAACTGGGGCGGCAGAAACGGTTGGGTAAACGCAACCGAAACTTCGACGGGAATCTACTGTGAGTTCAACGAAAACTACAAGGTAGAATTCAACTTCTATTATGATAAGCAGGTCGCTTACTGCAAGAACTTCGGCGCACTCGGCGAAGCAAGGCTTGCAAAGGACGGTTACACCGGTACGACCGAACTTCCCGTTCTTCCTTCCTCCGTTGCGGGTATGTACAACGGAAACGAAAAGAGCGGAGCGGCTATCGTCTTCAATCTTAAACAGGATCTCACGGGAAGCGTCAAAGGTATGCCTTTCTCCGCATTATACGACGGAACAGACACCGTATTTTTCAAGATCGACGGCGTACTTTACACGTTCTCCGTATCCGCTAAAACGCTTTCTTACGGTTCGGAAAAAGTTTCGCTCACGCGCAGCGGAAACGTAACCGAAGTTATTCCCGCGATGTTTGTAGGTACATGGAGCGGAGTCTGGTCCGGCTACGGTACGAAGAGCGATGAACGTCGCACGATCAAGCTCGAGTCCGACGGAACGATGACATATAACAAAGAAGTGATTTTAACAGCCGTTTACAATATCGATAAATCGACGATAACCGGCACGAATTCGGATGGTTCTTACATTATCACGATGAAATGGGACGGCGCGAACAAAGTTATGAGCGCAACGGTCGTAACCGAATACGACGGAAGCTCGTACACGCTTACCTGTGATTCGCTTACGAGAGTGTAAGTTTATAGTAACGGTTTTTATCAGGCTTCGGGTTTTCTTTAATCGGAAAGCCCGAAGTTTGCTTAAAATCGATCGGTTTTACGATAAATGATTGTATGTTTATACATTTATTCTGCATAAATCAAACCATTAAAAGCGTTATAAGCCGAAATTATGGCTTTTATAGGAAATATCGATAGAAATTCATTTATTTCCACGCGAATTTATTTGACGTTTTATGGCTTTCGGATGTATAATATGAATAAATTTGGTAACAACCCCGTGAGTTTATGCGGGGTTAAAATTTTTATAAAAGGAGAATAAACAAATGACAAAGAAGAAATCGGTTTTATTCGTACTGGTTGTTGTTCTTTCGCTTGTCTTTGCGTTTGCCTCTCTTTCCTCATGCGGGAAGAAGGATTCCGCCGGTTCGGATTCATCGAGTACCGCTACGGGGTCTGAAAGCGTAAAAGACAGTGCTTCCGACAGTGTGAAAGACTCGGAGAGTGAAAGCGGAACGGAAAGTGAAAGCGTGAGCGAGGTTGTTCCCGCGGTCACTTACGAAATCACTTTTAAAAACGGAGAAGAAATCGTTAAAACGGTAAAAGTTAAAGAGGGCGAAGTCGTAGCGGAAAGCGATATTCCCGCCGAACCCGCAAGCGATTTTGTTTTCTACGGTTGGTTTAACGGAGAAGTTAAATTCGATGCGGCCGCTCCCGTAACCGCAAATGCCGTTTACGTTGCTAAGTTCAGCAAGATACAGGCTGAATTTGTCGGCGAATGGCGCGGTGAAGGAAAGGACTCTATGTCCAACTCCGTAGGTTACAAAATTGTTGTCGACGGCGAGGGTGTTTCCTTCAAAATCGGCGCCGCGGACGCTGCCGACGCAACGGAAGTAGTTTACAATGAAGAGTATGGCTCTCTTGATTTTACTGTAGGAGAAGTTACTTACAGTATAGGTCAGATGTATGGCTCGTATATGGTCGCTTCCGTAAACGATTATTCCGTTTCGGGAACGATATCTCTTGTTTACGACAAAGCGATAAGCGCGGACGAAACGGGTCTTGTCGGTAAATTCGTTACCGATGCGGGAACTGAAATCATTATCAACACCTCGTTCGTTCTTGTGGACGGCGTTCAGGGCTTTGAATTCGATTTCAGCGAATCTTCGAAGAAATATTCTTTCTATCTTGACGGAAGTCAGAGATATATTCAGTATGACGCGGGCGAGTGGAAACTCACAGGCGGAGACGCGGATGAAATTCTTAACACGGATATCGGCGATCCTGTCGTAATCCCCGAAGCTCTTATCGGCAACTGGGCGGCAAAAGTCGTAGATGATTACGGAACGTCTTACGTATTCGTTTCGATAGGCGAAAAAGGTGTTTACCTGATGTCCACGGCAAATCCCGAAGACTATGCAAAAGTCGGTAAAGTCGTTTCGGCAGAGGGTAGTTCCATTGTCGTCAAAGGTTCTTACGAAAACGTTACGATAAGCCTTAACGAAGACGGAACGATTCATTATTTCAGCGACGATTCTTTATATGGTTATGACATAAACCTCGAAAAGAAGCAGTACGTCGTATTCAGTTATAATCATGAAATTTATTATGTCGCCGAACTTAAAGGCGGCAAAGTAGACGAAGATACATTCGCTCTTAACGATCCCGAAGCCAAAGCCGGCTGCGAATTCGGCGGTTGGTACAGCGTTATCGATAATTCGGAATTCGACGATATGTCAACTTTCGATAAAAGCGTTATCTTTGTCGGAGAAGACGTTAAAGTCGCCAACAAAGTAACTTTCAAGGCGGACGGCGCAGACGACGTTGTTGTCTACGTTCCCATTGCGGACGGGGTTTCCAAACTCACCGCGGCTACCATTCCCGAAGCTCCCGTTTTGGCGGAAGGTAAATATTTCTTCGGTTGGTATAACGCGAAAAATGTTAAAGCCGATGCCGACGTCGAAGTTAAAGAAGGAGACGTATTCACGTCGTTTGTGGTCGCGAAAGAAGATTACGACGGCTACTTTGTTTGCAACGACGACGGAAAAGAAGCTATGCTTTTTGTCGATGCGGCTAACGGCAAGTTGTCTTTCGATAAAGCAGTCGACGCTGCGTTCACGTTCGAAAACGGTGTTTTAACGGCTTCCGCTTATTACACCTCGCGCGAAAAGCACACTTTAACCGTAACCAAGAAGATTGACGGCGGAATATCCGTATCGGATTACTACTACGACGCGACGTACGAAGATTTCGTTACTATAACAACCGATCTCGTCGTCCCGGAACTCGTAAAAGGATTCAAATCCGGCACTTACAGGCTTAACAAGAGCGATTATCTTGTAATCAACGAGCAGGGTATCGTAACTCATTACGGTTCGAGCAAAACCACTTTCGGTTACGTAAGCGGAAAAACTTCGGCTCTCGTTATCAAATATAAAACATCCTCCAAGCTTGAAACTATCAACGGTAAATATCTCTCCGGTAACATTAAATGCGGCGAGCTTACCGCAGACCCGAAGATTTATGTAGGCGGTTCTGAAACGGACGGTTTCGTGAATTACTATTACGGAGCGGACGTATCTGCCGATAGCGCAAATCTTTACGTTCATAAAGTCGGAGACGGATTTAAGTACGTATTCGCCAAGAACGGTAAGTATGCTATAGCTACGGTCGACGGCGAAATTGCGGTAGGTAATGTAATCACCGTAAAATATGCTTTCTATAACGGAGAAAGTTCGTCCACGAAATACACGGCTCAGTATAAGATTACTTCCGCAAGCACGATGGTCGGAGCGGACAAAGTTAAGGGCGAGTACGCAAACGCGGATCTCGGAACTTTGAAACTCGACGGATTCGGAAACGCCGTTCTTATAAAAGACGGAGCCGAAGCAACTTACACTTACAAGAAAAACGCTGCGGAAGTCGTCGTTCTTTACGGTGCGGACGGTAAGTCCGTTAAAGGATTTACCGTTGCGGACGGAGCTTTTGCGGAAGCTGCGGCTGTCGGAGAATACGGACATTACGTCAGATACGGCGATGCGAAATACACGCTTACGCTCGACGGATTCGGCGGAGCTGCGGTTCTTTACAAGAGTAGTTATTCGTCGACCGAATATGCGGGCACTTACACCGTAAAAGCCGAAACAGGCGCGATAACCATTGCGGGCAAAGAAGTGTCTAGCTACAAGGGCGAATACGTTCTTTCGGACGAGGGAAAAGTTCTCGTAAACGAAGCTAAGAAAGTGGTTTTCGCAATTGACGGATATACCCCCGTAAGCCATATCGAAGATTTCGCGGGTTACTTTGTAAACGGAGATAATACCGTTAAAATCACGGTAAATAACGGAACGGCGGTTGTTTTGATAAACGGCGTTGCGGTTAAAGTAAAAGCGAACTGGAACGGTACTATCCTGACTTACTCGGCTAAAGACGAAGACGCAGGACAGGACAAATACAAAACCTGGAGCAGAGATTTCGTAATAACTCTTATCGACGGCAATATAGTTATAACTCATGATTGTATTCAGGGCTATGATGATGTTTACGAGGATTTGACTACCGAAAAGAAGAGCGTAACTTACACCGCTGCCGAAGAACCCGATGTGACCGACGGTCTCGAAGGAACTTACAAAGCAGATTCTAACGTTATCGTTCTCGACGGAAAAGGCAACGGAACTTATAACGGTACTGCATTTACTTATACTTTAAAATCCGAAGGAGTATACAGTGTTTCTGATATGCCCGGTTTTAATAACAATGAAAATACAATAACGTTAAAAGGTTCTGATTTGGTCGTACATCTTAGCGACGGCGGTGATAACGAATATAATGCAACATTTGCAAAACAGTAAGCTTTATTAAAAGCATTTTAAGCTTAAGCGACAAAAAAACGAGAGGAAATTTCCTCTCGTTTTTTGTTGTTTAAATATTTGACATTTTTCATTTACAATCGGTCAGATAAAATTACGGTCTCGGCGATTTCCTATCTTGCATTCTCCCTTTGGAAAAGGAAGGTTTTACGAGCTTCGGCGAGTAAAAGACGGAAGAGGACGCAACCCGATATGTCAGAACGAATTAAACTCTTGTCGTATTTTTCGGACTGCAGATTATCTCGATTTTCAGCTTTGTGGAGCTTAATATATCGTCTTTTAAAAGTTCGTATCTTGGATAATGAAATTTATACAGCGAATTTTTGATTTCAAATAAATCGCAGTCCGCAATCTGTAATTTTCTATATAAATTTTCAAATATTTCCGTAAGTTTTTTTTCGGTTGCTCTTAAAACGCTTTCGGGCGCATTTGCAGAGGGGAAAAGTTCGGAAACGGGGAAATCGGCGTTCGCGCTTTCGATTCTGCATTGCGCTTCAAGTTTTACTTCGTAAACGGGTTTGTCGTTTTCGAATTTAAAGCCGTATTTTTTATGCGTTTCGTCTATCTCCACAAGTAAATCCGTCGTTTGCCCGTTAATTTCAATATTTTCAAGCTTAACGAACGTATCGATCGAGTTTCTGTTTTTCAGATTAAAAAGCAGAGTTTCTTCCGCGGAAAGCGTTCCCGCTGCAATGCCTTTTGAAAAAAAAATCGTTGTCGAAGCGTCGTAAACCTCGCTGTCGGAAGATCCCGAGTTTCCGCCCGAACCGCCCGAACCACCCGAGCCGCCCGAGGACGAACCGCCCGAGCCGCCGGATTTTTCATTCGAGCCGCCTTTAGCTTGCGCTTCGTCTCCGTCTCCCGAAGGAACTTTTTTGATAAGCGGCAAATACCCTTTTGAAGATTTCGAATAGTATCCGTCAACGAAATTTTTAACGTTTACGTTTGCGATACGGTCGAGTTTGGCGTAATCCTGTTCGAGTATTTTTTGAATGGCGAACGAAGAAACGGAGTCGAGCGGGGTGTTTGAAAGCAGCAGTTCTTTCGCGGGAACTTCGCTCACGCAAAGGGTTGCGGAGTCGGGGATTCTGTCCGTTCGGATAAAAAAATTCATTATATCCATAATGTTTCCGCCTAATGCGTTCTGACCTAAAACGATAAGATTGCAGAACGAAAATAGCGGATACCAACCCGTGTTTACCGCAATTTTATCGATTGCTTCGCCTATGGTTTTGCCTTTAGCTGAAATAATGGATTCGCTGTTCGAGTTTTCGGATGCCGATGCCTGCGGAATGGCTATCTGCGTTGAAATTTCATATTGCCCGTTATCGCCCTTATCCACGCCTAACGCAACGATTACCGCGGTGTGTTCGATATCGATAAGTCCGAAATCGTGCGTGAAAAACAGAAGCATCGCAAAAGCTATCAGAATAGGCAGAAAGTAAGTCCTTATAAAGCGCATAAACCCTCCTTTTTCGATTTGTCGCTCTTCAAAAATACCGAAATAAGCGGCAGAAGCGAAAAACAAACGAAAATCGGCGTTAAATAATCCTGAAAAATTTGTCGCGCGGTGAAATAGTAATTGTCCGTAAACATAACGGTTATGCCCATAAACGCGTTCACGATAACGCACGGAAGAATTTTATGTTTAAACGGGAAACATTTTTCAAGACATATCGTCGCGAAAACGAGCGGCAGGGCGCAACCGAACACGCATGAGAAAATAATCGCGCTGACGGCGATATAATCCACGCGCCCGATATTAGCCGAAGAAACGCTGTATTTTCCCATTTTTATAGGCGAAAAGAACTGCCTTTCGGTAAGATTGCCGAATTCGCATTGAAGAATGAGCATATAAACAATCGCAATGGCGGCAAAGCCGAAATAAGCCCCCGCAATTTTCGCCGTTTGTTTTTTCTCGGGTTTGAAATGTCCGAGACAAAATAGGAGATAAGGGCTGTCGAAAAACCAGAGCGAAACGTTGCGACTGCCTTCCGCGATATTCTTAAAAGGAACGTCTATAAGCGGGAATAAGTTGCTAAAATCGGACGAAGCGACGGAAAGAGACGTCAGAATTATTATCCCGATAGCCGTAAACCATATCGTCACGTCTGCCGTTCTCGCCGCGCCCCTTAATCCTTTATAAGAAAAGAAAGCCGAAAAGATAAACACCGGCAGAAAAATCCATAACGCGGGCGTTGTTTCGTAAAGCGCGATTTCTATAAAATTTCTGTGTTCCACGAGCGGTATATAGGATTTTGCAATAAAGAACAGTAAAAACGCGAACGAAAATATAAATTTTCCTGCATTTCCGAAGTTTGTTTCTACTATTTCGAATATCGTCATACCTTCGAATTTATTTGCCATATAAAGTATGAAAAAAACCATTAACCCGTCGAAAACAAAATTTATCGCCGCGGGAAGCCAGAGAGCTTCGGCGGCTGCTTTTGCAGCTAAGGCGGGCATGGTGATAAGTTTTATCGGCAACAAAAACGCGCCGAATAAAAAGCATATCTGCCTTACGTAAAGCTTGTCGTTGTTCATAAAACACCTCAATAATTCAAAACGTTCAATCGGGTTTTTGTCTCGTTTTGTTTTTCGCGCCGAGAGAAAGCGGACGTTTCGTCATTCCGATAACGTTGTTCATATAAAGTCCGTCCTGAAAATCGTTCAGTATAACGGGAGAATACGGCGCGAGATACGGCGCTCCGTAGTTATCCGCGGAAGCGAGGTACAAAACGAGAAAGGCTGTTAAAGAGATAAGACCGTAGCCGCCGAGAGACCCCGCCACGAGAAGATAAATAAACCTTAAAACCGAAGTTGTTTCGACGATCTCGGGTATAGCGTAAATGCTTATTCCCGAAAGAGCCATAATTAAAATCGCGGGCGTGGAAACTATCCCTGCATTTACCGCCGTTTCGCCGAGAACGAGCGCGCCTACGACCGCAAGAGCCATACCGACGTATTTCGGCATTCTCACGCTCGTTTCGTTGAGCAGCTCGAAAATCAGCAGCACAAAGAACATTTCGAGACTCGGCGAGAACGGTATTTCTTTAATTCCGTTTACAATCGTCAGCAAGAAGTTAAGCGGAATTATCTGCAAGTGAAAAAGTTGCGCCGCAACAAACACCGCCGGCAGGAGAATGGAAAAAATCATTGCCACAACTCGCAAAGCCCTCACGAGATTTGCGCGGTATTGCGAGATGTAATAGTCCTCGGCGGCTTGAAAATCCTCGATTAAAAGATAGGGGAGGGTTAAAGCGAACGGCGAACCGTCCACGATAATGCCTATCCGTCCTTCCAACATTCTTTCTATTAAAACGTCGGGGCGTTCTGTCGAACCGACTTGCTTGAAAAGCGAGGTTTTCCGCTCGTTCAGAAGTTTTGCCACGTACGAACTGTCGGGAATACCGTCAATATTTATATTTTCGATTTTTTTCCGGACTTTTTCGGCGGTTTCGGGTTTTGCGATTCCGTCGATGTAAATTATCGCGATACTTGTTTTTGTGTATTTTCCCTTTTCCGTCGTTTCGACTTTCAGATCTGTGGATTTAAGATATCTTCTCACAAGGCTTAAATTCGATTTTATGCTTTCCGTAAAACCGTTACGAGGACCTCTTACCGCAAGTCCCGTGGGCGGTTCGGAAATAGCGCGCACTTCAAACTTTTTTAAGTCCACGCTTATGGCTTTGTTTTTGCCGTCGATAAAAATAACGGTGTTTCCGGAAAGTACGTCTTCCGCGGCGGTCTGAATGTTTCTTTCCTTTTTAACGTTCGCGAGCGTAATTTTTTTCGCGAGGAAATCTACGCTTTTTTTGGGGTCGGCTTTTGTGAGCGGAGAAATTACTTCGAGACCTAAAAGTTCTTTGTCGGTAATCGATTCTACATAAACGCAGAACGCGGGCGAATTTCCGATTTCGAAATCGAAGAAAATAATATCGTCGCTTCCGAGCAAAGCTTTCATGGCTCGTTTATTGTAATCGAGCGAGGGTTGAATATTCATACGTTAAGTATCTTTCTTACGGCGTTAATTATGTAAAATTTATAAAATAGAACGCTTTATTTTTTGCGAACGTTTTTACTATTGACTTTATTTCGCGATAGTGGTATAAATAGGTATGTAAAAATCTTTTTCAAGAGGTTTAATATGGAATTTTCGGAGATACTTAAACATTTCGAAATCGACGGGAAATTTATTTCCTGCGAGCCTTACGGCAGCGGACTTATCAACAGAACTTACGTAGCCGTTTTCAAAGAGAACGGGAAAAAAGTAAGATATATCGTTCAGAGAATCAACTCCAAGCTTTTCACGAACGTGGAAGGGCTTATGAATAATATAAAACTCGTAACCGAATTTAACAGAGCGGAGATAATAAAACGCGGCGGTGATCCGGACAGAGAAAGCCTTACGCTTGTTTACACTCACGATAAAAAGGCTTATTTCAAAGCGGGCGAGGACGAGTATTACAGAGTATACGTGTTTATCGAGGACGCGAAAGGTTACGACGTAGTCGAAAAACCTCAACATTTTTATGAAAGCGCGGTTGCGTTCGGTAAGTTCGCAATGCTTCTCGACAGATTCGACAGCACGAAACTTTTCGAAGTGCTTCCCGATTTTCATAACACGGTAAAGCGTTTCGCGAACTTCAAAAAGTCGCTCGAAAAGGACGCTTTGGGAAGAGCGAAAGACGTTCGGCCCGAAATCGAGTTTGCGCTTAAGCACGAGGGTATAACGAACAAAATCGTCAATCTTTTAAACAGCGGTGAAATGCCGCTCAGAGTTACGCATAACGACACAAAGCTCAATAACGTTCTTATAGACACGAGAACGGATAAAGCCGTTTGCGTTATCGACCTCGACACCATGATGCCGGGCAGTATTTGCTACGATTTCGGCGATTCGATTAGATTCGGTTGCAACCCCTGCCTCGAAGATACTCCCGAAACGGAAAAAGTCATTTTCAATATGCCCCTTTTCGAAACCTACACACAAGGCTATCTGAGCGTTTTCGGCAAAACCATAACGGACGTGGAACGCGATAATCTCCCCATGGGCGCGATTCTGATGACTTACGAGTGCGGAATAAGATTTTTGACCGACTATCTCGACGGAGACGTATATTTCCGCCACACGAGAGAAAAGCAGAATATCGACAGAACGAGAAGTCAGTTCAAGCTTGTTTCCGATATGGAAACGAGACTCGACGAAATGCATAAAATCGTTGCGAAATATTAAAATCCGACTTAACATAAAATTATAAACGAATCGCTTTTACGGCGGTTCGTTTTTTTACGCTATTTTTTCATTTTAATAACAAAAAAATGCGGCTATAAGTCGATTAAACGGCATTTTTTGGTTTAATCGGGCAAAATTTCATATGGAAAAATCGGGTTGGAACGAATTGTGCGATTTCCCTTTTATATTAAGGTTAATCAAAAATCCTTGACAACAAAGCGATAAATATATAAAATATAAAAAGGGAAATTGTGTTTTTTTTCGGAGAAAACGATATGGAGAACAATGTGAAAAACAACACGGAATACGAGGTCGTGACAAAAAACGAAGTTCTTGTCAGCGTTATCGTTCCCACGTTCCGTAGAACAAAGCTTCTTCATAAGGCTATCGATTCTCTTATATCTCAGACGTATAAAAACATAGAAATTATCGTTATAGACGATAACGCGGACGAGAATTTAAAAACCGAAAACGAAAAGTACTTTGAAAATTTACGCGACGAAAGAATAATTTATATACAAAACAGCAAAAATATCGGTTCGGCAAAATCGAGAAACAGGGGCTTGAATATCGCGAAAGGAGAGTACGTCACTTTTCTCGACGACGACGATTATTATTCGCCCGACAAAATCGAAATTCAGCTTAACGAAACGATAAAAAACGGCTACAAAGTTTCGATTTGTAATTTAATTCTCGTAGACGGCGACGGAAACGTTATCGATAAGCGTAAAAGACGGTATTTCAAAAACGGCGAACCGCTTCTGACGATGCATCTTAAATATCATCTTACGGGTACGGGGTCCTTTATGGCGGAAACCGGATTCGCGAGAAAAATCGGCGGTTTTTGCGACAGCGACCTCGGCGACGATTTTATTTTTATGCTTAACGCCATCGAAAATACCGATAAAGTCGGACACGCGGACACGGACGGTGTTTTTTGCGAGATACATAATTTAGCGGGGTTATCGGCTTATCCGAACAAGCTTAAAATCGAGAGTACGGTTATGTCCGTCAAGTCCGTGTATTTCGACAGGCTGAAAAAAAAAGATATCCGCTTTATCAGAATGAGGCATTTCGCCGTGCTTGCTGTGACGTATAAAAAAGGTAAAAAGTATTTTAAATGCTTTGTAAACGGGATAAAATCTTTCGCATATTCTCCCGTAGGTTTTTTTAAACTTTATTTCGGCAAATGCAGATAATAAACGTCGATAAAGGTGTAACGTGAAAGTTCTTATTCTGTCTCACAATCCGATATGTCGGACAAATAATATGGGCAAAACTTTTCTCACGCTTTTTTCGGCGTTCAAAAAAGAAGAGCTTTGCCAGTTTTACGTTCAGAACGTTTTGCCGGACGAGGATAAATGTAGTTCTTATTACAGAATAACCGACAAGGAAGCTTTAAAAAGCGTTTTTTCTTTTAACGCAAAAGGCGGCGAGGTTTTTTTCGCGCAAAACGGAGAAAAAGCAACCTCAAACGCCCGGGCGGTTAAAAGAAGCCCGTTTAAGCTTGTTTTAAGGGATATCGTGTGGAAGATTTCGGGCTTTGGCGGCAAAAAACTCGATTTATGGGTAGAAAAAGAAAAGCCCGATTGCCTTTTCGTCGCACCCGGTTATTCGGGGTTTATTTACGATCTCGCGCTTAAAATATCGAAAAAACACAATCTGCCGATTGTTATATACATTTGTGACGATTATTGTTTTATAAAGAACAAAGGCGGACTTTTCAAACGCCTGCAAATCGATAAAATACGCAAAAAAATGCGTAAGCTTACGGGAAAAGCTCGTTGCGCCGTGACGATAAGCGACGAGCTTAAATCTTCTTACGAAAAAGAATTCGGCGTGTTATGCAAAACCGTTATGACCGGCGGCTTAATCTCGCCGACAGACGCTAAAAATTATTGTCCCGCCGACAAACGCGACGAAACCGCCGCCGTATATCTCGGAAATCTTGCCCGAAACAGATACGTTTCTTTAATCGAAATCGGAAAAGCTTTGGAGAAGATAAACGCAGAAAAAGGAAAATGTTACAAGCTTATTGTTTACACGGGCGAAACGGACGAGAAAATTCTTGCGGCGTTGTCGGGGGTAAAAACGATTGAAATTCGCAAAGAGGTTAAGGGGGAAGAATATCTTAAAACGCTTTGCGGTGCGGAAATTCTCGTGCATACCGAAGCGTTCGACGAAGAATCCGTCGATCTTGTGAAATACTCGATTTCGGCGAAGATTGCCGATCTTGTATCTTCGGGCAGGAAGATTTTCGTTTACGGACCGGAGAATATTTCATCCGTAAAATACTTTTCGAAAAACTCCGCGGCATATGTCGCGACAAGTAAAGCCGAGCTGGAAAAAACGCTTATTTCGGCTTTTAAGGAAAGCGGGGAAACGTATATCGGAAACGCCCGCCGCCTTGCGATAGAATACCACGATTTAAAAAGAAACGGCGAGGAGATTTACGGAATACTCGAAAACGTTTGCGAGGGTTTGCCTTTATGAAAGTTTTGCAGATAAATTGCGTGTACGGTAAGGGCAGTACGGGGTATATCGTTCAGAGCCTGCATAAAGAATACCTGAAAAGAGGGACAGAAAGCGTGGTTTTGTACGGAAGAGGGGAAAAAACCGACGAAAAAAACGTGTATAAAGTCTGTTCGGAAGCCTACGCGAAAATTAATAACCTTTTTTCGCGGATAAGCGGATTTATGTACGGCGGTTGTTTTTTATCGACGAGAAAAATCCTTAAAATAATAAAAAAAGAAAACCCGTCCGTCGTGCATCTTCATTGTTTAAACGGGTATTTCGTAAACGTATATAATCTTGTCGAAAAGATTAAAGAAAGAAAAATCAAAACCGTTGTCACTCTTCACGCCGAGTTTATGTATACGGCAAACTGCGGACATTCGCTGACTTGCGAAAAGTGGAAGACGGGCTGCGGCAACTGTCCGAGGCTGAAAACAGAAACAAAAAGCCTGTTTTTCGATAACACGCATAAATCCTGGCTTAAAATGAAAGCAGCGTTCGACGGTTTCGATAACGAAAATCTTACGATAACTTCCGTTTCGCCGTGGGTAAAATCGAGAGCGGAACGTTCGCCGATTTTAAAAGACAAAAGAAACGAAGTGGTTTATAACTGCGTGGACACAAGCGTTTTTCGTTTAAGAAACGCTGACGAACTTCGCTTACGCAAAGGGTACGGAAACGAAAAAATCGTTTTTCACGCAACCACGATTTTGCGTGACGATAAAAACGATTTAAAGGGCGGATATTACGTTTTAAGGCTCGCCGAAAAAATGCGCGCCGAAAACGTAAAATTCATAATCGCGGGCGATTGCGAAAAGGGTTTGAAAATGCCCGAAAACGTGATTCTTCTCGGGAAAATAGCGGACAGAAACGTTCTTGCCGAGTATTATTCCATAGCTGACGTAACCCTTTTGACGAGTAAACGGGAAACGTTTTCGATGGTTACGGCGGAAAGCTTATGCGCGGGAACGCCCGTCGTGGGTTTCAGAGCCGGCGCGCCCGAACAAATTGCGACAAGCGACTGCGTTTTTGTGGGAAACGGCAACGAGGAAGAACTTTTCGAGGCGTTGAAAAAAGCTCTCGGGGAAAAATACGACAAAATAGCGATAAGCGAAAAAGCCGGAAAACTTTACGGCGTAAGCAAAATCGCGGACGAATATATCGGTATCTACAGAGGATTTTTCGGGAAAACCGACACATAAAACATAGTCGACATATAAAACTTAACGAAATACGGAATTGAAACCTGACAAATGATTTACTATTGCGGTCTGATATTTTTAATATTTATTTTCAGAGCGGCGTCTTCGTTTTTCAAAGATTGCGAACGTAAGGCGTTTTTCTTGCCGACCGCTTTAACCGTAATTCTTTTTCAAGGGCTAAGATCCTTTTCCGTCGGAACGGATTTGTCCGTTTATATTCCCGCTTACGAAGAAATCGGAAAAGAAGTCGCGCTTTCGTTCAATATGAAATATCTTAATTTCGAAACGGGATATGTGCTTTTGAATAAGCTTCTGTATCTCGCGGGTTTCGGCGAAAGGGCGTTTCTTATAACGGTAACGATAATAATTCAAGCGCCGATTTTTTACGTAATGTATAAGTATTCGGCGCGTCCGCTCCTCAGCGTAACCTCGTATTTTGCGTTCGGAAATTTTATCGTGACTTTCAGCGGGTTAAGACAAGGCATAGCGATGAGTTTATGTTTTGCCGCGTACGTTTTTATAAAAAACAAAAAGCTTGTCCGATTTATCCTTATAACGCTTATTGCATGTTTTTTCCATAAGTCGGCGGTTCTG
The DNA here is from genome assembly GCA_934271735.1 of uncultured Clostridia bacterium. GTDB lineage: Bacteria > Bacillota > Clostridia > Christensenellales > Borkfalkiaceae > UBA10281. The sequence continues at coordinate 13,424 of CAKQSB010000008.1, read as the reverse complement.
TGTTTTGTATTATATCCGCTGTACTATGTGAAAATCAAGAAAACCGCGTTGCCGTTCGTTCTTTTTGGCGTGGCGTTATGCTTTTTGTTTAAAGAACAGATCGTCAGGCTTTTAAGCTATGTGTACTACGGAAAGGGAGCCGAAACCGAGCCGAACGGGTCGTACACTATGTTTTTTATGTACCTCGTTTTGTATGTCGTTTCGATTTTTATCTCGGGCAGCGAAGAAAAATCGGGCATTGAAAATATTCTGCTTCTGCTTGTTTGCATATATTCGCTTTCGTCCATTCACGAAACGATAGCGAGAACGGCTTTTCCGCTTTCGCTGTATTTATCGCTGCTGATTCCCGAAATCGTTGCGGGTATAAACGTAAAAACCGAAAAGGACGGGTTGATGCTGAATATTTTGTGTAACGCTTTATGCGTTGCGTGCTTCCTGTTTTTCGTCGGCAATTTCGGCACGTTGCCGTTCGGCTTTTTATAAGGGGCGTTAAGCTATGGGCAGGGTTTATTACGTAAGCTATTACACCGATAAAGAAACGGCGGGCGCGTTCGTTGCAGCAAACGATAAAATAAATTATATAACCGAAAAACTCGTCGAAAACGGCTTTAAAACGGAGATAGTTTCGGCTTTCGGCGAAAAATCGCCGAAAAAGATAAAAGCGGAGAAAAGAACGCTCGGTAGCGACGTGGTTTTGCAAACTTTCGACGTCATGCCGTATCGCGGAATAGCGGGGAGATTTATAAGACTCGCAAAAATCCGTCGGGGACTTGAAAAATATATCCTCGAAAACGCGAAAGAGGACGATATAGTTCTTATATACCATTCTCTGGGTTACGCGAAGCTGTATAAACGATTTAAAAATAAGCTTAAATCGAAACTGATAATCGAAACGGAAGAAATTTATTCCGACGCGTCCCGCACGGGAGAAAAAGCCGTGCAAGAAGAAATAAAAAATCTCGCTTTTGCGGACGGATATCTTTTTTCCGCCGCAGAACTTAACGATATAGTAAACAAAGAGAAAAAACCGTTTGTCGTTTTAAACGGGGTTTGCAGAGAGGAGAAGAGACTTATCGCGGCAAAAAGCGGAGACAAAATACGCGTTGTTTACGCGGGTACGCTCGATAAAAACAAAGGCGGAGCGGAAATCGCCGTAAGAGCCGCGGAGTTCCTTCCCGAAAAATACGAAATAATTATTTTAGGCGGCGGAACGGACGAGGAAATCGAAAATATCCGGAATCTTGCAGGTAAAACAAACAAAAAATCGGTTTGCAGTGTCGTTTACGGCGGCGTTAAGTTCGGCGAAGATTATAAAAAAGCAATTCAGAGCGCGGATATAGGTTTATGCACGCAAAACCCCGAAGCGGATTTCAATTCGAGTTCTTTTCCGTCGAAAATTCTTTCTTATTTATCGAACGGATTGATTGTTCTGAGCGCGAAAATACCTGCCGTCGAAAAATCAGCCGTGGGGGAAAGCCTTTACTATTACGACAAGCAAACGCCGCAATCGATTGCGGAAGCGATAATGAAAATCGACGTAAAAAATAACAACGGGCAAAACGAACTTATCACGTTTCTCGATAAACGCTTTTCGTATGAATTGAAAGATTTATTCGATAAGCCGAAGAACAACCGATAAACAGAAAAGAACAGACAGAAAGGCAGGGCAACGGACAGACAGGCATAAATGAAAGCGATCGAAATCTTTGAAAAAAAGTCCTTAAAGGATAAAATAATAATAAAAAACGTAACGTTTTCGTTCGTTATCAAAGGTATCGCGCTTTTGGTCTCGTTTTTTTCGACGCCTGCGTTTATCGGGTATTTCGATAACGACGTCGTTCTCGGCGTATGGTTTACGTTATTATCTGTTTTAACCTGGGTTCTTTCGTTCGATCTCGGTATCGGAAACGGAATAAGAAACAATCTCGTAAAGGCATTTTCGGAAAACGACGAAAGGAAAGCGAGAAGTATTATTTCCTCGGGACTCATCTCGATTGTTGTTGCGGGCGCATTGATTTTTGCGGTCGGGACGGCGGTCATATTATATGCGGACGTAAACGAACTGTTTAACGTATCGGTTGGCGTAATTTCTCAAAAAACGCTTAAATTATCGGTGTTTTTCGTGTTTCTTGCGATATGTATGAGGTTTATGCTTACCTTTGTGAGTTCGCTGTTTTACGCCTTGCAGTTATCGGCGGTAAACGACCTTTTAACGCTCGCGGTCGGTCTTTTTCAGCTTGTTTTCGCGCTTGTTTTTCGTTTCGGATCGGCGGAAGAAGCTCTTCTTCGGGCGGCCGAGGCGTACGCGGTGATCGCGAACTTTCCGCTTCTTGCGGCGGGGATAATTCTGTTTTTAACAAAGCTGAAAAGCGTAAAACCGGAATTCGGATATATAACGAAAGAGCATTGCAAAAAGGTTCTGTCGGTGGGCGGGATGTTCTTCCTCTGTCAGGTCTTTTATATGCTTATCGTAAACACAAACGAGTTTTTTATAACGAGATTTTTCTCTCCCGAGCTTACGACGGAGTATTCGTTTTACTATAAAATAACAAGCGTTTTATCGATGGCGGTAACGCTCGCGATGACGCCCGTCTGGTCGGTCGTGACGAAAGCCTTAGCGGAAAAAGATTTCGCGTGGATAAAAAAACTATACGGAAAAATCAGGATTTTCGGCGCTATAGCGATTGCTATGCAATTCGCCGTAATCCCGTTTTTACAACCGCTTATGAACGTCTGGCTCGGAGAAGGAAAAGTTACGGTAACTTATTCCCGCGCGGTGATTTTTGCGTTTTTCGGCGGCGCGTTCGCGTACAGCGGAATGTTGTCTTCGATCGTGTGCGGAATGGGAAAAGTAAAATTGCAGGCGATAGCGTTCGGGGCGGGTGCGGCGATAAAAATCGTATTTTCCGTTTTTGCGGAGAAACTCGGTTTCGGCTGGGAATCTGTCGTGTTATGTAACGCGACGATACTTGCGGTATATTGCGTTCTGCAAACGATATCGCTGGAAATTTTTATAAAAAACAACGGCGGCTCGGCTGCCGTAAAAAATAAAGGACAGGAAGAAAATGTCGGTATTTAACGGAAAAACACTTATGATAACGGGCGGAACGGGTAGTTTCGGCAGAGCGGTTTTATCCAACTTTCTGAAAACGGATATAGGCGAAATCCGCATTTTTTCGAGAGACGAGAAAAAACAGGACGATATGCGCCACGAGTTTCAGCTTAAGATGCCCGAATACGCTAAAAAAATCAAGTATTATATAGGCGACGTAAGGGATATTTCGTCTATTAAAAACGCGATTTCCGGCGTTGATTACATTTTCCACGCCGCGGCGCTGAAACAAGTTCCGAGCTGCGAATTTTTCCCTATGGAAGCGGTTAAAACCAACATCATCGGTACGGATAACGTTCTTGGCGCGGCGATAGAAGCGGGCGTAGAAACGGTTATCTGCCTGTCCACGGATAAAGCGGCGTACCCCGTGAACGCGATGGGTATGACGAAAGGCATCGAGGAAAAAATAGCCGTTGCAAGATCCAGAAACTCGTGTAAAACCAAAATTATCTGCACGAGATACGGAAACGTGCTTTGTTCGAGAGGTTCGGTTGTTCCTCTTTGGATAGAGCAGATAAAAAACGGCTTGCCGATAACCGTAACCGAGCCTTCGATGACGAGATTTATAATGACTTTGGACGAGGCCGTAGGGCTTGTTTTATACGCTTTCGAGCACGGCGAAAACGGCGATTTGTTTATCCGTAAAGCGCCGTCCGCAACGATAAAAGACCAAGCCGAAGCAGTTTCGGATCTTTTCGGTGCGGATAAAAACGCGGTCAGCTTTATAGGTATCCGCCACGGCGAAAAAACTTACGAAACCCTTCTCACGAACGAGGAGTGTGCAAAAGCCGAGGATATGGGTGAGTTTTATCGCGTTCCCGCGGACAACAGGGGACTTAATTACGACAAGTATTTCGCGGTAGGCGATAAAGAAAGAAATGTTTTGAAAGAATTCAATTCCGCAAACGCAAAACTTTTAAGCGTTTCGGAAATCAAAGATATTCTGCTTTCCACGGAGTATGTAAAAAGAGAACTGGAGAACTATAAAAAATGAACGTTCTTGTGACGGGTGCGAGCGGCTTTATCGGAAAAAATCTTTGCGCGGCGTTGAAAAATATAAAATACGGTAAGGACAAAACAAGACCGAACATTAAAATAGACGAGATATTTGAGTTTGATAAGGGAGTTTCGGAAAACGATTTCGAAAGTTTTTGCGAAAAAGCCGATTTCGTTTTTCACCTTGCAGGGGTAAATCGCCCCGAAAACGAAGCCGAGTACGCCGACGGAAACGTCGGATTGACCGAAAAACTTGTTTCCGAACTTAAAAAAAGCGGCAATCGTCCCGTTATGCTTTCTTCTTCCGTTCAGGCGGAAATGAAAAGGAGATATAACGAAGGCTACGCTGAAAGCAAAAGGCAAGCCGAAAAAATCATTTTCGATTACGCCGCCGAAACAAACGAAAAAGTATTCGTTTACAGGTTTCCGAACGTTTTCGGGAAGTGGTGCAAACCGAACTATAACAGCGCGGTGGCGACCTTTTGTTATAATATCGCCCGCAATATTCCCGTCGTTATAACGGACGAAAAAATTAAACTCGAACTCGTTTATATCGACGACCTTGTCTGCGAGCTTCTAAACGCTTTGGAAAACAAGGAACATAGGCGAGAAAGTCGCGACGGCGAGGAGTTCTGTTTCGTACCCGTAACGCACGAAAAAACGCTCGGCGAAATCGTAAAGACGTTACGAATTTTCAAAAGTCAGCCCGAAACGCTCATAATGCCCGAAATACCTTCGGGTTCGTTTGAAAAGAAATTGTTTTCGACATATCTTTCCTATCTTCCCGAGGATAAAACAGTTTATCCGTTTTTATCAAAAAAGGACGAACGGGGGAGCTTTACGGAGATTTTCAAAACGGAAAAATGCGGACAGTTCTCGGTGAACGTATCGAAACCCGGCGTAACAAAGGGCGAGCACTGGCATAACGGCAAATGGGAAATATTCGTTGTGGTGTCGGGAAATGCTTTGATAAAAGAAAGAAATCTCGCGACGGGGGAAATTCGGGAATTTACGGTAAGCGGCGAGAATCCGCAAGCCGTTTATATGCTCCCGGGGTTTACTCACAGCATTAAAAACTTAAGCGAAACCGAAAATTTAGTAACGCTTATGTGGGCGAACGAACAGTTTGATATATCTTTCCCCGATACGTTTTATGAAAACGTATAATAGCCGTTAATCGGCTTATAGGCGGGCTTATGAGGTGTGATATGGTGAATAAAAACGAAAAATACGGCGTAAAATTCAAAGATGACGGGAGAATAAAACTTCTTATCGTCGTCGGAACGAGACCGGAGATAATCCGTCTTTCGGAAACGATAAAAAAGTGCAGAAAGTATTTCGATTGTATCTTGGCTCACACGGGGCAGAATTACGATTATTCTTTAAACGGCGTGTTTTTCAAAGATCTCGAGCTCGATCTTCCGGATGTGAATTTAAACGTTGTGGGGAAAAATCTCGGCGAAACGCTCGGTAACGTCATCGAAAAGTCTTACGGGCTTTTAAGAGAAATCAAGCCCGACGCGCTCTTGATTTTAGGCGACACGAATTCCTGTTTGTCGGCAATTTCGGCAAAAAGGCTTCACGTTCCCGTTTTTCATATGGAAGCGGGAAACAGATCTTACGACGAGCGTTTACCCGAGGAGACGAACCGTAAAATCGTCGACATTATTTCGGACGTAAATCTTGCTTACACCGAAAACGCGCGGCGAAATCTTCTTTGTTCGGGACTTGAAAACGGTCGGGTTTTCGTAACGGGTTCGCCTATGGCGGAGGTCCTTCGCGCGAATATCGAAAAAATAGAAAAATCCGATATTTTAAATCGGCTCGGGCTTGAGAAGAAAAAATATATTCTCCTTTCCGCTCACAGGGAGGAAAACATCGATTCGGAGAAAAGCTTTTTCACGTTGTTCGAATCGGTAAATGCCTTGGCGGAAAAATACGATATGCCGATAATCTATTCGTGTCATCCGAGATCGCGAAAAAAGCTTGAAGAAACGGGATTTAAACTCGATAAAAGGGTTGTTTTAAGCGAGCCGTTCGGATTTCGCGATTACTGCGCTTTGCAGCTTAATTCTTTCGCCGTCGTTTCGGACAGCGGTACGCTCCCCGAAGAAAGCGCGTTTTTCATTAAAGAAGGGAAGCCTTTCGCCGCGGTTTGCATAAGAGAATCCACCGAACGCCCCGAAGCTTTGGAAAACGGTTGTTTCACGCTTGCGGGTATAAATAAAAACGGACTTCTGAATGCGGTCGACGCGGCGGTTAAAGCTTTGAATGACGGCGAAATCGGATCGATGCCGAAAGATTACGAAGACGAAAACGTATCGGTAAAAACCGTAAAAATAATTCAATCTATGGCGCAGATTTTAAAGAAATCTTACTGAAAATAACGGAGAACGAAATGCAGTCGGTTATTCGCTTGATGTTCGCCCTTTTAGCGGACGGAACGGAGTTGACAAAACTTAATACGAACGAAATCGGCGGGTTCTTTCGGTCAGACGACACAGAAGCGGGTAAAACAACCGAAGCCGTCGCGGAAAAGTTGTTTAAGCTCTCCGCGGCTTTCGATTGTTCTCATTTAGTCGGTTTATCGCTTCAAAAAAACGATCTTTTGTCGGACGGAGAAATCAAACGCAAATTCGAATCGCAGATAAGGCTTGCGCTTTTTCGCTACGAAACGCAGAACGCGGAACTTGACGCGATAAAAGAAGTTTTCGAAAAAAACGATATCGATTTTATTCCGCTCAAAGGCGCGGTGATAAGAAATTATTATCCCGAGCCGTGGCTTCGCCAAAGTTGCGATATCGACATTTTGGTGAAGGAAACCGACGTTCTGCGGGCTATAAACGCACTTGAAAAAGAACTCGGATATAATACGAAATCTAAAAATTATCACGATTATGCTTTGTTTTCCGAAAGCGGCGTGCATTTAGAGCTTCATTTCAATATAAAGGAAAATACGGACAAGCTCGACGAGATTTTAAAAAACGCATGGAATTACGCCTGCCAAAAGGACGAAAAATCAAACGAGTATGTGTTTTCGAACGAGTTTTTGTTGTTTCATTTATACGCGCACACGGCTTACCATTTTTTAAACGGCGGGTGCGGAATAAAGCCCGTTCTCGACGATTTTATATTGAAAAACAAGCTCGATTACGATGAAAAGGAGCTTAACGAACTTTTAGCTGCGGGGGGAATAAAAGAGTTTGCTGATAAAATCGGACAGCTCGGTAAAGTGTGGTTTTTAAACGAAGAACACAGCGAGCTTACGCAAGCTATGGAAAAATATATTTTAAGCGGCGGCGTTTACGGTTCGGGAAAGAATAAGACCGTCGTTTTAAGGACTGAAAAGAAAGGCAAAACCCGAAGCATCGCTTCGAGATTGTGGCTTCCTTACAAAAAACTCGTTATAGAATATCCGTCTTTAAAAGGGAAGCGGATTCTGCAACCTTTCTACGAGTTTTTGCGTTGGTGCAGGCTTTTCAAAAAGGACGTACGCAAAAGGACCTTTGCGGAAATCAGAAGTAATGCCGAAACCGACGAAAAAACCGTGCAAGAAACGGAAAAAATGCTTAAAGAACTTAATCTGAAACAAAACGGAGGTAAAATATGTACGAGTTACTCGGGGAAATAAGCTCTCCCGCTGACGTGAAAAAGCTTAACGAAAGCGAACTTACGACTTTAGCGGCGGAGATAAGAGAGGCTCTTTTTAACAGACTTACGAAAATCGGCGGACATTTCGGTCCGAATTTCGGTATAGTGGAAACGGAAATCGCTATGCACTATGTTTTTACTTCGCCCGTAGATAAATTTGTTTTCGACGTGTCGCACCAGAGTTACACACATAAAATCCTTACGGGGCGTAAGGCGGGTTATATCGACGACGCTTGTTTTAAAGAAGATTCGGGCTATACGAACCCCGAAGAAAGCGAACACGATTTGTTTAACGTGGGGCATACGTCCACTTCGATTTCGCTCGCGACGGGTCTTTGCAAAGCTCGCGAAATGCTCGGCGAAAATTGGAACGTCGTCGCGCTTATCGGCGACGGCTCGCTTTCCGGCGGCGAGGCCTTGGAGGGGTTAAACGTGGCCGGTTCGGAGATTAAATCCAACCTTATAATTATCGTCAACGACAACGACCAGTCCATTTCCGAAACGCACGGCGGAATCTATAAAAACCTTAAAGAACTCAGAGAAACAAACGGGAAATGCGAGCGCAATATTTTCAAGGATTTCGGTCTTGATTACGTTTACGAAGCGAATGGAAACGATATTCCGTCGCTTATAAAGGTTTTCGAAAAGGTGAAAAACATCGATCATCCCACGGTTGTGCATATAAACACCTTAAAGGGGAAAGGCTACGAGAGAGCCGAAAAGAACAAAGAGGCATGGCACTGGACTTTGCCGTTTAACAGGGAAACAGGCGAAAAAACGGTCGATACGAGCGGAAGAAGTTATGTAACCGTTGCGCACGATTATATAATGAATAAAGCTGCGAATGACGATAAATTCGTCGTGGTTACGCCTAATATGCCTATGTCTATGGGGCTTTCGCCTAAGGACAGAGAAAGACTCGGAGATAAGTTTACGGACGTGGGAATAGCAGAGGAGCAAGCCGTCGCGATGGCTTCGGGTATGGCTAAAGGCGGCGTTAAACCGCTTGTTATCACAAACGCTACGTTTATGCAGCGAGCTTACGATCAGATTTCGCACGACGTTTGCATTAACGGAAATCACGTTACGATTTTGCTCAACTATTCGTCTTTTGCGGGGCTTACAGACGTAACGCACCTTGGAATTTTCGCGCTTCCGATATTCACGAATATCCCGAATCTTACCGTTCTTGCGCCGACGACGGAAAAAGAATTTGTCGGAATGCTCGACTGGGCTCTGGACGTTCACGACGGCGCGTCCGTAATTTTAATTCCCGGAGACGAGGTTAAAGACAGACCGTCCGTAAACGGGTTCGACGGCGAGATGAGTTATAAAATCGAACAGAGCGGCGAAAAGGTCGCTATAATCGCCGAGGGGGATTTTTACGGCATAGGGCAAAGCGTTGCGGAAAAAATAGAAAAGTCGCTCGGTTTCAAGCCTACGCTTATAAATCCGAGAATAGTTTCTCTGACGGATAAAAAAACTCTTTCTAACATTGCGGAAAATCACGAACTTGTCCTTACTTTCGAGGATGGCGTGTTAAGCGGCGGTTTCGGCGGAAAAATCGCGGCGTATCTCGGCGAAACGGGAGTTAAAGTCAAAAATTACGGTTTGAACAAAGAGTTTTACGATAGATATAATCCCGCGGAGCTTTTGAAACAAATCGGAATAACGCCCGAAGCGGTTTTAACGGACGTTAAAAGAATTTTAAATGTTTAAGTATGCCAGACAAGAGTAATACGATAAATTATAAGGAGATAAAAACAATGAAGAGGTTATTAGCGATTTTTCTCGGCGTAATAATGATTTTGTCTTTCTCCTCGTGCGGAAAAAAGGATGAAAGCAATTCTGCTTTGACTTCAACGTCCGTTCGGGAAAGCGAAACCGTATCGGAAAGCAAAGGCGGAACCGAAAGCGAAAAACCCGAATCGAGTTCCGACAAAACTTCCGAAACAAGCAGCGAATCTGCGGAAACGCCTAAAATTCTCGTGGCTTATTTCTCGGCGACGAATAACACAGAAAGGGTTGCGGGTTATATAGCGGAGATAACGGGCGGAACGTTGTTCGAGCTTGTCCCCGTAAATCCGTACACTTCCGGCGATCTTAATTATAACAGTTCTACGAGCAGAGTTTCGCGCGAGCATAACGACGAAACTCTCCGCGATATCGAGCTTACAAAAGTGACTACCGAAAACTGGGATAGTTACGAAACGATTTTTATCGGGTATCCGATATGGTGGGGAATAGCCGCCTGGCCTGTAAATAATTTCGTAAAAAGAAACGATTTCACCGGCAAAACCGTAATTCCGTTCGCAACGTCGATGAGTTCTTCGATGGGAAACAGCTCGTCTGTTTTAAAGGAAATGGCGGGAACGGGTAACTGGTTAAATGGTCAGCGTTTTTATTCGGGAGCAACCGAATCGGCTGTAAAAGACTGGCTCAACGAACTTAATTTCTGATTTTTGATTTTACTTATATATCTCCCGTAAGTTTGGCGAAATGTAATGTAAATTTTGAATGTTTTCCTTGAATAATCATTGACATTACGTTCATTTTTTGCTATAATTTTTGCGAAATGTGCATCTATAATTATAATAGATGCACAAATTTTTACTCGAAAACAGAGATATCGGGTATTGAAATACACCTCAACAAATATCTTAAAACAATAAAAAATCCCGCCAAAGGCGATGCTCCGAGGCAGGATTTTTTTAGTATTACATGTAAAACAGTGATTTTATTATTTCCTATTATTAAAGCTCTAACAGCATATATACAACCTCTTGATAACCCGATATTCGGGAATTAAATCCTTTCGGGTTTCTGCCGTATTCTTTAAATCCCGTTTTCTTGTATAACGAAACGGCTCGGTCGTTATCCGCCACTACGCTTAATTCGAGCTGAGTATACCCTGCGTTTTTTGCGCATTCGATACAGCTTTCCGTCAATGCACGACCTATCCCGAGTCCCCAATATTCTTTTAATACGCTGATACCGAAATTCGCCCTGTGTTTTACTTTATATTTCGTTCCCACGGCGTCGACGCCGGCAAAACCGACGATTTTATTCCCCGCTATCGCAAGAAGTTCGACTTCTGTCGCGCTTTCCGCTTTTTTAGCAAGATACTTACACTCTTGTTCTTCGTCAAACTGTTTTTCGTCGGGATACGATGCAAGAAAATCCGTTTCCTCGTGTGTTTTATTGAATATTTCAATCACCGCACGCCCGTGGACCGCTTCTGCGTTTTCGATCGTTATTTCCACTCCGTTTTTCGCAATAAATTTTTTATTGTATTTCATTTTAGTTTCCTCCCCATTTCAAGCCTTATTTCGTGTTGTTCCGGGTCGTTGTTCGAATAAGAATATAAATCGAATCCGATAATTTCGAAACCGCTTTTTTTGTAGAATTTTATAGCGTTTTCATTGCAGGTTTGCGTTTCGAGAACCACCATTCGCGCTCCGACCGCCTCTGCCTCTTTCAATATGATTTTCATAAGCATTGTTCCGACCCCACTGCCGCGTTTCGAGCTGTCGAATACACAAATATTGCTTATGCGAAAACGATTATTCCAGCCTTCGGACGAACCTTCGACAAAACCTATCAACTTATCGCCGTCAAACGACCCGAAAGCAACGGGAGCCTCCAACCATTCGCCGAAAAAAGTATCGTCGAACGATTTTTCTATCGCCGTATCGAAAAGCACGTAATCCATTTGAAATCCGCATTCAGACGAATGTATATCGTAATATCCGCGCGTTTCGTAGCGAACGGTAAATTTTTTGCCCGCATATTCTTCTTTATTTAATCGTCTGATTTCCATTTTTCAATACTCTTCTATTATTTGACGCTTTTATACTTAACTCACAGTATATCGACCAGCCGCTTATCTGTCAAGCAATTCTGATAATAATGTTCCTACGATTAAATTTATAAAACTTTTCGTAATTACGCGCAAATGCGAACGACGGCAACAAGTTGCCGCGTACGCATATCCTAAGCTTCCGCCATAACACAAAGGGGATATTGCCGTTTCCGTTTACATACTTTTCATTTAATTTAAAGTCCGTAAAACGGAATACCTATTCAACGACCCAATGCGTTCCGCATTAAAACATACGTTTCTGTTTTGCATTCTGCAAAACGGTCGTTTTATGAATAACGGCGACATAAATTCCTTGCAAGCAAAATTTATGTCTTGTCATTGACGGCAAGAATTCGTAAGTTTGGCGAAATGTTTCTCCTTCGGGAGATATATCTGGTTAGAACTATTGTCGTTACGATGTGCCGGATAATTTTAAAAAGAAATTAAGAAAAGCTGCGTAAAATAATTGACAAACTTTCAAAAAAAATATAAAATGTAAAAGTCGCTTGTAAATCGGGCGTAAAATTAAATATGGAAGCGTATCGAAGTGGTCATAACGGGCACGATTGGAAATCGTGTAGTCTTCACGGGCTCAGGGGTTCGAATCCCCTCGCTTCCGCCACAGGGACACACGCAAAAGGAGCGTATAAAACTCCACGCGTGTGTCTTTTTCTATGCAAAATAGGGGTGAATTGCCGTTTTTATGGCAGTTTACCCTTTTTGTTGTTTCTTCGCGTATCGCCGTAGGGATTTGTTCTTCACTCGCTTTGAAAAGTCGCAAGCCTTTAACGATTGCACAAAAAGGATTTTTGCACGATAAGGAGTGTATGATTTCTTCTGTCTTAATCAACGAAAAAATGACCGACCGCACTCTTATGAACGCAGTCGGTCGTTTGCTTATAAGGTTTCCCTTACCGGTATTCCGTAATCGAAATACTTTTTAATGGTATTGAACTTTTATTTACCCATCTTCAAATAAATGTTTTTAATTGCTTCAAGACCTGCTTTTTCGCCGTTCTCTACCGCCTTGCCGTACATTTCAATTGCTTTCTTATAGTCTTTTCTCACACCAAATCCGTTTTCATAGCAGATTCCGAGATTGTGATACGCAACACCCGAATTGCACTTTTCGGCAGCAGTCCTAAAACACTTAACCGCTTCTTTTTTGTCTTCTTTCACGCCGTTGCCTTGAAGATAGCAAAGTCCGATATTGATAATCGCCTCGTTCTCGCCGAAATTATATGCGTCGGTAAATAATTCAAAGGCTTTTTTATAAGCTGCTTCGGTTTTGACGGTGTAGTAGTAATAAAGTCCCACTTGCAGACACGCCGACGGATTTTCACCTTTAACACTCTTTTTCAGCCAATGAAGGGCAGTTTTTCTGTCGGCAGTCACGCCGTAATACCCGCAAGCATACGCCATACCGAGATTATATTGTGCGGCGGCATTGCCGAGCTTTGCGGCTCGCTTGAAAAGTTTCAGGGCGGTTTTCTCGTCCTTTTCGAGTCCTAATTCGTCGCCGAGATACGCTTCCGCCATTCTTTCGATTGCGTCCGGAAAGTCCATTTCCATAGCCGCCTGATAGTATCGTAAAGCGTTTTTATAATCTTTCTTTTGCTCTTCGCAAATCGTCGCAATCGCCCAATATAGTCCGACAACCTCCAACTCACACTGCGCGAAACAATCGAGCGCATCGTCGTATTTGCCTTTATTGTAATAATAATATCCTAAATCGAGAAGAGCGTCGTCTTGTCCGAGTGCCGCCGCTTTTTTAAGATAATAAATATATGCCTTTTTGTCGGG
>CAKQSB010000007.1 GCA_934271735.1 uncultured Clostridia bacterium | reverse complement strand
TTTATGCCGAATTCGCCTTCGCCCGTACCGCCAAGTACGAACAAAGTCGCCTTCGACAGAAATCATCGAAAATAGCGTCGTTTTGGTTGATAGTCGAGAAGAACCCCTGCTAAACTCGATTTTCAGGCGTGCCTTACGCTTAATTCTTCGTTCTTTCCACGGCTTGTATTTGTATACTAACCCGCGGAAACGCCTTGCCTTAATCGCAAGGCGCGCCTGAAAATTTGCGGTATCGATGACTTAATATATAGGGCAACCTTGAAGCCGTATTTTCTAATGATTTATGGCGAAGGCGACAGAAGTTGTATACAAATACTACGAGGGCGGATTTGCCGTAAAGCATAGAAAAGACGGCTTCAAGGCGAGTTTATCAGAGGTTCTTCTCGGCTACAAGTATTGCGGCGCGTTTTCAGGCTAAGACGCGGCGCGCAAACGACATAATACACCCGTATATGGCGGTTGCGGAACAAAGTATTAGCCTGAAAACACGCCGCAAGACCGAGGTTCGGATTATTCTTGGCTGGCATAAAGTATAGGGAGAATAACGAATGAAACACAAAAGAGCCGTGATTTTCAGCACGGTAATGATTTTCGTCGTCGCCGCGATTGTCGCGCTCGGCTGGCTGTTTCGCGCGAGGTATTTTATCGTAATCGACGTGAACGGCGCGGGCGAGGCGAAAAGCGAGCTTTACGAATACGTAAACGACGAAACGGAGAAATATTTCAAAGGGAAATGGATGTTTACTTTCGGAGGAGAGCAGATAAAAACCCTTCTTGCGAAAAATCCTTACGTGGAGTTCATTCAGGCTAAGAAAATTTCGCCCGATAAGGTTGAAGTCACTTTTGCCGAAAGGGTGGAACGCTTTTTAATCGTTTCGGGCGGACAAGGATATATAACCGACGAAAATTACAATCTTTTAAGGCTTGCGGAAAATACGGACGCGAGCGCGTATCCGTCTCTTGCGGACGTAAGCGTGGACGGAATCGACGGGCTTGATTTTTCGTCCGCCCCGCTCGGACAAAAACTGAAATTCGACGGAAACAACCTTTTCGGCGCGATGTCCGAAATGTTCGGAAAATTCACGGACAAGCTCAATCTTATCGATTCGGTGCTTGTCGACGGGTATAAAAACGTCGTGGAATTCCGTACGGCTACGGGCGTTACGATAACCGTTAGTTTCACCGTGCCTACGACGACCGATCCTACGGAAGACGATATAAAGCTTACCAAAGAAAGGATATGTCAAAAAACCGGGGATATTGAAAAGCTTTACGATTCTCTCGACGAAAAGAGTAAGAGAGGCGGATATATAAGAGTTTACGAAATGGAAGACCACACGGTTGTGATAAACTACGAACCGGATGAGAATTAACGGATAAAAGGAGAGAAAAATGCTGAAAAACTGTGTTGCCGTGCTTGACGTCGGCTCTTCGAAAATATCCGTTCTCGTAGGGCAAAGAGGGGTAAACGACACTCTGACCGTAAAGCATATGGTCGGCAGAAAATACGACGGATTTGCGGAAGGCAAATTTCTGGACGTAACGGGTCTCGAAGAAGCCGTTTCTTCCGCGATAAAAGAAATCGGAGATGTTTTGAAAACGAAAATCACCGAGATAACCGTCGGCGTTCCCGGAACGTTCGTAAGGCTTGAAAACAGAAAATACAAGCTTGTTTTCGAAAAGAAAAAAAGGATAGGTTCCGGCGATATCGACGATTTGTTCGACGCGGGGCAGTCGCTTGTGGAGACGGAAGGGTTCGAAATTATTAACCGTTCCGAAATTTATTTCGCGCTCGACGATAACAGACGGGTTTTCGACCCGGTAGGGGATTCGTCGTCCATGCTCGGCGGGTATCTTTGTTACACGCTTTGCGAAAAGTATTTCACCGACACTTTGCGGAATATTCTGAAAAGATCGGGTATTCAGACGGTGAGTTTCGTATTCGAAGGCATTGCCGAAAATCTTTTCTTTTTCGACGAACGCGCAAGGGAAACCCCGTCGCTTGTGATAGACTGCGGATATATTACGACTACCGCGTTTTTTACGCTCGGAAAGGGTCTTATAGCCAAACATTCCGAAGATTTCGGAAGCGGACTTATGGAATTCTGGATGGTTAAATCGCTCGGGATTTCGTCGGGCGTTGCGGACAAGCTTCAGAGAATGTTGAATTTATCGCTGACAAAGCCCGCGGAGCAGACTTATAAAGTCGAAGCGCAGAACGGTTACGACGAGTATTCGGCGGAAGAAATCAACAGCGCGGCGTTTGAAACGATTGACGCTTACGTCGAAAATCTCGAAGCGTTCATCGCGGAAAATTCAAATAGATTAAAGAGCGGTTTCGGCGTTTACATAACCGGCGGAGGAATGTCTTACATAAGAGGCATAAGAGAGTATCTTTCTTCGAAGCTCGGCGTTCCCGTGGATATTTTAAAGCCGAAAATTCCGTCTTACAGTAAGCCTGAGGACGCGGCGGAACTGAGCGTTCTCGATTACGCCCTCGCTAAAAAAGAGGAGAAAAAAGGATTGTGGAGTTTTTTCAGATTAAGGTAAAAAAGAGGTAACCGAAGATGGGTATGGGAATAGATAATTTGGACGTAAATATTTGTAAAATTATGGTTGCGGGTATCGGCGGCGCGGGAAACAACGCCGTCAACAGAATGATAGAAGCGGGCGTTTCGTCCGCGGAATTCATCGCGATAAACACCGATAAGCAAGCCTTGATTTTGTCCCGCGTAAAAGACGAAAACAAAATCGCGATAGGTGAAAAACTTACGAAAGGTCTCGGCGCGGGGTCTAACCCGGAAGTCGGTATGCAAGCCGCGGAAGAGACCAAAGACAAGATAAAAGAACGTCTTCAGGGCGTGGACTTGCTTTTTATAGCCGCCGGTATGGGCGGAGGAACGGGAACGGGAGCTGCGCCCGTAGTTGCGAAAATTGCGCGCGAATGCGGCTGCGTAACCGTAGCCGTAGTAACGAAACCGTTTATGTTCGAGGGCAGACGGCGTGAGGAAAACGCTAAAAAAGGCATAGCGGAATTAAGTAAAAACGTAGATACTATCGTTATTATTCCGAACGACAAGCTGCTCGAAACGCTTCCGCCGGAAACTTCGATGATAGAGGCTTTGAAATATGCCGACGAAAATCTCAGAATGGGTATCTGCGGCATAGCCGACCTTATTTCCACTCCGTCGCTTATCAACCTCGATTTTGCGGATGTGAAAACGATAATTCAGAACAAGGGTTACGCTCATATGGGCGTCGGTATGGCAAGCGGAGACAACAGAGTCGTCCAGGCAGTTAAAAAGGCGATTTCCAGCCCTCTTCTCGAAACGAGTATCGAGGGTGCGAAAGGCGTTATATTAAATGTCAAAGGCGGAACGGATTTAACGCTCGGGCAGGTTTACGAAGCCGCTAATCTTATCAACAGCGTTATAGACAGCTCCGCGACGGTTATTTTCGGCGCGAATATCGATCCCGATTATAACGAAAAATTCGAAATAACCGTTATTGCGACGGGTTTCAGCGATAAAGCCGAAATCGTGGAAGCGAAAAAGGAAGAACAGAAAGAGAATTTTAAAAACTACGTAAACGAAATGTCTGCTCCCGAAAGAGTTGACGTCTACGGCGATGCTCCCGGCAGAAAGCCTTCCGATGCGGGAGAAACCGAGAACGAGAAAGTTTACGCTTCGTCCGCAGCCGAAAGGGTCGATCCCGAGGTTAATCGCGTAAGATACGAAGAGAACGTTCAGGACTCGCAAAATGCGAATATGCGGGTTAATCCCAAATCCGTTCCCGAAGAAGACGATTTCGGCGGATTTACGGTTAAAAGAGAAACCCGGGAACAACCTGTCCGGCATTTCGATGCGGAGCAGCCCGTTCGTCGCGCCGCGGAAGAACGCGTAACCGAAGAACCGTCAGAACCCGAAGAAGACAATAAAGAGGAAGAAGACAACATTCCGTCTTTTATGAAAAGGCTTTTCGGAAAAGGTAAGAAATAAAATAAAAACGGCGTACGGCTCGGATTTGTTCCCGGGCGGTACGCCTTTGTTTATTCGTTTTTTGTTTCAATCGGGAAGAAATACGGCGTTTCAGCCGAGAAGAATACTGTTTTTATATTCTCGCGGCGTCATTGTCGTTATTCTTTTAAAAGTCTTGGTGAAGTGGGGCAGAGAATCGAACCGCAAAAGGTTGGCAATCTCCGAAAAACTGTTGTTTTCGCGGATAAGCTTTTTGCTTTCGTCGATTTTCAGTTCGAGATAGTAGTTTATTATCGATTTGCCGGTGCGCTGGCGGAAGGTTTTGCAAAGAGTGGTTTTGCCGTAATGCAGTTCTTCCGAAATCTGATCGAGACAGACTTTCCCGTAAATATTCTGCTCTAAAACGCGGATTATTTCGTCTTCTATCGCGTCCGAATTTTCTATTTTGGAAATGAAAATTTCCGAAGACGTAGGCTTTGAAGTTTCTTCGCGGATAAGCTTTATCAGAAGTTCTTCGAGATTGTTGGTGATAATCTGCGCTCCGCCGATATTCGGGTCGGGTTTGAGCTCGAGTTTCTGAAGATTGGGGTTGAATTCGGGAATTTTAAACGTATCTTTGGCTTCGCCCATAATCGAAGCGAGCAAAAATCTGAGTTTATCCGGCACGACGAAATGTTTGTTTTTAAAATATCCCATCGTTTTGGATTTGCAAACGAAACTTACGATAAAAATATTCGCGTCAATCTTTTTGTCACATTCCACGCTGTGAATCTCGTTCGGGGAAAGGAAAATAACCTCTCCTTTTTTAAGCAGAGTTTTTCCCATATCGCAGTTTACGTAAATATTGTTTTTGTCGCAGTAAATCATTTCCCAGAAATTGTGTTTTTCTTCGGGGAAAACGTAGTTTTTAGCGAGTTTTTGATAATGAATGGTAACTATCTTGGAAATACTTAAAAGAGTAGATACCTTGTACATATAAAATATCTTATCATCCATATTCTGCCCCTTTGCCGAAAAGAAGGGTTTATTCCGACAAAAATCCGTTCCCGTATATTTTACCATAAAAAATAAAATTTTGCAATATATTTTACTAAAAAATTTACGCAAGATTTTGCAAATAAAGTGCAATATTTTCTATATCATTTTCGTGTAAATAGGTATATAATGTACATGCACAAATTATGTGGAGGACTATTCTGATGAAATACGTACCTGTTCTGGATAAAAATTTCCGGCCGATGTACGCGGAATTTAAAAAGTATTCCGCCGAAGTCGAAAAAACAGAAAATAAAACGCTTAAAATATGCGTCGAAAGAAACGACGGATATAACTATATTTACGAATATAAGATTTTTGCGGACGCAAAACACGCCGACGATAACAACCGCATGGCTGAAAGACTCGTCAAGACTATTTTGTGGCTTGTCGGCGGATATAAAATCTATCTTACGGGCGACAAATCCGTATACGAATATATAAAAACCGCTTACACCGACGACGGTTTAAGAGCTTTCGATAAGAAATTTATGGAAAGGGTTTATGAGAAACCTTTCGAGGTCGTTTTGTGCGACGAAAAGAGTTTCCCGAAGGAAAAGAAATGTTCTCTTTCCGTCGGCGGACATCTCGACGGTTGCAGAATAGGTTTCGACGCGGGAGGAAGCGACAGAAAAGTCAGCGCGGTTGTGGACGGAAAAGTCGTTTACAGCGAAGAAGTCGTATGGTTCCCGAAAATCAATTCCGATCCCGACTATCATTATAACGAAATCCTCACGGCGTTTAAAACGGCGGCTTCCAAAATGCCGAGAGTGGACGCGATCGGCGTTTCTTCCGCGGGCGTATACGTAAACAATAAAATTATGGTCGCCTCGCTTTTCCTTAAGGTAAACGACGAAGATTTCGAAAAGAAAGTTAAAACGATGTATATCGACGTTGCTAAAGAACTCGGCGAAAACATTCCGCTCGAAGTTGCAAACGACGGCGACGTTACGGCTCTTGCGGGAGCAATCGACTTGAACGACGACAGCGTTCTCGGCATAGCCATGGGAACGAGCGAAGCCGTCGGATATATCAACAAAAACGGCGGACTTAACGGATGGCTTTCCGAGCTTGCTTTCGTACCTGTGGATTACAATAAGGATTCTATGGTAGACGAATGGAGCGGAGACTACGGCTGCGGCGTTAAATATTTCTCGCAGGACAGCGTTATAAAGCTTGCCGAAATGGGCGGATATAAATTCGACGAAACGCTCAGCCCTGCGGAAAAGCTCAAAGTCGTTCAGAAGATGATGGCGGACGGTGATCCTCTCGCTAAAAAGATTTACGAGGATATCGGAACTTATCTCGGACATACTATGCCTTATTACGCTATGTTTTACGGTATCAAACACGTTCTTTTGCTCGGAAGAGTAACGAGCGGCGCGGGCGGTAACGTAATTATGGACAGAGCGAACAAGATTCTGGCGGAAGAATATCCCGAACTTAAATTCAGAATCGAGATGCCGGACGAAAAGAACAGGAGAGTGGGACAGAGCATTGCCGCCGCTTCTCTTGCCGCAACAAACAAAACGAAATAATTGTTATACGGGAGGATTTTACCCTCCCGTAATATTATATAATGCAATTTTATACAAGGAGATACGAAAAAATGAAGGTTATTATAACGAAAGATTACGATGAAATGAGCCGGAAGGCTTTTGAAGTTATGTCGGGCGTGGTTAAATCCAACCCGGAAGCCGTTATCGGTCTCGCAACGGGTTCTACCCCTATCGGTCTTTATAAAAATATGATAAAAGACCACAACGAAAACGGAACGAGCTATAAAAAGATTAAAACCGTAAACCTCGACGAGTATGCGGGACTTGACGTGACCAGCGATCAGAGCTACGTTTACTTTATGAGAGACAATCTTTTCAATCATATCGATATAGATTTGAAAAACACCAACATCGAAAACGGCAAAGCTGCGGACAGAGAAGCGGAATGCGCGAGATATAACGCCCTTCTGGAAACAATGCAGCAGGATATTCAGGTTCTCGGCATCGGTTCGAACGGCCATATCGCCTTCAACGAACCCGGAACTCCTTTCGGAAGCGTTACGCATATCGTAAACCTTACCGAAAGCACGATAAAAGATAACTCGAGATTGTTCAAGAGTATCGACGAAGTCCCTCGTCAAGCGTTCACTATGGGTCTTAAAAACATTATGAACGCGAAAAAGATTCTTATTCTCGCAAACGGTGCGAACAAAGCCAAGGCTGTTTACGGTCTCGTTAAGGGCGAAGTTACCGAAAATGTTCCCGCAAGCATTTTGCAGCTCCATCCCGATTGCACGCTCGTATGCGACGAAGCCGCGGCAGCGCTTATCAAATAATTTATCGAAATATTTCGCTTGATTACGGAGAAAAATATGAAAGGATTAAAAAACGTTAAAGCGTATATAAAAAACGTAGGCGTCGTAACGACTAATATAGGTATCGAAAACGGAAAAATTGTTTATATCGGCGATAACGGCGACGATATCGAACCGATTTTCGAAACGGACGGAGTAGTCCTTCCCGGATTTATCGACGAACATATTCACGGCGCGGGCGGATCGGACGCAATGGACGGAACGGTCGATGCGTTACAGACTATTTCGGAATACGTTGCGAGAGAGGGAACGACGGGTTTCCTTGCTACGACTATGACGCAAAGCAAAGAAAACATAACGGGAGCAATGAAAGCCGTTAAGGAGATAAGAGCGAAAGGCGAGTATAAAGGCGCGGAAGTTCTCGGCGTACACCTCGAAGGACCGTTTATCTCTCCCAAGCATGTAGGCGCGCAGCCGCTCGAATACGTTGCCGTTCCCGACGCAAAAGTTTTCGACGAATACAACAAAGCCAGCGGCAACGCGATAAAAATCGTAACTCTTGCACCCGAAGTAGACGGCGGTCTCGAACTTATAAAACACCTTAAAGATATAGGCGTTGTTGCTTCTGTCGGTCACACGGGCGGAAAGTATGCCGACGTGGTTAAGGCGGTTGCGGCGGGCGCGACCAACGTTACGCACACTTACAACGCGCAGACCGGTCTTCATCACAGAGAAGCGGGCGTTGTCGGCGCGGCTATGCTTTTGGACGAGCTTAACTGCGAAATGATTTGCGACACGATTCACGTAAGCGTACCTGCGATAAAGCTTGTTATTAAAAACAAACCTCACGATAAGTACACGCTTATAACCGACGCTATGAGGGCGAAAGGTATGCCGGACGGAAAATCCGAACTCGGCGGACAGGAAGTTTTCGTCATGAACGGCGAAGCAAGGCTTGCCGACGGAACTTTGGCGGGCAGTGTTCTTAAAATGAACGTTGCGATAAAGAACCTTGTGGAAAAAGTCGGCGTTGCGTTTACGGATGCGGTTGATTTTGCAACATACAACCCCGCAAAGAACATAGGCGTTTTGGCGGAAAGGGGTACTATCGAGGTTGGCAAAAGAGCGGATTTCACGGTTCTGAATTCCGATTACGAGGTAATGTTCACCGTCGTAGGCGGAAAAATAGTATATTCTCGTTAAATATTGTCAATATACTATATAATTGATTATACATTGTAAAGCAAATTTAATTGCGGGCGGTCGTTGACCGTCCGTTTTTTTGTTTTAAACGAGGGAGAGGGCAGAGATTTTATTGTTTTAAAAACTCAAAATGAATAATATGCAAAATTTACTTATAATTATTTATATACGGTATAAAATTTATGAAAAAATTAAAAAATGCCGATAATAACGAGTATTTTATAGGGGGTATAAGTTTTTTTAATATAGAAACCGCTGAAATACAGTAGACAAGATGAAAGTATTATGATAAAATACTCGTAAATTCAACAATTTAAGCAAATTGATGCGTTTTTAAGTCAGCTAAAAATGCATAAATTATCAAAAGCGGATATCCGCTTTTGCTTGTGACTTGTCACAAGCAAAAGATAATCTTAATTGTAAATAGTTGTTGAATAAAATTTTTTACGTCGCGAAAACCAAATTAAAACGCGGCAAAAATATTATGGAGGCAAACAATGAAAAAAAAGTCAATTCTTTTTGCTGTCATCGCAGTAGTAGTTGCGGCTGTTCTTACGCTTACTATTGTGTTGTCGGTAAGAAATTGCGGCGGAAACTCCGATTCGACGTCGGCCGGTAGTGAGTCCACGAAAACTTCCGAATCGACTCCGGACAGCGTAACTCCTGCCGTAATCAAGAAAGGTACTTACCACACTACTACGGCAACCATGCCGAGTAACTGGAACGAACTTACCTATCAGGATAACAACGATGTCCAGATTTTGGACTACATTAGGTCTGGATTCTTTGAATACGATTATAAGTTCGACGATGCAAAAGGCGGCAAATATAACGCCGACGGAAGCATTAACGTAGACGCCATCGTTCCCGGCGGTTACACCACCAATTATCTTGCGGCTACCGATCTTAAAGACGTAACCGCTACGGTTGACGCTAAGTGGGGTTATACCGACGCTCAGAAAGCAGCCGGCGGATATGCCTGGCAGATTACTTTAAGAAAAGATCTTAAATGGGACGACGGAACGGCGATCAAGGCAGACGATTTCGTTTATTCCATGCAGGCTCAGCTCGATCCCGATTTTCTTAACTATCGTGCAGATTCTTATTATAACACGCTTCAGGTAAAGAGGGCTAAAGCTTATTTCAATAAAAATCAGGCTGAAACTTATCCTTCTGTAGGAACTAAGTACGAAAGCGCCGACGCTGCAATTGCGGCAGGTGAGACACTTTACCTTGACGTATATAGTTTGTGGGGTGCAAGCGGGTATGTAGATAAAGACGGAAACGCGGCTCCTCAGTGGATTCCCATAACCGACGAAACCGTTTACGATACTCCCGACGCATGGGCAGCCGGAAAAGCGGAAGACGCATTCACGGCAAAAGCACTTTTTGAAAAGTATAAAGGATATGTCGATGTCGGCGGAAGCTACCAGGCTTGCCTTGCTTACAAGGTAGTCAACAACGATCGTGACGTTACTTTCGAAGAGGTAGGTTTCTATAAGGTTGACGATTATTCTTTCGTTATCTTGATGGATAAATCGTATAAATTCCTTAAAGACGACGGTTCGCTTTCGTACCTTGCGGCTTACTATATGCAGTCGCTTCCGCTTGTTCACAAAGCAAAATACGAAAAGAGCAAAATAGCTCCTGCGGCAGGTTCTACTCTTTGGACTACCAATTACAATTCAAGTCTTGACACAACTGCAAGCTGGGGTCCTTATAAACTCGAATCTTTCCAGAGCGGTAAAGCTTACACCCTTGTAAGAAACGATAACTGGTTCGGTTATGGACTTGAAGCGAATAAGAATCAGTATAACGTAACAAAGATCGAATGTGAAAAAGTTGAAGAACCCAGCCAGAACTGGATGAAATTCCTTGCAGGCGAAATCGACGGTGTTGCGCTCGACAGCGAGCATATCAATGATTATATGCATTCGAAATATGTCGTTTACACGCCCGGAACAGGTACGTTCGGTATGCAGCTTTTCAGCGATCTTAACGTATTAAAGAAGAGTGGTAACAATAACGGAGTTCTCGCAATCGACGAATTCAGACAAGCTATTTCGCTTTCTCTTAACAGAAGCGACGTTGTTGAAAAGATCTGGCCCGGTACTGCCGTTGCTTGCTTCGGTCTTATGAACAGTCAGTATTACTACGACGTCGAAAACGGCGGCGTATACAGAGATACCACGGAAGCAAAAGAAGGAATACTTCGTGCTTACGGATTCACCAAAGGTGCTGACGGCAAGTGGTCGGGCGGCGAAATCAACGGAGCTTCGCTTGACGACGCATATGAAGCTTTGACCGGTTACAACCCCGTTAAGGCTAAGGAACTTGTTAAAGTTGCTTATGACAAACTCGTTGCAAAAGCGGAATACTATGGTTACGACGCAAGCAAGGGTATAACGATTGTTTACGGTTCGTCGATAGATAATGCTAAACAGCGTCAGCGTTGCCAGTACGTTCAGGATCTCTTGAATAATCTTTGCGCCGGCACAGGACTCGAAGGTAAGATCACTCTTAAATTTGACGCCTCGGCAGGAGACAAGTGGTCCGACGCGTTCAGAAGCGGCGCAACTCAGATCGGTTTCGGATACGGTTTCAGCGGTAACCCGTTCAACCCGTTCGATATCGTAGGTTCGTTCGTAGATCCCGACAACTCCCTTAACTATCATACGTATTGGGATACGAAGAATGAAAATATGACTCTTACGATGCCTGCAGGAGACTATGAAGGCGCAGGTAAGACCATTACGATGAGTTTGTGCAATTGGTATAAGTGCCTCAACGGCTTAGCTGATAAAGCAAATGGCGATACCGAAGTTTATAACTGGGATGCGGGTTATGCGCCTGCTAGCGCAAGATTGGTTGTTCTTGCGGCTCTCGAAGAAAAAGTTATTCAGAAAGCATATTCGGTAATGCTTATCGGCGAATACAGCGGCGAGCTTTCCAGCCCGAAATTCAGCCAGATATCTTATGACTACAATACGTTTATGGCTTATGGCGGAATGAGATACCTTGTTGTAAATTATACCGATGCCGAATGGGCGGAATATGTTGCTGCTCATAACAACGACCTTACCAGCGAATATAAGAAAGCTGAGTAATAGTCGGTTGTCAACCAAAACATAAAATAACAAACGTGCGGCGGACGAAGTGTTTTTCGCCCGCCGTCGTTTTTCGTATTCGTTTATTATCTCTTTACAACACTTGTTTTTTGCGGATAAAATGTTGTAAAGACATAATAATACGACTCAGAATAAGGAGACACAGCCTATGTATATGTTCAAATATGTTATGAAACGTTTAGGTCTTATGATTTTAACGTTTGCAATAATTATGATCATGTGCTTTTGTTTAATTAAACTTTTGCCCATTATCGTTACGCAGGGCGGACCGAACAGCGATCCGCTTATACCGTATAAGCAGCTTGAAGCGCGCGGATACATACAAAACGTTGCTAAAGGCACAAACGGAATTATAACGTACGAGCGCGTGCCGATTTTATCTCAGCTCTGGTCGTATCTTACAAGGATTTTTACCAAAGGCGATTTCGGTATAGCCACGACTTACGGCGAATATCTCAATCAGCCCGTGTGGAACGTTTTCATAGAAAAACTTCCTCCTACGATTCTGATTAACCTGTATTCGACGATTTTAGGTGTTCCCATAGGTTTGGGTCTCGGCATTTTTGCCGCGCTTAAAAAGAACAAATGGCAGGATCAGGTTATAAACGTCGTTATAATTTTGCTTATTTCCGTTCCGTCGATTATAATGGGTCTCCTTATTCAGTATTTTATGTGCTTTAAATGGGGCTGGTTTCCGATAACAATGAAAAAGGGGTTCGATTATTTTACTCCCGAGATGTTTCGTTCTATGATTCCCGCGGTATT
This sequence comes from uncultured Clostridia bacterium, assembly GCA_934271735.1. Lineage (GTDB taxonomy): Bacteria > Bacillota > Clostridia > Christensenellales > Borkfalkiaceae > UBA10281. The sequence goes on along the minus strand of CAKQSB010000007.1, from coordinate 92,556 downwards.
TGCGTTAAGTTTCGGATCGATAGCGGGTTACGCCCGTTCTACGCGCGCCGAATTGTCGGAAGTTTTAACGAGCGAATTTATGTTGCTTGCGCGTACGAAAGGTCTTACGAAAGGGCAGGCAACTTTCAGACACGCAATGCGTAACTCGATGGTGGTAATTTTCCCGTCTATACTTGCGGAATTCGTTGCCGTTTTATCCGGTTCGCTCATTATAGAAAGTATGTTTTCGGTTCCGGGCGTCGGAGGGTTGTATCTTAATTCGATTAACTTCCAGGATTACGATTTCTTTATGCTTTTATCGGGCTTTTACACTTTAGTAAGTCTTACGGCGGGTATCGTCGTCGATATTTCCTACGGCTTCATCGATCCGAGAATAAGAATGGGGGCGAGATAATATGGCATACGAAATAAATAACATTCCTAAGGAAAAATTTAAATTCGTGGATAAAAAGGATTATACCCACGATACCAAGTTGGAAACGAAGCCGATAGGATATTTCCGTGACGCGTTCAATCGTTTCTCCAAAAACAAAGGCGCGGTTGTCGGCGGTATAGTTGTTTTATGTCTTATTCTGATGGCAATAATCTGTCCGTTTTTAACTCAATATACGCCTTCATACTACGATTCGAATTATTCGACCATAAGTCCTAAGCTCAAGATGTTTGAGAATACAAACTTCTGGGACGGTTGCAGAGTTAAAAAAGTAGGTTTCATAGGTTATTTCGAGGACTATGCAGTAGGTCTCGAAACGGGTAATCTCGTCGTAAAAAACAACAAATACACCGAAAAAGACGGCACTTACACTTATCGTTACGACACTTATTACGGAGTAGGTTTCGGCAAGAAATATAAAGTGGTAACGATGGAAGAATATAAAGATATTCAGCGTTATCAGGATGAAACGGGAAGACAGATTTTGTATCCCGTGGTGAAACTTTCCGACAGACCGAAAACAATTCAGGATAAGGATCGCCCGAATATTTACTATAAGACAAAAGTCGTAGGCGGAAAAGTTCAGCCGGTATTGGATTCAGACGGAAATCTTATTCTTAATTACTGGACTTATAAGGAGTCGGACGGTAAGCCGCTTCTTGCAGCCGAATATAATTCCACAAGAATTGCAGGCGAAGAAGGTTTAACCAAAGACGGAGAACCCGCACATTACGTTTACGGCAGAATAGTGGACGGCGGCGTAGAAGTCAGGGCATATTACTATGAATATTATACTTATTATCATACGCAGATCCTTAAAGACGGAATAAAAGAACCTAACTTTGTTTTCGGCACGACCTCCGGCGGTAAAGATATTTTTGCTTGTCTTTTCTCCGGCGCGAGATTTTCGTTCCTCTTCGCCGTTGTTGTTGCGGCGGTAAACCTTTTGATCGGCGCGATATGGGGGTCGGTTTCCGGATATTTCGGCGGAAGAGTAGACCTTATAATGGAACGTATAAGCGATATATTAAGCGCTGTTCCTACAATGATTATAATAACTCTTTTAAAACTTCATATGGGAACTTCGAGTCAGGCGCTTGTTCTGTTTATTGCGTTTTTCGCAACGGGCTGGATAGGTATGGCGGCAACGACGCGTATGCAGTTTTACAGATATAAAAATCAGGAATACGTTCTTGCGGCAAGAACGTTAGGAGCTAAAAACACGCGTATTATGTTCAAGCATATTTTCCCGAACGCGATAGGAACGCTTGTTACAAGTTGCGCGCTTGTAATACCTTCGATGATATATTCGGAGACGAACCTTTCGTATCTCGGTATTATAAACCTGGAGGCGGGTAATATAACCAGCGTCGGAACAATGCTTGCGGCAGGTCAGCGTGATATGCTTGTCGCTCCGTACGTTGCATTATTCCCTGCGATGTTCCTTGTTTTGTTAATGCTTAGTTTCAACTTGTTCGGAAACGGTTTGAGAGACGCGTTTAACCCGTCGCTTCGCGGTTCGGAGGGCTAAAATGAATAAAGAAGTAAAATTAGAAGTTAAAAACTTAAAAATTTCTTTCAGAACCGACGCGGGCAAAGTGCAAGCGGTCAGAGGTATCGATTTTAATCTTTATAAGGGCGAAACTCTCGCTATCGTAGGCGAATCCGGTTCGGGTAAATCGGTAACAAACAGAGCGGTAATAGGTATTCTTGCCAATAATGCGATTGTTGAAAGCGGCGAAATAATTTACGACGGGAAAGATTTATTAAAAATTTCCGAAGAAGAGTTTCATAAAATCCGCGGCGATAAAATAGCTATGATTTTCCAAGATCCTATGTCAAGCTTAAATCCTATTATGAAAATAGGAAAACAGCTTACCGAAGCGATGATTTTAAAAGGAAAAGCAAGCCAGAGAAACGCGAGGGGACTTTTTAATACGACGCTTAGAATTCTTAACGAGCATATGGACGTCGTGGCGTCGAGCGAACAGGAAAAAGCAGTTAATAACGAGCAGTGTAAAACATTTAACGAGTTTTGCGTAAACAGCTGTCATCTCGAAAGTAATTACAATGCAATTCACCGCGCTACGGTCGAGCTTAAAGAAGATATCGACAACTTCCTTTTTCTTATCGAAAGAAAACAGACAGTTGACGTAAAACATTTTTGTCGTAGCGTTTTAACAAGAATAAAAGATACCGTTCACCCCGATATTGTTGTGATGGACGATACTTTGAAAGCGACTCTTGCGGTTTTGGAAAGCGAATGTAATCGCGAAGGTGCGGCAAAAGAAGTTTCGGCAAAATGTCTCAAAGCCCTCGGCGAAATTTCTTCGATTCTGGATAAAGCGGCTAACCGCCCCGAACCGAACTATTTCACGCTCGGATATTATATGATGCGTAATCCCGATGCGAATCTCGACGATATGCCGATAGACGAGCTTACGAAAATGACGAGAGAATATCTCGACAAAGAGTTTATGCTCGAATTTATCGATAAAGGTGCTAACGCTCTTCGTAATTCGAGAGAAGTTTCGTTTGAGAAAAAACGCGAATTATTACCGAAAATCGATAAAGCAATCGAATTCTTCAATATAGAATTGATTGAAGAAAGCGAAGCGAAAACCGTCGTTAAAGATCTTGCTAAAGACGTGGTTTTTGCAATCGATAAGCTCGAAATTATCAAAAACAGCACGGAATATACTTTTACTTCGTCTATAAATATGGCGGTCGCAAAGTTTTTCGCCGCGATAAAGAACAACCCCAAGGAACAGGCGCGTTTCGATAAGCAGACGGCAAAGAGAGATAAACTCGTCGCCGCCGGTAAAGATCCCGACTGGAAAGTCGTTCCCGCTTCGCTTATCGATCTCGATGTTCAGCGCGAGGAAATAATTCATATTCTCGAAAACTTAAAGGCAAATTACGAAAGACAGCTTGCCGTCAAGGACTTCGATTATCAGACGGCAATGGTCGCTATAATCGATTACCTTAAAGAGCAGGCTTCGGCGTTCGTTTACAAGGTTACGCCGAAGATTGCGAAAGCAAAAGCTCTTAAACTTATGGAAGAAGTCGGTATACCCGAAGCGCGTATCAGATTCAATCAGTATCCGTTCGAGTTTTCGGGCGGTATGAGACAGCGTATCGTTATCGCGATCGCGCTTGCCGCAAACCCCGACATACTTATCTGCGACGAACCGACGACGGCTCTGGACGTTACCATTCAGGCGCAGATTCTTGAGCTTATCAACAAACTTAAAGAAGAAAGGCATCTTTCCGTAATATTCATAACTCACGATCTCGGCGTCGTTGCGAATATGGCAGACAGAATCGCGGTTATGTATGCGGGGAAGATCATTGAAACGGGAACGGCGGACGACGTATTCTACGATCCTCGTCATCCTTATACGTGGGCGCTTTTGTCGTCGATGCCCGACCTTGATACGAACGAGAAGCTCGACGCAATTCCCGGCACGCCGCCGAATATGATTTATCCGCCGAAAGGCGACGCGTTTGCGGAAAGAAATAAATACGCAATGCAAATCGATTTCGAGCAGCAACCGCCGATGTTTAAAATTTCGGACACGCATTACGCCGCAACCTGGCTGTTGCATCCGGACGCGCCCAAGGTGGAAATACCTGCGGTTATAACTAATCGAATCGCAAGAATGAAAGAAAAATTCGGAGGCGGAGAAGATGGAAAACAATAATGAAGTTTTGCTCAAAGTAGAGCATCTCTGCCAGTATTTCAAAATGGGCAAAAAACAGCTCAAAGCCGTCGACGACGTAAATTTTGAAATAAAGAAAGGCGAAGTATTCGGTCTCGTCGGCGAATCCGGTTGCGGAAAAACCACAACGGGTCGCTCGATAATCAAGCTTTACGATATAACTTCGGGCAGCGTGTATTTCAAAGGCGTAAGAGTATGCGCAGGCACACAGTCCTATAAAGACGCCATAAAAAAGAAGAAAGTAGAAGTTTCGGCGAAAATCAAAGAACTTAAAGAAGAGGCGAAAAATAAGCCCGAGCTTGCCGAAAAATCGGCTGCGGAAATCGAAAAGCTCACGAAAGAACTTTACGATTTCGTCGCGGAGCAGAAAAAACTTATCGCAAACGCAGTTCACGACCATAAGCATTGCGACAGGGATCACGCCGACAAGCTCACCGAGCAGGTAGAGGCGGAATATGCTCCGAAGCTGAAAGCTGCCGAAAACGATCCCGAGGCTTTGAAAAAGGTCGAAAAAGAATACAAAACAAGGCTCAGAATCGCAAAAAAATCGAGACTTACCACGCAAATTCAGATGATTTTCCAGGATCCTATCGCTTCGCTCGATCCGAGAATGACCGTAAGAGAAATAATTTCCGAAGGTCTGGTTATAAGCGGGATAAAGGATAAGGAATATATTGACGAAAAGGTGTACGAAATTCTCGAAACCGTAGGTCTCGTAAGAGAACACGCGGGGCGTTATCCGCACGAATTTTCGGGTGGTCAGAGACAGAGAATAGGTATCGCGAGAGCTGTTATAATGCACCCCGAAATGATAATCGCGGACGAACCCGTTTCCGCGCTCGACGTGTCAATTCAGGCTCAGGTTATCAACCTTCTGAACGATTTAAGGGATAAACTCGGACTTACGATTTTGTTCATAGCGCATAACCTTTCGGTCGTTAAATATTTCTCTGATCGTATAGGCGTTATGTATTACGGCAAGATGGTCGAGCTTACGACCTCGGAAGAGCTTTTCGCTCATCCTCTTCACCCGTACACGAAGTCGCTTTTGTCCGCAATTCCGCTTCCCGATCCGCACTCCGAGAAAACGAGAGTAAGAATAACTTACAATCCGATCGCGGAGCACGATTACACCGTGAATAAACCCTCGATGAGAGAGGTTGCTCCGGGGCATTTCGTTTATTGTAACGACGAGGAAGAGGCTAAATATAAACAGATTTTAGCCGAAGACAGTCACGGCGAAAGCGGTAAAAAGGATAACCAAACGTGTTAAACGATAAATTAAAATCGGATAAAACGGCGGATGAAAAATGCAATAAGTCCGCCGATAAGTCCGTTAACAGCGAAACTTCCGAAAATCGGAACGATATAACAACGGTGCAAAAAGTACCCGAAACATCGGGAAAAAAGTATCCGAAAAAAGATGCGATTTCGCCTGCCGAAGAACACGCAGTAGTAAAGCGTAACGAGGCGGAAAAAAAGGCGCTCAGATCGGTTATCGTTTCGTATTCGGTTTATTTTGCCGTTGCGGCGGGGATATGTTTATGGATAATTGCCGCGCAGGGGATATTTAAAATGACAAACAAAAGAACGATATTCGGCACATTTGCCGACGGTTTTTTTGTCCCCGGCATTTTACTTTCCGGTTTCGGCATATTATACAGGATTTCCGCGGGCGGTTTCTTTGACGGTATAGCTTATGGCTTAAAAAGGGCTTTTTTGTCGTTTATTCCGGGCGGAAGGCTAAAAAAAGAAGAAAATTACGCTGCTTATAAAGAAAGAAAAACAAAAAACCGTAAGAAATTCAAAAACTGGGCACCGCTTATCGTCGGAGTGGTTTTTATTTTAGTCGCTGTTTTTTTCTTGTTTCTTTATGAATCGAGTAATGCATTAAAATAAGAATATTTTAAATTTTTTCTTATGAAAAGGGCGCGTTCTTAAATTGCGAAGATTTAAGAACGCGCCCGTATTATTTTTTTTAAGATTATTTTCCGATTATTTTTTTGACTTTTTCTACAACGTTTTCCACGGTAAATCCGAAATGTTTCAAAAGATCGTCGAACGGTCCGGAAGCGCCGAAAGTCGTCATACCGAGTACGTCGCCGTCTAAACCTACGTATTTGTACCAAGGAGACGGCGTAGCCGCTTCGATGGCAAATCTCGCTCTGACGGACGAGGGAAGAACGCTTTCTTTGTATTTCTTCGGCTGCTTGTCGAAAAGTTCCATACAGGGAACGGAAACGACTCTTACGTCGATATCGTCTTTCAAAAGCGTTTCTTTCGCTTTCATTGCAAGTTCAACTTCCGAGCCGCTCGCAAGTAAAATCGCATCGGGGCGTTTTTTAGCCGAATCGGAAAGGACATACGCTCCTTTAAGCGCGCCTTCGCCCGAGTTCTCATACTGCGGAAGATTCTGACGGGTAAGAACAAGACACGTAGGTCCGACGTCTTTAAGCGCGGTTATCCAGCCGTAAGCCGTTTCTTTGCCGTCCGCAGGGCGGAATACTTTCATTCCGGGGATTGCGCGAAGACCGGCAAGTTGTTCGACAGGCTGATGCGTGGGTCCGTCCTCGCCGACGCCTATCGAATCGTGCGTGAGAATATATGTGACGTTCTGTTTCATAAGCGCGGAAAGTCTCATTGCGTTTTTCATATAATCGGAGAAAACGAAGAACGTTGAGCAATAAGGTTTAAGTCCGCCGTGAAGAGACATTCCGTTGCAGATAGCCGACATAGCGTGTTCTCTTATTCCGAAATGGAAGTTCGAACCCGCGCGGTTTGCGGCGGAGTAGTATTCTCTGTTTTTCATTACGGATTTGTTCGAAGGTCCGAGATCCGCACTTCCGCCTATGAGGTTGGGGATTATTGAGGAAAGCTCGTTCAGGACTTTCGAGCTCGTGTTTCTCGTAGCGTCGGGTTTCGCAAACTCGAAAAGCTGTTTTTCGTTCAAAAGATCGGGTGTGTTTCCCGAAAGGTAGAGAAGAAATTTATCGGAAAGTTCGGGGTATTCCTTGGAGTACGCGTCGAACAGGTTTTCCCATTCCTTTCTTATCCTTCTGCCTCTCGTTATATATTTGTGGAGATATTTTTTAACTTCTTCGGGAACGGTGAACGGGGGATAATCGTAGCCGAGATTTTTTCTTAAAGCCTTGATTCCCTCTTCGCCGAGCGGAGCGCCGTGAGCGTCGGCAGAACCCGCTTTGGGAGAACCGTAACCTATAACCGTTCTGACGATAATAAGCGACGGTTTTTCGGTTTCTTTCTTTGCCTTTGCGATAGCTTTGGAAATTGCTTCGATATCGTTTCCGTCGTTTACGTAAAGAACCTGCCAGCCTTGCGCTTCGTGGCGTTTACCAACGTCTTCGGTGAAAGCTCCGTTTGTATCGCCCTCTATCGTTATATTGTTTTTATCATATAAAACAATGAGTTTTCCGAGTTTTAAAGTTCCTGCAAGCGATGCGGCTTCGTATTCGATACCTTCCATCATGCAGCCGTCTCCGCAAAGAGCGTAAGTGTAGTGATCGACGACGTTATATCCGGGCTTGTTGAACACGGCGGCAAGGTGAGTTTCGGCGATAGCCATACCCACGGCGTTTGCGATGCCTTGTCCCAAAGGACCGGTCGTGGTTTCAACGCCCGGCGTAACGCTCCATTCGGGGTGTCCGGGTGCTTTCGAACCGAGCTGACGGAAATTTTCGATTGCGCTCATCGGCAGATCGTATCCGAAAAGGTTAAGCAGGGAATACAAAAGCATCGAGCCGTGCCCCGCGGAGAGAATAAATCTGTCTCTGTCGGTAAAAGAGGGGCTTTTAGGGTCGAATTTCAAGTGTTTTGAAAAAAGAGCGTAGGCAATCGGCGCGCTTCCGAGCGGAAGACCTGGGTGTCCCGATTTGGCTTTCTCGATTGCTTCTGCGGAAAGAACTCTGATCGTGTTTACAGCAAGTTGATTAACGTCCATTTGTTTCTCCTATAGTGAGAATAATATTTCTTCGTCGCATAATATTATACATTTTCTCTTCTTTTTTTTCAAGCGATTTGACAGGTAATTCGGCTTATTTCGGAAATTCTTTTGCTTAGTCTAACCCCATCAAGCCTTAGGCGAACGCAGATGTACTTACCGTACTTCAAGCAATAATTTGACAAAAGGCGCGGAAATAACGGCGTTTTGGCGGGTTCGAAAGCAATCCCGCTCGGCTGATCGCCGCCAAAAAGAGAAAAAGCCGATTGCAGTGAACCTGTCTTTTACTTTATTTTCAGCTAATAACCTTTATATCGCTTTACTTTTGACAAAAAATTGACTATAATAAATTCTGTTAACGTATAAAGAATTGAAATATACAGTATAGAAAAATCTTAACGGAGAATGAAAATGTTAGTCAGAAATTTACTCGGCGCAAGATTTAAAGAAACGCCTAAAGATTGCGTTATAGCAAGCCACGCTCTTATGACGAAGGGCGGATATATGAAATATATGAGTACAGGTACGTACTCGCTCTTCAATCCCGCGAAGAGAATAATGATGAAAATCGAGAAGATAATAAGAGAAGAGATGGACGCTATCGGCGGACAGGAAGTTCTTTTTCCCGTGGTAATGCCCGCGTCTTTGTGGGAGGAGTCGGGAAGATATACGAGTATCGGCAGCGAAATGGCTCGTTTCACCGATCGTAACGGAACGAAAATGGTTCTCGGTATGACGCATGAGGAAGCTGCAGTTCACCTCGCGAGAGATATCGCCGCTTCTTACACCGATTACCCGTTTATGATTTACCAGATTCAGACCAAATTCCGCGACGAACCGAGAGCGAGAGGCGGACTTATCAGAGTAAGAGAATTTACTATGAAAGACGCCTATTCTTTCCATACCTCGCAGGAAGATCTCGAAGAATATTACCAGAAATGCTACGAGGCTTACGTTCGTATTTACAAGAGAACCGGTGCGAAAAACGTTATCGCCGTTAAAAGCGACAGTGGAATGATGGGCGGCAGCGTTTCTCACGAATTTATGCTTTTAACCGACATAGGCGAGGACACTCTCGCTATTTGTTCGGATGAAAAATGCGGATATAAAGCCAATGTGGAAGTGGCGGATTGTATAACTCACGGGATAGACAGTTCCGAAAGAGAACTTGAGAAAGTTTACACTCCTCACGCGAAAACAATCGAAAACCTCGTTCACGTTTTAAAAATCGAACCTACGAAAATGATTAAAGCGGTTGTCTATCAGGAAAATCAGACGGACAACTTTATCGTAGTATTTTTGAGAGGAGATCTCGATGTAAACGAAACCAAACTCAGAAATTATTTAAAAGCGGAAGTGCATCCCGCGGTTGTTACCGAAGAAAGCGGAATCGTTGCGGGTTTCATAGGACCTTTGAATTTCAAAGGCAACGCGAAGATAGTTTACGATCGCTCGCTTAAAGGAATCGAAAGTTTTGCTTGCGGAGCGAACGAAAAAGACTATCACTATGTGGGACTTAATATAAAAAGGGATATAGGCGATGTGGAATACGCGGACGTTGCGAAAGCTTATAACGGCGGAATTTGTCCCGTTTGCGGAAAACCCACAATAACTTTAAAACGCGGCGTCGAAGTGGGCAACATATTCCAGCTCGGAACGAAGTATACTAAGTCTATGAATATGACTTACGTAGACAGCGACGGAACGAAAAAAAATCCGATTATGGGTTGTTACGGAATAGGCGTGGGCAGACTTTGCGCGACGATTTGCGAAGAGCAGCACGACAATTACGGACCTATCTGGCCTATGCCGATCGCTCCGTGGCAGGTAGAAATCTGTTGCCTGCAGTCCGAAGACCAAACGGTTAAATGCGTGTCTGATAAGCTTTACAAAGAACTTTCGGACGAAGGTGTCGAGGTTCTTTACGACGACAGAGATATAAGAGCCGGCGCTATGTTTGCGGACGCCGATCTTTTCGGTATTCCGATAAGAGTGGTTATCAGCCAGAAAACGTGCGAAAAGGGCGTTGCCGAGATAAGTTACAGAGATAAATCGTTTAAAGGCGAAGTTCCGATAAACAATGCGGTTTCCGATATTAAAAACAGAATTGCCGAAATAATGGCAAAATATAAGGCTTAATCGGCACGAAAGAATAAAAATAAGGTTTTACAAATGCCCGTGAACGATTTTACGAAAAACAACGCGGAAAGAACGCGTTCATACAATCCTAACAGATTTAACGCTTTGGACAGCGGAATTGTTTATATAATCGTTCTTGTTGTCTTTTTCGGCGTGTCTTATTTTGCGGGCAAACTTTTCGGCGAACCTCTTCGCGAACTGTACAAGTTCGACGTTTATGCCTATATGGTCGTGAATATTCTTATTTCGCAGTTGTCGATATTTATCGTCGCGCTTATATATTCGCTGATAAGAAAAACAAACCCGTTCCGCGGCGGTGGTTATATCGCCAAATTCGACAGCGTGCAGATGCTGATGGCTATTCTCCTTATAATGGGAATAATGATGTCGTTTTACCACGCGCACCTTCAATTCGGCTCGGATGCTGAAAAGATTTTGGGCGAAGGGTTTGTTCCCGACAATAATTTAAGCCCGTATTCGGGATTTTTCGTTTTGGTTTATATCGTCTTGACCGTTCTTTGCCCCGCGATATTCGAAGAAATGCTTTTCAGAGGAATAATAATGCGAGGACTCGAGCAGTTCGGAGTTATTGCTTCGGTGGTTTTATCTTCGCTCGCGTTTGCGCTTATGCACGGCAATTTTTCTCAGCTTATTCTGCAGTTTATCGGGGGACTTGCGATAGGTTCGGTTGTGACGATAACCGGAAATTATCTGATAGGTTCTGTTATGCACGGGTTCAATAACCTTTTTTCCGTTGTTTACGGCATACTTATTACGAACCTCGGGAAAAATTTCGTAAGCCTTTATCTTTCTACCGTAACCGAAGCCGCCACGATACTTATAGGCGTTGCGTTCCTTACGATAAGTATTATTTATTTCGGAAAACTTGCGTTCGAGAAAAAGAGAAAAGAAATTCTCGGCGTTTTGCCTGTGGGAAGGTTCGATAAAGTCGAATACTACGAAAAAGAAGAAAACGGTGAACACACGCTTGTTCCGCATTACGTTAAACCCGAACAAAAATCATTCGGCGAGTCGGACGAGAGATTGTTCAAAATAGGCTCAAAGTACAGAAAACTCAACAAAAAATCGCCTTTTATGCTGTCTTGCATAATTTACGGCGCGGCGATTTTAATAGCGATTATTTCGATTTTTATCTGAATATTTCTCCGGTAGGCAAGTAAAATCCGTCTATCAGAAAACAAAGGAGTAGTTAATGATATATTTCTTTTTGCAATACATTTATGTTTTATCGGAACAGCTTAGTAACCCCGAGATATTAGGTAAGAGAATAGGTTACGGCGGCGTAATGACGTCCTTGACTTTTTATTTATCTTATCTTCTTATACTGTTTGTCGTTTATTATTTGCTCAGATCTTTCGGGCTTTACAAAATGGCAAAGAAAAGAGGGTTTGAAAAACCGGCTTTGTGTTTCGTGCCGTTTTATTCGTTGTTTATGATTTCGAAGCTCAGATCGGATTGCAACGCCTTCAAAAAACATAATTTCTATCCGATAGCCGCGGTAATTTGTGTCGGAGTATTCATTTTATGCTCGGCGGTTATTGACTTCGTTTATTCTTTAAACGTTTTAATAAGCTTTTCGGAAGCCGAAAAAGCCGCGCCGGGAATGGCTTATCTTACCGCGGAAATGTTCCCGCAAAACCTGACGCTTGTAACAATTCTGGATAATCTTATGAGCGTAGCGAAGATAGTTTATATAGTTTTCGTTGCTTTGCTTTATTCCGATTTGTTCCGTACTTATGCTCCGTTCAACGCTAAAACCCATATGGTTTTGTCGATAATATTTACGGTTATTACGGGTTCGTCGTTTGTATTCGGCGCGTTCACGCTCGCCCTCTCGGGCAGACCCGCCGTTAATTTCGACGAAATTCTCGAAAAGAGAAGAGTGTACTACGGTTATAACACGCCTTACGGCAGAAACGGAAATTTTGGCGGTGGAAATAACGTGCCGCCACGATCTTCCGAAGAAGACCCGTTTTCTGATTTTTCTTCGAACCGGTCGCAAGGCTCGTCTACTTCTAAAAACGATGATCCGTTCAGCGAGTTTTCGGATAACAGACAGAACAATAACGCAAATTATAACGTAAACAACAACGCGAATAATAATGACCCGTTCGACGAATTTTCTTCGTCGGACAACAAGAGGAGCAACGCGGGAAACGCTTCGGACGACGATTCCGATTCCTTATTCTGATTATGAAAAAAACGATTTCCGCAATCTCCACCGCGCCGGGCGTGGGCGGTGTTGCGATAATAAGAATCAGCGGCGAAAACGCTTTGCGAATCGCCGAAAAAATGTTCAGACCGCTTGGAAAAACCAAGGTTTCCGATTTCGAGCCGTATAAAATGTACGTCGGAGAAATCGACGGCGGCTCATTCGCCGATTTCGGAATGTGCGTTTTCTTTAAAGCTCCGAGAAGTTACACCGGCGAAGATATGGTCGAGCTTCATTGCCACGGAGGAATAGCCATAACGCAGGGAATACTCAAAAAGACCTTTGAACTCGGCGCAGTTCCCGCTTCGAGAGGAGAATTTACTAAAATAGCCTTTCTTAACGGGAAAATGAGTCTTTCTTCTTGCGAAGGGCTTATCGATATGATAAACAGCGAGAGTGTCGGCGAAGTTAAAGCGGGTTATTATCTTTATAGAGAAAAGCTGTTCGGAAAGGTTCGCGATATGCAGGACAAGCTCACTTTCGCGCTCGCGTATATAAATGCGGGGATAGATTATCCCGAAGAAGGCGTTACGGAAGATAATTACGATGAAATTTTAGCTTCAATAAAGGAAGTAAGAGACGAAATTTCCGTTATGGTCGGAAAGTACGGTACGGGCAGAAAAATCAAAAACGGCGTTAAAGTAGTAATTGCGGGCAGACCGAATACCGGAAAAAGCTCGCTTTTGAACAGACTTTTAGATTACGATAAGGCGATTGTTTCGTCTGTCGCGGGTACGACGAGAGACGCGGTCGAGGGCGAAATAGATATAGACGGCGTGCGTTACACCTTTTATGACACGGCGGGAATCCGCGAAAGCGGCGACGAAATCGAGAGCGTGGGTATAGAAAAATCGCTTAAGCTTCTTCGTTCTGCGGATATTTCTCTCGTTATCTTAGACGGCAGCGTTCCCGTATCGGAAGACGACGAAAAAATTCTCGAAGATACAAAAGATACGGAGAGAATAATCGTCGTGAATAAGACGGATATAGCAAAAAATCACGATATAAAAGGAGACGTTTATATTTCCGCTAAAAACGGAGACGGTATAGACGAGCTCAGGAACTTATTGCAACAAAAAGCACTCGGCGGCAAAATAGACGCGGGGGCGGACTTTTTAACCGAAGAAAGGCATTTAATCGCTTTGAAAGACGCGCTCGAATCTCTCGATGATGCCATAAACGGTTTTTCGACGGTTTCGGCGGATCTCGCGTCGATAGACATAACAAACGCGTGGTCAAGCCTCGGCGAGATAAGCGGGGAGACCGCAAACGAAGCGATTATAAACGAAATTTTCGGCAAGTTCTGCGTGGGTAAGTAAAATTTCCCTCGGAAAACAAGCCGCGGTAGGAGAATAATATGGTAGATCTTGATTTATACAGGGTATTTTACACCGTTGCGAAATGCGGCAGCTTAACAAAAGCCGCGGAGGAATTATACATTTCTCAACCGGCAGTTTCGCAGGCGATAAAACAACTCGAAACGCAGCTCGGCGGAAAACTTTTCAACAGGGTGAGCAGAGGAATGGAGCTTACGGAAACCGGCGGCGTCCAGATGCTTGCCATCGTAGAGCAGGCACTCAAAATGCTCGACGGCGCAGAGGACAAATTCAAAGCGAGCAGAAATATCGCAACGGGTACGCTGAGAATAAGCGCATCCGATACTAATATCACTCACTTTCTGATGAGATATATCAAGAAATATCACGAGTTATATCCTAACGTTGCGATAATTTTAAAAAACAGTATGTCAAAAGAAACGATCGAGCTTATAAAACAGAATAAAGCCGACGTCGGACTTATCAATCTTCCCGTATACGATAAGGATATCCTTCTTACGGGGCAGACGGGCGAAGTCGAAGATATTTTCGTCGCTTGCGACAAATTTTCAAATTTATTCGATAAAACGATAGAGCTTAAAGATATTTCGAATTATCCTATTCTGATGCTCGACAACAACACTGCGACTTCGAAAGAGATTTATAATTTTCTTGAATCGCTTAATATCAAAATCGCTCCCGAATTCGAGGTCGGAAGCGTTGAAATGCTTGTGGAGATGGCTAAAAACGGACTTGGAATCGCTTGTATTCCGAGAAGATATATTCTCGACGAATTAAAGAGAGGCGAGCTTTCGGAAATCAAAACCACGCCGAAATTGCCGCTCCGTATGACGGGCGTAGTCGTCAGCAAAGAGGGCGCGGAACATTCTTTCGCATTAAAAGAATTCATAAGAATTCTCGACGATGATCAGTATAAATAATAAAAATCAAAGGCTTCGGCAAATTTGCCGAAGCCTGTTTATTAAATCGGGTCTTATTTTATTCTTCTTAAATCTTTTCCGTTAATCTCAATTCTTATTCCCTGCTTTTTATCGTTTAATCTCGATAAAATTCTATCCCCGTATCTGTCGAGAAGTTGTTCCTGAGTTAAATTCGTCGTGACGATATAGGGCATATTTTTCGAGTTTCTTTCCGATAAAACGGTTAAAAGATATTCGAGCGTAACGTTTTTATAAATCGGCTCTGTTCCGAGATCGTCGATAACGAGAAGATCGCAACCGGAAAGCAGAGAAATGTAAAACGATTTATCGTAAACGGGCGCGATGTGGTAGGTTAAAAATATCGTGTTGAGTTGGCATGCCGAAAGAAATACCACGTTAAAACCTTTTTTCGTAAGTTCGCCCGCGATACATTCCGTCAGGCGGCTTTTGCCCGTTCCGACGCTTCCCGAAATAATCACGTTTTTACTTGTCGAGGGGAAGTGATCGCAAAAACTCCGGAATTTATCATAAATTTTGTCGAGTCCGTTTTCGGTAAGCTTGCGAGATTCTTCAAAAGACGGGAATTCTCTTTTGTCAATTCCGAGTTCGTCGAGAGTAATTTCCGCGGCAAGTTGTTCAAAGCATTTGCATTTTTTGCCGCTCGGTAAAGTTCCCGTGTCGTTGCACACTTTGCATAAATAGCGCGGAGAAAGCATTTCGTCCGAAATATTAAGAGATTTTTGTATATTTTTCATTTCCGCTTCGGCTTTTCTTATTCTTTGCGAAGCTTCTTTTTCGGCTTTTTCGTCGGCGGTAAAACGGGCTTTGGAGTAGTCGAATTTAGCGGTTGCATATTCTTTTTTTAACTTCGCGTAGCTTTCGTTTTCACTCAAGGCGTCGGCATATCTTTCCGACGCGGCTTCGGCTTTTTTCCTTCTTGAGGAAAGCTCGTCGTTGATTTCTTTAATAAGTCTGTTGTCGTAAATCATATTGTTTAAAATTCGATGTCGTCGATATTATCGATAAGCTTGTCAAACTCTTCTTTGGAATAGTTTCTTGTTTTGATTGCGTTCGTTGCATTTTTGGTTTGCGTATGTACGATTTTATCGGGAGAGAAAATTCCTTCGGCTTTCCAACCCGATAAAACGGCATTCACGTATGACATAGGATTTGATTTTCCAACGGCGATTTTCGCCGCTTCGGAAATCATTTCGTCCGAGAAATTCCAGCTTCGCCAGGTTTTTAAATTCTGTCTGTCCCAGTCGGTCGGTCTCCTCGAAAGTCCTGCGGATTCGATAAGCTTTTTTATAAAGCCGTCATCTACGGAAATCGATTTAAGGAATTCTGCAATAGCGGTGAGTGTGATAAGTCCGTTTTTATAAAGTTTTTCTACTATTTCATTCATTTCTTCGAGCGAACGCTTATTCTTTTTGAAACAGTATGTCGCGAGGAACAAAAGCGTTTCGCCGTCGTAACCCATATTAAGCCACGGCGTAACGTAGTTTTCTATAACCGGGTCGATAACCTCGGTGTAAACGGAAAGAGAACGATTGATCGAATACGCGAGTTCGGCTGTTTCGGCTTTCGATTTGTAATAATCGGCGATTTCTTTCTCGGAAAATTTTTTGCTCGCGTAAAGCACGTCGATTTCCTTGTCGAGCTTTTCGATATTTTTGATTTTAGCCGTTTTCGCGATGAAAATTATCGTGTCCATATCGTAGAGAAGTTGTTTGTTCCATTTTTCGAACAGTTTCAAATCTTCGATCTGCGGTTTTTTACCGGGCAGAATATAGTTCATAAGCGTTGCGAATTCGCCTGTTTTAAGCGAGTAATCGGAAAGCTCTTTTTCTATTTTCGTTGTGGTGGTAACGCCGCGCGCGATAAAGTCCCCCGCAACTTTAAGAATATATCTGCATCCTATCGCTCCGCCTTTTAAGTCAACGCAGTATTTTACGATCATTAAAAGGGCTTCGGGTTTTATTCCGTTTTCTTCCATAAGCGAAAAATAAGCCGCGTATTCGTTGGTCGTTATCATTCTTTCCGGGATAAGAACCTGTAAAGCTTTATTGAATTCGCCGTACTTTTCCGCGCTGTATTTTCTTGGTTTTGATGAAGAAACGGGGAGATATTTGACTATAAACGGGTCTGTCGAAAGGACGTTCACGACGCCGAGTTCCTCCCAGAATTTAAAACAATCCATAACGGCGGACGATTCGAGATTCACGTCGTTGCAGAATTTTTCGAAAGAAATATCGTCGTCCGTTTCCTGACACACGAAAAGCCCGTAAACATATACTTTTACGGCGTCTCCGTTTGCTTCGGGAAGATAGGTGGATATAAATTTATTGTCGATTACCGTTGAGGAATTTTTAACCGATTCTTTTGTGAACGAGCAGAAAGACATTGATAACTCCGTTTTTTCGATGCTTTTTAATTCTGGTGCGTATTTAATAATGCGTATTTAATAATATTATAAATTCCGTAAAAAAGCAAGTTGTTTTTCCCCGATTTTTTTTAAACACAATATTTAGTTACGGCAAGCTTTCAAAAACACATCGACGGTTATTTATTTCACGAAAACGTCGCAAAATGTCTGCAAAATCAAGCGGTTGAGCTTCATAAAAACAGCGTTTTACGGGTGTGAAGGATTGTTTTTAAGAAAAATGCGAAAAATTTATGGAAAAATTTATAAAAAGTCAAAAAAACGCTTAATATTTGTCGCAAATTTTAAAAAAATGTAGTATAATAAAACTCGGTATATTATATATTTCGGTCAGGAGCTACAATGATAGAACAATCGGTGATTTTAACTCCAATATCCTTATGGGAAGGCTTCGACGCGTCGATGCCGACCAAGGCGAATATGCTGAGCGAAATTCGTTACGACAACGTCGTTCACAGAGACTTTTTCTTCTCCGGACGAGCCGTCGGCAACGAAAGAGTTCGTATATTCGGAACATATTTCACGCCCGACGATACTCTATCGCACGAGTGCCTTTTGTATATCCCCGATATAAAAGAAATGATAAATTACGAAGAGGTTATCGACTATGTAAAAATGGGTTTTTCCGTTCTTATGGTCGATTTGTACGGGAAGAGGGATAACGCCGAAAATTATACAGTCTATCCCGAAGCGGTATCGTACGCGAATTACGAAATGCGCGGCAGAAGAATGGATTATGTCGATAAAAGCGCGAAAGAAACTTGTTGGTACGAATGGGTTGCGGCTACGAGATACGCTATGACTTTTTTGCTCGAACAAAATCCGAAGGTGAAAAAAGTCGGCGTTATCGGCATAAAGAACGGAGCGAATATCGCCTGGCAGCTCGCTGCCGTGGACGACAGAGTGAAATGTGCCGTGTTTATGTTCGGCGCGGGCTGGTCGGCTTACAAAGGCGTTTGCAAATTTTCCGATTCCGATATAGTAATGGACGAGGAAAGACGTAAATTTATCGCCGCTGTAGACGCGCACGCTTACGCGCAGTACGTTAAATGCCCCGTTTTGTTTCTCACGTCCACGAACAGTACCGAATTCGATTTCGACAGATCTCTGGACACGCTTTCGAGAATAAGCGCGGACGTCCCGTACGCGTTTAATTTCTCGCCGGGTTTCAACGTTTATCTCGACGATTATTGCAAAAAGGACGTCGAACTTTTCCTTTACGGACAATTCGGAATAAAAAAATACGATTTTCCGAAATGTCCCGAAGTTACCGTCGAGCAGGACGGAAACCTTTTGTCCTTAACGCTCGATTATTCGGATAAGCTTAAAATCGAAAGCGCGAAAGTATATATAAACGAAGGAGTTATCAACCCCGCGATCAGAAACTGGAATTCATGCGATTTCGTAGGCGACGACGATTACGGAAAGATGAAGTACGAATATGTTGCGAACGGAAGCACGAAAAACGTTTTCGCGTTCGCTGTCGTCAGATATAAAAACGGACTTACGCTCAGCTCAAAGCTCGCTTATAAAAAACTCGAAACTTCTTCGTCCAAAAAGTCCAACCTTATTTATTCGAGCAGAGACGGACTTGACGGTATTACGTTCTACGATAAAAACGCTTCCGAAAAGAGCATTTTCGTCGACGAAGGGAAATTCCTCGAGCTTGTCAAAGGCGCGAACGGAATTTACGGCGCATATTCTCACTGCGGGCTGATAAGTTATAAGTTCAGCGAGCCGTGTTGCGCGGTCGATGAAAATTCTATTCTCGAACTTGATTTTTACACGGCGGAATTCTGCGTGGTCAAGCTTTCCTTTATGGCGGAAACGCCGTCCGGGGTTAAGGAGTTTTCTTATTCGATCGAAATGAAAAGCGGAAGTATCTGGCAGAACGTGATCCTGAAAATCGGCGAATTCAAATCCAAAGAGGGAATGAGCATAAGAAAGTTTCAGGATATATTCGCTTTGAAAATAGAGTCGGACGGCAAATACGTCGTAAATAATATTTTATTGATATAAAATGAAGCGTAGCGATAGTCGCGGCGGGAACAAAAAAATTAACGAAAGGCTTCTCGGCGCGAAAAAAGAAAAAATATTCTCGGTTTCCGATATAGTCCTTCTTGTTCTGATCGTCGTTCTTCTTTTGTTTTCGGTTGTTCAGAGAGTATGGCTTTCTCCCGTGCTTATTTCGGGAAATTCTATGAATCGGACGATAGACGACGGCGACTGGCTTTTGATGGACAAACTTAAGAAACCGACTTACGGCGACGTCGTCGTTATAGAGATTTCGGGTGAGACGAACTATATAAAAAGAGTGATAGGTCTTCCCGGGGACACGCTATTTATGAAAGATAACGTCGTTTACAGGAAAAAGGCGGGCGAGGGCGAAAAGTTCGAAAAAGTTGACGAACCTTACGCTTATTATTCGAAACCGGATTCAAAGCTTAGTTTTCCTGCGGTCACCGTCGAAGAGGGAAAAATATTCTTTCTCGGGGATAACAGATGCGACAGTCGGGACAGCAGAGCGATCGGGCAGAAAAGCTTCGAAGCCGTCGTTGGAGTTGTTCCCGAATGGGCTATAAGATCGAGAAAAACTTTAAGTTCTTATTACGGAACGGTTGTCAAAATCGACAATTTCATTCTGTCATTATTCGGTAAGAAGCAAAATACAGGAGGTTTACTCAGTGACTAACGTTTACACGGAAAACGATTACGATAACGCGTTGAAATTAAAAAAGAAACTGCTTTATATTTACTTTGCCGTTCTGGCGGTCGGTATAGTCGCATGCGCGGTGGTGTTCATATTGTTTTTGCGTATGCCGTACATTTCAACGCCCGAACTCGAAGCGAAAAAAAATCTTTATCAGTTTCTTGTTTGTTTAATTTCGGCGATAGAGGTGATTTTTTCGTTTATCTATCTCGGAATACCTTACAAAAGAGCTAAATATTACTTTAAGTTGATGGACGATATAAAAACGGGCAGAAAAATGCTGAGCGAAAGCACGTTTTTACAGAACGAAACCTATATAAACGAAGTCGGAAACGTCGATTTTCACGTTATGGCGGTTCTGGAATGGTCGGATAAAACGCAGGAATATATGCGCCGCAACGTTCTTGTCGACAAGGAAAAACCTATGCCGGATTTTAAAAACGGAGACATAATAAAGTATGTGACGCACGCGAACGTGCTTCTTGCTTACGGGCTTAAAAGCGACGACGACGTTTTCGAAGATTTCGAAACGCCGCGCGAAGGCTCGAAATAATCATAAAATACGATAAATAACGACTTTACGATAAAAACGGAGGAATTTAAAATGTCAAAAAGCAGAAACGAAGTTGCAGAAAATCTTAAATGGAGACTTACCGATATTTTCAAAGATCAGAAAGAATTCGACGATCTTTTGGAAGAAATTACTAAAAAAGCCGACCTTTCGTCTTACGAGGGAAAGCTTTCCGATAAAAAAACTTTGCTCAAATGTCTTAAAGAAATGGACGAGATCGAAGCTGTTCTCGAGAAACTCGACGTTTACGCCTATATGAAAAAGGATCTCGACGCAAGAGATTCCGAGGCTAACGCACTTCTGACGAGAGTAGAGAACGTCATCATAAAATACAGCTCGAGTGTGTCGTTTATGACGCCCGAAATCACGTCTTTCCCCGAAGAAGAATTGAAAGAAATAATCGCCGATCCGGAGTTTTCCGATTACGATTATATGCTTAAAACCCTTCTTAAATCCAAAAAACACGTTCTTTCCAAGGAAAGCGAAAACATTCTCGCTATGGGCGGACAGGTTTTCGGCGGATTCCACGACATTTTCGGAATGATCGACAACGCCGATATGCCGTTCCCGACGATAGACGTAAGAGGCGAAAAAGTTAAGGTAACTCACGGCGTATACGGGCTTTTGCTTCAGGATAAGGACAGAGACGTAAGAGAAAGAGCGTTCAAGGCTTATTACAACGCTTATATTTCTTTGATTAACACGATTGCCGCAACCTATATCGGCAACGTCAATAAGGACGTTTTTCTTGCGAGAGTTAAAAAATACGACAGTTGCCTTTCCAAGGCGCTCGAAAACGAGGACGTTTCGCCCGTCGTTTACGAAAATCTTCTCGAAAGCGTAAACGAAGGTTTCCCCCTTATGCACAGATATATCAACGACCGTAAAAAAGTTCTCGGTCTCGACGAAATGCATATGTGGGATATTTACACGCCGCTTGTCGAAAACGACGATCTGAAACTTTCTTACGAGGAAGCTTTCAAGGTTGTCAAAAAGGGACTTGCTCCTCTCGGAGAAGACTACGGTAAGCTTTTGCAGATTGCTCACGATAACGGTTGGATAGACGTTGAAGAAACGGACGGAAAGAGAAGCGGAGCTTACAGTATCTGCGTTTACGCTATGCCGCACCCGTATGTTCTTCTTAACTATCAGCCGACTATCCACGATATATTCACGATAGCGCACGAACTCGGACATTCCATTCATTCTTACAAGTCCGACGCGGCTCAGCCTAAAGCCAAAGCCGATTATAAGATTTTCGTCGCGGAAGTCGCAAGCACGGTAAACGAAGTTCTTCTTCTCAAATACCTTCTTAAAAACACCGAAAACAAGGATCTTAAAAAATATCTTTGTTCTTACTATATGGATATGATCCGTACGACGCTTTTCCGTCAGACTATGTTTGCGGAATTCGAGTATATCGCGCATAACGCTTGCGAAAAGGGTATTCCGCTTACTAAGGATTATCTCAACGAGCAGTATCTCGAACTCAATAAGAAGTACTACGGCGACGGTATAGTTTCGGATAACGAAATAGCATACGAATGGGCGAGAATTCCCCATTTCTACAATGCGTTTTACGTTTATAAGTATGCAACCGGCATAATCAGCGCAATTTCCATTGCGGAAAGAATTTATAAAGAGGGCGATAAAGCCGTCGAAGATTACTTTAAGTTCCTTTCTTCCGGCGGTTCGGATAGCCCCGTTGAACTTCTGAAGCTCGCGGGCGTCGACCTTACCGAAAAAAACGCGTTCAAGGCGGCTATGAAGTCGTTCGAAGATACGCTTAAAGAATTCGAAAGTCTTTGATTGTCGGTTAAACCGATTAAAGTTTGGTAAACAGCGGTTTTGTTTGCCGCGAAAACAAGGAATTTATTGAGGAAGTTTTTATGCCACAAACGAAAATAAACGCAATGCCGTATAACCTCGAAGCGGAGCAATCCGTTTTGGGGTCGATACTTATAGATATGGAATTGCAGTACGAAATAATATCCAAGCTTAAAGAGGGCGATTTTTATCTCGAATCCCATAAGCTTATTTTCGACGCCATGTTCTCCATATCCTCGGCAAACACGCCCGTCGATCTCGTAACGTTATCGGACGTTATGGAGAAAAACGCCACGCTCGAAAAGGCGGGCGGAATGGATTATCTCACGTCGCTTGCGCGCATAACGCCTTCCGCCGCGAACTATTCTTACTATCTCAATATCGTAAAAAGAGACAGTACGCTCAGAAAGCTTATAAGAAGCGCGGATAAAATTTCGGACGAATCGAGAAATTCAACCGATTATTTAAAGTCGGTGGCGTTTGCGGAAAAGTGTATTTACGATATTTCCGAGCAGCTCGATACAAGTTCGCTTTCGAATATCAACACTGCGTTTAACACGATTCTCGATAAATTCGAAAACATTCAGAAAGATAAGGACTATTTCCAGGGCCTAAAAACAGGCTTTACCGAGCTTGACAAAATGACGAACGGCTTGCACGCGGGCAACCTCATAATCCTCGCCGCAAGACCTTCTATCGGTAAAACCACGCTCGCTATGAATATCGTAGAAAACATAGCGATAAAAGAGAAAGCCGTTTGCGCGGTATTCGCCCTCGAAATGACGAAAGAAGAACTTGCGCAGAGAATGATGTGTTCCGTCGCGAACGTGTCCAACCAAAGCGCGCTCAAAGGTAAGCTCGAGGATGAGGACTGGCAGAAACTTTGGCAGGCGCAAAAAGTTCTGAACGACACGAAGATTTACGTCGACGATACGTCTATGACGACTTGCGCCGAAATTCTTTCCAAATGCAGACGTTTAAAGAGCAGGGAGGGAAAACTCGACCTCGTCGTAGTCGACCATATCCAGCTTATGAACGCCATAAAACCGAGCGACAGCCGTCAGCAGGAAATAACCGAGATTTCGAGAGGTCTGAAGATGATCGCCAAGGAACTCGATATTCCCGTTATCGCGCTTTCTCAGCTTTCACGTCTCGTTACGGGCAGGAAAGGGCAGAAACCGGTTCTTTCCGACCTTCGTGAATCGGGAGCAATCGAACAGGACGCGGATATAGTTATGTTTATTCACAGACCCGACCTTGCCGCGGAAGAAAAAGAACTCGAGCAGGGAAAGGTTAAAAAGAACGTCGCTCAGATAATAATCGCAAAAAACAGAGCGGGCGAATGCAGAGATTTCGACTTGCTTTTCAAAGGCGAAAACTCCAAGTTCATCAATCCTCCCGCGTCTTACATAAACGATATAGAGCCGCCCGCCGAAAGAGGAGGCAGGGGCGGAATGAGAAGACTTACCGAAAACGACGCTCCGCCCGTATCCGACGCGGACGCGCCTATGGAAAGCGGAGACGATTTAGGCGATATATTCTGATAAAAGCCAAAGCGATATGTACGAAACCAAAATACTTAAAATAAACGACGAGTCCTTAAAACTTGCCAAAGAATATATAATAAACGACGAACTTGTAGGATTTCCCACCGAAACCGTTTACGGGCTTGGAGCAATAGCTTACAGCGATGAAGCCGTAAGGAAAATTTTCGAAGCCAAAGGCAGACCGCAGGATAATCCGCTTATAATTCACGTTCATAAAGATTACGACGCAGATAAACTCGTTTACGTCGATTATGATTACGTTTATAAGCTTCGCGAAGCTTTCCTTCCGGGGCCTTTAACGATGGTTTACAGAAGTAAAGGTCTCGTAAGCCCGGTTGCGGCGTGCGGACTGGATACGGTGGGAATAAGAATACCCTCGAGCGAAGCTGCTCAGAAATTTTTAAAAGCCGTGGACGTGCCGATAGCCGCACCCTCCGCGAACGCGTCGAAGCACACAAGCCCCGTAACGGCAATGCACGTTTACGAGGATTTATGCGGAAAAATCCCGCTTATTTTAGACGGCGGAAAGTGCAGCGGCGGAATAGAAAGTACGGTTTTAGACGTTACGACGGACACGCCTATAATTCTCAGAAGCGGGCTTATAACTGCGGAAATGATTAAATCGGTTGTCGGAAAATGCGAATATTCGCAGAACAAACCGACGGATAAAGTCCGCGCGCCCGGTATGAAATACAGGCATTATTGCCCGAAATGCGAAACGGCGTTGTTTAAAAGAGATCAGACGAAAATCGCTCAGAACCTTTATGACGAGCTTGAAAAACAAGGCAAAAAGCCGTATTTTATGTGCGACGATATGATGCTCGGAGAAATCCGCGGCAACGTGTTAAAGCTCGGCAAAACGGCGGAAGAAATCGCTTCGAATCTCTATGATAAACTTCATGAGGGCGAACTTATCGCGGATATGCTTATAGCGTTCGAAGTCGAAACGGGCAGCGATGTGGACGTGGGAATTATGAACAGGCTTTCCAAAGCTTGCAAAAAATACGAAAATTAAATTTTCAGAGGTGTTTTTATGAAAATCGCAATCGGATGCGATCACGCAGGAATTTATCTTAAACCCGCGCTTATCGCTTATCTTGAAAAAAACGGCTATGAATTTACCGATTTCGGTACTTACACTGCGGAATCGTGCAATTATGCCGATTACGGCGCAAAGGTTGCCGAAGCGGTCGCTTTCGGCGGGTACGACAGAGGAATTCTTATTTGCGGGACGGGCATAGGTATGTCGATCGTTGCGAACAAAGTTCCCGGGATAAGATGCGCTCATTGTCACGACAGTTTCTCGGCAAGAGCCACGCGTATGCACAACGACGCGAACGTTATCGCTTTCGGCGAAAGAGTTATCGGTTCTGGCGTTATGATAGATATTGTCGAAGCCTTTTTAACGACGAAGTTCGAGGGCGGCAGACATCTTGCGAGAATTGCGAAAATCAGCGAAATAGAAAAGAAATATTCAAAATAACCGGATTTTTCCGGCAGTGGAAATAAGAGGAAAAATATGAGTAATAAAGTCAGAAAAGCGGTTATTCCGGTAGCGGGTTACGGAACGAGATTTCTCCCGTTCACAAAAGCCGTGCCGAAGCCTATGCTTCCCATTCTCAATAAGCCTGCGTTACAGGTTATTTCGGAAGAAGTTGTGAAAAGCGGGATAACCGATATACTCTTTATCGTAGGCTATAAAAAAGAAATACTCGAAAGTCATTTCGACGCCGCGCCCGAGCTTGAAAATATGCTTGCGGCGAAGGGTAAAGACGAATATCTTAAAGAAGTCGTTTATCCTCAGCATATGGCGAATTTTACATATATAGTTCAGAATGTTCAGAACGGAACAGCAAGCGCGATAAACCTTGCTAAAGATTTTGTTGCGGGCGAGCCTTTCGCCGTGCTTTTCGGCGACGACGTTATGCATAACGACGATCGCCCCGTCATCGGTCAGCTTATCGACGTGTACGAAAAATACGGCAAAACCGTTCTCGGGTGTAAAAGGGTGAGTATGGACGTGATTTCGAAGTACGCTTCCGTGGAATACGATAAAGTACTCGAGAACAACGTGTACAATATGGTTAAAGTAACCGAAAAGCCCAAAAAGGAAGAGGCGAAAAGCGATCTTGCCCCTCTCGGAAGATACGTTTGCGCGCCGGAAATTTTCGATATAATCGATAAATTAAAACCGGGCGCGAACGACGAGTACCAGTTCACGGATGCGCTCGATATAATCGCGAGGACAAACGGCGCGCTCGCCTACGTTTTCGACGGTACGAGATACGATATGGGCGACAGATTCGGTTATCTTAAAGCTAATATAGAATACGGATTAAGAGACGAGGAGCTTAAAGGCAAGCTTAAGGAATATCTTAAAGAACTTGTAAAGGAGTAAAACGGTTTTCATTTCGTTTCGGACAGAATTAAAAAATTTATGAACGAATTTAAATGCACAGAAGGCGTTGTTTACGCTATCAAAAATGCTCAGATAATTTCCAGAAAGTACAAATTGAACTATGTGGGAACCGAAGAGATATTATACGGGCTTTTATGTCTGCCGAAATGCGGATCGTGCAAAGCGTTGAACGAGCACGGCGTTGATAAAGACAATTATTTCGCGTTTTTGAAAGATACGTTCCGTTATAACGACAAAACGGGCGGTTTCACGCCCAAGGCGAAAGCCGTCGTTAATAAGGATGCGGAGTATCTTGCGGATTATTCTAAAACCAAATATATATCGACAGAGCATATTTTGCTTGCGATAATAAACAAACGCGATTGCGTTGCGATGAGTATTCTCCGCAGAATGAACGTAAATATCAATTCCGTGAAACACATGCTCGAGGATATGATTTTTAGGCGCGAGGAAGCCGCGAAAAACGCCCCTCAAAGTAATGACGAAGAAGAAGTAAAAGAGGAGAACGAAACGGAAATCACCGCGGAAAACAATTCCGATAAAGAAAATCCGTTATCCAAATTTGGGTACGACCTTACCGAAAAAGCAAGAGACGGCAAGCTTGACCCGGTAATAGGCAGAGAAAAAGAGATAAACCAGATAATACAGTCTCTTTCGAGAAGAACGAAAAACAGCCCCGTGCTTGTAGGCGAGCCGGGCGTGGGTAAAAGCGCGGTCGTAGAGGGGCTTGCGCTCGAAATCGTCTCGGGAACCGTTCCGGACGTGTTGAGGAATAAAATTATTTTTTCGCTCGATATATCGGGACTTTTAGCGGGCGCGAAATATCGCGGCGAGCTTGAAGAAAGGTTTAAAAACGCGATCGATTACGTCATTTCGCGCGGTGACATAATTCTTTTTATAGACGAAATACACAACATAATGGGCGCGGGCAGTACGAGCGAGGGCGGTATAGACATCGCCGAAATGTTAAAGCCAATGCTTGCGCGCGGCGAACTTCAGACAATCGGCGCGACGACGATCGACGAATACAGAACATATATCGAAAAAGATCCGGCCGTGGAAAGAAGATTTCAGCCGATAACGATAGAAGCTCCGAGCGCGGAAAACTCCGTTCTCATTTTGCAGGGACTTAAAGATAAATACGAGGCTCATCACAATGTAAGGATAACCGACGAGGCGATAAAAGCCGCGGTTACTCTTTCGGACAGATATATAACGGACAGAAATTTGCCCGATAAAGCGATAGATTTAATCGACGAAGCGGCGGCTAAGGCGCGTCTGAAATACTGTTACACGCCTAAAGAATATTCCGAAAAATCGGCGCAGCTGAGAAAAGCCGAGAACGAACTCGATTACGTCCTTTCAATGGGCGAAGAGTATGCCGACGAAAAAAGAGAGCTGCTTGAAAAAATCGATAAACTTCGTGACGAAATGGACAGTATTTACGAGAGGTCGATAGAAGCGCGAAGCAATTCCACCCCCGATATAACTGGCGAGGATATCGCGGAAGTCGTTGCGGAATGGACGAAAATCCCCGTGACGAGAATCACCTCGGACGAATCGGACAAACTCGCGAATTTAGAGGGCGAACTTCACGACAGAGTAATCGGTCAGGACGCTGCGGTAAGCGCGGTTGCGAGAGCGATAAAAAGGTCGAGAACGTGCATAAAAGATCCGAACAGACCGATAGGTTCGTTTATATTCGTAGGACCGACGGGCGTCGGAAAAACCGAGCTTTCCAAAGCTCTTGCGGATATTGTTTTCGGCGATAAAAACAGCCTTATAAAAATCGATATGAGCGAATATATGGAAAAAAATTCCGTGTCGAAACTCATAGGCGCACCGCCCGGATACGTCGGTTACGACGAGCCGGGAATCCTTACCGACAGGGTGAGGAGAAAACCTTATTCGGTTGTGCTGTTCGACGAAATCGAGAAAGCCGATTCCGAGATTTTCAATCTGATGCTTCAGATTCTCGACGAAGGCAGACTTACAGACAGTAAAGGAAAGTTGATCGATTTCAGAAATACGATAATAATTCTCACTTCGAACGTAGGCGCGGCGATAGCATCGAAAAAGCCGACTTTCGGTTTTACGGGCGAGGGTGACAGAGAAAGAGAAACAAAGGAAAGAATTTCGGAGGCTCTGAAAAGCAAATTCAGCCCCGAATTTTTAAACAGATTAGACGATATAATCGTTTTCCACAGTTTATCGAGAGAGGATTGCGGCAAGGTTGTGGACGTGCTGCTTGAAAAGCTCATTAAACGGCTTGCGGAAAACGGAATAAAACTTAAAGTCGCAGGGAGCGCGGCTGACGTTATTATAGAAAAAGGATATAACGAAGTTTACGGAGCGAGACCTTTAAAACGGGCGATTACGTCGCTTATAGAGGATATGCTCACGGACGCTTTGATAGACGGAAGAATAAAAAGCGGAGACGACATTCTCGTTTACGCCGAAAACGGCAGAATTTCTTTCGTGAAGGTAAACTGAAATGGAAGTAGGCGTATCGACGGCGAGTTTGTTTTTAAGAGAATATAACGAAGACGCGCTCGTAACGCTGAACGAACTGAACGCGAAAACCTGCGAAGTGTTTTTAGAATGTTTTTCGGAATATACCGAGGAATTCGGAAAACTTCTTTATTCGAGAAAAGGAAATCTCGACGTTCATTCCATTCACGTGGCGACGCTTAATTTCGAAACAGAACTTTTTTCCATATACCCGAGGGCGTTTAACGACGCTGTTTCGTGGTTTGAAAAAGTTTTGTCGACAGGCAAACTTCTCGGAGCGAAATGTTACACGATGCACGGCAGAGCAAGGCTCAAAACGGGCGCGGATTACGACGATTACAAAAAAGCGGGCGAAAGGCTCGAACTCCTTTGCGAAACGACGAGAAAATACGGGATAAACATTTGTCTCGAAAACGTTTCGTGGGCGTTTTGCAACCGACCCGAATTTTTCACAAACGTAAAAAAATATGCGCCGAGCCTTAAAGCGACGCTTGACATAAAGCAGGCAAGAAGATCGGATACGGATTATCGCGAATTTTTAAACGCGATGGGCGAAAACATACAAACGGTTCACATTTCCGATGTGGACGAAAACGGTAGAATCAGGCTTCCCGGGAAAGGGATTTTCGATTTCGGTGAGCTTTTCAGGAGGCTGAAAGACGTCGGTTTCGACGGCTCTGCACTTATAGAAGTATATAAGGACGATTACGGTGAGATAAAAGAGATCGGGGAAAGCCTCGATCGGATGCGCGAGTTGGCGTACAAAATTTTTTAAATCTTCAAGGAGAAAAACATTATGGCAAAAAGGTTTCAGAACAAAGATTGGAAAAGAGCGATGACGTTAAGGCTTGATTACAACAACATGATGGAAGATTTTATCGGGGCAGAGGGTATAACGAAAGACGAACTTAACGAATACAGAGTAAAGGCGGATAAAGCGGTTGAGAAAATCTCTTCCGAAAGAGGTCAGGGCTGGCTCGGCTGGACGGAACTTCCGTTCAATCAGAGAGAAATAGTTGCGGAAATAAACAAAGTCGCTAAAGATATAAGAAAAAATATGAAGTATTTCGTCGTACTCGGCATAGGCGGAAGCGCGCTCGGACCGATAGCGGTATTTCAGGCGCTTTGCCACCTTCATTATAACGATCTCTCCGCGAGAGACAGAAAAGCCCCTAAGTTTTACGTAGAAGACAACGTAGACCCCGAGAGAATGGCTGCGCTTTTCGATGTTATCGACGTTGAAAAAACGGTATTCAACGTTATAACGAAGAGCGGTTCCACCTCCGAAACTATGTCGCAGTATCTTATCATTTACAAAGCTCTTAAAGAAAAGCTCGGCGATAACGTTAAGGATCATATTATCGCGACGACTTCCAGAGAAACGGGTAATCTTATAAAAATCGCCAAAGCGGAAGGTTATAAGACGTTCTATATTCCCGACGGTGTCGGCGGAAGATTTTCCGAACTTAGCCCCGTAGGATTGCTTCCCGCGGCGGTAACGGGCGTGGATATAGGCGAGCTTTTGGCGGGCGCGGCTTATATGGACAGAATTTCGATGAATAAAAATCTGAACAAAAACCCCGCGCTTATGAACGCCGTTTTGCAGGACATCGCGATGAAGCGAGGCAAGAACATTTCCGTTATGATGCCTTATGCGGACGGACTTAAATATTTCTCCGACTGGTATTGCCAGATCTGGGCGGAATCGCTCGGCAAAGAAGTCGATAATTCGGGCAATAGGGTAAATGCGGGACAAACCCCCGTAAAAGCACTCGGCGTAACCGATCAGCACAGTCAGGTTCAGCTTTACGCGGAAGGTCCTTACGATAAAGTCGTTACGTTCCTTGCCGTAGGCAAATACAGAAAAGAAGTGGTCATTCCCGAGGGGTGCAAAGATATTCCCGACGTTAATTTCCTTTGCGGACACACGCTCAACGAGCTTATTTCCGCGGAAAGAGTAGCTACGGAATACGCGCTCACGGTTAAAAAGAGAATGAACCATACGATTATTCTTCCCGAAATCAACGCGTTCACGATAGGGGAGCTTATCTGTTATTTCGAAATGCAGACGGCTTTCGAGGGCGAATTCCTTAATATCAACACTTACAATCAGCCCGGCGTCGAAAACGGCAAAAACGCAACTTACGCGCTTTTGGGCAGAAAGGGTTACGAGGCAAAGAAAATCGAGCTTGAAAGAGCGCCCGAAAAACTTGACGGATACATTATCTGAATTATATAAATTATCTGAATTATATAGAATTATCGGTACAGGAGCGAAAATGCCAAAGAAGGACGAGCTTGCAAAATATCTTTTTCATCAGGGAACGAATTATAAGGCGTACGAATATCTCGGAGCGCACTTTGTAAAACGCGGCAAAAAAGAGGGCGTTGTTTTCAGAGTGTGGTCGCCCTCGGCGAAGTCCGTGTCCGTCGTGGGGGATTTCAACGGCTGGGATAAGTCGGCAAATCCTATGATAAACGACGACGGAGTTTTCGAAACGTTCGTCGAAGGGCTTAAGATGTACGACAATTACAAATTCTGCGTGGTTTCGGATAAAGGCGAGGTTTTAAAAGCCGATCCTTACGCTTTCCACGCCGAAACAACTCCCGAAACGGCATCCAAGATATACGACATCGACGGGTATAAGTGGAACGACGGCGAATACGTTGCCCAAAGAGCGGCGAAAAACACGCATACGCTTCCGATGAATATTTACGAAGTCAATCTCCTGTCTTTCAAGAGAAAGGAAAACGGCGATTATTATTCTTACGAAGAACTTATCGGCGAGCTTGTTCCGTACGTTAAAAATCACGGTTATAATTACGTTGAAATGATGCCCGTAACGGAGTATCCTTTCGACGGATCGTGGGGGTATCAGCCTACGGGATATTTCGCCGTTACTTCGAGGCTCGGAACGCCGAAAGATTTTATGAAACTCGTCGACGCGTTCCATAAGGAAAACATCGGAGTAATTCTGGACTGGGTTCCCGCGCATTTTCCCAAGGACGAATTCGGTTTATACGAGTTCGACGGCGCGCCCCTTTACGAAAACAAAGGGTGGGACAGAATAGAACATAAAAGCTGGGGAACGAGAAGATTCGACTACGGCAGAACGGAAGTTCAGTCTTTTCTCGTTTCGTCGGCGTGTTTCTTTTTCGAGAAATACCATATAGACGGCATAAGGGTAGACGCCGTGGCTTCGATGCTTTATCTCGATTACGATAAAAAACCGGGCGAGTGGCTTCCTAATCAATACGGAGACAATAAAAATCTCGAAGCCATTTCATTCATAAAAAAGCTTAACAAAGCCGTTCACGAAGAGTTTCCTTACGCGATAATGATCGCCGAGGAATCGACGGCTTATCCGTACGTTACGAGACCTGTGGACGATGGCGGACTCGGATTCGATTATAAATGGAATATGGGTTGGATGAACGACGTGTTATCTTACGTCAAAATCGATCCGCTTTTCAGAAAATACGAGCATAACAAGCTCAATTTTTCGATGATGTACGCTTTTTCCGAGCATTACATTCTTCCCATTTCGCACGATGAGGTGGTACACGGAAAAGCTTCGCTTTTAAACAAACAATTCGGCGATTACGACGATAAGTTTGCGGGAGACAGAGCTTTTATGGGTTATATGACGGCTCACCCCGGTAAAAAACTTATGTTTATGGGTTGCGAATTCGGTCAGTTCAAAGAATGGAATTATAAGGAAGGGCTTGAGTTTTTCTTAAAGGATTACGAAAAGCATAATAAGCTCGACAGATTCTTTACCGAACTTAACGAGTTTTACCTTTCCGAACCCGCGCTTTACGGCGACGATGACGATTGGAACGGTTTCGAATGGCTCGCCGCGGACGACAGCGACAAAAATTCGCTCGCGTTTGTGAGAAAGTACGGCGAAAGGCAAATCGTTGCGGTGATAAATTTCAGCGGTGCGGATTTCGCTTATAGAATAGGCGTTGAAAAAGGCGAATACAAAGTCGTATTCAATTCCGATAAAACCGTTTACGGCGGCAACGGAAAAAATAAAAAACGAGTATACAAATCGGAACAAAAAGAATGGGGCGGCAAACCCGATTCGATAGAAATCGAAATGCCGAAACTTTCTTTTATATATCTTTTAAAAACTAAATAAACATGTCGGTAAATCCGACGATAAAAAGGGAGGGTAAAATGATAAGCAAAAAAGAGTGCGTGGCAATGCTCCTTGCCGGAGGGCAGGGAAGCAGATTGTTTGCGCTTACGAACAAAATAGCGAAGCCCGCGGTAACGTTCGGCGGAAAGTACAGAATAATCGATTTTCCGCTTTCGAACTGCGTCAATTCGGGGATAGATACGGTCGGCGTTTTAACGCAGTATCAGCCGCTTATTTTAAACGATTATATCGGCAACGGCGAACCGTGGGATCTCGACAGATCTAACGGCGGCGTACATATTCTTTCTCCGTATCAGGCTAAACACGGCTCGGAATGGTTCAAGGGAACGGCGAACGCTATTTATCAGAATATTTCGTTCATAAAGAGATATAATCCCGATTACGTTCTCGTTCTTTCCGGCGACCATATCTATAAAATGGATTACGCCGATATGCTCAGAAGACATAAAGAAAGCGGTGCGGATTGCACTATCGCGGCGATAAAAGTTCCTCTTTCCGAAGCTTCGAGATTCGGAATTTTAAACGTCGATAAGGACGGAATAATTTATCAGTTCGAGGAAAAACCGAAAAAGCCGAAGAGCGACCTCGCGTCTATGGGTATATATATTTTCTCTGCGGAAAAAATGTATAAATATCTCGAGGAGGACGAAGCCGATCCTTCAAGCTCCAACGATTTCGGGAAAAACGTTCTTCCGAAAATGCTTAACGCCGGCGAAAAAATGGTATCTTACACGTTCAATGGATACTGGAAAGACGTAGGAACAATAAATTCGCTTTACGAATCGAATATGGATTTATTAGGCGAATCTCCGAAATTCGATATCGCCGATCCGTCCTGGAGAATACGTTCGAGAAACCCGATCGCTCCGCCTCAGTTTATCGGAAGCGGCGCGCGCGTGGTTAATTCGCTTGTTGTGTCAGGTTGCGAAATCGACGGAAGCGTAGAAAACAGTATCTTATCGCACGACGTTAAAATCGCGAAAGGCGCGGTCATTAAAAATTCGATTATTTACGCTTGCGCCGAAATAGGCGAAGGCGCGGTCGTCGAGCACGCAATAATCGACGAAAACGTAAAAATAGGCAAAAACGCGGCTGTCGGCGAAGGACAGAAAGACGAATCGCTTTCCGTCGCGGTACTCGGCAGGGATATAACCGTTTCCGACAACGCGGTTGTCGGCGCGGGGCAGATCATCGACGAAAACGTTTAAAGGGGGTAAGAGAAGATGAGTACGCTCGGTTTAATTTTTTCAAATATACACGATAACAACGTTCCCGAACTTACCGCAAAAAGAACGGTGGCGTCCATTCCGTTTTGCGGAAGATATCGTCTTGTGGACTTTGCGCTTTCGAATATGGTTAATTCCGATATCACTAAGGTCGGAATAATCACAAAAAGCAATTTCCAGTCTCTGATGGATCATATCGGTAGCGGAAAGGACTGGGATCTTGCCCGTCACATAGGCGGATTGTACATTCTTCCGCCGTTCGGCGTTACCGAAAGCAATATGCTTTATTCCACAAGGCTCGAAGCTTTGAAAAGCGTTACGGGATTTTTAGCCAAATCTAATGAAGAATACGTCGTTATGAGCGATTCCGATATGGTTTGCGCCGTAGATTTCAAGCCGATTATCGCGGAACACATTTCGAAAGGCGCGGATATGACGCTTGTTTACGTTAAAAAATACAGAAGCGAAGTAGGCGGAAGAGACAACGCGTTTTTAAAGGTCGACAAAGATAATAAGGTTAAAGAAATTATATACGATTCTCAGGACGAAACCGTAAACGTATATACGAATATGGTTGTTATTTCGAGAACACTCCTTATAAGCCTTCTTGCGGACGCTTTTTCGCACGGAGCGAAATCGTTTGTAAAAGAAGTTATTTCGGATCAACTTTCTTACGGGAAAATAAGAGCATACGAACATAAAGGATATTATGAGGAGATTACTTCGCTTCAGAAATATTACGACGAAAATTTAAGACTTCTCGATAAAGATGTAAGAGAAGAAGTTTTCAGAAAATCGAATATTTACACAAAAGTAAAGGATTCTGCGCCGACGAGATACGGCGAAAACGCTATCGTTAACAATTCGCTGATCGCAGACGGTTGCACGATAGAGGGCGAAGTTTATAACAGTATTATTTTCAGAGGCGTTACGATCGGTCGCGGCACGGTAGTCAAAAACTGCGTTATTATGCAGAATACCACCGTCGGCGAACAGGTTTCGCTTAATTGCATTATAACCGATAAAAACACTCTGATAAAGGACAGAAGAACGCTTTCGGGCAGTGAAAATCACCCGTTCTACATATCCAAGGGGACGGTAATTTAAAAGGAGCTTAATATATGGCAAAAACTACTGTTAAAAATACCGAAGATAAGGTTGAAGATAAAAAGAAAGCAAAAACCGCGGCGATTAAAAAAGTCGTCAAGGAAGAAAAACCCGTAGCGGCTAAAAAAGTCGTCAAGGAAGAAAAAACGGCGGAAGCCGGGAAAGAGGTAAAAAAAGAAAAGAAAGCTACGGAAATGCCGAAAACGGAAAAAAAAGCCGTTGAAAACGCTATGCCGAACGTGGCTGCGGGAGATGTCGATTTTGCGGTAAGAACTTTAAATTCCGTTCTATTCGTCGCAAGCGAAGCGAATCCGTATCTCGGAACGGGCGGCTTGGCGGACGTTATCGGTTCGCTTCCGAAAGCTCTTGCGAAAAACGGCAATTACGACGTAAGAGTGGTTATGCCGCTTTACGGCGATATAGACCAAAAGTACAGAACGCAAATGAGATTTTTGATGAATTTCAACGTTCCTCTGGCTTGGAGAAATCAGTATTGCGGCGTTTTTTCGCTTAAAGCGGACGGCGTTACGTTCTATTTTATCGATAACGAATACTATTTCAAGAGAAGCGGACTTTACGGCTATTTCGACGACGGGGAAAGATATGCGTTTTTCTCCAAAGCCGTTCTCGAAATGATGGTTCATCTCGATTATTATCCCGAAATTCTCCATTGTCATGACTGGCAGGCGGCACTTTCGGTGATATACCTTAAAACGCTTTATGCAAACCGTTACGGTTACGATCACATAAAAGCGTTGTTTACTATACATAACATAGAATATCAGGGAAAATACGGTTACGAATGTCTCGGCGATCTTTTCGGTCTTCCCGAAAGCGTTAAAAACGTTCTCGATTACGAAGGATGCCTTAATCTTATGAAAGGCGCGATTCAGTTTTCCGACAGATTTTCGACCGTGTCGCCTATGTATGCGAACGAAATCAAAAATCCTTTCTTCGCTCACGGACTTCAGTATGCCGTATGCGAAAATGAATTTAAACTTTCGGGCATACTTAACGGTATAGACGAAAGCATATATAATCCCGCAACGGACGAAAAGCTTTTTAAAAAATATTCCGTAAAGGATATGAGCGGCAAAGCCGTATGTAAATCCGAACTTCAGAAAATGCTCGGTCTTCCCGAGAAAGCCGACGCACCGCTTATCTCGGTTATATCTCGTCTCGTTCCCGCAAAGGGGCTTGAACTTATCAAATGCGTAATCGAGGAACTTCTTACCGAAAACGTGCAGGTTGTCATTCTCGGAAAAGGCGAGGGCGAATACGAGGAGTTTTTCAAAGGCATAGCCGCGAGATATTCGGGCAAGTGCAGAGCGATAATCGCTTACAACAAAGATCTCGCAAGCAAGCTTTATTCTGCTTCGGATATCTTTCTTATGCCGTCCAAACAAGAGCCTTGCGGGCTTTCGCAGATGATTGCCTGCAAGTACGGCGCAGTTCCCGTGGTCAGAGCGACGGGCGGTCTTTTCGACAGTATCGCGCCGCATAATAACGCCGGGAGAAAGGGCGGAAACGGATTTGTGTTCGGAAATTACAACGCCCACGAAATGCTTTACGTCATCAAGGACGCAATATATACTTTCGGCAACAAGAAGGAATGGAACGAAATAGTGAAAAATGCGATGACTACCGATTTCAGTTGGCAGAAATCGTCGGGAGAATATGAGAAATTATACGACAAAATGTTGGGTCTTATAAAATAAAATCCGATAACAGGAGACTTAAATGGGAAAAACTGAAATCACGCCTAAGGAAATGAAGGACGTAATAAGCGGAAAACTTTCGAGATATTTCGGCGTTTCCGTCAAAGAGGCCAGCACCGAACAGCTTTATAAAGCCGTGGTTATGGCTGTAAGAGACATACTTTTGGAAAAACGCAACGCTTATCACTATAAAACCAAAGCCGCAAAAGCAAAAAGAGTATATTATCTTTGTATGGAGTTTTTGCTCGGGCGTTCGCTTAAGAATAACATTTATAACCTCGGTATAGAGGAGCAGGTAAGCAAAGTCCTGAAAACGAGGGGTTTAACGCTCGAAGATCTTTATGAACTCGAGCCGGACGCAGGTCTCGGCAACGGCGGTCTCGGAAGGCTCGCGGCTTGTTTTATGGACGCTTTGGCAAGCGGAAACTATCCCGCGATGGGCTATTCTATCCGCTATGAATACGGTCTTTTCAAACAAAAAATAGTCG
This sequence comes from uncultured Clostridia bacterium, assembly GCA_934271735.1. Taxonomy (GTDB): domain Bacteria; phylum Bacillota; class Clostridia; order Christensenellales; family Borkfalkiaceae; genus UBA10281. The sequence goes on along the minus strand of CAKQSB010000007.1, from coordinate 55,081 downwards.
ACGGCTGGCAGACCGAATTACCGGACGTATGGCTTCCCGGCGGCGAAGTATGGCTTACACCCCGCTCCGATATGACGGTAAGGGTTAAATTCGACGGAAAAATCAGCGAGGAATGGACGAGCGAAGGTATGAAAATCGTCCAGACCGATTGTCAGGAAGTCGAAGCCGTACCTTACGATATGATGATTTCGGGTAAAGACTCGGAAGCGGTTTCCGTTCTGAGACTCTGGGCGGCAAAAAGCGTGAGAAACTTCGATATGAACTCTTTCTCCGAGGGCGATTATGTTCGTTGTATGCAGGAAGATAACGAAGCGGAGCTTATTTCCAAGGTTTTATATCCGTCCGATAACCATTCCGAAGGTAAATCTTTAAGGCTTAAACAGCAGTATTTCCTTGTTTCGGCAACGTTGCAGAATATTATTAACGAACACCTCAGAAGATACGGCGATCTTCACACGCTTCCCGATATGGCGGCGATTCATATCAACGATACGCACCCCGCGCTTTGTATTCCCGAACTTATGAGAATACTTATGGACGAACACGGATTCGGTTGGGACGAAGCGTGGGATATCGTAAAAAGGACGGTCGCTTACACAAACCATACGGTTATGAGCGAAGCTTTGGAGAAGTGGAACGAGGACCTTATCGAAAGAAGACTTCCGAGAATATACGCTATCTTAAAGGAAATAAATCAGAGATTCTGCGGAGAAATGTGGAACAAGTTCCCGGGAGACTGGGATAAAATAGAAAGAATGTCTATTCTTTCGCACGGACAGGCGAGAATGGCTAACCTTTCGGTTGTCGCTTCGCACACGGTCAACGGCGTTTCAAAGCTTCACAGCGATATTATAAAGAACAGCATTTTCAAGGATTTCAACGACGCTTTTCCCGAAAAATTCACCAACGTTACGAACGGTATCGCGCACAGAAGATGGCTTTGCCAGTCCAATAAAGAGCTTACCGGGCTTCTGACGGAATGTATCGGCGACGGGTTTGTTATGAATTCCGAGGAACTTCGGAAATTCAAGGCTTTCGAAAACGACGAAACTGTTCTGAAACGCCTTGCCGAAATAAAGAGAATCAAGAAAAGTCAGCTTGCGACTTACGTTTATAAAAAGACGGGTTACACGCTTTCGCCCGACTCGATTTTCGACGTTCAGGCAAAGAGATTGCACGAATACAAACGTCAGCTTTTAAACGCTATGTATATCATCAATCTTTATAACAATCTCAAAGAAAACCCCGACGCGGACGTTATCCCGAAAACCTTTATTTTCGGCGCGAAAGCCGCTCCCGGGTACTATATGGCAAAGAGAATTATCAAACTTCTTTGCTCGATTGCGGAAGATCTCAGAAAGAATCCGGACAAGAGAATAAGAGAAAAACTCAACGTTTTGTATCTCGAAGATTATAACGTCACGATGGCGGAAACCCTTATGCCGGCAACCGAAATTTCCGAGCAGATTTCCACTGCGGGAAAGGAAGCGAGCGGCACGGGTAATATGAAGTTTATGATAAACGGCGCGCTCACCATAGGAACGCTGGACGGTGCGAACGTTGAAATGAAAGAGTCCGTCGGCGACGATAATATATTTATTTTCGGAATGAACGCGAAACAAGTCGAAGATCTCTGGAAACACGGATACGACGCTTGCGCTTTCTATAATAATAACGTTGTTTTGCAAAAGGTTATCGCAAGCCTTAAAAACGGTTTTGCGGGCGAAAAGTTCGACGATATCGCAACTTATCTTCTCACGAACTCGCCTATTGCCGACCCGTATATGTGTATGGCGGATTTCAGCGATTTCCTTGCCGTTCACGACAAAGCCGACAAGACTTATAAAGACGTTCTGAAGTGGAACAAGATGTCGCTTAACAATATAGCGGGCGCGGGCATTTTCTCCGCGGACAGAAGCATAAAAGAATATGCCGAAAGAATCTGGCATCTGAAACAGATAAAGTAAAATATGGTTGTAAACTACGATCCGCTTTCCCGAAATCATAAAAGCGTCACGGGCGCGGTTAAAGAGGGAGAGCGGCTCGATATAAAGATCGGAATAATCGGAGCGGAGAAGTGTGTTCTCTCTCTTTACGAAGACGGAACTTCGACCGAAAGAATTTTCGACGGCGTGAAAAACGGAGATGTATTCTACTTTTCGATAGACGGTTTATCGAACGGTTTATATTTTTACCGCTTTTACGCCGACGGAAAAAGAATAGGAAAAAACGAATACGGATTCGGAGAAGAGAGCGCTTTGAACGACTTTCAGATCCTCTGTTATAAAAACGACGAAAAAGAGCTTTGCGGTTTTGCGGGCGGGGTGATGTATCAGATTTTTCCCGACAGATTTGCGAGGGCAGAGGGCTTTGGAGACGCTTCGGGAAAGAAACTCAGGTCCGACTGGGGCGGAGTTCCCGAATATCTTCCGGACAAATCCGGCAAGATAAAGAATAACGATTTTTTCGGCGGCAACTTCGAGGGCATACGCCGAAAAGTCGATTATCTGAAAAAGCTCGGCGTAACTCATCTGTATCTTAATCCCGTGTTCAAAGCTTATTCAAACCACCGTTACGATACGGGCGATTACACTTGCTTCGACCCGCTTTTAGGTACGGAAGATGATTTTACGTCTCTCGTAAAAACTTTAAAAATCAGCAATATTTCCTTGATTTTCGACGGTGTTTTCAATCACACCGGAGACGACAGCGTTTACTTTAACAAGTACGGAAATTATCTGTCGCTTGGCGCATATCAGTCGAAGGAGTCTCCTTATTACGGCTGGTATGTGTTCGAGGATTTTCCCGACAAGTACTTGTCCTGGTGGGGTATCGACGTTTTGCCCACAATAAACAAATCGAGCGAGGATTTCGAAAATTTTATTGCGGGAGAAAACGGCGTTATCGATAAAATGATGAAACTCGGCGCGGGCGGAGTAAGGCTGGACGTCGTGGACGAGATAACGGACGAGTTTGTCGAAAAAATCAACGAGAGAGTCAAAGCTTACGGAAACGATAAGATAGTTATCGGCGAAGTCTGGGAAGACGCGACGAATAAAATCGCCTACGGAAAACGCAGAAGATATTTTCGCGGCGGCGAGCTTGACAGCGTAATGAATTATCCGCTAAAGAACGCGATTATAGATTTTGCGTTGAGCGGGAAAAGCGATTTACTGTATAAAACCGTCAGAGAACAGACAGATAATTATCCGTCTCACGCGCTGAATTGCCTTATGAATATTCTCGGCACGCACGATACGCCGAGGATTCTTACCGTTTTGGGGAAGAGGGGCAAACTCGAAACCGAACGGGCAAAAATGGCAACGGAAAAACTTACCGTAACGGAGAAAAGAGAAGCCGTTAAAATGCTTAAGTGTTGCGCCGCGTTGCAGTTCTGCCTTTACGGCGTACCCTGCATTTATTACGGCGACGAGCAGATAACCGAAGGAAATAAAGATCCGTTCAATCGCACTTGTTTTATCGAAAACGAGAATGACGAGCTTTTAAATCATTATTGCTTTCTGTCCGATTTAAGAAAAAAATACGACTGCTTTAAATTCGGCGAAACGGGAGATATAGTTTCCGACGGAGGGTTCTTTTCGTTCTCGAGAAAATGTGAAAACAAGAAGATTTATATAGCCGTAAACTTCGGCGAAACACCGGTCGAAATATCGTACGGCTGTGAGGTTTACGAAATGTCGCGTAACGTAAAACTTTCAAAAATCACTTTATATAACAGTGATTTTGCGATATTTTATAAATGCGACGGGTTTTTAGACAAAGCTTGTGACAGAGATTGTGAAAGAGTATGAACATTTACGAAAAAACGATTGCCGAGCTTGAGACAAACGCCGATGCGAAGTATAAAGAGTTTAACGACAAAATAATAGTTTCGGCATATAAAACGGTAGGCGTAAGAATACCCGTGATAAAACAAATCGCGAAGTCGATTCCTCAAAACGAGATAAGCGATTATCTCGAAAACTGCAAGTTCGAAAATTACGAGTGTACGCTTATTTACGGTTTGCTTATCGCAAGGCTCGGTTTCGACGAAATGTGGAGCAAAAAGGATTTCTATCTTTCGAAATGCGACGGTTGGGGACTTGTCGATTCCTTTGTTCCCGCAATCAAGGTCGGCGCAAAAGACAGAAAGCGATTTTATCTCCTTTTGACGGACGGGATAGAAAAGCAGGAAAATTCCGCTCTTCGTTTCCGCATTGTTGCTCTTATGAATTTTTTCGTCGGCGGGGAGCATACCGAAGAGATTTTGCGTATTGCCGAAAAGCTCGACGGAAAAGGCTACTATAACGATATGGCGATAGCCTGGCTCATATCGACGGCTTTCGTTAAGCAACGGGAATCGACTTTGAAATTTCTCGAAAACGACAAGCTCGGTAAGTTTACGCACAACAAGGCGATTTCGAAAATAAACGATTCGCTCAGGGTGAGCGTCGAAGATAAAACATATTTAAAAACTTTAAGGAAACTATAATGGACATTTTAAAACAAATCACTCAGGAATTCAAACTCAGAGAAGATCACGTCAAAAACATCGTCGAACTTCTCGACGAAGGCAACACCATTCCTTTCATCGCGCGTTACAGAAAGGAAATGACGGGGCATATCGACGATCAGGTTTTAAGAGAGCTGTCGGAAAGGCTTACCTATCTTCGCAATATCGAAAAGAGAAAAGAAGAAGTCGCCAAATCCATAACCGAACAGGAAAAGATGACGGAAGAAATCGAAGCCGCGCTTTCCGCCGCCGAAACCATAACGGAAGTGGAGGATATTTACAGACCTTATAAACAGAAGAGAAAGACGAGAGCCACGGTTGCCGTCGCAAAAGGTCTCGAACCTCTTGCCGATATAATTTTTGCGCAGAACGTGACGGAAGGAACGCTCGATGATCTTGCGAAACCGTTCGTTAATGAAGAACTCGGCGTCGGAAATACCAAAGAGGCGATAGCGGGCGCGGAAGACATAATCGCCGAAAGGATTTCGGACGACGCGGAATTGAGAAAGAAACTCCGCAGAATTTATCTTAAAAACGGCGAGATTTCCTCGAAGATTCAGAAAGCGGAAGAAGACGGCGCTAAGACTTACGAAATGTACGCCGATTATTCCGAACCCGTTTCCGAAATCAAATCGCACAGAATCCTCGCTCTTAACAGAGGCGAGGACGAAGGCTACCTGAAAGTTAAAGTTGCGATCGACGAAGAATTCGCGGTGCGCGTTTGCGAAGTCGGTTTTGTTAAAGAAGGAAGCGTAACCACGCCTTGCGTTAAGGAAGCCGTGGCGGACGCTTACAAACGTCTTATTCAACCATCTATCGAAAGAGAAATCAGAAATTATCTCACGGAAAACGCGCAGGAACAGGCGATAAAGATGTTCGACGTAAACCTTCGCCCCCTGCTTATGCAACCGCCCGTTAAGGATAAAGTCACGATGGGCTTCGACCCCGCTTACAGGACGGGTTGTAAAATAGCCGTCGTCGACGGCACGGGCAAAGTTCTCGATACGACGGTCGTTTACCCCACGCCGCCGCAAAGCAAAACCGCCGAGGCCAAAGCTGCGCTGGAAAAGCTTATCGATAAGTATTCGGTAGACGTTATTTCGATCGGTAACGGAACAGCTTCCAAGGAGTCCGAAATTTTCGTTGCGGATATGATTAAGGATTACGGCGGAAAGGTAGGTTATGTCGTCGTGAACGAAGCGGGCGCTTCCGTTTACTCGGGTTCGCCTCTTGCGGCAAAGGAATTTCCGCAGTACGATTTAACTCTCCGTTCGGCTATCTCCATAGCAAGAAGATTGCAGGATCCTCTCGCCGAGCTTATCAAAATCGATCCAAAGGCGATAGGCGTAGGGCAGTATCAGCACGATATGCCGGCGGCTCGTCTCGACGAGGTTTTAGACGGCGTTTTAGAAGATTGCGTAAACAGCGTCGGCGTAGACCTTAATACGGCAAGTCCGTCGCTTTTGTCGAGGGTTTCGGGGCTTAACTCCGGAATCGCGAACAACATAATAACTTACCGCGAGGAAAACGGAAAATTCACTACGAGAAAACAGCTTCTTAAAGTTTCCAAGCTCGGCGCAAAAGCTTATGAGCAGTGCGCGGGTTTCTTAAGGATAAGAGACGGTAAAAACATTCTCGATAACACGGCGGTTCACCCGGAATCGTACGAATCCACCGAAAAACTTCTTTCGCTTTTCGGTTACACCGATAAGGACGTGGAGGAGAGAAAACTTTCGGCTCTTCCCGAGCAGATAAAGAAATACGGCGAAGCAAAAGCCGCCGAGGAATGCGGATTGGGCGTTCCTACGATGAACGATATCGTCGTCGAGCTTTTAAAGCCCGGCAGAGACGTCAGAGATTCGCTTCCCAAACAGGAACTTCGTTCGGATATTATGGATATCAACGACCTTGTCGTCGGTATGGAGCTTACGGGTACTGTAAGAAACGTTATAGATTTCGGTGCGTTTATCGATATCGGCGTTCATCAGGACGGACTTGTGCATATTTCCGAAATTTCGGATAATTACGTCAAGCACCCGTCGGACGTTTTAAAAGTCGGTCAGGTCGTAAAGGTAAGGGTACTTTCCGTCGACGTAAAGAAGAACCGAATAGGTCTTACGATGCGTTCTCCGAAAAAGAAACAGTGAAAATCCGAAAAAAGGTTTGACAAAGCCGCAAAGATAGGTTATACTCTTAAAGACGGCCGGTGCGCCGCAACACTCACGGAGGAATAAAATGGATACATATTCTAAGGTTGTCTCGATAATTGCGGAACAGCTCGGCATTTCGGAAGAAAGCATTAACATAAGCAGCGACGTTGTGAAAGATCTCGGCGCGGATTCCATCGATATTGTCCAGCTTCTTATGGCAATGGAAGACGAATTCGGCGTAACCGTAACCGAGGACGACGCCGACAGGCTTAAAACCGTCGGAGATATTGTTAAGATTATCGACGAAAATAATTAAAAATCAAAAACGCCGGCAACGGCGTTTTTTTAATGCCCTTATTTTTAAATTTCCGAGCGTCGGCAATAATTTAACCATGAAGTTTTGCTGTGAAATTTAAGTTTTAAAATTTTATAAAGAGAACACTCAATACGCTTGAAAAACGTTTTTCGTTATGTTATAATAATTGTATACTATATATAAGAGGTGTTTTCCTTGGCACGGAAAGACGATGCGTTTATAAATAAAGAGTTGTGCGGAATGGCTTTGATGCTCGTGGCGTTGTTTTTATTTTTCTCTCTCGTCACGGGTAATTCCGTTTTTTACCCCGTCGGCGGCATAATGCAGGCGTTTTTGCTCGGATCGACAGGATATTTTACATTTCCTATCATTATTTTGCTTTTCTTTTTCGGATTGAAAATGCTTACAGGCAAAATTAAATTGTCAAAACGCGGCGCTTTGGTCGCCGTTATGATTTTCATATGCCTTTTTTGCGGTTTCGCGATAGCTCATCTGATTGCTTCTCCGATTAACCCCGACGAAACGCTCGGCGATTACGTCGCGCGCGTTTTCGGAGCGGTCAAAGAGAACGGCGGACTTGCCACGTCCACGATAGGCGGCGCGCTTTTCGCATCGCTCGATCATCTTCTCGTTTCGGGCGTTTCGCTTGCGGGAACTTACGTGATTTGGGCGGTTATCGCGCTTTTGTGCGGTTTTGCCGCGGTGAAGTTTGCGTTTCCCGCCGCGAAATCGGATAAAACCGCCGATAAACGGCAGGGTGAAGAAAAAACCGATAAAAACAAACCCGACAATAAAGACAACAGACCTTATTCCGAACCCGACGAAGAATTTTCGACGGTTGCGCGTTCGAGGAGCGAGGCGGAAAAAACTCCGCGCGAGGAGAAAAGAACTTACGCTTCCGCAAACGTCGTTATGCCGCATAAGAGAAAAACTCTCGTCGTCGGCGATTCCGATTTCGAAATGAGAGAGGACGAAGAGGAGTTCGACGAGGTCGGCGGGCGTGACAACGGTTACGATAAAGGTTACGACCGCGGCGGCAATACAGCAAATCGTGCACAGGGGCAAACCTCGCTTTACAGCGAAGAATACAATAAAGATTTCGAAAGCAAACTGAGATATGTTAAGTCGGGCTCGGGAACGACGTCGGAAACGAGCGATTACGGTAAAAGAGATAATTCTTCCGATCGTTACGATAAGCGTAAGGATTCTTACGATGCTTCCGACGGCATCGACGAAACGGGAATAAACGGCGATATTTATATGCCGAATTCCTTTAAAGCCGCCGTATCCAGACACGCCGAGAAAAAGGCCGCGGATTATCGCAGCGGCGATATCGAGACGGATATGGAAGAGGTGAACAGCAAGGTCAGCGACGAAGTTCTGTCCGATTCCGACGGGATAGATTTCGACGAACCTTTCGCGGAAGAACCGCAGACGGATTATTCCGGCTATGAAGAATACGAAAGCGTGAACAAGAGAAAAACCGATTCTTTGAAACCCGAGAAAAAAGAAGCCGATTTATCTCGGGAGAAAAAATCGGCGAAAGTGAACGCGGAAGAAGAGGAGAAAGAGCATAATCCTTTCGACGAAATGCCGCTCAACTTCAAGTACAACGCACCGCCTTTAGATCTTCTGAAATCTTATTCGTCGCAGGAAAATTACGCCGATGTCGAATTTTTCAAACGCGACAAAGCGACCAGAATCATAAACACGCTTAAAGTCCTCGGCGGGGTGGAAGCAAGCCTTGCGAATATCGTCCACGGACCTACCGTAACGAGATTCGATATAGCAATCCCCGATAACGTTTCGATAAAAACGGTTTTAAAATATGCGGACGATTTAAAACTTCGTTTACAGACTAAAAACGACATCCGTATCACGCCTATTCCCGGCACATCGCTTATCGGCGTAGAGGTTGCGAACGAACAACGTTCAATCGTAGGTTTAAGAGACGTAATCGACAGCGACGTTTTCAAAAATACAAAGAAAACGGCTCTTACGTTCGCTATCGGTAAAGATATCGTCGGCAATCCCGTTGTTGCGGATTTGACGAAAACGTTGCATATGCTTATCGCGGGCGCGAGCGGAACGGGTAAGAGCGTAGGGCTTAACTCCCTTCTTATCAGCTGGTTCTATAAATACAGCCCTGCGGATTTGAGACTTATAATCGTCGACCCCAAACTTGTCGAATTCAAAGTCTTCGAGGGAATACCTCATCTTTTGTTCGGCGATATCATAACCGACGCGAAAACGGCGGTTGCGATGCTCGGTTGGGCGGTTAAGGAAATGGAAGCGAGATACACGAAAATGGCGGAACTCGTCGTTCACAATATCGACGAGTATAACGACCTTATCGATCCGAGAAAGGAACGTAAGCTTCCGAAAATCGTTATCATAATCGACGAATTTGCCGACCTTATGTCCACCGATAAAAAGGTTATCGAAGAGAAGATAGGAAGACTTGCACAGAAAGCGAGAGCGGCGGGCATGTATCTTATCCTCGCGACTCAGCGTCCGTCGGTAAACATTATCGAAGGTTCGATAAAAACCAACTTCATTTCGAGAATGGCGTTCAAAATGTCCAACGCGACGGACTCCACAACGATTATCGGCGAAGGCGGCGCGGAAAAGCTTCTCGGCAACGGCGATTTGCTTTATCGTATGAGCTATATGGCGAATATGGAAAGAGCGCAGGGCGCGTATATCGATATGGAGGAGATTAAAGCCGTGGTAAATTACATTCGCGATAACAACGAGAGCTATTTCAACGAAGCGGCGATGAAAGAGATAGACAAGGATGCAAACCCGCAAATAGAAAACGTTACGGGCGGAGAAGAAAAAGTACCCGATTATTACGTCGAGGCGTTGAGAATCGCCGTCGAAACGGGCAGCATATCTATTTCTATGATACAGAGAAGACTTAAATCCTGCGGATTCCCGAAAGCGGCAAAAATATACGACTGGATGGTTTCCAAAGGCTATGTTCTTGACAGTCAGGGCGGAAAACAAAAACAGGTAACCCTTTCTATGGAAGACTTTAAGGAACTTTACGGAGATTATGACGTTTAATAAATTCAAGGAAAAAACAATCGGCGTTATTTCGCTCGGGTGCGATAAAAACAGAGTTGACACCGAAAAAATGCTTGCTATCTTAGGCAGTGACAAAATCACGCAGGAAAAAGAAGACGCGGAGATAATAATCGTAAACTCCTGCGCTTTCCTCGAAAGCTCGAGAAGAGAAGCGATCGAAACGGTTTTAGAGGTAAACGAACTGAGAAAAAGCGGCAGGCTCGAAAAAATTATTTTAACGGGTTGTATGCCGCAGAAATTCGTAAACGATATGTTCGACGAATTCACGGAAGTGAACGTGTTTCTTGGAACGGGCGATTACGAGCTTCTTCCCGAAGCTATCGAGCTTGCCTATAAGGGCGAAAGAGTAAATTTTGTCGGTAAAGCAAAAGAATTCAAGAGTGAAAATAGGGTTGTAACGACCCCTCTTCATTACGCTTACCTCAAAATCGCGGACGGTTGCGACAATCATTGCACGTATTGTCTCATTCCTTCTATCCGCGGCAGGTATCGTTCCGAAAAGCAGGAAGATCTTATAGAAGAAACGAAAGCTTTGGGCGAAGTGAAAGAACTTATTCTCGTCGCGCAGGACATAACGAGATACGGCGAGGATCTGTACGGCGAAAACAAGCTTGCCGAGCTTTTAAAAAATCTCACCGAACTCGACAATATCCGTTCCGTAAGACTTTTGTATTGTTATCCCGAAAAGATAACGGACGAGCTTATTGCCGAAATCAAAAACAATAAAAAGATTATCAAATATCTTGATATTCCTTTGCAGCACAGCTCGCCCGAAGTATTAAAGCGTATGAACAGACAGGGTACGGGCGAAGGGTATCTTCGTTTGTTCGATAAATTGAGAAAGGAAATTCCCGGTATCGCGATAAGATCTACGTTTATCGCAGGGTTTCCGGGCGAAACGGAAGAGCAGTTCGAAAACCTTGTGGAGTTTATAAAAACGGCAAAACTTACAAATGCGGGCTTCTTTGCATATTCGAGAGAAGAGGGAACGCCCGCTTATAAACTTCCCGGGCAGATAGACGAAAGCGTTAAGGAAGCGAGAGTTAAAAAGCTTTACGACACGCAGAAAAAAGTTTCGAAAGAAAGAAATAAAGGATACATAGGTAAAACGCTCGAGGTTCTTTGCGACGGCGTGGATTACGAAAAGCAGTCTTTTTACGGCAGAGCGTATTTTTCCGCTCCCGAAATCGACGGAAAAGTATATTTCACATACGCCGGAGAAATACGACAGGGCGAATACTATAACGTAAAGATAAAAAAAGCAGACGCTTACGATCTTTACGGCGAGGCTACGGAGGCATAAAATGAATCTTCCAAACAAACTCACGATGCTGAGACTGATTTTAATCCCGTTTTTCATAACGGCATTTTATCTCGGCTTTTTCACGGGACATTATATTGTTGCGCTCGGCATTTTTGCAATAGCTTCGATTACCGATTTTTTCGACGGTTACATCGCGAGAAAGTACAATATGGTAACCGATCTGGGAAAATTTCTCGACCCGATTGCCGATAAAGTCCTTGTTTTATCCGGACTTATCGTTCTTCTTTCCGATCCTTACGAAACAAACGTTTTCAATCAGCTCGGCACGATCGGTATGATTTACGGCGGCGTAGGCGTCGCGATAATAATGGCGAGAGAAATGGTCGTTTCTTCGCTCCGTATGATGGCGGCGAAAAAAGGTATCGTTTTAGCCGCGGAAATGACGGGTAAAATAAAGACCTTTTTCACGGACGTTACGATTATCGTTTTACTTCTCACGGGAGATTTGCTTACAATCGCGCCGTCAGTCGGAATGATTTTTGACTATATAGGGCTTGCGTGCTTTGGTATCTCGGTTATTTTAACGATAATTTCGGGTTGTTCGTACCTTATTAAGAACAAAGAGGTTTTTAAAGGTTAATGAACGAAGAAAACGTTTTTCACGGCGTTGCGATTTTAAAAGCGTTCGGGATTTCGCGAGAAAAACTCGAAAGTAAAATCACGGCGATAAAAGAGACATATAAAAACACGGAAATTTCCGTCGAAAGAAACTTACTCGACGTAAAGATAACTTTTAAAGCGTTATCGCATGCGGCGACTTCGGAAGCTGCCGAGGCGGCAAAAGAATTTTTTCTTTCGTTTCCCGAAAACGTTTATGCGGAGTACGACGCGAGTTTGCAGGACGTTCTCGTTTACATTTTAAAGCTCGGAAAACTGAAAATCTCCGTTGCGGAGTCTTTCACGGGCGGGAATCTTTCCGCGAGAATAATTTCCGTGCCGGGCGCGAGTAATGTCTTTTACGAAGGCGTAGTCGCTTATGACAGCGAAGCGAAAATCAAAAGACTTAATGTTTCCGAAGAGGCGATAAGAATAAACAAACCCGTTTCTTCGCAAGTTGCGGGCGAAATGGCGAAAGGACTTTTAAGCGAAGAAAAATCGGATATAGTTCTTTCCACGACCGGTCTTGCCGGTCCGAATACCGACGAATCGGGTTTTCCCGTGGGGCTATGTTATATCGCCGTGGGAACTGCGCAGGGTATTTCGGTTTACAGATATAAATTTGAAGGAAACAGAGCGGAAATTACGGAAAAGGGCGTTCAGACGGCTTTGTTTCTGGCGATTAAAAGCGTAAAAAATATTTAAGGGAGTAAATCCCTGACAGGAGATAAAATGTTAGAAGAAAAACAAAAAGCTTTAGATCTTGTTCTGAAAGAGATCGAAAAGCAGTACGGAAAAGGGGCGATTATGAAGCTCGGTCAAAGTTCTGCCGACATCGCGATCGACGTTATCCCCACGGGCTGTCTCACGCTGGACTTAGCCCTCGGAATAGGCGGCGTTCCGCGCGGAAGAATTATCGAGATTTTCGGACCCGAATCTTCGGGTAAAACAACCGTTGCGTTGCACGTTATCGCTCAGACACAGAAAGCGGGCGGTGTTGCCGCGTTTATCGACGCAGAACACGCTCTCGACCCCGTTTACGCCGCTAAACTCGGAGTAAACCTCGACGATTTGTACGTTTCGCAGCCCGACACGGGCGAACAGGCTCTCGACATAACCGAAAGTCTTGTTCGAAGCGGAGCGGTCGATATCGTTGTTGTAGACTCTGTCGCCGCGCTTACGCCTAAGGCGGAAATCGAAGGCGATATGGGAGATAGTCATGTCGGTTTGCAGGCAAGACTTATGTCTCAGGCTCTTCGTAAGCTCACGGGTATCACGAACAAGTCCAAAACCTGCGTTATTTTCATCAATCAGCTCAGAGAAAAGGTCGGCGTTATGTTCGGAAATCCCGAAGTCACGCCCGGCGGCAAGGCTTTGAAATTCTATGCGTCGGTAAGAATAGACGTAAGAAAAGCCGACGCATTGAAGGACAGCGACGGTATGTTCGGTAACAGAACGAAAGCCAAAATCGTTAAGAACAAGCTTGCGCCCCCGTTTAAGACGGCTGAATTCGATATCATTTACGGCGAGGGAATTTCCCAGACGGGTTGCCTTGTAGACCTCGGTGTGGAAAAAGGTATTCTCGAAAAGAGCGGTTCGTGGTTCTCTTATAACGGAGAGAAGATCGCGCAGGGCAGAGACAAGGCGAAAGAATATCTTGCCAACAATCCCGAGATCGCAAAGGAAATCGAAACAAAAATAAGAGAAGCGGTTGCGCAGGGCAAAACAGAATCCGCGCAGTAAAAAAAGATAAATAACTTGCGCCTTTTCCGTTAGTCGGGAAAGGCGCAAGTAAAATAAAAGCGTTTCAGGCTTATTTTTTAAAACAGGAAATTCTTGTGCAGAGGTCTGTATCGGCGATTTTTGTTTTTTTGCCGTCGGAAGAAATTATGACTATATGCTTGCCGTTTGTGTAAGCAACGGAGCCGTCGGAAAGCAGACAATAATCGATAACGCCGTTAGCAAGGGTTGTCGTTTCGCCGCCGGCAAAGCGTTTCACAAGTTGCCACGACCACGGCGCAACGCCCGCTAAGTTGTCCTTATGGCGAAGATTTTTCTTGTATTCTTCGTCGGCGTTTATGAGGTTGTCGTCGATTACGATCATACCTTGCGATTTCTTCATTGTTTTCGCGGGATTTCCCGATTTTTCGGTGAAACCTTTGCCCGTGAACATCGTGGTGAAGAGTTCGGCGAAATAGTAAAGAGCTTTAAGAATTTTCCACGGGATTAGAATTATGTCGAGGAGCAATCTGAAAAACCCGATTTTATATTCTTTATCCTCAGCGCGGGTTATGTAATAGAAATTTCCGTTCTCGTCGTCTTTCGGTTTAGTCAGAGATTTAACGGGATCGGAAAGAATTTCTTCGATGTCTCCCGTAAAGAAATCGTAAGATAAAATCGACGAACGGGAGAATTTAACGAATTCGCCGTCACTGCTTCTTCCAACGCCTTTGCTTGCGAAATAAACGAGCAAGTCGTTTTTGCGGGAAAATTCCGCGTCGAAATCGCAGCTGTCGCCGTCGGTAAGCGTCATATAATCGTCCGTTTTCAAATCGTAAACGGCAAGATGCGAATTTTCATAGCCTGTTTTTATGCACGTTACGAATTTATCGTTTGTCTTATTCGGGCATGCCCCGCAGAACATATCTTCGCGGGAGTGAATAACGTGGCTTTCGCTGTCTTTATCGGCGGTAAGGTCTTTTTTCATTACGCCCGAAAGCTCGTTTACGGTTACGGAATAGATTATTTCGTCCGGAGAGGCGAAAAACTCGAGAGAATTGAAATAAGAAACGTCGCTTTTTTCGTCGTACGCGTCTTCGTCCATTCCTTCGCGCATAAATCTCGCGCCCGCGCCTTTGGTTTTCCATTCGCTGTTTTTCGCGGCTTTTCTTGCCGATTCGATGTAGTTTGAATGGAAGTCCGAAGAATATTCTTTTATATTGCCGTCCTCGTAAGTTTTTATCGTAAGGCGGTCGTTAAAAAGCAATTTATCCATAAACAATATTCTATCACAAATAAAGGACTAAGTCAACAAAAGGTAATCGATATGTCAAGAGGAGATAAGGCTTTTTCGTATTTCAACGAGGGGTATAACTGCGCTCAGGCGGTTGTTCTCGCGTTCGGCGATTTGTTCCCCGAAAAACAGGACGATACGGTGAAAATCGCTTCGTCGTTCGGCGGTGGATTCGGCAGAATGCGCGAGGTTTGCGGAACGTTTTCCGGAATCTGCATCGTTTTAGGATTGCTTTGCGGATTCGACGGCGAAAACGGAATTTCCAAAGCCGAGCATTACGCTCTTATAAGAAAACTCGGAGAACAGTTCAAAGCCGATAACGGTTCGATCGTTTGCAGAGAACTTCTCGGCGAAACCGTAAAATTATCTTCGGAAAATCCGTCCGAAAGAACGGCGGAATATAAGAAGAAGCGCCCTTGCGCGGAACTTTGCAGATATGCAGCCGATATGCTCGAGAAAGAACTGAAAGAGAAAAAGTTGCTATGAAATCATTAAGATATCTATATAAAATAGGCAGAGGTCCTTCGAGTTCGCACACGATGGGACCGGAAAAAGCATCTAAAATTTTTAAATCGGAATACCCTCTGGCGGACAGGTTCGAAGTGACGTTATACGGTTCGCTTTCGGCAACGGGTAAAGGACATCTCACCGATAAGGTTATTTCCGAAACGCTCGGCGGCGATATGACGGAAATTATTTTCGGCGAAACCGAGGGCGATTTCCGTCATCCCAACAAAATGATGTTCCGAGCCTTCAAAAGCGGAGAACAAATCGGAGAAGAGATTTTTTACAGCGTAGGGGGCGGAGCAATCGAAACCGAGAACGGGAAACCGTTCGAGGAAAAGAACGTTTATCCGCACGGAAGCTTCGACGAAATAAAAACATTTTGCGAACAGAACAATCTGAAGCTTTGGGAATACGCCGAAATATTCGAGGACGGCGATTTTTTTTCCTATCTTAAAGAAATTTGGGAAGCGATGAAAAATTGCATAAAAACGGGACTTTCGGCAAGCGGAGTTCTTCCGGGCGAGCTTAAAACCGAAAGAAAAGCGAAAACGCTTTTCGAGCAGTACGCGCTTAACGAATCGTCGATAGCAAAGCAGAACAGAATCGTATGCGCATATGCTTTTGCATGCTCCGAAACAAACGCTTCGGGCGGAACGGTCGTAACCGCGCCCACTTGCGGCTCGTGCGGAGTTTTGCCTGCGGTTTTGTTTTACCTCGAACAGAAAAACGAAGTTCCCGAAAGGGAAATTTTAAAGGCACTCGCCTGCGCGGGAATTATCGGCAATCTCGTTAAAACGAACGCGTCGATAAGCGGCGCGGAATGCGGTTGTCAGGCGGAAATCGGCGTTGCGTGCGCAATGGCTTCCGCGGCAGTCGCCGAGCTTTACGGAATGAATCTCGACCAGATAGAATACGCCGCGGAAATAGCAATCGAGCATCACCTCGGGCTTACCTGCGACCCTATCTGCGGACTTGTACAGATTCCGTGCATTGAAAGAAACGCCGTCGCGGCTCTCCGCGCGCTTAACGAGGTAACGCTCCCGATGTTTATAACGGGCAGCAGAAAAATTTCATTCGACGACGCCGTGAGGACGATGTACGAAACGGGCAGAGATTTAGGTAACAAATACAGAGAAACCGCAAAAGGCGGACTTGCGAAATTATATAAAAAATGATATGTACGTAGTATATCTTAAGAAAAACGAAGAAAAGAAAATTTTAAGCGGCTATCCGTGGATTTTTGCCAACGAAGTATGGAAAATCGAGGGCAGAGACAAACAAGGTTCGGTTGCCGAAGTCCGCGGAGCGGACGGAAGGTTTATCGGGCTCGGAACGATAAATCACCATTCCAAAATAATCGTCAGAATGCTTACGAGAAAACAAGAAGTTATAGACGAGGAGTTTTATCGGAAAAGAATAATCGAAGCCGTGAAATTCAGGCAGGAACTCGGTTACGACGATAATTATCGCGCCGTGTTCGCCGAGTCCGACTTAATCCCGGGGTTTATCGTCGATAAGTACGGAGATTATCTCTCCGTGCAGTTTTTGTCGCTCGGAGTAGAAGTCATAAGGGATATGCTTATCCGACTTCTCATCGAAATTTTCTCTCCTAAAGGAATTTACGAGAGAAGCGACGTTGCCGTGAGACTTAAAGAGGGTTTGGAGGAGCGTAAAGGGATTATTTACGGCGATTTCGACCCGAGAGTAACGATTGTCGAGAACGGTTTGAAAATGATCGTGGATCTCGAAAACGGGCAGAAAACGGGATATTTCCTCGATCAGAAAGAAAACAGAGACGACTTAAAACATTACGTCAAAGGCAAAACGGTTCTCGATTGTTTCTGTAACGAAGGCGGATTTTCGCTTTGCGCGAAGAAGTACGGCGCGAGTGAAGTTACGGCTGTCGATATAAGCCAAAAGGCTATCGATCTGGTTAAAGAAAACGCCGATTTGAACAGTCTCGAAATAAAAACCGAAACGGCGGACGTTTTCGAAAAATTAAGAGAATACAGAAAAGAAAAACGCAAATTCGGCGTGGTTGTTCTCGATCCGCCGGCTTTTACGAAGTCTTCCGATACGGTAAAGGAAGGTTATAAAGGCTATAAGGACGTTAATATAAACGGACTTAAGCTTGTAGAAAAAGGCGGATATCTTGTCACTTGCAGCTGCTCGCAGCACTTAACGCTCAATTTGTTTTTGCAGATGGTTAAAGAAAGCGTTCTGGAAAGCGGAGTTATGGCAAAACTCGTGGAACTGAGAATGCAGAACAAGGACCACGCGACTTTTATCGGTTACGACGAAAGTTTATATCTCAAAGTTGCGGTAATAAAGGTTATATAATATACTGAAACAGGAACAATTTTATATGGCGAAAAAACAAAAAGGAAAGAAACAAAATAAAAAGCAATTCTGGATTTATTTTATAACTCTGGTTATAATTATAGCGATCGTTCTTGCCGTTTTCTATGTTTCGAACGGCTACAAATTCGATTTCGGTTTTCTGCAAAAAGAAAGCGCATCCGAATCCGATTCTGCCTCGACTTCGGTTTCTTATTCCGATATCGACGATATCAGAGATCTTAAAATTTATTTCCTCGATATCGGGCAAGGCGATTGTATTTATATCGAGCTTCCCGACGGTAAAAATATGCTTATCGATACGGGAGATAAAAGGAACGACGGAAAGAAGGTTATAGATAAGCACCTTACAAACGGTAAAGGCGAAAAGGTTAAAATCGATTATTGCGTAGCGACTCATCCGGACAGCGATCATATCGGGCTTATGTCATATGTTTACAAGGAGTACGACATTCTGAAATCTTATCGTCCGTATGTGTATTCGGAAAACAAACAAGCGTCAAGTCTTCCGGACGGGTTGAACGACGGCAGAAAGATTAAAAATTCGAGCAATATTTATTACGAATACATAAAGAGTATTTACGACGAAAAGACGCCTTGGGAATTTTTCAAGGACGATTCCGATTTTACAAACAGGTTTTACGATAAAAATAAAGAAGAATACGAGTATACGGTAGATTTCGAAATGCCGTACGCGGCTACTTTGAACGGGTACGGTTATTTTACCACGCCGAACGATTTTTCGGCGGTCATTATGCTCGAGTACGCAAACCGCAAAGTTTTGTTTACGGGCGATATCGAATACGAAACAGGCAAGAAAGGCGCGGAGCAAAGCTTTATCAGAGAGTTTATCAATCTTTCGTATAAGGTCGATTGCGATGTTTTAAAGGTCGCTCATCACGGCAGCGATTCGTCGACGTCCGAGGAATTTCTTAAACTCGTTAAGCCGGAATACTCGGTTATTTCCTGCGGACTGAGCAACAAGCACGCTCATCCTCTTAAATCGACTTTGAATAATCTTACAAATGCAAACTCGAAAATATACAGAACGGATTTGCAGGGAACGATTATTCTCACGATAAACTCGAAAGGCGAAATGACTTTCGAAAAACAAACGGACGCGTACGATACTATGCTTTTGGACGACGGCGATACGATTAAAGCTTACGAGACCAAACATAAAGACGAGATAGAAAATTTCAAGAAAGATCTTAACGCGGCATGATTTCATAAGACGTAAAACATTTAAAAACCTCCGGAAAAATCGGAGGTTTTTTAAAGTTTTATGAAAATGAAAATATGATTTTTTTGTCGCTGTCGAGAACAAGTCTGGCAGTAAATTTCTTTCCCGATTTTGAAACGAAATCGAGCTTGTCGGTTTTCCCTTCGGAAAGGATTTTAGCCGCTTGTTCCTTTGAAACGGCGCAGTTTAAAATGCGTAAGTTTATTTTGAAATCGCATTTTTCCTCGGTGTTCGTGCAGCCGTAAGCATACCTTCCTCTGACGACTTTTTTTCCGCATTTCGGGCAAACGCCTATTTCGTCGCCGTAAAAACCCGACCCCGAATTTTTATCTGCGGAGAAAACTTCGGCGATTTCGTTTTCCGCCATTTTAACGCTGTCCTCAACGGAAATTTCGCCGTGATAAACCTTTTTCAAAGCTTGTCCGAGCTGGCTGGTTTTGTATTTATCCATGGAAATGTTCATATCGGAAAGCTGTTCGATAAGGAATTTCCCGCCGTTTTCTATGTAATAAACGTCTTTTTTAAGAGAAATATATCCGCTTTTTTTGGCATTGTCGATAATTCCCGTTCTCGTAGCTTCCGTACCGAGTTCGAGACCTTTGAAAATCGCTTTATAATCTTCGTCGTCGTTTTCGTCGGAAGAGTTTTTTTCGTCCTTGAACGGGTTTTTAAGATAGTTGTTGAGCGTTTCTATAGTGTAGTGCTTAGGCGGAGTGGTCTGTTTTTCTTCGGGGTGAAAGTCTACGTTCACCTTGTCGCCCTTTTCGAGTTTAGGTAAGATTTTATCCTTGCGTTCGCTTCCGTCGTATTTCGTCCACCCCTCGGTTAAAATTATCGAGCCTTTTATCGAATAATCTTCTTTTCCGCCGAGAGAAATCGTAAGTTCGGATTTTTCCACATAACATTCTTCCTCGCAGAAAACCGCTACGAAACGCCTTAAAATAGAAGAATAAACGGTAAATTCGTCTTCCGAAAGGGCGTTTTTTTCGGGGATTTTATATGTCGGCGTAAGCGCGGAGTGCGATTCGATTTTACTATCGTCGAAAATGGTTTTCTTGTCCTTGAAAACTATCGGATATCCGAGTTTTTTAACGCCCGCGATTATCTGTTTTATTTTGTCTTTTTCGTTGGTCGCGAGATATTCGGAGTTCGTTCTCGGGTAGCTTACGTAACCGTTTTCGTAAAGTTTCTGCACGATGGCAAGGCTCTTTTCCATCGGCATTTTGTATTTTTTGCCCAGAAAACTCTGTAATTTGGAAAGAGAATAGAGTTTCCCGGGGAAAAGAATTTCCTTTTTGGATTTTTTATCGGTTACGATTGCGTCCAGCATATTCATTCTTTCGCAGCATCTTTTGGCTTTTGCCTTTTCCTGCGAGGAGAATTTGTATTTGGAAACAAGTTCGATAACTTCGCCGTTTGTTTTCGCTTTTGAAACAAGGGCGTAATAAATATCGGGTTTAAAGTTTTCGATTTCGAGATCTCTGTCGTAAATAGCCTTTACAATCGGGATAATGACCCGACCGACCCTTAAAAGCGTACCCGTTTTTATGCTTGCGTATCTCGTGAGATTAACGCCGTAAAGCCAGTCGATATAAGTTCTCGAAAAACCCTCGTTCGCGAGGTTCTCGTATTCCTTTTCGTCTTTCATTTCGGAAAGAGCTTTTCTTACCGTCTGCGGAGTCTGATCGGGAAGCCACAATCTGTAAAAAGGTTTTTCGGAATTTAATGCGTTGGACACGCAAAGTCTGACAATGATTTCGCCCTCTCTGTCCGAGTCTCCCGCGTTTACGATTTTATCAACGTCGTTTCGGTTCAGAATGGTTTTTATCGTCTCGAACTGTTTTTTAACGCCCTCGTCCGGTTTTCCGTCGTCGCCGTATTTTAATCTGAAACGGAACTTATCGGGGAAACAAGGAAGATTGTCGAGCGTCCATTTTTTGCTTTCGGGGGCGGAGGGAGAGTAGTCTTCGATATCGCATAGCGAAAACAAATGTCCGAATGCCCATGTGACGATATAATCGGAATTTTCGAAGTAACCGTTCTTTTTTTTCATTTCGCCGATGCCCGAAACAATATTCCTGGCAAGACTCGGCTTTTCGGCAATAATTGCAATCATAAGCATATGTTAGCATTTTTTTAAGCTTCGTGTCAATTAAAAATTACCTATTATATATAAGGTTTATCGGTAAAAAATAATCGTAAAAAAAAATTAGAAAAAGCGTGTTAAAACGTTTGACAAAGTTAAAAATGTGGGTTATAATTCGATCGTAAAAAACAAATACGAGTTGCCAATATAGGTTTGAAGATGATGGTTCAGACGTTTCTACCGCGCGCCGCAAAAGTCGCGACTATTGGAACATTTTTCGTCGTTACTATTTTGTTACGGCGTTAATGGTTATTATTGGCAAACAGGTTTTTATAAGCCTGTTTTTTTGTTTTTTCGGTTTATTGCTTTAAGAGGAAGTCCTATGAGAATTTTGGAAGAGAGAATCGAAAAAGAAGGGAAGATTTATCCCGGAAATATCGTTAAAGTAGGAACGTTCCTCAATCATCAGCTCGACACTGATCTTCTGATGAAGATGGGCGAGGAAATCGCACGCTTGTACGAAGGCGCGGGGGTGAATAAAATCCTTACCGTGGAGTCGTCGGGAATAGCTATCGCGGTTTTTGCGGGCTATAAGATGGGCGTACCCGTGGTTTTTGCGAAGAAAGGCGAAACCAAGAACATTCGGGGGGACGTGTACGTCACGAAAATAGAAAGTTTTACGCATAAAAAAGTTTACGACGTTATAGTAAGCAAAGAAGTTATGTCTTCAAGCGATAAGGTTCTTATCGTTGACGATTTCCTTGCTAACGGAAAAGCTCTCGAAGGTCTTATCGATATAGTAAAACAGGCGAATGCCGAAGTTATCGGCTGCGCTATAGCTATAGAGAAAGGTTTCCAGGGAGCGGGGGACAGATTAAGAAAAGAAGGAGTCAGGGTCGAATCGCTCGCTTTAATCGACGAGATGACCGACGACTCGGTCAAATTCCGAAGATAATATTTTCCGATATTTTCTTTGGGATTTTTTATTTGTTTCAATTTGTTAAAAATCGCAGATTCTGCGAAAAAAAAGGAGATAATGTAAATGAAAAAACTCTTGACAATTTTGTTTGCTCTTATGCTTACGATTGTTGCCTGCGTATCGTGCGGCGAAAACGGCGAATCCAAAACGGATTCCACGACTGCTTCGACATCCGAATCCGTAACCGGCGGCGATAAAGTTACCGTTAAAGCCGGTCTTATCACTTTGCACGACGAAAACTCCACTTACGACAAAAACTTCATCGACGCTTTCAAGGCTGCTTGCGAAGCTACGGGAGTTCAGTACCTTATTAAATCCGGCATCCCCGAAGGTAACGGCTGCTACGACGCCGCTATGGAACTTGTGGACGAAGGCTGCAACTACATTTTTGCAGACTCTTTCGGTCATGAATCCTTCCTTCTGAAAGCTGCAAGAGAATGTCCCGACGTTCAGTTCAGCCACGCAACCGGAACCACGGCTCACACCGAAAAAGTATCCAACTTCCACAACGCTTTCGCTTCTATTTACGAAGGCAGATACATTGCGGGCGTTGCGGCAGGTTTAAAACTTCAAGCAATGATGGATGCGGATTCTTCCGTTAAACCCGTTGTCGGATATGTAGGCGCTTACACTTACGCCGAAGTTATTTCCGGATATACTTCGTGGTATCTCGGAGTAAAAAGCATCGTTCCCAACGTTACTATGAAAGTTCAGTTCACCGGTTCCTGGTACGATGAAACCGCCGAAAAGACTGCTGCCGAAACTCTTATCAAAGAAGGCGCGGTTCTCATTTCTCAGCACGCAGACTCTATGGGCGCTCCCAACGCTTGTGAAACTGCGGGAGTTCCCAACGTTTCTTACAACGGAAGCACCGAAGGATCTTGCCCCAAAACGTTCATTATTTCTTCCAGAATCAACTGGCAGCCTTACTTCGAATACTGCATCAACGCTATTGCCGATAAGAAAGCAATCGATACCGATTGGTGCGGAGAACTCGGCGATACGAGAGACACCGGTTCTGTTTGCTACACCGAGCTTGGTAAAATAGCTCCCGTTGAAGGAACCGATGCAAAACTTGCAAATGTTGTTGCTCAGATTAAGAGCGGCGCTTTGAAAATCTTCGACGTTTCCAAGTTCACCGTAACCAAAACCGAATCGAAGAACGTAAACGCGACCGTTGACGAGAAAGGACACCTTACCGGATATATGGCAGATGTCAACACCGACTCCGCTTACACTGCGGATACCGAAGTTATCAAGACCGAAAACGGAGTAACTTACTTTGCAGAAAGCGTATTCCGTTCCGCTCCTTATTTCGATATTCAGATCGACGGAATCGAACTTCTTAACGCTAAGTACTGATATTTGCCTTTGGCAAAATAACAAATAATACGAAAGGCGGAGTGTTTTTAACTCCGCCTTATCGTGATTTTACGGAGGTAAAAAGTGGAACAAACTCCAATACTCGAAGTTAAAGGCGTTTCGAAATATTTCGGAAGCGTCGTTGCCAATAAAAACGTTAATATAACTGTAAATAAGGGAGAGATTCTTGCCGTATTAGGTGAAAACGGCAGCGGAAAAACAACGCTTATGAATATGATCGCCGGAATTTATTATCCCGACGAAGGTTCTATATGCGTAAACGGGAAAGAGGTCAGTATCCGTTCGCCTCAGGACGCGTTCAAATATAAAATAGGTATGGTGCACCAGCATTTCAAGCTGGTCGATATATTTACCGCCGCTCAGAATATAGTTCTCGGACTAGGCGACGAAAAATTTAAAATGAAAGAGATCAGTTCGAAGGCTTACGCAATAGCCATGAAATACGGTTTCGAACTCGACCCCGATAAAAAAGTATATAACATGTCTGTTTCGGAAAAGCAGACAGTCGAAATAATAAAGGTTTTATACCGCGGCGCGGATCTTCTGATTCTCGACGAGCCTACGGCCGTTCTCACTCCGCAGGAAATCGAAAAGTTCTTCAACGTTTTAAGATCTATGAAGAACGACGGAAAATCGATAATCATAATTACGCACAAGCTTAACGAGGTTATGTCTATTTCGGACAGAGTAGCCGTACTTCGTAAAGGCGAGTATATAACTACGGTAAACACTGCCGAAACAAACGAGCAGGAGCTTACCGAAATGATGGTCGGCAAGAAAGTCGAACTCAAAATAGACAGAATCAAAACCGAAACTCAGAAACCCCTTCTGGAAATCCGTAATCTCGAAATAAATTCCGACGACGGAAGTAAAGCGATAGACGACGTAAGCTTTTATATAAGAGGCGGAGAAATTCTCGGCGTTGCGGGCGTTGCGGGGTGCGGACAAAAAGAGCTTTGCGAGGCGATCGCGGGTTTAAGACACTTAAAAGGCGCGATAATGCACAAAGGTGAAAGCATTGTAGGTCTTCCTCCGAAAGAAATCATCGAAAAAGGCGTATCTATGAGCTTTATCCCCGAAGACAGGCTCGGCATGGGGTTGGCTCCCTCGTTCTCGATAACGGATAACGTTATGCTTAAAACCTATCTCGACACGAAAGGTCCTTTTGTAGACAGAAAAACGGCGAGAGCGAAAGCGAAAAAAATAATAGAAGAACTCGGGGTCGTTACCCCGTCTACCGAAACTCCCGTAAGGTTACTTTCGGGCGGTAACGTTCAGAAAGTTCTGGTCGGAAGAGAAATCGAAACGAGTCCTAACGTAATAATAACGGCTTACCCCGTAAGAGGTCTCGATATCAATTCTTCCTATTCAATATATAATATTTTAAATGATCAGAAGGCAAAAGGCGTAGGAATTTTGTTTATAGGCGAAGATCTCGACGTAATGCTTGCGTTGTGCGATAAAATTATGGTTCTTTGCCACGGCAAAAATATGGGTATAGTACACGCCGACAAAACGACGAAAGAGGAGCTCGGTCTTATGATGACGGGTTCGCTCGACCTTACCGAAAAGAAGAAAGATAAGAACTTCGGTATTGCAAAAGACAGTAACTTAACCGAAGAGCAGTGGGAAAAAGCAATCGAAGAAGAGGAGACAGAAGATAATGAGTAAAGAAAACGCAGTAAAAGAACCTTTATTTCATATTTCCAAAAGAGCTTCGATGCCGATATGGAAAAAAGCAATAGTTTATGCGGCTGCCCTCTTATGCGGATTTATTGTTTGCGGAATTATTTTCGCCGTCGTATTCAAGCTTAATCCTTTCAGCGTATATGCCGGAATGTTCAAAGGCGCGTTCGGAACGAAACGTAAATTCTGGAGATTCGTAAGAGATGCCATGCTTCTTCTCGGCGTCGGGCTTGCGCTTATTCCCGCTTTCAAAATGAAATTCTGGAACCTCGGCGGAAACGGACAGATTCTTGTCGGCGCGTTGGCGTCGGTTGCCTGTATGTTTTATCTCGGCGGAAAAATGCCGGACTGGTCGGTAAATATTCTCATGTTTATCACGAGCGTTATTGCTGGAGCAATCTGGGCGGCAATCCCCGCGACTTTCAAAGCGTTATTCAAAACCAACGAATCTCTTTTCACGCTTATGATGAACTATGTCGCCGTTGCGCTCGTTCAGTTCGCAATAAGCAAATGGAATCCTAACGGCTCGATGTCCTTGGCGGAAATAAGAGTAGCTAATCTCCCGACAATCGGCGCGAATTATATGTATCTTTTTATAAGTATTTCGATTCTTATCATTGAAATCATTATGACGATTTATCTTAGGTTCAGCAAGCACGGCTATGAGTTGGCTGTTGTCGGTGAAAGCGAAAACACGGCAAGATACATCGGTATAAACGTTAAAAAAGTTACGATAAGAACGCTTTGTCTTTCGGGAGCTATCTGCGGTATCGTAGGTTTTCTTCTCGCCGGGTCCTGGCATCATTCGATAACGCCCGAAACCGCGAACAATATGGGCTTCACGTCGATTCTCGTCGCGTGGCTTGCGGGGTTTAACCCGATTATGATGATTTTGTCGGCTACGTTCGTTACGTTTTTGAATAACGGTATGTCCGGAGTTTTAACGACGTTCAATATCACAAGCTCCGCAATTCCTCAGGTCGTTATCGGTATAATGTATTTCTGCGTTCTCGGCTTTACGTTCTTTATTTCTTATAAAGTTAAGCTTACGAAAAAAATAGAAATACCGTTTTTAAAGAAAAAAACCAAAGCCAATGACAAGGAGGGCAAATAAGATGGTAAGCTTTTTAGTCAGCGCTATAGCTCTCGGCGTAGTATTTTTATACGGGTGCGTCGGTGAAATAATTACGGAAAAAGCGGGACATCTTAACCTCGGTATACCGGGTATAATGTGCCTCGGAACGGCAGGCGGTTCTGTCGGCGTTGCGCTTTATATGAACGGATTGTCCAATCCGGACAGCGGCGTGTGGATTTTGGTTATTCTGATTTCGTTTATTTTCGCTGTGCTTTTTTCGGCGATGGGCGGTTTGATATACGCATTTTTAACCGTAACGCTTAAAGCAAATCAGAACGTTACAGGTCTTGCGCTCACCACATTCGGCGCGGGCTTTGTCGATTACGTAATGTCGGCAATCGACAAAACGCGATTTTCGAGAGCGAGCGTTTTATTCAAACTTTCGATTTCGAAGTCTCAGAACTGGTTCTGTCAGTTGTTTTTAAGCTATGGTATTTACGTATATATCGCTATAGCGATAGCTCTTGCTGCCGCGTTTGTTCTTCGTAAAACCAAAGTCGGTCTTTATCTTCGCGCCGTGGGCGAAAATCCCGCAACGGCGGACGCCGCGGGTATTAACGTTGCCGGATACAAATACTGCGCGATTCTGATCGGAAGCGCGATTGCAGGGCTCGGCGGGTTATTCTACCTTATGGATTACGTCAGCGGCAGCTGGGAAAACTCCAACACTATCCAGGCAATGGGTTGGCTTGCGATAGCTCTCGTTATCTTCACTTTGTGGAGACCCGATTTGTCGATAATAGGTTCGATCGTTTTCGGCGCGCTTTATCTCGAAGCAACGAAACTCAGAACGATTCTTTACTTGCTCGACGCGATTCCTTATCTTATCACGATTCTGGTATTGATTTTAACAAGCGTTTTCGACAGCAAGGAAAATCAGCCCCCGGCGTCTCTCGGATTGCCGTATTTCCGCGAGGAAAGATAAGCATTTTAAAAGCGTGTTCGTAAGAATACGCTTTTTATTTTTTTTCGAAGTATTTCGCGATTGACTTTGCGTATGAAAAAATATATAATAAGTTAAAGCAGAGGTTTTTAAATGTATAAAATAGTAAAAAAAGAGATTTTATCCGAAAATATATTTCTCATAGACGTTCGCGCCCCGAGGATTACGGACAGGTGTCTGCCCGGGCAGTTTGTTATCGTGAGAGCGGACGAAAAAGGCGAGAGGATTCCTCTCACGATTTGCGATTACGATCGCAAAACGGGCAATGTTACGCTTGTCGTTCAGATAATAGGCGCGTCTACTTTGAAATTAAGCAGGCTCGGCGCGGGCGATTGTATCGAAGATATCGTCGGTCCTTTAGGCGAGCCGTCGGAACTGATTTCTTTATCGGACGAAGAATTGAAAAATAAAAAAATAGTATTCGTGGCGGGCGGGGTAGGCGTTGCGCCCGTGTTTCCGCAGGTGAAATTCCTTTCCGAAAGAGGCGCGAAGTGCGACGTTATCATCGGCGCGAGAAACAAAAGCCTTGTTATTATGGAAGACGAAATGAAGAAATACGCTTTAAACGTGTATATATGCACAGACGACGGAAGTTACGGTTTTAAAGGTCTTGTCACGGATAAGCTTTCCGAACTTGTTTCAAGCGGAAACGATTATGACGTTTGCGTTGCGATAGGTCCCGTCGTAATGATGAAATTTGTTTCGATTTTAACAAAAAAACTCGGCATAAGGCAGATCGTCAGTATGAATCCTGTTATGGTCGACGGCACGGGAATGTGCGGCGCGTGCAGACTTACCGTCGGCGGCGAAGTGAAATTCGCGTGTGTGGACGGTCCGGAATTCGACGGGCATAAAGTTGATTTCGACGAGTGTATGAAACGCCTTACGTTATATAAAACGCAGGAAGGCAGAGCTTATTTAAAAGAAAAAGAAGGCGAAACGCACCACGGCGGTTGCGGAGTTTGCGGAGGCGGAGACTAAAATGGATAAAATGAAAAGAGTGCCGATAAAAGAAGTTCCCGCCGAAATACGCGCGAAAAATTTCGAAGAAGTATGTTGCGGATATTCCGCGGAAGAAGCTGAGCAGGAAGCCGAAAGATGCCTCCATTGCAAAAATTCGCCTTGCGTTACGGGTTGCCCCGTAGGTATAAATATCCCCGCGTTCATTGCGGAAGTCAAAAACGGAGAGTTTACCGCAGCTTACGATATTATTTCGGAAAGTTCGTCTCTTCCCGCGGTTTGCGGAAGGGTTTGCCCGCAGGAAAGCCAGTGCGAGGGCAAATGCGTGAGAGGAATAAAAGGCGAAGCGGTTTCTATCGGTAAACTCGAAAGATTCGTTGCCGATTACGCTACCGAAAAAGGCTACGAAACGCCCGTAACTTGCGAGAAAAACGGAATAAAAATCGCCGTTATAGGTTCAGGACCTTCCGGGCTTACCTGCGCGGGCGAACTTGCGAAAAAAGGCTACTCGGTAACAGTATTCGAGGCTTTGCACGAATTTGGCGGCGTTCTGACTTACGGAATACCCGAATTCCGTTTGCCGAAAGATAAAATAGTCAAAAAAGAGATAGAAAAACTCGAAAAATACGGAGTTGATTTCGAGAAAAACGTGATTATCGGAAAATCAGTCACTATAGACGAGCTTTTCGATATCGAAAATTTCAAAGCCGTTTACGTCGGAACAGGCGCGGGATTGCCTAAATTTATGGGTATAAACGGCGAAACCGCGAAAGGCGTTTTCTCGGCTAACGAGTTTTTGACGAGAAGCAACCTTATGAAGGCTTACGAGGACAATTCCGACACGCCCGTTTTCAAGGCGAAAAGCGTGATAGTTGTCGGCGGAGGTAACGTCGCTATGGACGCGGCGAGAACGGCGCTCCGTCTCGGAAGCGAAGTTACGATAGTTTACAGAAGAGGAGAAGAGGAAATTCCCGCAAGAAAAGAGGAAGTTCACCACGCAAAAGAGGAAGGGGTTAAATTCGAACTTCTTACCAACCCCGTTGAAATCGAAACAAACGGAAACGACGATGTTACGGGTGTGAAGGTCGTTTCGATGGCTCTCGGCGAGCCGGACAAAAGCGGCAGAAGATCGCCCGTCGAAATTAAAGGTTCGGAAAGAATTATTTCTGCCGATTGCGTGATTATGGCTCTCGGAACGTCGCCTAATCCGCTTATTTCTTCCACAACGCGCGGTCTCGATACGGATAAACGCAAATGTATCATAGCGGACGAAAACGGCGCGACTACGAGAAAAGGCGTTTTCGCGGGCGGAGATGCGGTAACGGGCGCGGCAACGGTTATTCTCGCTATGGGCGCAGGCAAACGCGCAGCAAAAGCCATAGACGAATATATAAAAAACGAAATCGAAAACAAGTAAAAAAAATAGTGAAAAACGTCGATTTTTGCTTGCAATAAATTTTTGTTTAATGTATAATAGAAAAAATTTACCTTAGGAGTCCGAACAAATGGCAAAATTTTACGATGAACCTTGTCACACTTTTAACGAGTACTTATTGGTTCCGGGCTATACCTCGCCCGAATGTATTCCCGCAAACGTGGATTTGTCCACACCGCTTTGCAAATTCAAAAAAGGCGAGACACCTCTTAAACTCAATATTCCTTTGATATCCGCTATAATGCAGTCGGTTTCCAACGATACTCTTGCCATAGCTTTGGCAAAAGAGGGCGGAATGAGTTTTATTTACGGCTCGCAATCTATTGAGGACGAAGCGAGAATGGTTGCGAAAGTCAAAAACTATAAGGCAGGATTTGTCGTAAGCGCGTCCAATCTTACTCCCGACAACACGCTTGCGGACGTACTCGATTTAAAAGAACGCAACGGTTTTTCCACTATTGCCGTTACGGACGACGGGACTTGCAACGGTAAACTTTTAGGTATCGTTACGAGCAGAGATTACAGAGTCAGCAGAATGGATCTCGAAGTCAAGGTTTCCGAATTCATGACTCCGCTTGTAAAGCTTGTCACCGCTCCCGCCAAAACTTCGCTTAAAGAAGCTAACGACATAATCTGGGAACATAAGCTTAATTCTTTGCCGATAGTGGACGACGAGGGCAGACTTATGTATTTCGTGTTCAGAAAGGATTACGCAGAGCATAAAATCAACCCGAGAGAAATTCTGGACGAAGAGAAGAGATATATGGTCGGCGCGGGAATAAATACGCTCGATTACGAAAAAAGAGTTCCCGCTCTCGTAGAAGCGGGCGCGGACGTTCTTTGTATCGATTCGTCCGAGGGTTATACATGCTGGCAGAAGAAAACGATCGAATTTATCAGAGAAAAATACGGCGATAAAGTCAAAGTCGGCGCGGGTAACGTCGTCGACAGAGACGGATTTATGTTTCTTGCCGAAGCGGGCGCGGATTTCGTGAAAGTCGGTATCGGCGGGGGTTCAATCTGCATCACCCGCGAAACGAAGGGTATAGGAAGAGGTCAGGCGACGGCGGTTATCGAGGTTGCCAAAGCAAGAGACGAATATTATGAAAAAACGGGTATTTATGTTCCCGTTTGCTCCGACGGCGGAATCGTTCACGACCACCATATAACTCTTGCTCTTGCAATGGGCGCGGATTTCGTAATGCTCGGAAGATACTTCGCCCGTTTCGACGAAAGCCCCACGCCTAAGCTTAACATCAACGGCACTTACGTTAAAGAGTACTGGGGAGAGGGCAGTAACAGAGCGAGAAACTGGCAGAGATATGACCTCGGCGGAAAGAATAAACTTGCGTTTGAAGAGGGCGTGGATTCTTATGTAACTTACGCAGGTTCTCTTCACGATAACGTCGAAAAAACTCTTTACAAAGTCAAATCGACTATGTGCAACTGCGGCGTAACAAACATCGCCGACCTTCAGAAGAACGCGAAACTTACTTTGGTTTCGCAGACGAGTATCGTCGAGGGCGGCTATCACGACGTAATTTTAAAAGGCGGAAATCCTAAGCTTTAATTCAATGAAATGTTCGGGGTTCGTAAAAAAAGCAAATGCTTTTTTTACGAACCCCTTTTGTCTCTTAATCGAGAGCGGTAATGTTAGTTATAAGCCCGGAAATTGTCTGAGAGTTTGTCCCCGGGTTTCTCAGAGTCAACGTCGATTCTTCGTCAATGCTTAAAACGTGCAGGTTGGAAAGATTAACGACGTCCGTCGTGTTGTTTACCGTTTGTCTCGATAGCGTCTCCGTGAGTTGTATACCGTTAAGGTAATAGGCAAGCTCCGCCGTTCCCGTCGCGTCGGTAACGTTTCCGCTGTAACCGATAAGATATCTTCCCGGTTGTAACGTAATCGTTTGATTGTCGCCGCCGATAGTTACCGAAGTGTCGGTATAAGTCGATATTTCGTCGGTTAAAGGTATTATTCCTTGCGCCGTAACTGTACCGTCGTTTGCCTTAAATTCCGCCGTACGTATTACTGCGGCGGCTCCCGTAGGCCCTGTAGGTCCTGTCGGACCGGTGGGGCCTGTCGGGCCAGTGGGACCTGTTGCGCCCGTGGCTCCCGTTTCACCCGTTGCACCTGTTGGTCCCGTTTCACCCGTTGCGCCGGTAGGCCCCGTGGGACCTGTCGGACCAGTGGGGCCTGTTGCGCCCGTGGCTCCCGTTTCACCTATTGCGCCTGTCGGACCCGTTTCACCCGTTGCGCCCGTCGGACCCGTCGGACCCGTGGGGCCCGTGGGACCTGTTGCGCCCGTGGCTCCCGTTTCACCCGTTGCGCCGGTAGGACCCGTGGGACCTGTCGGACCAGTGGGACCTGTTGCGCCCGTGGCTCCCGTTTCACCCGTTGCGCCTGTCGGACCCGTGGGACCTGTTGCGCCCGTGGCTCCCGTTTCACCCGTTGCGCCCGTCGGACCTGTGGGACCTGTTGCACCCGTGGCTCCCGTTTCGCCCGTTGCGCCCGTCGGACCCGTCGGACCTGTTGCTCCGGTTGCTCCCGTTTCACCCGTTGCGCCGGTCGGACCTGTGGGACCTGTTGCTCCGGTTGCTCCCGTTGCACCCGTTGCGCCGGTAGGACCTGTCGGGCCTGTTGCGCCTGTTGCTCCGGTAAAACCCGTAAGACCTGTAATGCCTGTTGGTCCCATAGGTCCCGTAGCCCCGGTTGCTCCCGTCGGGCCCGTAGGTCCGGTCGCGCCCGTGGGTCCCGTAACTCCGCCTGTCGGACCCGTAGGTCCGGTCGGCCCGGTAGCTCCGCGGGGTCCCGTCGGCCCGATCAGAGGATTCCTTCTGCAAGGTCTATGAGGCTGACAGTTATTTCTGCAATTTCTTCCGGGCTGATTACAGCCGAAAAGAAGAGTACATAAATCGTCGAACATATTTTCTCCTTTGTCTTTATTTTTGCCGAACGTATAAGATTGCGTCCGACAAACGGAATTTATAAAACAAATTCCTGTTTTATTGTATGATAAATGTCGCGTTTGCTGACACAGGCATATAATGAAGTAACGGAGAACATTATGACGATATCTGTTTGCCTTATCGTAAAAAACGAAGAAAAAGTAATTGAAAGATGCTTAAAATCGATAGCTTTGTTTGCCGACGAAATAATAGTGACGGACACGGGCAGCAGCGACAAAACGAAGGAAATCACAAGGAAATTTACAGATAAAATCTTCGATTTCGAATGGATAAACGATTTTTCCGCCGCGAGAAATTTTTGTTTTTCCAAGGCGACTTCGGATATGATTTTCTGGCTTGACGCGGACGACGTCGTTTTAAAAGAGGACGCAGAAAAAATAAACAAGATAAAAAGCGAAAAAAATCCGGCCGACACTTACATGATGAAATATTACGCCGCCGTCGACGAAAATTATAATCCGATATTCGAGTATTACAGAGAAAGACTTATGAAAAGGTGTAAATATGCACATTTCAACGGTTTCGTTCACGAATGTGTTTCGCCTTTCGGGAAAATCGTTTTTTCGGATATAAAAGTCATTCACGATAAACTCGAATCGTCTTCGCCGACGAGAAATCTCGATATTTACGAATATCATATAAAAAACGGCGCGATTTTAAATGCGAGAGAGCAGTATTATTACGCTAAGGAGTTTTTTTATCTCGGAAACTATAAAAAGTGTATTGAAGAACTCGAAAAATTCCTTGCCATGAAAAATATTTATTGCGCAGACGAGTGGGACGCTCTTCTTTCCGCATACATATGCAGCGAGAAAATCGGGCAGAAAGACGGCGAAAAATTTTTGTTTTCGGCTCTCGAAAAATTCGGACCGGACTCCAAAACACTTTGTTTTTTAGGGGATTATTACCGCAAAAATTTGGCCGTTAAAAAAGCCGAAAATTACTATAAAATGGCTGTTTTTTGCGAGGGGGAAAACAACGGCTTTTTCCGCGAGAAAAAATACGAATTTTTAGAACCGTGTTTAAGACTCGTAAAGCTGAATTACGAATGCGGGAATTACGAAAAAGCCAAGGTTTACCATAATCTTTGCAAAAAATTTTACCCGTCGGATAAAAGCGTTATGTATAACGATAAATTTTTTAGCTGAAATTTTAAATAACGGCTGAAAATTTCTTGACTTATGGATTTATTTATAGTAAAATAAACAGGCTTGATAGGGGAGTGGCTCAACGGTAGAGTAGCGGTCTCCAAAACCGTAGGTTGCGTGTTCGAATCGCGTCTCCCCTGCCAAGCTAAAAGGCACCACATTTGTGGTGCCTTTTAGCTTGGCAGGGGTATCAAGAAGAGTACGCGGCAACTTGTTGCTTTAATTCGGGTAATGATAGGATTGTTATTGTTCTATCATTTAATTATTCAGAGAAAAGCAATAACTTAAAAGATTAAATATGCGATAAAGAATTGATTTTTATATCCGGTCGGATTATAATATCAGAATAAAACGTCATTAAATAAAAATAATATATATTGTATGGAAAAAAATAAAATCGAAAATTTGAAAACGATTCTTTCGTATTCCGTGATAGTTCTTCTCGGCGCGGCTTCGGTCGCGTTCGGACTTATGTACGCCGAAATAACGGGAGTGAAATTCCTTATAGAGAATAAAGAAATTATCGAAGGGTTGTTTATCTCGATTATCGGAGTGCTTACGATTCTTTCGATTATCTGCCAGATAGCTAATCACAACTTCGTTTATAAGCTCACCTTATTAACGCTCGCCTTTATGACGGCGGCTCTTGCCGTTTTGTATATCGTGAAAATAACGGGTTTCTGGGATAAAATCGGTTCTGTAGAAGCTTTGAGAGAATATGTTTCGGGTTTCGGCGCGTTCGGTGTTATTATATTTATAATCATACAATTTTTGCAGGTTATTGTTCTTCCGATACCGGGATTTATAACGATAAGCGTCGGCGTGCTTTTGTTCGGCGCGTTCTGGGGAACCGTTTACAGCGTTATAGGTATCGTTTCGGCGTCTGTCGTAGCATTTTTTATAGGTCGGGTATTCGGATACAAGGTCGCGAGCTGGCTCGTAGGCAAGGAAAATCTCGATAAGGCTTTGATAATGGTTAAGGGGAAAGATAAGGTTGTTTTAACGTTTATGTTTTTATTTCCGTTCTTTCCCGATGACGTTTTGTGTTTCGTTGCGGGGCTTTCTTCCATGAGCGTTCCGTATTATGTAATAATGATAACGATAACGCGAATTATCAACATAGCGGTTTCGGCATATTCGGTGAGCGGAAGCCTTATTCCGTACAATACCTGGTGGGGAATTCTTATTTGGGTAGCCGTTTTCGCCGTCGTTGCGTTTTTGTGTTATCTTATTTATAAGTACGGCGAATCGATAGAAAACTTTTTCAGAAAAAAGTTTTTCAAAAAAGGCAATAAAAAGGTTAAATAGTGTAAAATTTCGGACATTATTTTCTTGTAAAAACAAAAGAAAAATGATATAATGCAATTATTATGATTAACGGAAAATTTTTAGTTGAAAAATTGATAACTTACGCGAAGGCTTTTCTTTATCTTGCCGAAACGGACGAGATTTACACGAGAAACTGCCTTTTGGCATCGCTGAGACTTACTTCGCCTATGACTGACGTTCCCAACCTCGATTTCATAAAAGAAATGAGCGTGCCGGACGTTTTGTTTGACGAACTTAAAGATTATTCTCGCGAAAACGCGATCGCGGGCGACGATACGCAGGCAACGCTTTTCGCGTCTTCGATTTTCGGAATGCTCACTCAGAAACCTTCCGAAATCAACACCACGTTCAATTACCTTAAAGAGAAAATGGGCGCGCAGGCAGCGTGCGATTACCTCTATAATTTAAGCGTAATGAACAATTATATACAAAAAACGGCTATTTCCAAAAATATGCTTTGGGAATATCGCGACGGGGATAACGTTCTTGAAATTACAATCAATTTAAGTAAGCCGGAAAAAGACAATAAGGATATAATGAAACTCGTAAAATCGCACGACGATAGCGAAAAATATCCTAAATGTCCCCTTTGTCCTGAAAACGAGGGATATCTCGGTTCTTACACGCACCCCCCGAGGTCTAACCTCCGCACGGTGTCTTTAACGCTCGGCGGGGAAGAGTGGAGTATGCAATATTCGCCGTACGCATATTTCAACGAGCATTGCATAGTCTTCAACAAGCGTCATACGCCTATGCAGATGACGAGACAGACTATAACGAAATTGTTCGATTTCATCGATATAATGCCCAACTATTTCATAGGCAGCAACTCCGATCTTCCTATCGTCGGCGGTTCGATTTTGAACCACGAGCATTATCAGGGAGGCCGCCACGAAATGCCGATGCACAAGGCAAAACCGAGATTTGTTCTTACCTGCGAGAAGTTTCCGGACGTCGAAATATCCATTCTTAACTGGTATAATTCGGCTATAAGGCTTACGGGTTACAATAAAAATACTATTTGCGAACTCGGCGGCGATATCGTTGAAGCCTGGAAAGCGTACAGCGACGAAAGCGTGGGGATAATCAACGGCGCGGAAGAAAGACATAATACCTGCACTCCTATCGTAAGATATCTTTCGGACAACAAATTCTGTCTTGAAATTATTTTAAGAAACAATTCCACGACTGCTCTTTATCCGGACGGAGTTTTCCACGCTCATCCCGAATATCACAACATCAAAAAAGAGGGTATAGGTTTAATCGAAGCGATGGGATTATACATTCTTCCCGGAAGACTCAAAAAGCAGTGCGAACAGATTGCCGACATCCTTCTGGGCGACGCTCCGTTCAATCCCGACAAAATGACTAAAGACGATCCGCTTTACGTTCATAAGGAAATGATTATCGAGCTGAAAAATCAGTACGGCACAGTCGACGACAGAGAAAAAGCGCAGGAAATCATCAGAAAGCGTATCAACGAAACGTGCGTACATATTCTCGAAAACACGGCCGTATTCAAAACGAACGAAACCGGAATGCTTGCTTTCAGAAGATTTTTAAACACTCTTTCGATCAAGTGAAATAAAATAAAAATAAAATATCAAAAGGCACAAGTTTTTTGTGCCTTTTTTATTGAAAAAAAAATATTATCGGTATATAATAGATATATAAAATTAAAATGGAGGAGTTTTTGTGAATAAAATAGATTTACTTAAAACTCGCAGGGCAAAATTACTCGAAGCGGGTAAAGACGTAAGAACGAAAATCGCCGCTTTGATTGACGAGAGCAGCTTTGTCGAACTCGACGCTTACGCCTTTTCTCATAATGATTTTTATGGCGAAGACGCGGAAGGCGAAGGCGTTGTCACGGGTTATGCTACCATTAACGATCAGCCTGTGTACGTCGTTGCGCAGAACCTTAAGGTTTTGTCCGGCGGAGTCAGCAAGGCTAATTGCGACAAAATCGCCAAATGTCTCGATAAAGCTCTTTCGAACGGCAAGCCCGTCGTTTATCTTTTCGATTCCTTGGGCGTCAGCGTCGGCGAGGGCGTAAACGTTCTCGAAGGTATAGCGAAGATTTTGTCTTTGTCGGACGATCTTAAAGGCGAAGTTCCGCAGATATCCGTAGTAACGGGCGAACTTTACGGTTCGTTCGCGATTCTTGCGGCAAACGCGGATTTCAATCTTATGACGAAAAACGCGGTCGTTTCGTACGCAAGTCCTCTCGTGATTTCGGCTAAGTCGAACAAAAATGTAGACAAAACGGAAGTCGGAGGCGTTAAGGCTTCGGCATACAATTCCGTTGCTACGATCGAAATCGATGACTTGGCGGATGCAAAAGAGAAGATTTCGGAAATCCTTTCCGTTCTTCCGGTCTGCACGGATATCATCGGTGACACGACCGACGATCTCAACAGGGCAACTGAAAGCCTTAACGATAAATTCTGCGCGAAGTGTATCGTAAAATCGGTATTCGACGACGGAAAGTTTATCGAAATGAATCCTTTCTTCCACCCCGAGGTTAAAACGGGTATAGGAAGAATAGGCGGAATAAGCGCGGCAGCGGTTGTGTTCGACGGCGGAGACGACGGCGTGGAACTCGATGAAGGCAACGTTTCGAAAATCAAGGAGTTCGCGTATTTCGCGGCGGATAACGGTTTGCCGCTCGTAACGTTCGTAAACGCACTCGGCGTAAAGGCGGATATGGCAACCAACTATACCGCCGTTATGAAAGAAATCGGACATCTCGTTTCGGGGCTTAAATGCTGCGAGAGAATTTCCGTCGTAACGAAAAAGGCAATCGGTCTCGGATATTCGCTTTTCGCATCGAAATCTATCGGCAACGAATTTTCTTACGCGTTCGCAACAGCTAAAATCGCTCTTTTCGACGGGGCGGCTTCCGCGGCGGCGTTCGGAGATTTCAAAATTTCGGACACCGATAAGCTTGCCGAAAAATATTCGGAAGAAAACGCCGATCCCGTCAACGCGGCAAAGAACGGGTATATCGATAACATTATCGAGCCTCAGTTCGTTCGCGCTTACGTGATTTCCGCGCTTCAGACTCTCGTGAGGTAAAAAATGCTGATAAACTTATTAGAACAAGTCGCCGCAAGTGAAAAATTTGCGGAAAGAGCGGCTTCGGGCGGATTTACTTTCCTTTTGGGAATGATTGTTATTTTCGCCGGTATGACAGTTCTCGTTCTTTGCGTTGCCGCATTCGGAAAAGCCGTCGAAGCAATCGCGAATAAATCCGAAAAAAAAGCGGCGAAGAAAGAAGAACCCGATGCGGCGTGCGAACCCGAAACGCCCGCTATGCAGAGTACGGACGAAATCCCCGAGGATATAAGAGTCGCGATTATTGCGGCAATCGCCGCGTACTATGAGACGAGCGGAAGCAAAAACGAATTTACGGTAAGAAAAATTAAAAAGTTATAAGGAGAAAATTAAAATGCGTAATTTTGTAGTTACTATAGACGGTAAACAGTATCAGGTAGGTGTAGAGGAAGTCGGCGCGGCTTCGGACGTTACTCCCGTAGTTTCGGAAATCAAACCCGTTGCGGCTCCCGCGGCTCCGGCAAAAGCAGCCGCTCCCGCAGTTACCGGCGGAACGAAAGTAAACGCTCCGATGCCCGGGCTTATCAAACAGCTTGTTAAAGAAGAGGGGGCGACCGTTAAAAAGGGAGAAGTTATTCTTGTTCTCGAGGCTATGAAAATGGATAACGATATCAACGCTCCTTGCGACGGAAAAATTTCCTACAAGGTAACCAAAGGAACGAACGTAGACACGGGCGCTTTGATGGCTGTCGTCGGCTGAGGAGAATAAGATGAATTTGTTTATAAACTCGCTTCTCAAGCTCGATATAGGCGAATCGCTTATGAGTTTGTGGGAAAGCACGGGCTTACATGAACTTGTAAGTACGTTCACGGCGGGCGGATGGCAGAATCTCGTAATGATTTTGATTTCTTGCGTATTGTTTTATCTTGCGATAGTCAAAAAATTCGAGCCGCTTTTGCTTTTGCCCATTGCGTTCGGTATGTTCATCGTAAACATTCCCGGCGTATATCATATTCTTTTCGGAACGAAAGGTTATACGATAACATCGGTTTCCTCGAACGCGACCGTTGCGACGGGGACTGTAGAGGAGCTTAATAAGCTTTTCGGAACGGATTTGAACGAGCTTCTTAAGTCACTTCAGGCAACAAAAGATGGCAAGAATTTCGTTATGTCGGACGCTATTGCATATTATCTCGCGAATAACACCGTTATGATCGACGGCGTAAGTTACGCGGCTAAAGCTTTAACGACTTCCACCGAACAGGTAATAAGAGATTTCGGTCTGTTTTATTACATATACAAGGGCGTCGACTGGGTGATTTTCCCGCCGATTATTTTCCTCGGTATCGGCGCGATGACCGATTTCGGTCCGCTTATCGCAAACCCCAAAAGCATGCT
The DNA here is from genome assembly GCA_934271735.1 of uncultured Clostridia bacterium. GTDB lineage: Bacteria > Bacillota > Clostridia > Christensenellales > Borkfalkiaceae > UBA10281. Next base: position 15,463 of record CAKQSB010000007.1, on the reverse strand, counting down.
TATGGGCGCGGCGGCTCAGCTCGGTATTTTCATCACGTTCTTCGGCGCGTATCTGTTGTTCGGTTTTTCGGCTAAAGAATCGGCTGCAATCGCTATTATCGGCGGTGCGGACGGACCTACGGCTATTTACGTTACAAAAAAACTTGCGGAGCATTTGCTTCCTGCGATAGCTATTGCGGCATATTCCTATATGGCTCTTATTCCCGTAATTCAGAAACCGATTATGAGGGCGGTTACGACGAAAAAGGAAAGAGCGATAAAGATGAAACAACTTCGTAAAGTTTCCAAACTCGAAAAAGTTGCGTTCCCGATCCTTGTTTCGCTTATAGTCGGCGTGCTTTTGCCCGACGCTATGCCTCTTCTCGGTATGCTTATGCTCGGAAATCTTCTGAGAGAATCGGGCGTTTGCGGCAGACTTGTGGACACGGCATCCAACGGACTTATGAACACCGTAACGATTTTCTTAGGCGTTATGGTCGGATCCAAAGCTACCGGCTCGCTCTTCCTTTCGCTCGGAACTATCGAAATTATCCTTCTCGGACTTTTCGCGTTCTGCATGGGTACTTTGGGCGGACTTCTTGTCGGCAAACTTATGTGTAAGCTTTCGGGCGGTAAAATCAACCCGCTCATCGGTTCGGCGGGTGTATCCGCAGTACCTATGGCTGCGAGAATTTCTCAGGACGTAGGCAGGGAAACCGATCCCGACAACCACCTTCTTATGCATGCTATGGGACCGAACGTTGCTGGCGTTATCGGTTCTGCAATCGCCGCGGGCGTACTTCTCGCCCTATTCGGCTAAGCCTTATTTTTAAGGAGATATAATTATGGCAAAAAAAGTTATGATAACAGAGACGATTCTCCGCGACGCGCACCAGTCGCAGGCGGCGACTCGTATGACGACGGAGCAGATGCTCCCGATGCTCGATCAGCTTGACGAGATCGGATATTATTCCTTGGAAGCCTGGGGCGGAGCGACTTTCGATTCCTGCCTCAGATTTCTTCACGAAGACCCGTGGGAAAGACTTCGTATTCTGAAATCGCATCTTAAAAAGACGAAAATTCAGATGCTTTTGAGAGGTCAGAACCTTTTGGGTTATAAGCATTATTCGGATGATGTTGTAGAGAAATTCATCGAATATTCCATCAAAAACGGTGTAGACGTAATCAGAGTATTCGACGCGTTGAACGACGTAAGAAACCTCGAAACCTCGATAAAGGCCATTAAAAAGTACGGCAGGATATGCGAAGTTGCGATTTCTTACACGACAAGCCCCGTCCATACCAACGAATATTTCGTAAATCTCGCAAAACAGTGCGAGGCGATGGGCGCGGATAACATCTGCCTTAAAGACATGGCAAACCTTCTTTTGCCGTACACCGCTTACGAGCTTATTTCCGCTCTTAAAAAAGCTTTGAAACCGACTACGCTCGTTCATTTGCATACGCACAACACAACGGGTACGGGCGATATGGTTAACCTCAAAGCAATCGAGGCGGGTTGCGATATCGTAGATACGGCTTTGTCTCCTCTCGGAAACGGAACGAGCCAGCCCACGACGGAAGCTCTCGTAAAAACTCTCGAAGGCACACCTTACGATACGGGCATAGATCTTCAGAAACTAATTCCGATAACCAACTATTTCAAGACGGTTGCAAACGACCTCGAAAAAGCGGGATATCTTAACCCGAACGTAAGAAAAGTCGACGTAAACACGCTTGTTTACCAAGTTCCGGGCGGAATGCTTTCCAACCTTATGAATCAGCTTAAACAGCAGAACAAACTCGATAAGCTCGACGAGGTTTTAAAAGAAGTTCCCAACGTAAGAAAGGACTGCGGCTATCCGCCGCTCGTAACTCCGTCCAGCCAGATCGTCGGAACGCAAGCTGTTCTCAACGTTTTGTCGGGCGAGAGATACAAAATGGTAACGAAAGAATTCAAAGGACTTTTGAAAGGCGAATACGGCAAACTTCCCGCAGAACCCGACAAAGAAGTTCTTAAAAAGATCGTTAAGGACGAAAAGCTGATAACCTGTCGTCCTGCAGACCTTATCGCGCCCGAATACGAAAAGTATAAGAAAGAAGTAGCCGAATATTCCGACAAAACGGAAGATATTCTTTCTTACGCTCTCTTCAACGAGGTTGCCGTAAACTTCTTCAAGTGGAGACTTGCAAAAGAGCAGGGCGTCGATAAAGATATGGCTAAAAACAATAACGGGGTATATCCCGTATGAGAATTCTGGTAACTAACGACGACGGTATCGAAAGCGAGGGCATTCAGGCTCTCGCCTCGGTACTTGTAAAAATAGGTCACAAAGTTACCCTTGTTGCGCCGGACGGAAACCGTTCGGCATTTTCTCATTCTTTGAGTATACATAAAAAACTTGTTTTCACGCCTTTAAACAGCGGAAAAGCGTTCGATGAATACACTTTGAGCGGAACGCCCGCGGACTGCGTGAAATTTGCCTGTCATTATTTCGAAGATAGGTTCGATATGGTTTGTTCGGGTATAAATATCGGCAACAATCTCGGCAGCGATACCTGTTATTCGGGTACTGTCGCGGCGGGACTCGAGGCGAATTTCTTCGAAATAAGATCGATTGCCTTTTCAAATGTGTCGCACGAAAATTGCCGTTTCGACTGCAATACGAAAATAATCGAAAAAATATTCGACAAACTTGTTTTTTGTTCTTCGCCCGATTATGTCCTTAACGTCAATCTTCCGAACGGCGAGGATAAAGGCGTAAGGGTTGCCCGTCTCGGCAATCAGCTTTATTCCGACGAATATGAAAGAAACGAAGACGGAACTTACGTTCTTACGGGCATTCCCGTTCCGTTCGATAAAGCCGAGGACAGCGACGTGGTTCTTTCCCGAAACGGCTATGTAACCGTTACGCCGATTATTTACGACAGAACGGCGCATGCCGCGCTAAAAAAATTCAAGGAAGTAAAATTCTGATGACGACGGTTGTTATCGGCGGTGGTCCTGCGGGGCTTATTTCCGCGTATTTCAGAGCCGCGCGCGGGGAACAGGTTTTTCTTATCGAAAAGAACGAAAAGCTCGGCAAAAAGCTTTATATAACGGGTAAGGGCAGATGTAACGTCACGAACGACTGCGACGAAACGGAGTTTTTAGACAACGTCGTAACAAATCCTAAGTTTCTTATGGGTGCGATAAGGCGTTTTCCGCCCGAAAAGCTTATGGAGTTTCTCGGCAAGAAAATTCCGCTTAAAACCGAAAGGGGAAACAGGGTTTTCCCTTTGTCCGATAAGGCGAGCGACGTTACGAAATGTCTCGAAAGTTACGCCAAAGAAGCGGGCGTAGAAATCGGATTGAACGAAAAAGTTTTATCGATAAACGCCTGCGATGGGCGAATTACCTCGGTAAAAACCGACAAACGCGAAATAAAATGCGACAACGTTATCGTCTGTACGGGCGGACTCAGTTATCCGTCCACCGGTTCGGACGGCGACGGTTACGGATTTGCGGAAAGTCTCGGGCATACGGTCGTTAAACCCGTAGCCGCCCTTTGCGGTTTGAACCTCAAAGGCGATTTTTACAAGTCTTTGCAGGGGATTTCTCTTAAAAACGTGAACGTTTCGGTTTATTATAAAAATAAAAAAATTTATTCGGATTTCGGGGAAATGCTTTTCACGCATTTCGGCGTTTCGGGTCCGTTGATAATTTCCGCGTCGAGCTATATAAATAAGCTTGATCTTAACGAGGTGTATCTCTCGCTCGACTTAAAGCCCGCACTTACCGAGGAGCAGCTCGACGCGAGAATTTTAAGAGATTTCGAAAAGTATAAAAACAGAGCGGTAAAAAATTCGCTCGACGACCTGCTTTTAAAAGCTTTTATTCCGATAATTATAAAAAATTCGGGTGCGGACGGCGAAACGCAAAACAATTGTTTTAAGTCCGAGGACAGAAGAAAGCTTGTAAAAGCAATAAAAGATTTCCGTATGTATCCGTATTCTTTAAGAGATATAAGCGAGGCGATCGTGACTTCGGGCGGAGTTTCGGTTAAGGAAATCGACCCGAAAACAATGGAAAGCAAACTCGTGAAAGGTCTTTATTTTGCGGGTGAAGTGATAGATGTCGACGCTTTGACGGGCGGATTTAATATAACCATAGCGGCTTGCACCGCATATTCTGCGGGAAACGCAGTCGGTCGGGAATGAATTTAAACACTCGGCTGACAAGGAGTAATGAAAAATGATAAATATCGCGCTTGACGGACCTGCCGGGAGCGGCAAAAGCACCGTCGCAAAAATCATAGCAAACAAACTCAATATTTTATATCTCGATACGGGTGCGACTTACAGAGCCTGCGCTTTGAAATGTTTGTTATCGGGCGTGGACGTAAATGACGAAACGGCAGTCGGGAAAATTATAAAAAACATAGACGTGAAAGTCGAATATAAAAACGGAACGCAAATAACTCTTCTGGACGGAAACGACGTTTCGACCGATATCAGAAAGCCCGAGGTTTCCATGCTTGCTTCGGCGGTTTCTGCGCACAAAGCGGTACGCGAAAAAATGGTCGACCTTCAACGCGAAGTGGCGAAGAGCATGGACTGCGTTTTGGACGGCAGAGACATAGGTTCGAACGTTCTTCCGAACGCGGAGTTTAAGTATTATATCACCGCGGACAGCAAAATAAGAGCCGAAAGAAGATATAAAGAACTTGTCGAAAGAGGTACGCCCGTAGACTTTCAAAAACTCCACGAGGAAATCGTTAAGAGAGACTATAACGATTCTCACAGAGAGTTCGCGCCGCTTAAACAGTGTGCCGACGCGAAACTTATCGATACGTCGTATATGACGATAGACGAAGTGGTCGATACGATACTTAAAGACGTGAGAAAAGGGAAATAATAATGTTTAAATTGCTTATCTGGATCATTCTGCCTTTTTACAGGCTTTTATATATGCCGAAAATCATCGGTAAAGAAAATCTGCCGAAAAAGGGCGGATATGTTCTCGTTTGCAACCACTTCGCAAAAATCGACGTATTTATGATCGTCGATCTCGTCAGAAAAAAGATAAATTTTATGGCGAAAAAGGAGTGGTTTAATTCAAAATTCAAAAATTGGTTGTTCAGATCGCTCGGAGCTATACCCGTAGACAGAGAAAAAGCCGATTTTGCATCCGTAAAAGCTTGTCTTAAAGTTCTGAAAGACGATAAGCCGCTCGTAGTTTTCCCCGAGGGAACAAGAAATAAGGCTAATACCGAACTTCAGGAAATTCACGGCGGGGCAAATCTCCTCGCATTCAAGGCGGACGTTCCTATCGTTCCCGTCGCGATGAGCAGGAGATTCAAAAAGTTCAGAAGAAATTACGTTTATATCGGAAAACCATATACGCTCGAAGAATATAAAGGCGAAAAATACACCGCAGAACTTGGCGAAAAATTCAACGGCATTATGCGCGAGCAAATGGAAAATTGCCTTCTTGAAGCAAAAAACGCGGAAAATAAAGCTAAGAAAAAATGAAAGTTATTCTTGCAAAAAACAGCGGTTTTTGTATGGGTGTAAGGCGAGCCGTGGACGAAGCGAAGAGAACTTACGGCGAGGGAGTGTATATTCTCGGCGAAATCATTCATAACGAGTCGGTTATATCCGAAATCGCCGCTTTGGGAACGAAAACCGTCGACAGTCCGGAAGAAATACCCGGCGGCACGGTTATAATCCGTTCTCACGGAGTGGGCAGAGATGTTTACGATAAGCTTAGGGATAAAGGCGTAAAGATTATCGATTGCACCTGTCCGTTCGTTCTTAAAATTCATAAAATAGTCGAGAAATATTATTCGCTCGGCTATAAAATCGTGATAACGGGCGAAAAGACGCATCCCGAGGTGGTCGGAATAAACGGTTGGTGCGATAATTCCGCCGTCGTTTTGGATGAGGAATACGAATCGGCAGATTTCTCGGAGGCCGAAAAAATCTGTCTCGTATCGCAAACGACCTATTCAACCGAGCGTTTTAAAAAAATTTTAGAATTTTTTAGTAAAAAAACCGTCAAAACGCTTGAAGTTTTTGAAACAATTTGTTATACTACAAGAGAGCGTCAAGAAGAGGCAGAAATATTGTCGAAAACCTGTGATGCAATGGTAGTAGTCGGTGGCAAACATAGTAGCAATACTAAGAAACTGATGAGAATTTGTCAAGGAAATTGCGAAAACGTATATTTCATTTCAAATCCTGATGAGCTCAATTATAAAAATTTTATAAATTATAAAAAGGTAGGTATTGTTGCAGGGGCATCGACGCCCAACGAACAATCAATGGAGGTTTTCAGTAAAATGGAAGAAACTACAGAAGTAAAAAGTTCAAACACTATGGAAGAAGCTATGTCCGCTATGGGCGATAGCCAGCCCAAATTCAGAATCGGTCAGAAGATAGTCGCAACGATTTCCGCTGCAACCGAAGACGGTCTCGCTTTGTACATCAACAATACGAAGAAAGAAATTATGCTTCCGAAGGAAGAAATGAATTGCGAGAACTACAACAAAGCCGATTACGTATCGAAAGTGGGCGAAGACATCGAAGTGATGATAGTTGAACTTAACCCCGTTAAATTGTCCGAAAAAGCGATAGTAGCTCAGAAAGAAGAGGAAGAAGCAATCGCGAAAATCGCTAACGGCGAAATCTTCACCGTAACCTGCACGGGTTCGAACAAAGGCGGTCTTACCGCTAAACTCGGCAGCTACGACGTATTCATTCCTTCTTCTCAGATAAGAATAGGTTTTGTTAAAGACCTTGATAAATTCGTAGGCAAGACTTTAAGACTTAAAGCCGAAAAAGTCGAAAATCAGGGCAGAAGAAAGCAGATCGTCGGTTCGCAGAGAGTTATTCTCGAAGCAGAGAAAGCCGAAAGAGACGCTGCTAAAGCAAAGAAAGAAGAAGAGTTCTTCTCCTCGATTAACGAAGGCGACGTCGTAACCGGTACTGTTGTAAGATTTGCGGCATTCGGCGCTTTTGTAGACGTAAACGGATTTGATTGCCTTGCTCATATCTCCGATCTTAGCTGGACGAACGCAAAAACTCCCGCGGATGTTCTCGAAATCGGTAAGCAGTACGAATTCAAAGTATTGAAATGCGATAAGGAAACCAAGAAAGTTTCTCTCGGATATAAACAGCTTCAGCCGAAGCCTTGGCAGCTTGCTGCAGATAAATATGCAATCGGCGACACCGTTAAGGGTAAAGTTGTCAGAATAGTAAGCTTCGGTGCTTTCGTAGAAGTCGAAAAGGGTATCGACGGTCTTGTTCACGTTTCTCAGATTTCTCACGAATGGCTTGAAAATCCCACTTCCGTTCTTAAAGTCGGAGACGAAGTTGAAGCTAAGATTCTCGATATGGACGTAGAGAAAGAGAAGATGACTCTTTCCATAAAGGCTCTTACTCCCGCTCCCGAAGGCGTTGCTCCCAGAAGAAGAGAAAGAAAGGAAGACGGTGAAGAAGCCGAAGGCGAAGATAAGCCGAGAAGAGAAAGAAGAAGAGACGCAAGACCCGCTCAGGAAGATGACGAACCCAGAGAATGGAAAGAAGGCAGCGTAAGCGGTATTTCGCTCGGAGATCTTATCAATAAGGACTAATTATTTTAAATAACTTAATTTAAAAATTAAAACAACTTGACGATAAGTTAAGTTGTTTTTTTATGTTCGGATTTATTTAAAAAAGAAATTATTAAGAGAAAAGCGATATTTTTGGAATTTTCAAAATCTGCGAATTTTCGCAAGAAATAAAAGCGGCGGCTCGAACAATCAAGCCGCCGCTTTGTTTGGATTAAGTGTTTAATACGAGTTTGTTTATCAGTCCAAAGGAGATAAAATCGTCACGTGGTTTTTTGCAAGAAATCTGTTTATCGATTCGAAGCAGAACGTCATCGCTTTACCCAAAATCGAGTCGAACTGAATAAGACAAATAAGTATCGCGATAAATTTCCAGTTGCCTTGTTGGAACCCCGTAAGCAGGTTTGGAAGCCTGAAAAGCGTCGGCATAAGGAAAACCATCATTCCGACGGAGCAAAGAACAACAATTGTCATAACAACCCCTCTGTAAGCGTTGTAAGGCTTACAAATAACGTTGAAGTACGAAATTCCGCCGAACGTGAGCGCGGCAACGAGAAGAGTGTCGTACATCTTCGGGGTAAGTTCGTTGAAATCGATGCCTATTCTTCTGATAACCTGAAACGCCAGAACGTTAAACAGAAGTATACAAGCTCCCGGCAGCGAATGCGATACGAGATATCCGATGAATCGTCCGTTTACTTTGTTTGTGTTCGGTTGCATCGAAAGGGCGAACGAACCGAGACCGATAACGAGAAGTTCTAAAAGCGTCATCATGTTGCTTCTGAACGGAAAAAGATTTCCGCCGATTATCGATATTATCGCAAGAACCATTGTGAAAATGGTTTTCATCAGGAACAACGACGAAGATTTTTCGATGTTGTTTATAACTCTTCGTCCTTCCGCAACGACGTGCGGAATAGAGTTGAAGTTGTTGTCCATAAGCACGATATGCGCGATGTTTTTCGTTGCCTCGCTTCCGGTGGCAACGGTAATGGAGCAATCCGCTTCTTTCATCGCGAGAATATCGTTTACGCCGTCGCCCGTCATCGCGACGGTATGTCCGGTTGATTTTATCGTTTTTATAAGCAAAGCTTTTTGTTCGGGCGTAACTCTTCCGAAAACGTTGTATTTTGTGGCAACGTTAATAACTTCGGCTTTCGTCATGCTCTCTAAGGAAACGAATTTGTCCGCGCCGTCGATTCCTGCTCTTTTCGCAACTTCCGAAACGGTAAGCGGATTATCTCCCGAAATAACTTTTATCGCAACGCCGTTCTTTTTGAACCATTCTATGGTTTTTATTGCGTCTTTTCTCACGTTGTCGCTCAACATAATGAGCGCGAACGGTGTTAAATCGTCGGGAATTTTGTCGTTTTCGATAGATTTATCCGATTTGGCAAGCATAAGAACCCTTTGTCCCGTCGCGGTGAAATGTTCGATTTGCTTGATTACGTTTTCGTTAAGGTCTTTGTCTGCAAAGATAAATTCCGCCGCGCCGAGAACGAAGGTTCCGAGTTCTTTTCCGCCGCTTAAAAACGTAACGGCGGAATATTTCCTTTCGGAAGAAAACGGGATCGTGCGTTTGGTTATAAGTTTCGGCGAACTTCCGAATTTATTTTTCAAAGCTCTCGCGGTTGCATTGTTGTCTCCGAGCGCGTTTTGCATAGAAGCCACGATATCGTTTATCGTGTATTCGTAAGTCGGGTCGAAAATCACGTAATCGGTAACCTGCATTCTGCCGTCCGTTATCGTACCTGTTTTATCGAGGCAAAGCACATCGACCCTCGCAAGCATTTCGAGCGAGTACATATCCTGTACGGACGTGTGTCTGTTAGCGAGTCTTATAACGCCTACTGCGAGGGCGAGGGTGGTTAAAAGCAACATTCCCGAAGGAATCATACCTATAACGACTGAAGTCGTACTGCTAACCATCTGAACGATGCCCTCGGGTGTAAGCACGCCGTTTGCGATATACAACGGGTTTGCGCCTTCGACAATGGCTTTATAGTTGGTGTAAAGAGATCCGGCGCTTATCGGAACGATCAGAATACCGATAATTTTGATTATCCAGTTAAGGGTAATCATAAGTTCGCTGTGCGGACTCTGGAATTTTTTAGCTTTTGCCGAAAGTTGCTGAATATATCTGCTTTCGCCGACGTTATCCGCCACGACGAACGCATTTCCGCCTACGACGTAGCTTCCCGATAAAAGCTTATCGCCTACGCCCTTTTTAACGGGTATCGATTCTCCCGTAAGCATAGATTCGTTTACTTCGAGATAACCTTTCAAAATCGTGCCGTCGATACAAATCTGATCGCCGACCGAAAGTTTTATAACGTCATCTAAAACAACATCGGTAACGGGGATTTTAACGAGTTTTCCGTTACGAATCGCGTTTGTTGTCGGCTGATTCAAAATCGAAAGCTTTTCAATTGAAAATTTGGCTCGTATTTCCTGCGAAATACCTATAATAAGGTTTAAAGCGTAAACTATTACGAAGAAATAGTTCGAAATGTTCTTTTCGTGCGCAACGATAAGCGCGACAACGCATATTACGCACAAAAGATTGAAGAACGTGAAAAGGTTAGACGTTATTATACTCAGAATAGTTTTCGAGTAGGTTTTGCCTTTTTCGTTCGTTAAGCCCTGCGCGGTTCTTAAGGCAACCTGATTGCTTGTTAATCCCATATCGATGTCCGGCGCAAATCGGTCGTCATCGTCGGGATTTCGCTTTGTTCGTTTCTTTTTTGTCCGCTTTAAGTGCGGTTTTATATATCCGTCAATATAACTGTCGGCGATATTGTCGGTTGTTTTATCTTTATTTTCGTTATCCATTTTGTCCTTTATGTCTATGTGGTAAATATACTTTATGTCTATGTGACATATATATAATTATAATCATTATATCATATTTATAAAAATTTTCAAACAAAAAATATACCGCTGTTAAATTTTTCAATTATTTTAGAAAACGACCTTGACAAACATCTGTTTTATGGTATAATACAAATATCAATTGTAAGGAGTGAAATTGTGATTAAAAGAAGCATTTTGTTGCTTGTTTTGTCTTTTGTTCTCGTTTTTGCGGCGGGTTGCGGCGAAAATTCGGATAAAACTTCCGTTTCCGACAAAGGATCCATGGCTCATACCGACGTGCAATATCGGGTTGGCGTTACCATAAACAACAGGGACGCAACGTTTAACGAGTATACGTTCAACGGGAAAGAGTACGCTTTATCTTACGGAACGATAGCGACTATGGCGGCGAACAGAATCAACACAACAACCGCTAATCCGCTTCAAGTTGTGGTTTCGCCTCTCGAAGATGTTTCGTCGATGGTTTTAAGTAGTGTTCTGACGGTTAAAAGCGGCGCGAATTTTAATGCGATTGACGATTCTTATGTCGAAACAAATCGGAGTATAGTGACAAATTCGGAGGTTGACGGAAATGAATTGAAAGTCTCGCTCGATACATTGCTGCTTGAAGATTGCAAAATGGTTGTCGTGGTCGTTCACGTATATTTCGGAGACTTTGACGATTGCGAATTGTATATCGGCATTTCAAGATAAATTTTAATAAATACTAAAGGTCGGAGTTGAAATATTCCGATTTTTTTTGTTTTTGGCATATATTATATCCGTTTGTGGCTAATAATCGGTTATATTATTGACAAAAATGCCGTTATCTGATAAAATTTATTTGTATAAGTTTACCTATGTCGGGCGATGATTGATATTATTCTTGTCCGGCATTGCGGAGAAAAAATATGACGAAGAAAATCATCAACGATTACGCCGAATTACTTGTTAAAGTCGGCGTAAATTTGCAGAAAAAGGAAAAGTTGGTTGTTTCCGCGCCCGTTCTTGCCGCCGATCTTGTCAGAGCGATTGTAAAATCCGCTTATAAACACGGCGCGAGAGAGGTAGAGGTGTTATGGAACGATCAGGAAGTTTTAAAGCTCGGTTTGAAATACAGAACGGAAAAAAATCTTTCCGTAGTTCCGGACTGGGCGAAAGCGCAGAGAGATGCTTTTATCGATGAAAAGATTTGCTATATCGCGATTACTTCCGACGATCCCGAAGCTATGAAAAACATTTCGCCGAAAAAGTTTTCCGCTTCGAGAAAAGCGAGACGTAAAGCGTTTCAGAAATTTTCCGAGTATACAAGCTCGAACAAAATCAGATGGGTTTTGGGCGCGTATCCGAACAAAGCGTGGGCGAAAAAAGTTTACCCCGACGATACGCCTGCCGTCGCGCTTAAAAAATTGTGGCAAGCCATCGTTTCTTGCGTGAGATTAGACACGCCCTCGTTTATCGACGCGTGGGACGAGCATCAACGCAACCTTCAAAGACGTTGCGAGATATTGAACAACTCAAAAATCAAGAAATTTATATATAAAAGTTCTTCGGGTACGGATTTTACCGTCGGTATGCCGAAAGGTTATATTTTTTGCGGCGGAGCTGAACTCGGCGCGTTCGACAAAGTTCCTTTCACGGCGAATCTGCCTACCGAAGAAGTGTTTTCTTCTCCCGACAGGCTCTCTGCGAACGGAAAATTAGTTTCGACAATGCCGTTATGCTCAAATGGTAAAATAATTGATAATTTTTGGATAATGTTTAAAGATGGCAAAATTGTCGATTATTACGCCGAAAAGGGTATGGATTCGTTAAAAGATATTATCGGGACGGACGAAGGATCACATTATCTCGGAGAAATCGCGCTTGTCGGATTTAGTTCGCCGGTAAGAAAGCAGAATGTTTTGTTTTACGAAACGCTTTTCGACGAAAACGCAAGTTGTCATTTCGCGATAGGTAATTCTTATCCGAATTGCGTTAAAGACGGCGGGGATATGAACGAAGAGCAGCTTAGAACGGCAGGGCTTAACACCTCTTTGGAACACGTTGATTTTATGGTCGGTTCAAGAGATTTATCCATAAAATGCGAAACCGAAGAAGGAAAGATTTTCGACGTTTTCGTAAACGGCGAATGGGTTATTTAGCCAAGCGGCGCGATAATAAAATTGCAAACAAAAAATTTATAAAGGAGTATTTTTATGGCGAACGAAGTTAAAACGATACGTTATAAAATCAAGCAATACGATTCTATCGAAAAGAACGTTCTGAATTCTGCTTTGGAAAAAATAAAATCCATCGGAGGAATTCTGGACGCTAAATTCGACGACGAGGACGGTTCGCTTGTTTACATTATCGCAGACAATGTCGGCGATTATGAGATTTTCAGTTCTTTAATGGCTGTGCTTGACGACGCTAAAATCGATCTTGTTTTCGACGAGGAATTAAAACGAGAAGACCACGAGGTCGATGCGGAAGCCGCTGAAGAAACGGATAACGAAGAAGAGGACGAGGATAAAACCGTTAAAGCGAAAAAAGAAAAGAAAGAAGAAAAAATCGAAAATATAGTCATTCTTTCCTTATCTGCCGTCTTAATGGTTCTCGGATTTATTTTTGAAAAAAGCAGCTCGAAAACGGCGATGTGGATATATATGTTCGGGTACGCCTTGGCGGGATACGAAACGTTGTATTCGCTCATTTCCGATATTGCCGAAAAGAGATATCCGGGCGAAAAAGTTATGATTCTTGTATCGTCTTTCGTTGCGTTGTATTTCGGTTTCAGGTTGTTCGGATGCGTGTTGATTTTCGCGTATTCGCTTATGTCTTGTTTGTATTCGGTGTTCGGGAACGCTTCAATCAAGCTCGAAGAACTCGGATTTTCGGAAGAAGAAATCAAATCTTATAACGTTAAAACCGCGATTGACGACAGGAAAACGTTTATTTACGATATGATTTTGCTTGCCGTCGCGCTTGTGGTAACGTTTGTTCCGCCGTTTTTCAATATTAAGCAGTATTGGTCGACGCTTACTCAAAAATGGTTATGCATCGGTGTGGGTGTGATTTCTTTCGGTCTGATAGGTAATCTTTCCCGCTCGGTAGCTAAAAATTACATTTTTTCACGCGTGAACGCGGCTGTTAAGGGAGCAAAAATTTATGACGATAAGTCGTTTGACAATCTTGCGAACGCCAAAAAGATTTTCTTTGATAAATCGGGAGTAGTAACAAATGAAAACGGCAAAGTCGTAAAAGTCGAATCCGCCGACGAAAAATTACTTGCAAAATACGTTCTTTCGGCGGAAAGCGGTTTGCTTAACCCGATCGCGAAAACTCTTACGGAGTATTTTGCGGACGGCGAAAAGGTCGATACGGACAAAACGGAATTTATCGAGGGGAAAGGCATTGTTTCCGAATTCGAAGGGAAAAACGTTGTTATCGGAAGCGAAAAATTGCTTAAAAAATACGGCATTGCCGTCGGCGAAACAAACGGAACGAACGATACAAACGGGAAAACGTTTGTTTATGTCGCCGAAAACAATAAAATCATCGGTAAGATTATTCTTGAGTTCGAGGTAAAAGAGGACGCGTACGGGGCTGTTGCGGAACTCAGAGAGGATCTCTCCGTTCAAAGCGAACTTATAAGTTCCGATACTTTGGAAAACGTTAAAGCCGTAAACGAAGAAGTTAATTTCGCGGGCGCGATTTCGGGTGCGTCGGTCGATTATAAAGCCGAAAAAGCAAACGCCGAGGGATGTTATTATGTCGGTAATGCTTTCGCTCACGAAAAAACGTTGAAAAAAGCCGAACGCGGAATTACGTTCGGAATCGATAAGTCGGATGGAAACGGGCAGATTTTTGTCGGAAATTCTGATATCAGGCTTGTGCCGAAAACAATAAAAATCGCTAGAAGAAATGCAAAAATTCTCAAACAAAATAAGATTATCTGGCTTGTTTTCAAGCTGTTTTTCCTTGCTTTGGGTGTTGCGCTATCTCTCACCGTCGGTTACAGATATTCGATGCTTATAGCCGCTTGCGGAGCTTCGATCGGCGAGATAATCGTGTTTATCAACACGTGCAGAAATCTCACCGAAGCCGTATAACGTCGGTGACGGATAGTTTACCGTTTTCAACGTAAAAAACCACGTCGAACCCGGCGAATTTCATTTTAAATACTTTACCGTCTTCGGTGTATGACGGGCGCGGATCTTCTGCAAGACAGTCGATAAGCGTCCGCCTTTTTTCTTGCGGAATGTTATCCAGAAGATTTTCGGGGAAATTTACTTCGAGTTTATAGTTTTTTGTGTTTTCCGTGAAACCTTCCGTCGCGTCCGTGTGGCAGTCGGAATAGGGGATATAGGGTTTAATATCGAAAATCGGCGTTTCGTTTAACAAATCCGCACCCGAAACTATGAGAACAGTTCCTTCTTCGTTATTTTCGATTCTTTCAAGTTTAACGGAAGATAAGCCGAGGTTGTTCGGGCGGAACGGCGAACGGGTAGCGAAAACGCCCACCCTCTTATTTCCGCCAAGCCTCGGCGGACGGACGGTGGGTGAGAACTTATCCCTGTGCGAAAGCGAAAAATCGAAAATCAGCCATATATAATTGAAGCCTTCGAGACCTCGTAAAGCGTCGGGGGTTCTGAATTCGGGTTCAAAAACGATTTTCCCGATAATCGATTTAACTCTTCCGCTTTGGCGTGGAATTCCGAATTTATCGTCGAAATCGGTATATATTTTGGCAACAGGTTTTAAAATATAATCGTTCATATCAAAGCTTATTATACCGTCGACCGATTAAAAAATCAAGAAAAATGTTTTAATTTTAAAAAATCGATTGAAAACCATTGACAAAACTTTAAAAATAGGATAGAATAACAATGCTTTACGGAAAGATATCGAAGTGGTCATAACGGCCCTGACTCGAAATCAGGTATGCGGCAACGCATCGTGGGTTCGAATCCCACTCTTTCCGCCAAGTGAAACTCGTTTGAACCCTTGAGGTTCAAGCGAGTTTTCCTTTTGTACGATGGGGCTGTTGTTTCCCG
>CAKQSB010000006.1 GCA_934271735.1 uncultured Clostridia bacterium | reverse complement strand
CGTTTTAATTGAAATTAGAGGATAAAACTATGCTTTTTATTACTAAAAGGTGTTCGTGCGAGGTTAAACAAACGCACTACTACCGATAGAAGTTACGCTGTCCGGGATTGTTACGCGCGTTAAGCCACTGCAACCCCTGAACGCACTTTCACCTATAGAAGTTACGCCGTTACCGATAGTTACGCTCGTAAGTCTGCTGCAACCCCGGAACGCCATATTACCTATAGAAGTTACGCTGTCCGGGATAGTTACGCTCATTAAGCTGCTGCAACCCATGAACGCCCACACACCGATAGAAGTTACGCTGTTTCCGATAGTTACGCTCGTAAATCCGCTGCAACTCTCGAACGCAGAATCGCCTATAGAAGTTACGCTGTCCGGGATAGTTATGCTCGTAAGTCCGCTGCAATTAGCGAACGCATAATCTCCTATAGAAGTTACGCTGTCCGGTATGGTCACGCTCTTAAGTCCGCTGCAACCCCTGAACGCATTATAACCTATAGAAGTTACGCTTCCGTTGGAAGGAATAATACTGTTTTTACAACCCGAAATCAAAGTCTTGGTCTCGGTTTCAATCAGACAGTTTACGTTACTATGATATTTTGTATTGCCGGACGATACGCTTATGCTTTCAAGTCCACTGCAATAAGCGAACGCAACATAGCCTATATAAGTTACGCTGTCCGGGATTGTTACGCTCGTTAAGCTGCTGCAACCGCTGAACGCACTCCAACCTATAGAAGTTACGCTGTCCGGGATTGTTACGCTCGTAAGTCCGCTGCAATCCTCAAACGCCCCATTACCGATACTCGTCACAGGCTCGCCGTTATATGTTTTCGGGATAACAATTTCCGTCGGATATGTATTTACGTCATAATCGTCGCATTTTGAAACAGAATAACCGCTCCCGTCATATAAAAAAGTGAATTTAAACCATTTGGAATCGGTAGATTCTGCAATTTCTTCGCTTTCTTCAACGCTTTCGGCAGGGTTTTCGCTTTGCGAAACGCTTTCTTCAACGCTTTCGGCAGGTTTTTCGCTTTGCGAAACGCTTTCTTTAACGCTTTCGGAAGGGTTTTCGCTTTGCGAAACGCTTTCTTTAACGCTTTCGGAAGGGTTTTCGCTTTGCGAAACGCTGTCTTTAACGCTTTCGGAAGGGTTTTCGCTTTGCGAAACGCTTTCTTTAACGCTTTCGGAAGGGTTTTCGCTTTGCGAAACGCTGTCTTTAACGCTTTCGGCAGGGTTTTCGCTATCGAAATTACTTTCCGAAAAAGAATTTCCGCCGTTAAAATCACTTCCCGACTGAACGCCGTTGTTACAGGAAACAAGCGCGAACGAAGAAATAATTAAAGCTGAAAATACAAAAAACAATACAAAATGTTTTTTCATTGTTTAATCTCCTTTTATTCATATTTTATCATATAATTAACAAAATGTCAACGGAAAAATGAGTTTCTGATTTTATAATTCGATATAACAACGCCCCGCGGAATGGCAAAGCCGTTTTGCGGGGCGTTTTATGTTAAGATAAAAATTTTATTTTGTTTACCACAATAAATCAAACATTCTCAACGGCAAAAAATCTGTTAAAATGCCACTACAATAATGAAAATCACGAAAATATCGTTACTTTGTGAGGTCGGCGGTGGAAAAACGGATTACTTTCGCAAGCTCGGATAAGCTCGTTTCGACCTGGAAGCCTATCGCCCCGCCGCTGAACATAATCGTCGGGTAATTTTTTGCCGTTTCGTCTATCGTCGTGGTGAAAAACTTTTTCATCCCGACAGGCGAACAGCCGCCGTGAATATAACCCGTGAGCGGCAAAAGCTCCTTGGATTTTATCATTTCGATATTCTTTTCTCCTACGGCTTTCGCGGCTTTCTTTAAATCGAGTTCTTTCGCGACAGGAATCATAAAAACGTAATGATTTCCGCTTTTCCCGACGGTTACGAGCGTTTTGAAAACCATATCGGGGTTTTGTCCGAGTACGGACGCGACCTCTACTCCGCTTATCGCTTCTTCCTGCGAGTAATTATGTACTTTGAAATCGATTTTCTTTTGTTCGAGCGACCGTATCGCGTTCGTTTTCTGCTCTTCTTTTTTCATATCTATCCTCTTTTTATCCGCCGCGTATAAATAGCCACGGACGAATAGCCGCGGGAGATTCCCACAAAAAGCAATCGCCTGCGGCTAAAAAACGTAAAACTTAACTTAAAAACCGAAAACGCTTTATAAAAAACGCTTTCGGTTTAAGTTTTAATTATTTATTTCCGTCGCCGTCGGCAAAATCGTCGTCTGCCATATCGTCGTCCGAAGCAACGCCTCTTATGGAGTTATACTGCGGCGAAAGATTCTTATAATCCTTCACGCCCGTTCCCGCAGGAATAAGCTTACCGATGATAACGTTTTCCTTAAGACCCATAAGCGGATCGATCTTGTTGTGAATAGCCGCGTCGGTCAGAACCTTGGAAGTTTCCTGGAAGGAAGCCGCCGAAAGGAAGGACTCGGTTGCGAGAGCCGCCTTCGTGATTCCGAGAAGAATTCTCTTCGCGATAGCGGGAACTCCGCCGTTTTCGAGAACCTTGCTGTTCTCCTCGTCGAGCGTGAGCATATCAACGCATTCGCCGGGAAGGAAGCCCGTGTCTCCGCTCGAAAGAATTCTTACCTTTCTGAGCATCTGATTTACGATGATTTCAACGTGTTTATCGTTAATATCAACGCCCTGGCTGCGGTAAACCGACTGAACTTCTTTCAAGATATAATCCTGAACGGACTTGAAGCCCTTGGTTTTAAGAATAGTCTGCGGGTTTACGGAACCGCCCGTAAGAACAGAACCGGGTTCTACAACGTCGCCCGTTTTAACTCTTAAATCCGCGCTGAACGGAATTCCGTAATCCTTAACGGAACCGTCTTCGGGAGATTTAACCATAACGTGACGAATACCGTCCTTTTCCTGAATGGTAACCGTACCGCTGTGTTCGCAAACGATAGCTTCGCCCTTGGGTTTTCTTGCTTCGAAAAGCTCTTCTACTCTCGGAAGACCTTGAGTTATATCGCCAGTCGACGCGATACCGCCCGTATGGAAGGTTCTCATCGTAAGCTGAGTACCGGGTTCGCCGATAGACTGAGCGGCAATGATACCGACAGCCTCGCCGATCTGAACGGGAAGCGAATTACTCATATTCTTACCGTAGCACTTAGCGCAGACGCCGTACTTCGATTTACAGGTAAATACGCTTCTTATCGTAACTTTTTCTATGCCTGCGGCGCAAATCTTCTTCGCGTCGTCCTCGGTGATCATTTCGTTAGCCTTAACGAGAACGTCGCCCGTCTTGGGATCGAGAATGTCCACGGGAGTAAATCTGCCGTTAATTCTGTCCTCTAAGCTTTCGATAATTTCGCCCTTCAAGCCCTTGATCGCCTCGATTTCCATACCCTTGACGTCGCCGCAATCTTCTTCACGAATGATAACGTTGTGCGAAACGTCGACAAGACGTCTTGTAAGGTAACCGGAGTCCGCCGTCTTTAATGCCGTATCCGCCAAACCTTTACGTCCGCCGTGGGAGGAAATGAAGTATTCCAGAACCGTAAGACCCTCACGGAAGCACGATTTAACGGGAATTTCAATGATTTTACCGTTGGGGTTGGTCATAAGACCACGCATTCCGGCAAGCTGTTTTATCTGGTCGATAGAACCACGCGCGCCCGAGTCCGCCATCATCCAGATGGGGTTGAACTTACGAAGCGTAAGCTGTAACACATCGGAAACGTCTGCCGTAGCTTTCGTCCAAATATCGACGACAGCTTTATAACGTTCGTCGTCGGTAAGAATACCTCTGTTGTATTTCTTTTCGATACCGATAACTTCTTCGCTCGCGTCGTGAATGATTTTGTTCTTGTCGCCGGGAACCTGCATATCGAATACCGACGTGGTGATAGCGGCGATAGTGGAATATTTGTAGCCGAGAGACTTGATATAGTCAAGCGTATCGGCGGCGCAACCCGAACCTCTCGATTTGAAGCAAGCGTCTACGATCTTTTTAAGCTGACTCTTGCCGACAAGGAAGTTGATTACGAACTGAAGATAACTGTCCGCATCCTCCGGGTTTCTCACGGTGAATTTCGCGCCCGTGATATCCTGCGGAATACCGTGGTTGAAGATAATCCTGCCGGCGGTGGTCTTGATTATACCCGAATGTTTCGTTCCGTCGGGCAACGTTACTTTACGTCTTACGTAAATTTCATCCTGACACCAGAGCTGTTTGGTCTGATAAGCCATCAAAGCTTCGTCGGGAGAAGAATAAACGTCAGGCTCGTAGTAATAAGCCGTTACCGCTTCAGACGGATCTCCGCCCTCTTTTACGAGTTTACACGAAACGATTATATTTTTAAGTTCTCTTTCCGTTCTCGAATAAATTCCGTCCTTATCGGCTTTCGTTACGACGCATTTATCGCCTTTTACGATATCCGAGGGAATGAATTTGATATTCTTTTCGTCATAGAAGAAACCGTCGTCCTTAAGAACGTATTCGGTTTCTCTTTCGTCGTAATATTTGCCCTCTTCTTTTCTCGTAATGGTAAGGTAATAGCAACCGAGAACCATATCCTGAGAGGGAGACATAACCGGCTTACCGTCGGAAAGCTTCAGAATGTTGTTGGAAGCAAGCATCAAGAATCTCGCTTCCGCCTGAGCTTCGATGGAAAGCGGAACGTGAACTGCCATCTGGTCTCCGTCGAAGTCCGCGTTAAACGCGCCGCAAACAAGCGGGTGAAGCTTAATTGCTCTGCCTTCGATGAGGACAGGCTCGAAAGCCTGAATGGAGAGACGGTGAAGCGTAGGAGCACGGTTCAAAAGAACGGGGTGATCCTTGATAACGTCTTCGAGAATATCCCAGACGCAGGGTTTCATTCTCTCGACCATTCTCTTCGCGCTCTTTATGTTATGGCAAGTGTTGTTTTCCACAAGTTTTTTCATAACGAACGGCTTGAAAAGTTCGATCGCCATTTCCTTGGGAAGACCGCACTGATAAAGTTTGAGTTCGGGACCTACGACTATAACCGAACGTCCGGAATAGTCGACACGTTTTCCGAGAAGGTTCTGACGGAAACGACCCTGTTTACCTCTTAAAATAGCCGAAAGGGATTTAAGATCTCTGTTGCCTACACCCGAAACGGCTTTGCCTCTTCTACCGTTATCGATAAGCGCGTCTACGGCGTCCTGAAGCATTCTCTTTTCGTTTCTTATGATGATTTCGGGCGCGCCGAATTCCATAAGCTTTTTAAGACGGTTGTTTCTGTTGATAACTCTGCGGTACAAATCGTTAAGATCGCTCGTCGCGAATCTTCCGCCGTCGAGCTGAATCATCGGGCGGAGTTCCGGCGGGATAACGGGAACGACGTCGAGAATCATCCATTCGGGGCGGCTGCCGCTCTTTCTGAACGCTTCTACGATATCGAGTCTCTTTATAGCCTTCGCGCTCTTCTGACTTTCGGGATTTTCCGCGATAAGTTTTTTAAGTTCCGCGCTTTCTTTTTCGAGGTTGATAGCCATAAGGAGTTCCTTGATGGCTTCCGCGCCCATACCTACTTTAAAGCTCTTTTCGCCGAATTTCTCGCAAGCTTCTCTGTATTCTCTGTCGTTAATGACCTGTTTATACTGAAGATCGGTAGTTCCGGGATCGAGAACGACGTAGCAGGCGAAATAAATAACCTGTTCGAGCTGTTTGGGCGGAATATCTACCATAAGACCGATACGGGAAGGCACGCCCTTGAAATACCAGATATGGGAAACGGGAGCGGCAAGTTCGATGTGACCCATTCTCTCTCTTCTGACCTTTGCTCTCGTGACTTCAACGCCGCACTTTTCGCAAATGATGCCTTTGTATCTTATTCTCTTGTACTTTCCGCAGTGACATTCCCAGTCCTTGGTAGGTCCGAAAATTCTTTCGCAGTACAAGCCGTCTCTTTCGGGTTTCTGAGTTCTGTAATTTATTGTTTCGGGGCGCGTTACCTCGCCGTACGACCATTCTCTGATCTTTTCGGGGGAAGCAACGCCTATTTGTAACGAATTAAAGTTATTAAGTTCAAACATATTTTATTTACGACTCCTCCCGTATTATTTATCTTCGCCGTCGTCATCGTCTTCGTCGGCGTCAAGATCGTCGAGATCCTCAAAATCATCGAACAAATCGCTCGATTTGAAGCCCTCGTCTTCGTCGAAGGTATCTTCGTCGTAATCGTCGAAGATAGAACCGACTTCGTCCTCGTCTTCCTCGTGATGCGTTTCCTTTTCGGGAGCAAGCTCGACGTAATCGACGTTCTCTTTCTCTCTGATATTGACGTTGACGTCGTCCGCGTCCTCGGTAAGATCCTTGAGGTTGATTTCCTCGTGGTTTTCGGTGAGAACTTTCATATCGAGAGCCAAGCTCTGAAGTTCTTTAAGCATAACCTTGAACGATTCGGGTATGCCCGGTTCGGAAATGTCGCTGCCCTTTACGATAGATTCGTAAGTTTTAACTCTTCCGACAACGTCGTCCGACTTGACGGTAAGAATTTCCTGAAGTATATGCGACGCGCCGTAAGCTTCGAGCGCCCAGACTTCCATTTCTCCGAATCTCTGACCGCCGAACTGCGCCTTTCCGCCGAGGGGCTGCTGAGTAACCACGGAGTATGGTCCGACCGAACGCGCGTGGATCTTATCGTCGACAAGGTGGTGGAGCTTAATCATATACATGTAACCTACGGTTACTCTGTGTTCGAACGGCTCGCCCGTTCTTCCGTCGTAAAGCTGAATCTTGCCGTCGACTTCGCCGTAAGGATTGACGAAATGATTTTCTTCGAGAAGATCTTTGATTTCCTTTTCGGTCGCGCCGTCGAATACCGGGGTCGCGATCTTCCAGCCGAGCTGTTTGCAGACAAGCGAAAGGTGTACCTCAAGAACCTGACCGATGTTCATTCGGGAGGGAACGCCGAGGGGGTTAAGGACTATCTGCAAGGGAGTTCCGTCCGCTAAGAACGGCATATCCGCTTCGGGAAGGATTCTCGAAATAACGCCCTTGTTTCCGTAACGTCCCGCCATCTTATCGCCGACGGAAATCTTTCTCTTCTGCGCGATATAAACTCTGATAAGTTCGGTAACGCCCGGGGACAATTCGTCTTTATTTGCTTTTGTGAATTTTTTAACGTCTACGACTATACCGCCTTCGCCGTGAGGAACGCGGAGAGACGTATCTTTGACTTCTCTCGCCTTTTCGCCGAAGATTGCTCTTAAAAGTCTTTCTTCGGGGGTAAGCTCGGTTTCGCCCTTGGGAGAAACCTTACCGACGAGGATATCGCCGCTCGTAACTTCCGCGCCGATACGGATTACGCCGTTTTCGTCGAGGTCTTTAAGCGCGTCGTCGCCGATGTTCGGAATATCTCTCGTGAATTCTTCGTTGCCGAGCTTTGTTTCGCGGCATTCGATTTCGTGTTCTTCGATATGGATAGAAGTGAACACGTCGTTCTGAACAAGCTTTTCGGAAAGAAGAATAGCGTCTTCGTAGTTATAACCTTCCCACGTCATGAAGCCGATGAGAATGTTTCTTCCGAGCGCAAGCTCGCCGTCGCACGTTGCGGGGCCGTCCGCGAGAATAGTTCCTTTTTCTACTATATCGCCTACTTTTACGATAGGCTTCTGGTTTAGGCAGGTGCCCTGGTTGGATCTCTGGAATTTTTTGAGTACGTATACTCTGTCGAATCCCGTAGTCGTTCCGTCGTTTTCGTTGACGACGATTTCGCTGCCCGAAACGGATTTGACTACGCCGGCTTTTTCGGCGATGATCATAACGCCGGAGTCGTACGCGATCTTTGCTTCGATACCCGTTCCGACGATAGGAGTTTCCGGTTTAAGAAGAGGAACTGCCTGACGTTGCATGTTGGAACCCATGAGCGCACGGTTGGTATCGCAGTTTTCAAGGAAGGGAATAAGCGCGGTAGCGACAGATACGAGCTGCTTGGGCGAAACGTCCATATAATCGATTTCCTCTCTCGGAAGTTCGGTTATCTCGTCTCTTCTTCTGCAAGCGACACGCGCATTGACGAAACGACCTTCTTCGTCGAGCGGTTCGTTAGCCTGAGCGACGACGAACGCGTCTTCTTCGTCCGCGGTGAGGTAATCTACGTGATCGGTAGCCTTGCCCGTCGCTTTATCTATTTTTCTGTAAGCCGACTCGATAAAGCCGTACTCGTTTACCTTCGCGTAAGCCGAAAGCGAAGTGATAAGACCTATGTTCTGACCTTCGGGGGTTTCGATAGGACACATTCTGCCGTAGTGCGTGTAGTGAACGTCTCGGACTTCGAACGTAGCTCTTTCTCTGTTCAGTCCGCCCGGTCCTAACGCGGAGAGCTTCCTCTTATGCGTAAGCTCGGCGATGGGGTTTGTCTGATCCATAAACTGGGAGAGCTGGGAAGAACCAAAGAACTCTTTAATCGCGCTCGAAACGGGACGAACGTTGATAAGTCCGTTAGGCGTGATGTCTTTCGGATCTTGCGTGGACATTCTTTCCTTTATAACTCTTTCGAGACGGTTGATACCGATTCTGAACTGGTTCTGTAAAAGTTCGCCTACCGATCTTACTCTACGGTTGCCGAGGTGGTCGATATTGTCGACGGTTCCGATGCCGTAGTTAAGGTCGCTGTTCAAGGAAATAGTAGCGATTATATCGTCTGTGGTTATGTGCTTATGGTTTAATTTATCGATGAGCGGCTTAATGTTTTTCTTCTGCTCGCTCGTAAGTTTTTCGGGTACGCCCGCCTCTAAAATATCGAAGAACGCGCGGCATGCGAAAACAAATCTCCTGCGGAGTTCTCTTCTCTTTTCGAGGTTCTTTCTGTCCTCGGGTTTCATTTCTTCGCCCTCGGGAACGACGGTTTCCTCGACATAGAAAAGAGGATTGATTCTGTCGATATATTTTTCCGCAACGTCTTCTATCGTGCTTGTCTTAACAGCTTCCGCAAGTTCTTTCGCGAAGACGTAGTTGGGATAATAAATGTTTTCGATAAGTCCGAACGGTCTCGGGGAAACGCCCGCGACTGCTTCGAAATCGACTACGTTATTACCGATAATCTTGTGCTTTTCGCCGTTTTCGGTCAATGCATAAACAACGTTGATGCCGCTGTTCTGAATAAGCTTCGCCTGCTCGGGAGTTATAACTTCGCCCTTTTTGACGAGAAGTTCGCCGTCCTCGTTTACGATATCTTCGTAAGCGGTTACGCCGGGAAGTCTCACGCCCATATTGAGACGTTTGTTGAATTTATATCTGCCGACCTTGGCGCAGTCGTATCTTCTCGGATCGAAGAAAAGGTTTTTAAGGTGCTGACGAACGGCTTCTTCGGTGGGAACTTCGCCGGGACGAAGTCTTCTGTAAAGTTCGAAAAGACCTTCGCCTTCGGATTTGGCTACGTCTTTTTCCATTGTAGCCGTAATCATCGGGTCGTCCTCGAAGATTGCCTTTATGCTCTCGTCCGTTCCGAAACCGAGCGCGCGGAGAAGAACGGTAGCCGTGAGCTTACGCGTTCTGTCTACCTTAACCCACAACGTGTTGTCGGCGTCCTGCTCGAATTCGATCCACGCGCCTCTGTTGGGAATAACGGTCGTGCCGTAAAGCTTTCTGCCCGTCTTGGAAAATTCGAATCCGTTGTAAACGCCGGGAGAACGAACGAGCTGCGAAACGATAACACGTTCCGCGCCGTTTATGATGAACGAACCGTTCTCGGTCATTTTGGGCAGTTCGCCCATAAATACGTCCTGATCGAGAACTTCGCCCGTGACTTTATTCACGAGTCTGACTTTTACTTTCAAAGGTACTGCGTATGTGGCGTCTCTGTCGCGGCACTCTTTTTCGTCATACTTCGGTTTGTCGGAAAGAGAATGATCGAGGAAATAAAGCTCGAAACGATCGGAATAATCGGTAATCGGGGAAAAGTCCTCGAATACTTCGCTTATGCCCTCTTCGATGAAGTTCGCGTAAGAATCTCTCTGAACTTCGATAAGATAAGGCATCGGCTGAACCTCTTTTATCTTTGAGAAAGTTCTTCTTTCGACGTTCCCGAATTTAACTATCGGTAAATTGCGTGTCATTAAATTGACTCCTTTTTTGTTGATTTAATTTCCCTAATGGTGTATAATACGCCTGTGACCGAACCTGAACGGGCTTTTTTGCCCATATATTCCGAGCGATTTTTGCCATCAACGGAAAGAATTTTCTTCACCGCTTGACATTTTTCAAAATCGCCCGCCGTTCGGTCAAGCAAAGACCGGTCGGATTTTCCGCCACTGAAATTTCCCGTTTTTCGCAGATTTTATCCGCAAAAAACAATCCTTGTTCCAGCTTTTGCCGTCGTCCGCGTCCGGGAGCATTTTCCCGAAAATGGCGTAAAAAGACGCTATTATGGAGATTATAGCATTACTTAATTATAATGCAGAACGGCTTTCTTGTCAAGGATTTTAATGGGTTTTAACGAATTTAGTATAAATTTTGGTAAAAATATCGTGAGGTAAATTATGAGAATAGACAAATTTTTGAAAGTTTCGCGAATTTTAAAGCGCAGAAGCGTCGCAAACGACGCGTGTTCGGGCGGAAGAGTCGAAGTAAACGGCAAATCCGTCAAACCTGCTTACAACCTTAAAGTGGGCGACGTTGTTTCCATTGCGTTCGGCGAAGGCTCGCTCGTTTTCAGGGTTTTAAACTTAAAGGAAACGGTTAAAAAGGACGAAGCCGCTTCTCTTTACGAGATTATCAACGAGTAATCTTCAAAAATCATTGCGGATTGCATAAAATTTATTTTATATTGTATCGCACAGATTTTATTTAACATTATATAATGATATAGCATTAAGGAGAAGATTATGGTAAGCGCGATAATCACCTGCGCAGGCTCGGGCGAAAGAGCCGGGTTCGGATTCAACAAGCTTCTGAAAGATATCGGCGGAATAACTCCGTTCGAAAAAACTTTATCGGTATTTTCTTTAAGCGGAGTAATCGACGAAATAATCGTCGTATGCTCCAAGGAAGACGAGCCGATTTTTAAAGAAAAGTGCCGCTATAGGTCGATTAACGCGGTTTTTGTAGTCGGATCGGCAACAAGATGCGGTTCGGTTGAAAACGGTCTGAACGCCGCTAAAGGGGACGTCGTTTTAATTCACGACGGGGCAAGGCCTTACGTTTCGGAAAGGATAATCAGGGACTGTGTTCTCGCCGCGGAAAAATACGGTTCGGCGATAACCGCGATACCCGTCACCGACACGATTTGCGAAAGCGCGGAAGAAAACGGCGAAAAGGTTATAATTTCGTCCTCGAGAAAGAACAAATACGCCGCGCAAACCCCGCAGGCTTTTAAAACCGAGCTTATCAAAAAAGCCTTTTCAATGATAAAAGCAGGCGAGGAATTTACCGACGAATCGGGAATTTTTACTAAATATATAGGAAATTGCCATATCGTCGAGGGCGAAACAGCAAACAAAAAACTTACCTACCCCGAGGATTTTTCTGTTCTGCAAAGCGGAAATCTTTTCGTCGGCACGGGGTTCGACCTTCATTTGCTCGCGGAAAACAGAAAACTTATTTTAGGCGGAATAGAAATCCCGCACGACAAAGGGCTTTTGGGTCACAGCGACGCCGACGTTTTAACCCACGCGATTATGGACGCAATGCTCTCCTCGGCGAGCCTCGGAGATATCGGCAGGCACTTCCCCGACACAGACGAAAAATACAAGGGAATTTCGAGTATGATTTTGCTTGAAAAAGTTATAGAGATTCTCGATAAGTCGGGCTATAAGCTCATTAACGTGTCTGCGGTGATACAAGCGCAGAAACCGAAACTCGCAAAATACGTCGATAAAATACGCCTTAATCTCGCTCGCGCGCTTGGTGTGAACGAGTCCGCCGTGGGCATAACCTGCACAACTTTGGAAGGCATAGGTATTGTCGGCAGAGAGGAAGGAATCGCCGTTCAGGCATACTGTCTCACGCAAAAATATAAGGGGTAAAACCGCCGCGTGTTAAGCCGACGATCAAGGCTCGGCGGCAAATGATAAACGGCAAAGGATAAATTATGGCAAAAAGCAAAACCACTTCAAGATACGTATGCTCCGAATGCGGAGCCGTTACTCCCGGTTGGCTCGGAAGATGTCCGTCCTGCGGAAAATTCGGAACGATAAACGAGGAAATTCAGGAAACCGTCGTTTCCTCTTCTCTCGATAAAATTAAGAGATCGACCTACCAAAAACCCGTAAAACTCTCCGAGGTCGAACACGAAAAACTTACGAGAATAGACTCGGGCATTGAAGAACTTAACACCGTTTTAGGCGGAGGAATTGTTCCGTCGTCGCTCGTGCTTATCGGCGGCGATCCGGGCATAGGAAAATCGACGATTATGACGCAGGTCGCGCTGTCGTTATCGAAAAATTACAAGGTTTTGTACGCTTCCGCGGAAGAAAGTCAGGCGCAGGTTAAAATGCGTTGCAATCGTCTCGGAATAAATTCGGACAGCCTTATGCTTATGAACGAAACCTGTCTCGACAACATCATCGACGAAGCCGAGGGGTACGATTTTCTTATCGTAGACTCTATTCAAGCCGTTTATTTAAACGATCTGAGCGGTTCGTCGGGTACGGTCGGGCAAGTCAAGGAATGTGCTTCGAGACTTATGCGGTTCGCAAAATCGTCTAAAACCACCGTTTTTATCGTCGGTCACGTTACAAAAGAGGGCGCGATTGCAGGACCTAAGGTTCTCGAACATATTATGGACACCGTTTTGTATTTCGAGGGACAACCGCAGGATAATTATAAACTGCTCCGCGCAGTCAAAAACAGATTCGGCTCGGCGCAGGAAGTCGGCGTTTTCGAAATGCGCGAAAACGGAATTTTCGGCGTTAAGGATTACAACGGGATTTTCGTTTCGGAAGAACGCGGAAAGGACGCAGGCAGTATCGTAACGCCGTCCGTTTCGGGTAACCGTTGTATGCCCGTCGAAATTCAGACGCTTTTATCCAAAACAATTTTCGGAATGCCGAGGCGTATGCCTTTGGGGCTTGACTACAACAGAACGATGCTTATTTTAGCCGTTCTTGAAAAACGCGCGTATATGCCGTTTTACACTTTCGACGTTTACGTAACCGTTATGGGCGGAATTAAGCTCACCGAGCCTTCGAGCGACCTCGCGGTTGCTCTCGCCTTAGCGAGTTCTTATAAAAACATACCCGTTGCGGGCGACGTTTGCGCTTTCGGCGAAATAGGTTTGACGGGCGAAATTCGCCCCGTAACGCAAGCCGAAAAACGCGTGGACAATGCGGTTAAGTTAGGTTACAAAAAGGTGCTTTTGCCCGCGCGAAACACAGAAAATCTTAAAAAATATTCGGATAAAATAGAAATAATCCCGATAAAGCACATTTATCAGGCGATAAAATATCTCTTCCCCGAAAGCGGCAAACAAGACTAATAAAAAGTCCTTATCTCTATAAATATTTGCGGCAAAGCGAGCTATTTTCCGCAAAGATTTGACGGAAGAGGGCAAAGGAAACAATATAATCACTTTTCCGAATAATTTTAACCAAATTTTAACCATGCAATAAAAGCCGAAAATTACAAAATCTTCGGCTTTTATATTTTGTTTTTTTATATTAAAATCTCGTTTTTATCGACTTATAGGCTGACTTTTAAAAATTATTCCCACGCCGATTAAACAACGTTACACCGAAACATCGCCGTCGGAGCATTTAACCACGGTAACTTGAGTTCCGTCAAAAATCTGATTTCCGAACGTTATGCCTAACCATTGATCCATAGTTCCTTTGAATTCGACGTTACTCAGGTTTTCACACAACCAAAATGCACAAGTCTGTATTTCTGTTACGGTGTCGCTTATTACAACGCTTGTAATCCAGGAATATTCGCAATAAGAACGCTCTTTAATTATCGTAACGTCATTTATAACAACCTCACTCAACAATTTACCGTTAAGATAGAGATTTTTCGCGCAAGAAAAGAAATCCGTTGTATATTTATTCTCCCCACTGATTGCCGCAAACCATAATTCCAAGTTACCGGAATAATATAAATTATCGATTATTGCCGTCTCCGTATTAACCGCATTGGTTTCAATCTCCGTTACGCTTTGCGGAATTGTTAATGATTCAATATGAAAGCTCGCATAAAATGCCCACGCTTTAATTGTTGTAATACTATTCCCGAGATTCACATTCCTTAAATTTGCACAATTTGAAAATGTCGCCGTATCAATAACCGTAACCCCGTTCCCTATGTTTACATTTGCAAGATTAGGACAAGAAGCAAACGCAGATTCTCCTATGATTGTTACCGAATCGGGAATATAAACGCTCTCAAGATTACTACCCTCAAAGGCATATGCCGCAATCTCCGTTACGGTTTCGGGAATAACAATTTTTTTAACGTCAAAACTCCCGAACTTCTTTATTTTACTCACAGTTTTTCCGTTTATTGTACTCGGAATAATTATTCCGTTTGGATAATCCTCCTTGAATTCACTGTTTGCGGATATTGAGCAAGTTCCGTCTTCAAGCTCTTCGACTGTAAAATATTTTTCGTCCGTAGGTTCTATTCGCAGACAAACAGAACAAATACCCTTGACATATTTATGTGACGGCGGCAAAATAATTTTTGTGGAATAATCGCAACGCGTGCAATCGTCATATTCGTCCCACCAGTAGTCATAGCAATTATAAATTTCCTTAGCTTCGTGATGAACAAGATTGTGTCCGAGGGCGGGAACGATATTCTGCGCCTCGAGAACTTTATTGCAAACGCCGCAAATTTTCCCGTCCGTCAAACCGCTTTCCGTGCAAGTCGCCGCGCGTCCTTTTAAAAGAACCGAGATATGCGGAGCGAAACTCCCCGCCTCGAAAGTCTCTTTTCCGGCTTCGCCACATTCGCAGGAATAATAATATTTCGCTTTTTTGTAGCAAGTTGCGGCAGAAACCTTATATTTATCCGTTGCAACCTCTTTATTATATTTGTGGGTATGAACGCTTTCGCTTTCCGATTCTTCGGCCGATTCATCGAAGCTTTCACTTTCCTCTGCGCTTTCGCTTTCGTTTTCGGAATTACTCTCGCTTTCTTCCGCGCTTTCGCTTTCGGAAACTTCTTCCGATTCATTCTCGCTTGCGGAAACACTATCGCTTTCCGTTTTATCCGAAGATTTTCCCGTTTCGGAAGCGGAAGTTTCTTCGCTTTCCGAATTTGTTTCTCGTTCCGTCGAACTTACCGTTTCGCTTACGGATGCGGAGTTCTGAGGTTTATCGTTATTATTTACAGCTAAAACGACTCCGATTATCGCCCCGATAAAAATCACCGC
Source organism: uncultured Clostridia bacterium (assembly GCA_934271735.1). GTDB lineage: Bacteria > Bacillota > Clostridia > Christensenellales > Borkfalkiaceae > UBA10281. Next base: position 107,992 of record CAKQSB010000006.1, on the reverse strand, counting down.
CGATAAAACAATCAACACGATTTTTTTCATTGTTATTCTCCTTTTTATCATTGTTATTCTGATTAGATAAACAATCTTTTGTCAATAATCAATATACTAAAGTATTTTTAGTTTGTCAACTAATTTTTATACAATGGTAAAAAGTTTATTTATTTTTGGAGAATGGATTATGCTGAACGAAAACATAAAAGCACTCAGACAAGCAAGAAATATGACGCAGGTCGAACTTGCAAACAAGCTCGGGCTTACAAAACAATGTATCAGCAACTGGGAAAACGATAACGTCGCGCCGTCGGTGGAAATGCTCGTTAAGCTTGCCGATTTTTTCTGCATAAGCACGGACTATCTGTTAGGACGCGACAAAAACGAAACTATAAACGTTTCGGGATTGAAACCGAATGAAATCGTTCACATTCAACAACTTATCGACGATTTTAAATCGCGCCGATAAAAATACAATTCATAACAAAAAGCAGCCGCGGGCGGAAAATTTTCTGCCCGCGGCTGCTTTTTGCCAACCCGCAATAACACAACATTAAATAACAGCAAACGTTGGTTCATATGCGGTATTATATAAACCCATGCCAGCCAAGAATAATCCGGTAACAATTACAGTCTCCCGATTTCTTATACTATAAATTTTTCAGTTAATCGACTTATAGCCCGTCTTTTCTCTTGCGACGCATATGATAAGCCGAAATTCAACACGACCTCTCGTCCTCTTCCGTACAGAGAATTTCCGCAGGGTCGACGTCTAATAAAACGCATAAATTCGCGAGCGTATCAAGCGCGGGGAGCTTGTCTCCTTTTATATAATGAGATACGGTTTGTTGAGAAATTCCGAGTTGTCGTCCTATCTCAGCTTGCGTTTTTCCGCTCAGTTTTATTGCTTCGGCTAACTTTTTTTGTATCTGACTTGTGGTAATCATATGTAAATTTTACAACCAATAGGCGTAAAATGCTTGACATACGCCTATCGGGCGTGATATAATCGTGTTACAATTGTTTGAAAGAACGTTTTTTTATTGCTTTTTACAATAGTAAAAGCAACGTTTTTTCAATTTTTAACGCGTTTAACTTAAATTAAAACAACGCTGCCGAAAAAAACGGCGGCAAAAACGGAGGAAGAACTTATGGCAATGAGTCGTGAAGAATTCTACGAATGGACAAACGGCGCTTCGGAAGAGGAACTCAAAGCGATGACGGCAACCGTCAAAAAACGCTTTACTATTTTTCTTCTGATAAGCCTTATTCCGCTCGTGAGCGTTATCACAATGGGGTTCGCGATGTTTTGTTACAACAACTACGTCGTGTTGAAATCAAGGGGCAGAAGAACGAGCAACGGACTGATTATTCTTTTAATGGCGTTATACGGATATGTTATAATCCCGTTAATCGAAGTTCAACTCTGCTCCCGTATTCAGTCTCTCGGAGATAAAATTTTAGGCGTGTAACAAGCGTTTATCGGACGTTTAATAAAAATTATACGCATTTAACCTTAAACAAAGGAGAAAATTATGCCTATTTTACTTATTATTGTTTTCGTAGCCGTCGTTATTGTCGGATTTATCATCTTCAAAAAAATAACGAACAGAAGCAAAAAATGTCCGTTCTGCGGCGAAAAATACGATTCATCCTGTATTCAGAAATACCGTCAGCACGGACAACCGCATAAAGGCGTAACCGATTACTTCACCGACGTTGACGTTGTTCTTTTATGCAAAAAATGCGGAAAGGAAAACAAAACGCAGGTCACTTTGAAAACTCCCGTAGGCGTGGAACTGACGGAAGACGAACTTTATTACCACTTCGACAAATAAGGATTTACGCATATGGATTACATAGGGATACCCGTAAACGAACTTATATCCTTATACGAAAAAGGCGATAAAAACGCGCTCCGCGAAATGGAACGCAGACTCGACAAGGGAACTTCGGAAGACGATTGCATTGCTCTCTCCTCATATTTCTGGGATCTGATTGCCCGGAAAAAGCAATCTCTTCCCGAGTTCGCCGAGTTTTCGGATTACTGTATGTCAAGCCCGAAAATATTCGATTATTCGCAAAACGGCGCGAAAAAAGGAAACGTTTCCTGCCTGTACGGCGTAGGTTGCGTGTATTTAAACGGCTTTTACGGAGTCGAACAGGACGCGCAGACCGCATATCAGATATTTTCACTCGGCGAAAACAGTAACCACGCGCAACTTCTCGGAGTCTTAGGGCTTATGTATAAAGAGGGATTAGGCGTCGGAAAAGACGAAAATAAAGCCATAGCGGCTCTGGAAAAAGCCATAAGTCTCGGGGAAAATTCCGTTTACGCGGAGCTTGGAAAAATTTACCAGTACGGCGAACAGATACCTCACGACGTTCCGAAAGCTATCGATTATTATATGAAAGGCTACGATTACGATCGGACGGGAGAATGCAGCCTTGCGATCGCGTTCGGTCTGGAAGCGATGCTCGACGGCGAAACGGACGAGGAAACCATACGCGAAACGGAAAGCGAAATCCGCAGATTTACCGAAAAAGCAAAGCAACTCGGCAACACGGACGCAGACCTTGCAATCGGTTTGTATCACGAATACGGTATGTACGGCTACCCCGAAGACACGGACAAGGCGATGCAAATTTACCAAACATGTCTTAAAAACGGAAACGAAAAGGCGCAAAACTTCATCGATAATCTTAAAGAACATTTGTCAAGCAAGGTAATCGAAAAGAAACCTGTCGAAAAGGTAAACCGCAACGACGTAACCGTCTGGGAAAAAGCGTACGCGGAAAAGAAGAAAAAACGCCTTACCGCAGCCGCGTACTGCTTTACAGTTCTCGCGGTAATCTTAAGAATAATCGCGCATTTCGTAACGCTCGAACCCGTTCGGCAATCGGTTGCGCAGTACTGCTACTCCAACGCGCTCATACTTTTATCGATAATGCAAATCCGAAACGGTAAAAAAGGATTTGTCGCGGGAATTTTCGCAGGCGTTATCGCTTTGATTTTCGACTGGTTCGTCCTCGATTATACCACATATTCGGCGAAAATGCTGGTCGGTCCGATATCTCTTATGTTGCCGTTACAACTTTTATCGTTAGGCGTTTCGATTCTGCTCTATTTCATTTTAATGCGCAAAATAAAAACGCAGACGGTCGGCTGGTATCTCGTGTGCGTTTTCTGGAGTATCGCCCTGGCGGCGATTGCGTTACTTGCTGCGGGGTGCGTTCTCGGCGTGATTGTTTACTTCGTTACCGGCGCAGTCGCAAGCGGAAATTCATATAGCGGCGATTACTCGACGGACGGCGATTCATCCGAAGAAAGTTACAGCGCGCAGGCAAAAGAAATAGCGTACGCGCCCGGGAAATACGCGCTTTACGAAGAAAACGGCAAGTGGTACGTTCAGGATTACTACGGAGACAGAAAAGAAGTTTTCGAGCAGCCGAACGGAGATCTTTATTCGTCCACATATAAAACAGCTTCGTATTCCGATACAAGCTATGTCGTGTCTCGCGGCAGCCTGTCCGACGATTCAATTTACGAAGCAAAGAAAATAGACAACTGATTATTACCGAAAAAATTCCGAAACAAAAACAAAACGTCATACGTAAGCTCGAAAAAAGCTTCGCGTATGGCGTTTTGTTTTTTATTTTATTGCGATAATCGACTTATAGCCGCATTTCCGCGGTTTAATCGAAACTAATCAGCCGATGTATTTTATAAGCATTTCGCTTATCTCCGCGGACGAAGAAAGCCCGACGGTTTTTTCTTTTAATTCCCCGCCGACAAAAACCATAAGCGTGGGAATACTCGATATTCCGTACTTTATAGCCGTCTTTTCGCTTTCGTCCACATTGACTTTAGCAACCTTTACTTTGCCCGCAAGCTTCGGAAAAACTTCGTGCAGAACTTCGCTCTGCATTTTGCAAGGCATACACCAGCTCGCCCAGAAATCTACCAGAACGGGCTTGTCCGCCTTTAAAACCTCGGCTTCGAATTCGTCGTCTAAAACGTTTATTATTTTTTCTTCCATAGTAATCTCCTTGATTTTTATTCGGTTTCGGCGCGGTGAAATAAAAATCGCTCGCCGCCGCCCGAAAAAAAATTATTTCAAACTTATTATGCGTATTATCTGCCGAAATATGCCGCGATTTCGTCGATTTTAATTTCTTTCTGCGTTCCGTCGGTCATATTTTTTATTTGCGCAACGCCCGAATTAAGTTCGTTTTCGCCGATAGTTATAACGTTTTCGGCGTGAATTTTATCGGCATATTTAAACTGCGCCTTAACTCCTCTGCCCGCATGGTCTACTTCCGCTTTAACGCCCTTGTCTCTTAAAACGGACGCTATTTCGAAAGCTTTTTTATAAGCTTCGTCGCCCATAGTCGCAATATAAAGTTTGGGATTATCGTGCGTGGGGATGACGACGTTTTCAGCTTCCATAAGCATTAAAAGTCTTTCGATACCCATACCGAAACCAACTCCGCAGGTAGGCGTTCCGCCAAGCTCGGAGATAAGATTGTCGTATCTTCCGCCGCCGCAGACGGTGCCCTGCGAGCCGAGAGCAGTTGTCACGAACTCGAAAACGGTTTTCGTGTAATAATCGAGACCTCTCACGATAAACGGGTTGATCTCGTACGCCACGCCGCAATCGGTCAGAAGCTCCTGCAATTTTTTGAAGTGCGCGGAGCAATCGTCGCAAAGATAATCGACGATCTTCGGCGCGTCCTTGCAAAGAGCCTTGCAACCGTCTTCCTTGCAGTCGAGAATACGGAGGGGATTTTTATAATATCTTTCGCGGCAAGTGGGGCAAAGCTTATCGAGCTTATCGGCAAAATAGTCTTTCAAAGCCTCGTTATACTTCTTTCTGCACTCGGGGCAACCCATACTGTTGATATAAAGCTTGACGGAAAGTCCGCATTTTTTCAAAACGGTGTAAGCAAGCTTGATAACTTCCGCGTCGGTATCCGCGCCCGCGCCGCCGTAAACTTCCACGCCGAACTGGTGATGTTCTCTCAGTCTCCCTTTCTGAGGGTTTTCGTAACGAAAAACGGGCGTGATATAATACATTTTAAGGGGCATAGCGTTATTGAAAAGTCCGTTTTCGATAAAACATCTCGCAACACCCGCCGTTCCCTCGGGTTTTAAAGTAATGCTTCTCTCTCCCTTGTCGAGAAAAGTATACATTTCCTTATTTACTATATCCGTCGTGTCGCCAACTCCTCTCAAAAACAACTCCGTGTGTTCGAAAGTGGGGGTACGTATTTCGTTTAAACAGTACAAATCGGCGGTTTCTCTCGCAATTCTTTCGACGTAGTGCCACTTATAACTTTCAAAAGGCAGAACGTCCTTTGTTCCCTTGGGTATGTTTATCATTTCTTTATCCTCTTTAAATTGTTTATAAAATATACTTTTTGACGCTCTGAGCCGCTATTTCCTTGGACAAATGCTCTTCGACGTATTTTTCGTCCACGACTACTTTCGTAAGCGGAATATCCCCGCCCGCGTTATAGGAAATATCCTCTAAGAGGTTTTCCATAACGGTGTGCAGCCTTCTCGCGCCGATATCCTCGCTCGTAGCGTTGATTTCCGCCGAAATTGCGGCGATTTCGGAAATGGCCTCGGGCGTGAAAACAAGCTCGATGTTATCCACGGCGAGAAGATGAGCGTACTGCGAAGTGATTGCGTTCTGCGGAATGGTGAGAATGTTCACGAAATCGTCCTTGGTGAGCGAATCGAGCTCGACCTTTATCGGGAATCTGCCTTGCAATTCGGGAATAAGATCCTCTACAGCCGAAACGTGGAATGCGCCCGCCGCTATAAACAGAATGTAATCGGTTTTGACTATTCCGTACTTGGTGTTTACGGCCGACCCCTCGACGATAGGCAGAATATCTCTCTGCACGCCCTCTCTCGAAACGTCCTGTCCGTTTGATTTCGCACCGCTTGCGATTTTATCGATTTCGTCGATGAAAATAATACCCTCTTCCTCGGCTCTTCTCACGGCTTCCGTTTTAACGGCGTCGTTATCGATAAGTTTTTCGCTCTCTTCCGCGACGATCAAAGCCATCGCTTCTTTGACGGTAATTTTTCTGCGTTTGCGTTTTTTGGGCATCATATCGCCGAAAATCGAACCGATAGAAATTTCCGCGCCCATACCGTTCATAAGCTCCAACGGCTTATTTTCCTCGGCAACGTCGATTTCTATGGGGAATTTATCATACTCGCCGCCGCGAAGTTTATTTAAAACCTCGTTTTCCCATTCTTCCTTGGGCTTGTCTCCGCGTTCGGTTTTCAAAGCCTCGGTTAAAACTCCGAGTACTTTTTTCTCGGCAACGGCAGTCGCTTTTTTGGACACGACGGCAACTTGCTCTTCTTTAACCATACGGTAACTCGCCTCGACAAGGTCTCTTATCATCGACTCAACGTCTCTGCCGACGTAACCGACTTCGGTATACTTCGTCGCTTCGACCTTGATAAACGGAGCTTTTACGAGCTTCGCGAGCCTTCTCGCGATTTCGGTTTTACCTACGCCCGTAGGTCCTTTCATAATTATATTCTTCGGCGTAATTTCCTCGCGGAGTTCTTCCGAAAGCCGGCTTCTTCTGTATCTGTTGCGAAGAGCAACGGCAACCGCGCGCTTCGCCCTGTCCTGCCCGATAATGTACTTATCGAGTTCTTTAACTATCTCTCTGGGGCTTAAATCCATTTAAAAAACCTCCCTGTCTTTATTTTCCGTATCGAAACGATATAAAATCAAACGACTTCGCAACGAATGTTATCGTTGGTGAAAATACATATTTTACTTGCGATTTTAAGCGCTTTCGTAGCGATTTCTTCCGCACTTAAGTCCGTTTCCTCGACCAACGCTCTCGCCGCCGCCAAAGCGTAATTTCCGCCGCTTCCGATAGCGCACACGTCGCCGTCGGGCTCCATAACGTCGCCCATACCGGAGATAACGAGCAGATTGTTTTTATCCGCGCATATCATCATCGCTTCGAGCTTTCTGCCCGCCTGATCTCTGCGCCACTGCTCGGCGAGTTCCACCGCGCTGCGTTCTAAATTGCCCGCGTATTTATTGAGCATTGCCTCGAATCTCTCGCAAAGCGAGAACGCGTCCGCAACGCCGCCGGCAAAACCTATAACGACGTTACCGTTATATATTCTTCTTACTTTTCTCGCGCTGTTTTTGAAAACGACCGATTCGCCCATCGTGACCTGACCGTCGCCCGCGATAGCCGTTTTGCCGTTTTTCCTTACGGCGCATATCGTTGTTCCTTTAAATTCTATACTCATAATTGTTCCTTGATAAATTTTATTTCTTTTATTGCTCTTTCGCTTAAAATTCTCTTTTTGTCGGCTTTTTTAACCTTTCCCATAGAAACGGGAAGGGGCGAAAGTATACCGTAGTTCGCATTCATCGGCTGAAAATCCTCTGTTTTAGATGCGATATATTCCGACAGCGCGCCCGTTACCGTGTCCGAATTAAGTTTAAGCGGTTCTTTGCCGGAAAGCTTTCTGTCGATATTTATAGCCGCCATAAGCCCGCTCACCGTGCTTTCGACGTAGCCTTCTACGCCCGTAATCTGCCCCGCGAAATATACGCTCGGATGTTCTTTCATCGAAAAATCGGAGTTTAAGTTTTTCGGGGAGTTTATATAGGTGTTTTTGTGCATTACGCCGTAACGAAGAAACTCTGCGTTTTTAAGGGCGGGGAAAATCGAGAACACTCTTTTCTGCTCGGGAAACAAAAGATTTGTCTGAAAACCGACCATATTGTATCTTCTGCCCTCTTCGTCCTCTTTTCTCAGTTGCAGGCAAGCGTACGCGCGTTTTCCCGTTCGCGGGTCGGTTAGCCCTACGGGTTTTAGCGGTCCGAACCTCAGCGTATCTTCGCCGCGAGCCGCCATTATCTCCACGGGCATACAACCTTCGAAAACTTTTACGTCCTCGAAATCGTGAAGTTCGGCACGCTTTGCGGAAATAAGTTCTTTGTAAAATCCGAGATATCCGTCCTTGTCTATCGGGCAATTGACGTAATCGCCCTCGCCCGCCTCGCCGTATCTGTCGGACACGAAAGCTTCGCTCATATCGATCGAATCACCCGAAATTATCGGCGCGGCGGCGTCGTAAAAATAAAATCCGTCGCCCGTTATCGATTTTATGAAATCGCAAAGTTTGCCCGTCGTCAGAGGTCCCGTCGCAACGATAACGTTGTCGTTTAAATCGAAACTTCCGACCTCTTCGCATATAAAGCGGATATTCGGCATCGATTTAAGTTTTTCGGTGATACTCTTTGCGAACTCCTCTCTGTCGACGGCGAGCGCCGCCCCTGCGGGAACTCTCGTTTTGTCGGCGCAGTCTATGACCATCGAGCCTAAAATACGCATTTCTTCTTTTAAAAGTCCGCAGGCGTTGGCGTAAACGTCGTTGCTTTTGAGCGAATTCGAACAAACGAGTTCGCCGAACAGCGGACTTTTATGCGCGGGAGTGAACGAATTCGGTTTTATATCGTAAAGCTCGATCTCGTAGTCCTTTTTCGCAAGGTAATACGCCGCTTCGCTCCCCGCAAGTCCGCCGCCTATTATTTTTATTTTTTCTTTCATCTGTTATTAGTCTTTTTCTTCGCTTTTCTTGGCTTTTTTCGGCTTATCCGTGTAATCGCATTCCTTGTTCGAGCATTTGCGGGTTTTGCCGTCTTTTGCAAGCACGATGTAACTTCCGCACTTGGGGCAATGTTCTCCCGTGGGCAGATCCCAGCTCATAAAGTTGCAATCGGGATAACCCGAGCAACCGTAGAACACCTTGCCGCTCTTGGACGTCATTTTCTGCGTCGGACAACCGCACTGCGGGCAAACGCCGACTTTTTCCGCCAGACTCTTCGTTTCCTTGCAAACCGTGCATTGCAGGTATTTCCCGAATCTGCCTTTTTTAACGACCATTTCGCCGCCGCACTTCTCGCATTTCTCCGTCGTCGATTCCTCGTCCAAAGGCTTGACGTTTGTACATTCGGGATAGTTCGGGCAAGCGAGGAATTTTCCGTATTTGCCCGTTTTATAAACCATCATTGCTCCGCACTTCTCGCATTTCACGTCGGAAACTTCTTCTTTTTCCGATTTTATGTTGGAGCATTTCGGATAATTCGAGCAAGCGAGGAATTTTCCGTATCTGCCGTTCTTTCTTATCATCGGCGCGCCGCATTTCTCGCAAAGGATATCCGTGATCTCGTCGCCGTCGGTAGCCGCGAAAGCGAGTTTATCGGCAAACGGGGGGTAGAAATCGGCGATAATTTTATGCCAGTCCTGTCCGCCCTGTTCGATATCGTCGAGCTTGTCTTCCATATCCGCCGTGAACGAAACGTCCATAACGTCGGGGAAATATTTAACAAGCATATCGGTTATTCTGAACGCAATTTCGGTAGGCACGATATACTTGTTCTCTTTTGTCGTATATTTACGTTTGGAAAGCACGGAAATTATCGTCGCGTAAGTGGACGGTCTGCCGATGCCCTTTTCTTCCATAATTCTGACTAAGCTCGCATCGGTAAATCTCACGGGCGGCTTGGTGAATTTCTGTTCCTTTTCGATTTTTTCGGAAATAACTTTTTCGCCTTCCTTAACGGGCGGAATAACCTTGACGATTTCGCCGTCTTCGGTCGTATCGGTCGCCTTATAATCGTCGTAAACGGCGGTATAACCTTTGAAAACCACGGTTCTGCCGTTGGTTTTGAAAGTGTAATCGCCGCAAACGGAATCTATCGTTACGAAGTTGTATTTAGCTTCGCTCATCTGCGATGCGATAAATCTTTCGTAAATAAGTTTGTATAAGTTGTAATGGTTTCTGTCGAGAAGGGGTTTGACTTTCTCGGGCGTAAGACGAACGTCTATCGGACGGATTGCTTCGTGCGCGTCCTGCGCGTTCTTCTTGGATTTATAGAAATTCGGCTTCTCGGGGACGTATTCCTCGCCGTATCTCTCCTTGATATATTCTCTTGCGCTCATCTGGGATTCCGCGGAAATTCTCACGGAGTCCGTTCTGATATAGGTTACGAGCGCGAGATGACCTTCGGAAGTTTCGATACCTTCGTAAAGATGCTGAGCGACCTGCATGCACATAGGCGAGGACATATTAAGCTTTGCCGACGCGTCCTGTTGCATTGTGGATGTCGTAAACGGCGGGAGCGCGTGGCTCTTGGTGTCCGTCTTTTTGATCTGCTTTATCTCGAAAGAACCGTTCTCCGCTTTCACCGCGTTTTCCACGGCTTCGGCTTCTTCCTTGCAGGAGGGTTTGAACTTCTTTCCGTCCTTTTCGGCAAGGTACGCCGTGAACGGCTTATGCTGTCCGTCGGATAAAAGCGCGGTTACATTCCAGTATTCGGTGGGAACGAAGGCTTTTATTTCCCTTTCTTTGTCTACGATTATTCTGAGCGCGACGGATTGAACGCGTCCTGCGGAAAGTCCGTTCTGTATTCTCTTGCAAAGGAGCGGACTGAGCTTATAACCGACGAGTCTGTCGAGAACTCTTCTCGCCTGCTGAGAATCGACGAGGTTCTGGTTTATCTCCCTCGGATTTTTCAAAGCTTCTTTAACCGCCCTTTCGCTTATTTCGTTGAACTCTATTCTCTGCGATTTATCTTTCTTTAAACCGAGAACTTCCTGCAAATGCCAGCTTATCGCCTCTCCCTCTCTGTCCGGGTCGGTTGCGAGATAAACTTTGTCGGCTTTTTCGACCTTTTCTTTAAGTCTTTTGATAATCGGCTTTTTGTCCGCGGATATAACGTAATTAGGCTCGTAGTTTTTGGCTATGTTCACGCCCAGTCTCTTTTCGGGCAAATCCCTGACGTGTCCGCCGCTCGCGTCCACTTTATATTTTCCCCCGAGATATTTTTCGATGGTTTTTGCCTTTGACGGCGATTCTACGATTATAAGTTGCATATTTCCTCCGAAATTCGTTTTGTATTTTTTCGTTTATTGCTTTTGCGTTTTGTTATCTTTATGCTTTTGCGTTTCGGGTTTAAGTCGCGTAATAACGCCCGTCCGAACCTTTTGCGATAAGCCTTTTTATTTCGAGAGAAACGGTTATCGTCATAAGCTCGCTTATCCCGATCCCGAACCTTTGCGAAAGCTCGTCCATTGACGAAACACCTTCTTTAATCGACTTATAGACGGCTTTTTCGCTTTCGTTTAAGATTATTTCCCTTTCTTTTTTCAAGGACATTCCCATAAGGAAAGCAAGTTCTTCGGTGTTCTCGATCATTGCCGCGCCGCTTTTTACAAGGCTTTTGCAAAGCTCGCCCGAAGCAACTCCGAGTCCGTACGGAAAACATGCGATTTCTCTTCCGTAATCGCTTGCGTACCCCGCAGTGTATCTCGCTCCGCTTTTCATATTTCCGCTCACGATAAGAGTTACCGGAGAAAGCGCGGCGATTATTCTGTTTCTCACGGGATAAGAGAAATTCCTCGGAATATATCCGTGCGGATATTCGCTTATCATAAGCCCGTTTTCGTATATTTTCTCTGCTAACGGCTGTTTTCCCGACGGCGAAACGGGATAAACTCCGCTTGCCGTAACGGAAATGACGTTCCCCGAGGGAAGCGCGCCCTTTATCGCCGCTTCGTCCGCACCGTCCGCGATACCGCTTACCACGACGGCGCCGTTCGAGCTTATTTTCCTCGAAATATCTTCCGCCGCCCTTAAATATTGCTGCAAAGTTTTTCTCGAGCCTACAATCGAAACTTTGTATTTCGCCTTTAACAGTTCTTTGTTGCCTTTAACGTAAAGCGCGAGCGGCGGCGCGGGAGTTCCTCTTAACGATTCGGGATAATATTCGCTCGTTTTCCCGTCCGAAAAAAGCGTTATAACGTCGTCCGCTCCGATAAGAGCCGAAGTCACGCGTTTTTCGACGTAAGCTTTGTCTTTAAGCATTTCCGCAATCGATTTCCCGAGAACGGAAAGATTGTTAGCCGCAAAAAATTCCGCAAGCCTTTTCTCGTCGCCGAAGAAATCGCCTTTGAAATTTTCGATTACGAACTTTTTGTATTTGTACTCTATACCTTCCGCGGAATCGAGAAAGACTATCGCCTTTTCGAGCGGCGTAAGTTCTCTCATAATTCCTCGCCCCTGTATCCTACCGCTTCCATAAGGTGTTTCGGTTCGATGTTTTCCGAAAGCTCCATATCAGCGATCGTCCTCGCGACTTTTATTATTCTGCTCCTCGCTCTTGCGGAAAGTTTAAGGCTTTCGAAAGCGTATCTTAACACTTCCTCGCATTCTGGAGACAGTTTGCAATATTTTTTGAGATGTCTTTCGCTCATCTCGGCGTTTGACGAAATTCCGTCGTCCTTAAAACGTTCTCTCTGAACGGCGCGCGTTCTGTTCACGCGTTTTCTCACTTCCGCCGAACTTTCCGCGTTTTCGTCGGCTACAAGCTCCTCGTACTTAACGCTGTCCACGTTTATGCGGATATCCATTCTGTCGAGAAGAGGTCCGGAAATTTTTTCTCTGTATTTTTTTATCTGATACGGCGAACAAGTACATTCTTTTATTTTAGAACCGTAATACCCGCAGGGACAGGGGTTCATACTCCCCACCAGCATAAAGCTTGCGGGATATTCGAAATTTCCTTTCACTCTCGTTACAGTTATAACTCTGTCCTCTAAGGGCTGCCTTAAACTTTCGAGAACGGAACGGGGGTACTCGGGCATTTCGTCAAGGAAAAGCACGCCGTTATGAGCCAGGCTCACTATTCCCGGTTTCGCCGATTGCCCGCCGCCTATTATCGACACGCTCGAAGCCGTGTGATGCGGCGTCATAAACGGTCTTTTGTAAACTATGCCTTCCGTTCCTTTCAGTTTGCCCGCAACGCTGTGAATCTGCGTCGTTTCGAGAGCTTCTTTAAAGCTTAAATCCGGCATTATCGAAGGTATGCACTTGGCGAGCATCGTTTTGCCTGCGCCGGGCGGACCTTCTAAAATTATGTTGTGATTGCCGCTCACGGCTACTTCCAAAGCCCGCCTCGCAACAAGCTGACCTTTAACGAATTTCAGATCGTTGTCGTACTCCGCGGTTTTATAAATCTCCGAATAATCGCGTTTTTTAACCGTTTCGAGAAGGGTTTTGCCCTCTAAATGGTCGCAAACCGATTTTAAATCGGGCGCGGCATAAACGGTTATTCCGTCTATAAAACTACCCTCTTCGGAATTTTCTTTCGGGATAATTATCTCCTTAACACCTTGTTCGCGGGCTGAAATAAGCACGGGAAGAATTCCGTCCACGCCCCTTATTTTTCCGTCGAGCGAGAGTTCGCCTATCATTGCCGTGTCCTGTTTTGTCGTTACGAGCTGCAGATTAGCGATGATAATGCCCACGGCGATAGGCAAATCGAGCCCCGCGCCTTCTTTTTTTAGTTCGGCGGGCGCGAGATTTACCGTTATTTTATGAATGGGAAATTTCTTCCCGCTGTTTTTCACCGCAGAACGAACCCTTTCCTTGGATTCTTTAACCGCGGCGTCCGGAAGCCCGACTATTTCGAACCCCGGCAGACCCAGATTTGTATCTACTTCTACATCCACCGCCCGTCCGTGAAGACCGGTGAGAACGTATCCTTTTGTTTTTGCTAACATAGCCCCCTCCGAAGATTTTCGGTTTTATCCGTAATCCGACGAAAAACGTCGGCGACTGAGAACTTGCTTAAATCTGCCAGCCGTATAAAATATTTCTTGCCGTTTCTGAAACGTTTATGCCCGTGTAGCCTACGTAACCGACGAAAAACGCCGCCAGGGAAACGCCGACCAGAACCGTTGCGACAACGTTCGCTTTTTTGCCGAATAAGCTTTCGGCAAGGCAAACCGCCAAAGCGACGACGAGCGCGTAAAACGCCGAGCAAAGAGCGAAATCGGTAACGTATTCCGCCGCGCCGAACACCCCTGCGATAAACGCCGATACAAACGCCGTTAAAATAAGCTTTATTTTATTCGCGGAAGCTCCTGCCGCCGCGGAAACTTTTTTATTTTTACTCTTAGCGATAAGAAGAACGATAACAAACAACAACGAAATAATGCTCAGACCCGCAGTAATATAGTTCGCAAACGCGTAGTACCCGCCGCCCAGGTTTTCAGATCCCATACCGATAAGAAGTTTTACGGGAATTATTCCGCTTCCGAAACCGAAAGCCGAGCCGATGAACGAGAACGCAGAACCCATAAATCCCGCGCCGTACATACCTTTGAGGGCTTTGCCGACGAATGCGTAAGAAATCAGAACGACCGCCAACGGAATAACGATAAGCGAAACAAGCGATACGAGACGATAGAAATTCCTCTTTCTGCCGTACGCAAGGTAAACGGTTTCTTTATCCAAGCCTTTCGCCGCTTTCTCTTCGGCTTTGTATCTCTTCGCCGCTCTTACGTAAGCGTAAATAATTATTGCCGCAAGTCCGGGCAAAAGGACGAACAGTGAAGCTTTCGTCGCCGCACTCAAGCCGAAAAACAATCCCGCAAGCGAGATATCGAGTGCGGCGTTTCCGGCATCTTCCACATAATAGTCCGCCGCAAAAAATTTAATCGCAAAATAGAACGCGTAAATCGCAAAACATGCCGAAACCGAACCGTAAGCGAGGAACGAAACGGAGAACACGCTCCCGAACGCAAGGCAAACGGCAACGGAAATAACCGAAATAAAGTTATTCCCGAAAAGCAAATCGGCTAAAAGATAGACTGCGACGAGTATCGCGAAACCGGCGAGAAGAGATGGGAGCCTCAACGCGAAAGTGTTTAAGCCGAACGCAGCGACCGACAAAGCGTTGAGTTCGGCGTTAAGCGCGCCCTCGCCCAAAGTTTTTCCGTCGTTTCGCATAACGGTTTTAACCGCCGCGATTTCTTCAAGCTCTCTGTCCGTGAAAATGTGAGATTTGGAAACAGAACCCGTAAACGAAGAGGGTTCGTCGCAAATGTTCCGATGTCCCGCTTCGCCTTCGAGTTCCGACCCCGAAACATATTCGGCGTTAAGGACTTTCCCGTCCTTATTCACAAAAGCCACTTCGTAAATATCTATTTCGTCGGAGCAATGAATTTTAACTCTGTTATAATCGAGTTCGGTTTTGCCGCCGTCGTAAATAAGAGTCCAGCGATAACCGCCGCTTCCGTGCGTAACGAAAATTCTGTCGTCCTGCGTGTTGCCCACGCGCTTAGAATAAGAAGAATCGCTGCTTGAACGGCGTTTAAAATCGAGAATAACGTTTACGTATTCCTGCCCCCCGGAATCCTTATGTGACGTACGTATTTCGCCGATATACGCGTAAACCTTGTTCGTCCCCCTGTCAATGTCGAGGGTTACGCTGCTCGTGTTGGACGAAACGACCGAGCTCCCGTCCGACATTTCCACTTTTACCGTGGAAAAAGCCGTTTGAGGGGCTTTCACGCTCGTTGCGGCAAAACCGCAGGTAAGCGCGTAAAACACGGCGACGATAACGAGCGTTATAAACATTACGGCTTTATTTCTTTTCATAAATTTATCCTTTGATTTTTATCGGATGATTTTTATCGGGTAGCCGAAGCTTGTCTGACGCAATCGCCTGCGGCTATTTGTGTTAAAACCTGCGGCTAACTGACGCAGACTGCTCTCGACTATAAATAATATACAACTTATTTCCCCGTTTGTAAATCGAATTTTTAAAGTTTTTCCGACTTTTCATAATATATATATAATGAAAAGCGATTTTTGTCGATTTTTTGACTTCGGAAACAACGTCGATTGACAAAAAAAAGCAAAAAAAAAGCTCGGAGACCCGAACTTTCTTTTTTTTGATTTGATTTTCCGAAGCGTTTCTTATTTGCAAATAAGTTATCGCTTTTCATCTCCGCGAAATTACAGAATTTCCTGAACTTTCGCAGCCTTACCGGTAAGATCTCTGAGGTAGTAAAGCTTAGCTCTTCTTACCTTACCTCTCTTAACAACCGTGATGCCGGCAACCTTGGGCGAATGAACGGGGAACGTTCTTTCTACGCCGATACCGTAAGAAATTCTTCTGACGGTGAAGGTTTCTCTGATACCGCCGTTTTTCTTAGCGATAACAACACCTTCGAAAGCCTGAATTCTCTCTTTTGCGCCTTCGATGACCTTTACAGATACTCTTACCGTGTCACCGACAGCGAAAACAGGAACTTCGCCTTTAAGGTTTTCCTTTTCGATCTGCTCAATAATCGTCATTGACTTATACCTCCATTTATTTGCGCGACGTTCATAGCCGTTATGATTTTACAACCGTTGTAGCCAGCGGACCGTCCGAAGTCTTTGCCATTTTATCACATTATAAAATCTTTTGCAAGCGTTTTGACGCGCTTTCGGCAATTTTCTTGCCCGATTTCGTAATTTTTACGCGTTTCACCGTTAAGACAGGCGTGTAAATTTTAAATTACGCCTTTTTTAAGAATAATGTTTGCGTAAACCGCAGCTTCGCCCGTCGCGATGACGGCGTAAGCGTTCTTTGCGCGTTCATAGAACTCGAAACGGTCGATATTGCCGACTCTGACGTTTCTGTCGTGCTTATCGGCAATCGTCTTGTATTCGTCCCAGATAACGGGATTGATTTTGCCCACGTCTCTGTCCATAAGCTGCATAAGAATGAAATTCGGGTCGGAATAAGTGTCGAGAGGAATGAGCGCGAGACATGCGTCGAGCATTTCCGTTCCGCTGATTCCGTCCGCTCTTATGACTCTTTTCCCGAAGTTTTCGCTCGGAAAGTTACCGTCCGCGATGACGATTTCGTCGCCGTGACCCATTTCGCAAAGAACTTTGATAAGTTCGGGGCTGACAATTCTTGAAACTCCTTTTAACATGTTTTATCTCCTTTTATTTTAACGGATTTCCCGTTTTAGTTATCGTTTTCGTTATTGATTCTCTCTCGGCTAGGCGGGGCGGCAAGCATCGAATAAAAATTACATTCGAGTTTCCCGTTATAGATTTTACGTTTTTTGTCCGCTTTTCTGCCGAACAACCGCTCGAAATCGTCAACCGACGTCAACGTGTAGCAACACCATTCGTCGAGGGTTTTAACCATATTCCCGTAGTCGCGGTAAAGCTTTTCTATTTCGCGCCTTTCCGATAATCTTTCGCCGTAAGGCGGGTTGGAAATTATCACCCCGTGGGAAAATCTCGACGAAAAATCACGCATATCGGCTCTTTGGAAATGTATTTTATCCTTAACACCTGCAATCTCCGCGTGTTTTCTCGCAAGTTTAAGTTGGTTTTCGTCTATATCGAATCCGCTTATACGAACTTCCTTTTCCGTATCGATTTCCGAAATCGCTTTTTCCTTGATTTTTTCAAACAATTCGCGATTGACGTCTTTCCAATAAAGATAATCGAAATCCCTGTTAATTCCGCTCGGAATTTTAAGCGCGGATAAAGCCGCTTCCACGGGTATCGTTCCCGTGCCGCAGAAAACGTCGGCAAGCGGTCTGGACGGATTCCACACCGTAAGCTTTATAAGCGCGGCGGCAAGCGTTTCTTTTAAAGGAGCCTCGCCGACAAGCCCTCTGTAACCTCTTCTGTGAAGCCCATCGCCCGAAGTATCGAGCGTGACGGTTACAAAGTCCTTTCTTATAGACGTTTCGATTTTGTACCTTGCGCCGTTTTCGGGTAGGTTAATCGACTTATAGGCAGACTTAAGCTTTTCGCACACCGCTTTTTTCGTTATCGGTTGTATGGCGGAGTAAGCGAATAATTTGCTCATTACGCTCTTTGCCGAAACGATTATTTTGCCGTCTTTATCGACGTACTTTTCCCATTCTATAGCTTTCACCCCGTCAAAAAGTTCGTCGAAGTTTTCGGCTTTGAACTCGCCTGCGATTATTTCCACGCGGTTTGCCGTCCGAAGATAAAGATTGCATTTCGCTATCGTGTCGAAATCTCCTTCGAAGCAAATTCTTCCGTCCTGCGCTTTAAGCTCGGTTTCGCCAGTGATTTCGGCTATTTCTCTTTTTGTCACCGCCTCTATGCCCGAAGCGGTCGTTATACATATTTTCATTGTTTTAGTCCCACAAAACGCCGATATTTTTGATGATTTTTGGCAAAGGCGAACGCAGACGTACTCGATGTACTTCAAGCAAAGATTTGCCTAAGCAGGCAAAAAAGACGGCTTTAAGGCTTGATGGGGTTCGAACGCAATCACCTGTGGCTAAAAAGCGTTGAATATAACGTTCACGCCATTCGGCGTGACTTCCGCTACCGCAAAAGAAACGTTCGCGCCGTCCGTTCCGCTCTCCCGAAAATAATATTCGGCTATTTTTCTGTACTTTTCCTGTTTTTTATATCCCACAGCCTCACAGGGCTCGCCGAAAAGCTTGTTGCTCCTCGTTTTAACTTCCGCGAAAAGTGTTTCGTCGCCCTTTTCGAAAATAAGGTCGGCTTCCCCGTAAGGCGTGCGCAAATTGCGTTTAACGAGCTTATAGCCCGATTTTTTGATTTCTTCTTCCGCTAATTTTTCTCCCCGTCTGCCGAGAAGTTTTTTATGAAAGTCTTTCTGTGTATCGGGCATGCTCCTTTCTCCTTCAAAGCGTCGATATGAACTTTCGTGCCGTAACCTTTGTTGTTTTTAAACCCGTAATCGGGATAAATTTCGTCGTATTCGTCCATAAGTTTATCTCTGTAAACCTTGGCGATTATCGAAGCCGCGCCGATATTGTAACTTTGAGCGTCGCCTTTTATTATCGCCTGAGTTTTGCAAGACACGTCGAGTTTAACGGCGTCCGCAAGCAGAAGATCGGGCTTCACTTCAAGCCCTTCGACGCACTCTTTCATACACTTTATCGTCGCCTGAAGAATGTTTATCTCGTCGATTTCTTCCGGTTCTACCCTGCAAATTTTATACGCGATTGCCTTTTCTTTGAGCGTTTCGTAAAGAGCTTCTCTCTTTTTCGCGGAGACTTTTTTACTGTCGTCCACGCCGTCTATCGCTAAAGCTTCGTCGAGCGGCATAATGACCGCGCAGCACACCACGGGACCTGCGAGCGGACCTCTTCCGACTTCATCTACGCCAGCGATATATTTTACGTTATCCGACAGAAACGCCCTGTCGAAATTCAGTTTTTCTTTGGTTTTATCTGTCATTTTTTGTATTCTGAGGTTCCGTTTCAAGGGCGATTTTACCTATCCTGCCCTTTCTGAAATCATCTATTACGGCTTTAGCCGCGCGTTCGTAGTCGCTTTCGCCGCCCCTTAAAAGATAACCTCTTTTTTTGCAGATAGCGTCGAAAATTTCAAGCGGCGGTAAATCCACCGTTTCGAGCTTGTATTTTTCCCGCATTTCCGCGGGCGCGATCGTTTTAAGCTCGGCAATAAGTTCCAGAGCTAAATCCTCGGTGTTTAAAATATCGTCGTTCATCGCGCCGATAAAAGCGAGATGTCTCGCATAAGTCTGATTTTCGATGTTCGGCGGCATCGTGCCCGGGGTGTCTAAAAGATCGAACGTGCCGAGACGAATCCATTTATTGCTTCTCGTAACGCCCGCTTTATTTCCCGTTTCGGCTTTCTTCGCTCCGCTCAT
The DNA here is from genome assembly GCA_934271735.1 of uncultured Clostridia bacterium. Lineage (GTDB taxonomy): Bacteria > Bacillota > Clostridia > Christensenellales > Borkfalkiaceae > UBA10281. The sequence goes on along the minus strand of CAKQSB010000006.1, from coordinate 88,460 downwards.
CGTGTTTATGATTGTGGACTTGCCCGTGTTCGGAAGCCCCGCGACCATAAATCGCATCGTTCTTACCATTCCTTTCGCGGCGTTACGGTCGATTTTTTCCTTTAGAACAAGGTCGCATTTATCCCGCAGATTTTGCCCGTCTCGCTTGGAAAGTCCCTCTATAAGTTGATAAACGAGGTTATTTGCCTTGAAATAGCTTTCTATTTTTTTTGCTGCAAAAGGGGAAATCAAGTCCTTTTTGTTAATGCAATAAACAATAGGTTTGTTTCCGAAAACCTTGTCCAGCCGCTTATTGAAACACGCGAAAACTGCGCGGGCGTCCATGACGAGGATAACGCCGTCGCAAAGCTTCACGTCCGCTTCCATTTGCCTTAAGGCTTTCGCCATATGCCCCGGAAACCAGTTTATCTTTCTTTCGTTAAGTTCCATTTCGGTTTATTTTCCCTCCGTGGTATCTTCCGCAATCAGATCGGGGCGAAGTTTTTTCGTGAGTTTCACCGCCTCGTTTCTGCGCCATTTGTCAACCTCTTTGTGATTGCCCGAAACCAGAACTTCGGGAACGGTAAGCCCCATAAATTCCTGCGGACGGGTGAACTGCGGGTACTCTAAAAGGTTATCCGTAAAACTCTCCTCGGAAAGGCTTTCGCCCGAAATAACGCCGTCCACGTATCTGCAAACGCAGTCTGTTATAGCCATTGCCGGTATCTCGCCGCCCGTAAGCACGAAATCGCCGAGCGACATTTCCTCGTCCATACAAAGGTCCAGAACCCTCTGATCCACGCCCTCGTAATGTCCGCAAAGGAGCAGAATCCTGTCGTAAGAAAGAAGTTCGGAAACCATTTTCTGGCAAAATCTTCTCCCTTTCGGCGACATGAAAATTCTGTGCGCCTTATGATCGGGGTCGACCGCCTGAATTGCCGAATAAACGGGTTGCGGGGTCATAACCATGCCCGCCCCGCCGCCGAAAGGATAATCGTCGCACTTTCTGTGTTTATTTTCGGTGTAATCGCGGATATCCGTAACCACGATTTCAACCTTTCCCGATTTTATCGCTCTGCCGATAATGCTTTCGGTGAGCGGAGTGAACATTTCGGGAAAAAGCGTGAGAATATCAATCCTCATACATAACGACCTCCGTAAATCTTCCGGCGTTTACCGTGACTTTCTTTTCGGTAACGTCGACGCTTTCCAGAACCCCGTCCACGAGCGGAAAAACCGCCGTTCCCTCGGAAGTTTTAACGTAATAATAGTCGACGTTGCCGCTTATTATATCGAAAATTTCGCCAAGCTCTTTCCCGCTCGACAAAAATAATTTACAACCTAAAACGTCGGAGACGAAATATCTTCCCTCTTCGACTTCGATTTCGCTTCTGTCCGCGTACACTTCTTTTCTGCGGAGAAGTTCGGCCTGACTTCTGTCGTTTAACCCGACGAGCTTTAAAATAGCTTCGTCTCCGCCGGAACAGCGAAAACTTTCCACGGGATAAACTTTGCCGTCGATTTCCGCTTCCGTTATGTTTTTAACGGAATCGAATCCGTCGCAGAAAAGCCTTATTTTCAATTCCCCTTTAATTCCTTGCGGTTTCGCAACCGCTCCGATTTCGATTTTATTCATCTTCTTATTTGAAAAACGGCTGCGTTTTAGTTTTAAAACGCAGCCGCTAATTACAAAAAAACAGCCGATTTTGTCTTAAATTTCAGTCTGTTTATTCCCGAAATACCGAAAAAAAGCTTATTCTTTACCCTTTATTTCGATATTATACCTTTTACCCGTCTTTTTGGAAGCGGAATTGACGATGGTGCGGAGCGCCTTGGCTATTTTGCCCTGACGACCGATAACCTTGCCCATATCGCTTTCATTCAAAAGAACGGTTACTTCGACCGTGTTGCCTTTTTCCACGACTTCATAGTCCACGTTGTCGGGATTCTCGGCAAAATGACCGATAATATACTTGATTAAATCCAACATTTACTTCACTTCCCGAAAATTACTTCTTTTTCTTCTTGGGGTTAGTCTTGGAAGGCGACAACTTATCCGACTTCTCGATAACTCCGGCGTTTAAAAGAAGCGCTCTGACGGTTTCGGTGGGCTGTACGCCTTTGGAAAGCCAATCTGCCGCTTTTTCTTTGTCGATAACGACTACCGCGGGTTCGGTGGTGGGATTGTAATGTCCGATCTTATCGATATACTCGCCGTCTCTTGCTTTTCTGCTGTCAACGACTACGATACGGTATGCGGGCGATTTCTTGTCCCCAAGTCTCGTCAATCTCATTTTTACTGCCATGGTTTATATCCTCCGTTTAGATTTTTTCTTGATTTATCGTTCGTAAATATCTTTCCGATACGTTACGTTCGTACCTGTTTGCCGACCATCGCGCTTTTTGCGAATTTATTGACCGCCGCGCGCTTTTGCGGAAGCGATTTTTCGGTCTGAATACCTATCAGAAAGGCATTTTGAAGCCGCGCTTGTTTTTCATCATCTTCATCATCTGTTTGCTCTGTTCGAACTGTTTGAGAAGCTGATTTACTTCTTGAATGGTCGTTCCGCTGCCCTTCGATATTCTCGTTTTCCTCGAATAGTTGATTATCGACGGGTCGTTTCTTTCCTTTTTCGTCATCGAAAGAATTATCGCTTTGGTTCTCTCGATTTTGCTTTCGTCTATATCGTCGTCGCTTATCTTGACCTTGGTTCCCATACCGGGGAGCATACCTAAAAGGCTTTTCGCTCCGCCCATTTTCTTGAGCATCGCGAACTGGTCTAAATAATCGTCCAGAGTGAAGCTGTTTGCCTTGAACTTACGCTCCATTTTCTCCATCTGCTCTTCCGAAACGGCTTCCTGCGCCTTTTCGATAAGCGAGAGAACGTCGCCCATACCGAGAATACGGTTCGCCATACGGTCGGGATAGAAAGGCTCGAGATCGCCGAGCTTTTCGCCGACGGACGCAAACTTGATGGGTTTGCCGGTTACCGCTTTTATCGAAAGACACGCGCCGCCTCTCGTATCGCCGTCGAGCTTGGTAAGCACTACGCCCGTAAGTTCGAGACGCTCGTTGAATGTCTTCGCGACGTTTACCGCGTCCTGCCCCGTCATAGAATCGACGGTTAAAAGAATTTCGTCCACGCGGATTGTCTTCGTGATGTTTTCAAGCTCTTCCATCAACGCTTCGTCGATATGAAGTCTGCCCGCGGTATCGACGATTACGACGTCATAGCCGTACTTTTTGGCGTGTTCCACGGCTTCCGCCGCGATTTTAACGGGGTTACCCTGACCTTTTTCGAAAACATCCGCGCCTGCTTTTTCACCGACGATTTTAAGCTGATTTATCGCTGCGGGACGATACACGTCGCACGCGGCGAGAAGGGGTTTTTTGTTTTGCTTTTTGAGATATAACGCGAGCTTTCCGCAAAGCGTGGTTTTGCCCGCGCCCTGAAGACCGCACATCATAATGACCGTGGGCGGCTCGGGACTGACGATGAGCTTGCTGTTCGTCGAACCCATAAGTTCGGTAAGCTCTTCGTTTACTATCTTGATGACCTGCTGAGCGGGACTTAAACTTTTTAGAATCTCCTGCCCGACGGCTTTTTCGCTTACTTTAGCGATAAAGTCTTTGGCGACGGTAAGGTTTACGTCCGCCTCCAAAAGAGCTATTCTTACCTCTCTCATAGCCTGTTTTATTTCAAGCTCGGTAAGACGTCCCCTTTTTGTCATCTTGGAAAATATATGATTAAGTTTTTCGGATAAGCCTTGAAATACTGCCATAAATCAACCTAATATCTTTTCGATTTCGATTTTAATCGCTTCGTTTTCGCCCGTAAGTCCGCCTATAAGCCGTTTAACAGCCTTTTTTTTGCGGTATAGCCCGAGTTTTTCTTCGAAAACCGAAAGCTGTTTTTTTGCTTTATTAACCGCGTCCGACACGCTCTGACGGGATATTCCTTTTATCTCCGCAATCTCACCGAGAGATAAGTCCATACCCGAATACATATCGAAAATCTCTTTCTGCGCAGGGCTTAAAAGTTCCGAATACTCGGCGAAAAGTTCGTTATAATAAATCTCGTCGCCGACTTTCATATCTTTTTCGCTCCGTTCCCCGCTTGTAATCTTCTATATTATACCATAAACAAAATAGCGGTGTCAAGCATTTTTACTTTACACCGCTATTTAAAATTGTGTTTTTTAATCGAAAATTCCGTTCACGAAGGACTCTTTGTCGAAAGTGTCCACGTCTTCTATCTTTTCGCCCGTTCCGACGAACGCCACGGGAACGCATAACTCGTTGCAAAGAGAAACTACGAAACCGCCTTTTGCCGTTCCGTCAAGCTTGGTGAGGATAATTCCGTCGATACCTACGGCATCGTCGAATACCTCGACTTGCGAAAGGGCGTTCTGTCCCGTTGTTGCGTCCAGCGCGATGAGCTTATAGAAATGAGCTTCGGGGAAGTCTCTCTGAACAACCCTCGACATCTTTTTAAGCTCTTCCATAAGGTTGGATTTCGTATGAAGTCTGCCCGCCGTATCGATAATCAGAACATCGGTTTTTTTGGCTTTCACCGAAGAAATTGCGTCGTAAACGACGGCGGAAGGATCGCTCCCCTCAACGCTTTTAACAATTCTCACCTTGGCTCTGTCCGCCCAGATTTCGAGCTGATCGGCTGCGGCGGCTCTGAACGTGTCCGCGGCGGCGATCGTAACCGTCTTTTTCATAGTCGTGAAATAATGCGCCATTTTACCTATCGAAGTGGTTTTGCCAACTCCGTTTACGCCGATTACCATTATAACCGCAGGGTATTCCACTTCGAAATCGCCCGCATTATCGAGACAAGCGGTTATTTCGTCCTTTAAAGACTGCAAAACCAGATCTTTATCGGATTGCTTTTCCTTTATCATTTTTTCGTGAAGATTTTCTACAATTTCCTCCGCCGTCGTTACCGAAATATCGGAAGAAATGAGAACATCTTCGAGGTCTTCGTAGAAATCGTCGCCTATTTTATCCCTCGAGAAGAGCTGGCGAAGTTTGTTGCCGAGTCCGTCCTTGGTCTTTTTAAGCGCGCCGAATAATTTACCGAAAAATCCCATATGTGCTTTTCCTTATATATAATAATGTTAAAGACTTCGGGCAAAGCCCGTTCTTTTCGGACTTTGCCCGTATTTATTTAATGTTTATCAAGTTCCGAGCGAATCGACAACGTCGGCAAGTTTGACGGAAACGATTCTCGACACGCCTTTTTCCTGCATCGTTACACCGAAAAGCGCGTCCGCAAGACCCATCGTAACCTTTTTGTGTGTGATAACGATGAACTGCGTGTCGTCCGAGAAGTTGCGAAGGTAATTCGCAAATCTTTCTACGTTCGCGTCGTCGAGCGCTGCTTCTATTTCGTCCAGAACGACGAACGGCATCGGTTTAAGTTTCAATATCGCAAACAATATCGCAATTGCGGTGAGTGCCATTTCACCACCGGACAAAAGCGAGATTTTCTGTAATTTCTTCCCCGGCGGCTCTGCGACGATTTCGACACCCTGTTCGAGCGGGTCGTCCGTTTCGCCCTGTTCGAGAATAAGATCTGCCGATCCGCCGCCGAAAAGCTCCTTGAATATTCTCGAGAAGTTGGCTCTGATTTTGGTGAAGCCTTCCGAAAATTTCTCGCTCATTTCGTTGGTTAAATCCGCGATGACTTTTTTAAGATCGTCTTCGGCTTTAAGCAAATCGTCTCTCTGCGTCGCCATATCCTGATATCTCGCGTCGAGAACCTCGAAGTCCTCGATTGCCGTGAAGTTGACGTTTCCGAGCGAACCGATCTTCTTTTTAAGCCTCGAGATTTCCTGCGCGGAAACCGAAATATCGTAATCGAGATCTGCGGTGGGAAGAGCCTGCTCGTAAGTAACGTTATATTCTTCGGCAACTCTCTGCTGCATATATTCAAGCTCGCTGTCGATCTTGGAAAGCGCAACTTCTTCGCTGTACTTTCTCTCGCTGAGCTTGGTAATCTCCGCCTGAACCATTTCTCTGCGAAGGTTGTCCTGTTTGACGTCCTCGCCGAGATCGGCTTTTCTTTTTTCGAACGAAGCTCTCTTATCTTTAAGAGTCTGAAGATATTCTTTCTGCGAACCCGTGAGAGCAACCTTTTCGACTTCCGACATAAGCCCCGAAACGATAGAATCGTTGCTGTCTATGGTCTGCTGGTTTTTCTCGATGGTTATCCTGAGATTTTCTCTTTCGGTTTCCATACGCCCGACGTCTTCGCGACCGGCTTTGATTTCCGCCGCGAGAGAACCGAGTTTCGCCTGAATACGGGTGTTCTCTTCGATAAGTTCGTCTCTCTTCTTCTTGTATTCGTCGAAAACGTTCTGATTTTTGGCGGCGTCCGAAGAAGCGCTCTGCTTTTTCTGCTCCAAAGCCTGGTTTCCGCTTTCGATATCCGAATATTCTCTGTCGATTTCGGTAATTCTCGAAGAAATGAGCGCGATAGAGTTTCTGCAACCCTCGATTTCTTTCTTCAAATCCTCGATCTTGATTTCGTTTGCGGCTATCTGCTCTTTGAGCGCAACCGATTTTTGCCTTAAATCCTGCAAAAATACGTTTACTCTTTCAAGTTCGGCTTTCTGCTCCGAAACCTGCTGTTCGAGCTGAGCTTTCTTGTTGTTTCTTCTTTCCATCTCCTCTTTCTTTTCGGCGATGGCTTTATCGGCGTCGTCTACCTTTCTGTCCATAGAAAGAATACCCGATGCGCCCTGTCTTCTCGAACCGCCCGACATAGAACCGTTGGACGAAAGAACGTCGCCGTCGAGGGTGACTATTCTGAATCCGAAACGGTACTTTTTGGCGATGTTCGTTGCGTTTTCGATCGTATCTACGATAAGCGTGTTGCCTAAAAGGAATCTGACTACGTTATCGAAATATTTGTCGTAAGAAACGAGATTCGTGGCAAGCCCGAGCGCGCCTCTTTCGTTAAGAGCCATTCTCGTATCCGCGCCGTCCGCTCTCGGCTTCATCGACGAAACGGGAAGGAAAGTTACTCTTCCGCCCTCGGTACGTTTAAGGAAGTTTATGAGGTACTGCGCGTCGTCGGGAGTTGCCGTAACGACGTTCTGCATCGCTCCGCCGAAACACGTTTCGATTGCCGTTTCGTATTTCGCGTCCGTTTTGACGAGGTTTGCGACAACGCCTTTAATTCTCTTCGCGACTTCGGGATTGCTCTTTCCGCTGTTTAGAAGGTGTCTTACCGAAACGGGGAAACCTTCGAAATTATCCCTTATGCTCGCGAACGTACGCTTGTTCGCTTCTAACGCCGCTATTTCGGAATTGAGCTTGAAAATTCTCGAATTGATGTCCGATATGTAAATATTGGTTGCTGCAATATCGTTTTCTTTATCTTTTATATCGTTTTTGGTGTTATTGATAAGTTTTTCCGTCTGAGAAAGCTCGGCTTGTTTGACCGTGTTTTCCATGGTGAGTTCGGAAAGCTTACCGGAGAGCGCGTCGAGACGATCGTTCGTTTCTTTCTGTCTCGCTTCGATAACATTCTTTTCGGAAGAAAGTGCGCCTATATTCTGCTTCAGATCCGCGAGCGATTCAACGCTTTTTAAAATAGCGTCCTGTGCGTTACGCGCGTTCTGCTCGCCCTCGGAGATAGCCGCGACGACTCTCGCAAGCTCGGTGCTTACTTTTCCGCCCTTTATTTCGAGTTCGGCAAGCTGTTTTTCGCTGTCGAGAACCTTGTCCTTTCTCTCGGTAATCTGCTCGGCGAGTTCTTTAAGCCTCGTTTCCGCGTCGGTGATTTCCTGACGAAGTCTCTTGATTTCGTTTCTGAAATAATTGATTTTTTCGCCGTAAACCTTGGCGTTACCCGATTGACGCTCGAACTCCTGCGTCTTTTCCAGAAGTTCGTCGTTTACCTGTTTTACGTAATCGTCCGCGTCGGCGATTTCTTTCTGATGCCTGTTATAGGACTTAATCGCGTCGTCGAGTTCCGCGCTGCGGAGCGCGAGTTCGTTCACGATATCTCTTATCCTGCCGTTTATCGTAGCCTTGGACTGCGAAGCGTGCGAAGATTTATAGAGGTAAGCGTTGATTTCGTGATACTTAAGCTCGTCCGACAAAGCCTGATAACTGCGGGTTTTTTCCGCTTGCTTGCGGAGAGGTTCGAGCTGACGTTCCAGCTCCGTGGTGATGTCGGTTATACGAACGATGTTATCTCTCGTTCTGTCGAGTTTTCTCGAAGTTTCGGCTCTCTCTTTCTTTGTTTTCGCGATGCCTACGGCTTCTTCGAAAATAGATCTTCTGTCCTCGGGTTTCGAGGAAAGAATTTCCGCGACTTTACCTTGTCCGATAATGGTGTAACCCTCTTTCGAAACGCCGCCCTCGCGGAGATAATCGACTATATCTTTAAGCCTTGCAAGCTTTCTGTTTACGTAGTATTCGCTCTCGCCCGATCTGTAAAGTTTTCGGGTGAAAACGACTTCTGTATATTCGAGATCCTTAAAGACCTTGTCGGTATTATCGAACACAAGCGACACTTCGCAATAAGAAAGCGCCTTTCTGTTCTGCGTACCGTTGAAGATTACGTCCTGCATGTTCGAGCCTCTGAGCTGTTTTGCGGACTGCTCGCCGAGAACCCATCTTATCGCGTCGGCTACGTTACTTTTTCCGCAGCCGTTAGGACCTACAATACACGTTACTCCGTTTTCGAATTGAATTTCTTGCTTATCGGCGAAAGATTTAAAGCCTACGAGTTCTATTCTTTTAAAATTCACTTTATTCTTTCTCCTTTTCGGTTCGCGGGCGACTTCCGCTTGCCGAGAGTGTTGTTCGCCGTTTTATTTACCGTTTTTTCGGCAGCGTTATCCGCCGACTTATCCGTCGCTTGTCCGGGTTTGTTTTTCCGAACGGCGTCCGGATTTTTTCTTTGGTTTTTATTGCCGCCGCGTTGTTTACCGGTTGCGTTTCCTTGTTTAACGGTTGCGTTTCCTTGTTTAACGGTGGCGTTTCCGCGTTTTTCGGTTGCGTTCCCGCGTTTTTCGGTTGTATTCCCGCGTTTTTCGGGCGGTTTTTTCTTCGCGTTTTGCTGTTTTTCGCGTTTCGCTATCGTTCCGTCTCCGCCCGTAAGCTTTTGTAAAGCTATCGTCGCGGCGTTCTGTTCGGCCCCGCTCTTCTTTTTCCCGCTCGCTTCGCCGAGTTTGTTTTCTCCCACGAAAACCGCTACCGTGAACACGGGATCGTGAGCCGGTCCGGTTTTGCCCGTTTCTTTATACTCTATTTCGCCGAGTTTATTCTTCTGAACAAACTCCTGCAATCTGCCTTTGTAATTTTCCGATTTACCGATTTGAGCGGCGTGTTTAACTTCTCCCGAGCTTGGTTTTTTATCGGGTCTGAACCTGTTTAAAAGCGTTCTTCCGATAAATTTTCTCGCTTCCTCTTCGCCGCCGTCGAGATAAATCCCCGCGACAAGCGCCTCGTAAAGATTTTCGCAGGAAGCTTCGTGATGTTCGGGGGTATTTTTCTTTTCGCCCTCGCCGTAAAGTATGTATTCGTTAAGCCCGAGCTTCATTATCGCCTGAGCCAACGGTTTTCTCGAAACTATCTGTTGTCGGTACGCCGTGAGTTTTCCCTCGTCTTCATCCCGGAATTTCGAAAAAAGATATTCCGTGACGACAAACTCCAAAACGGCGTCTCCGAAAAACTCCAGAAGTTCGTTATTCTTGCAAGCGTGTTCGTGCGAATAGGAAGAATGAGTAAAGCAGGTGCGAAGAAGAGTTTTGTCTTTAAACGAATAGCCTATCCTCTCTTCACATTCGTACATAACGAAAATCATACGTTTTCCCCGCTTATTTTGTCTATATTATCCTTGATTTTTCCGCAAACGTTGATAGCCGCGGCGTTATACGCCTGGAATATCGCGTTTTTGAACGCTTCGGATTTGGACGAACCGTGAGCTTTTACTATGACTTTTTCCATACCCAGCAGCACCGCTCCGCCTTTTTTGTTGTAATCGAGCTTTTCTTTGACCTTTCTGAACGCGCCTTTCATCAAAAGCGCTCCGACCGAAGCCTTTTTGGAAGCCTTTATTTCCGCTTTGAGCGTTGTGAAAATGCAATTAACCGCGCCTTCCAAGCTCTTTAAGGCGATATTTCCGCTGAATCCGTCCGATACGACTACGTCGTAATCGCCCGAAAGGATTTCCCTCGCTTCCATATTGCCCACGAAATTAAGCCCTTTTATTTCTTTTAAAAGCCCGAAAGCTTCCTTTGTGATAAGGTTGCCCTTTTTATCTTCCGTTCCGTTGGACAAAAGTGCGACTCTCGGGTTTTTCACGCCCATAACCTCGCTCATATAAACGCTGCCCATCAAAGCGAACTGTACGAGATTGACGGGTTTTACGTCCGGGTTCGCCCCGCAGTCTAAAAGCATCGTTTCCCCGCCTTTGAGGTTAGGAAGAGTGGGCGCGAGCGCGGGGCGAAGAATACCTTTCACCCTCGGCGTTAAAAGCACGGCCGCGGCAAGAACCGCTCCCGTAGACCCCGCCGAAACGAAAGCTTTCGCCTGTTCGTCTTTCCTCAGCATTTTCGCCGATACCACTATCGAAGAATCGGGTTTGTTTTTTATCGCTTCGGTGGGCGTGTCGTTGCAATCGATAATGTCATCCGCGTTCACGACGGACACTCTCGAGGTGTCGAATTCGCATCTTCCGAGTATTTCGCGTACGGAGTTTTCCTTGCCGACAAGCACTATGTCGAAGCCCTCTTTTTCGTTTACGGCGGCAACCGCGCCCTGCACTATCTCCTCGGGCGCATTGTCTCCCCCGAACGCGTCAACGATTATTTTCATTGAAAAGTTCTCCTTCCAGGATTTTTGTATTCGGAAATTTCCGCCGTTTTTAATATTCGAGGTTATCTACCGTTCTCGGGAAAGGAATAACGTCTCTTATGTTCGCGATACCCGTGAGGTACATAACCATTCTTTCGAAACCGAGACCGAAACCCGAGTGCGTCGTTCCGCCGTACTTTCTGAGGTTTAAATACCAATCGTAATCGGCGGGTTTAAGATTAAGTTCTTCCATTCTCTTCAATAAAACGTCCTCTCTTTCCTCTCTTTGGCTTCCGCCGATAAGCTCGCCGATACCGGGAACGAGAAGATCCGCCGCCGCGACCGTTTTTCCGTCGTCGTTCAGACGCATATAGAACGCTTTGATTTCCTTCGGGTAATCGGTGAGGAAAACGGGCTTTTTGTAAACCTGTTCGGTGAGATAACGTTCGTGTTCGCTCTGAAGGTCGCAACCCCAGTATACGGGAAATTCGAACTTATCCTTTATCGGCTCGAGAATTTTTATCGCCTCGGTGTAAGGAAGTCTTATAAAGTCGCTCGTCATAACGTGAGTGAGCCTGTCGATAAGCCCTTTATCCACGAAGTTGTTTAAAAATTCGAGTTCGGCCTGGCAGGTTTTCATAACGTGCGAAATGATATGTTTTACCATCGCTTCCGCAACGTCCATATCGTCCGAAAGATCGGCGAACGCCATTTCGGGTTCTATCATCCAGAATTCCGCCGCGTGTCTCGCCGTGTTGGAACGCTCCGCTCTGAAAGTCGGTCCGAACGTGTAAACGTCTCCGAACGCCATTGCGTAAGCTTCCGCCGAAAGCTGACCCGATACGGTAAGGCTCGCCTGCTTTTTGAAAAAGTCCTGCGTATAGTCTGCTTTTCCGTCCTTTTTGGGAACGTTGTTAAGGTCGAGCGTGGTTACCTGGAACATCGCGCCCGCGCCCTCGCAGTCGCTGCCCGTGATAAGCGGGGTGTGAACGTAAACAAAACCTTGGGAATTGAAAAATTCGTGTATCGCAAACGCCGCCTCGCTTCTTATTCTGAACACCGCGCCGAATGTGTTGGTACGCGGTCTTAAATAGGCGATTTCGCGAAGATATTCGAGCGAATGGCGTTTTTTCTGCAACGGGTAATCGGGCGAGGAAGTTCCCTCCACCGCGATTTTTTCCGCTTTGATTTCAAACGGCTGTTTTGCGTTCGGCGTTAAAACGAGCGTTCCGTCCACGATGAGCGATGCCCCGACGTTCTGCGAAGCTATTTCGTCGTAATTGTCGATTTTTTCGCGCTCGAAAACCACCTGAAGGTTTTTGAAACAACTGCCGTCGTTAAGTTCTATGAATCCGAAGGCTTTGGAATCTCTTATGGTTCTCGCCCAACCCATAACGGTAACTTTTTTATCACCGTAACTATCTTTATCCGAAAAAAGATCTTTTATAAGCACTCTCTTCCGCATTGCTTTTGTCTCCGCTTTGTGAAATTTTCCGCTGTCCGAAAACGCCTGAAAAAACGTTCCCGAAAAACATATATATTATATAATAACATAAATGATAATAAATTACAACAAATTTAAACCCGAAAAAACAACCGCGAAGGAAAAATTTTCCTTCGCGGCGGCATTGTTTTAAATATGTTTTCGATTTTTACAGAAACTTTTATCGAGGGTTTAAGGTAACTTTTATCGTGCGGCTTTTAAATATCTTTTTCAAAAGTCGCCCTGCGCTTGATTTCCTTATGCTTGACGTGTTTCCACTGCGTTAAAATGCCCGCGTTCGTTGTAAGCATAGGATTGCACACGACGTCCTTTATTCCGTTTTTCATGATGTTTCGGTGTATCCTCGAAATAATCATCGCGTTCACGCCCGTGTTTCTGTATTCGGGGGCGACGCCGATAATCGTAAGCTCCAGCGCGTCGGGCTTTTTTATCGCTCTTAAAAGAGGGAGCGCGCTCGCAACCGTCTTGCCGTTATGTTTCTTTATTATCTTACCGATCGCGGGGATAACAACGCCGAACGCTGCGATTTTGCCTGTTTTCGGGTCGAGTATGCAGGAAAAATAGTCCTGATTTATCACAGTCGCGAACTGCGTGATGACGTTCTTTTTAACTTTGCCTTTAAGCTCGACGTAACAATCGAGGTCTTTATAAGCCTCGTTGTAACAATCGAAGAACAAATCGCCGTACTCTTTTATAATTTTCTTTATCGGGTATTTGTCGTTCAGTTCCACGAAACCGTAACGCCTCTGAACGAATTCGGCAGCTTTGTAAACCGCGGGGTCGAGCGTTTCGGGATACATTTCGAACTCTATCCACTCGCTTTCCTTTCTGTAACCGAGTTTTTCGAGCGTTTTCGGGTAATATTCGTAGTTGTAATTCGTGGCGTAAGTCGCGGCGCGGTCAAACCCGACGGTAAGCATACCTTCTCTGTCGGTGTCGTTAAATCCCCACGGACCGTGAATAACCGTCATTCCGTGTTCTTTTCCGAAATCCGCGACGGCGCCGAGCAACGCTTCGGCAACGTCCTCGTCTCCGTTGAAATCGAATCTCGAAAAACGAATTTTCTTTTCGCCGAATTTTCTGTTGCTCTCCTCGACGATTATGCCCGCAATTCTTCCGACAATCACGCCGTTTTTATAAGCGAGAAAACATTTTACTTCACAACCTTCCGCGGCGTAGTTTTTACGCGGATTTTTGATGTTTTTTTCGTCGCCCGTAAAACAAGGCACGTAAAAATCGCAATCCTTGTAAAGTTTAAGCGGATATGTCGCAAACGCCGTCATATCTTTAGCCGTAACGGCTTCTTTAATTGTTACCAAGCTTTTCTCCTTAGTTACATAAATCTCATTCCTTTATCATTATACAACCTTTGCAATAAAATCTCAATCGTTTTAAAGGAATTTTACGACGAAAAAAGTCGAAATCGGCCGCCTGCGCGTCGAAACGGGTCGCCTGAGGAATAAAATCAGTCTTCGTTCGGCGTTTTTTCGGGCGTTATTGCCTTAATCGGCTTTTCGTCTTTTAAAGACATAACGTAATTTTCGTAATCTTTTTCGGTCATTTTTTTTACGGGGTGCTTTCTTTTTTTGCTCATATCATACTCCTTTCCCGCCCGAATTTTCAAAGCGGGAACAACACGATATGATTTTGCCCCGATACGCCGATTTTATACCGTAAAAAATAAACGCCTCCGTAAAGAGACGTTTAAATCGTTTATTGAAGTTCTTCTATGGAGTGAGCCATAAAATTGATATGATCGCCCGCTCTTTCGAGGTTGGAAACGAGGTTTATGAACACCGCGCTGTTTTTGGGCGAACAAGAACCCGCGTTAAGCCTTGCGATATGCTCGTCGATAAGAGTTTTACGCTTTGCGTCCACTCCGTTTTCGATTTTCTCGAGAGCCGCGAAACCGTCCTTGTTTTTGGTCTCGAAAATAGCCACGGCAAGCTTGTACATTTCGCTCACGTCGTCGTACATGGATTTAAGCTGTTCTATAACCTGATCGGAAAATACGAGATTTTTCTCCTCGCAATTACGAGTATATTTCGCGATATTGTCCGAAATTTCGGAAACACGCAAAAGGTCGGCAAGCGCGTGATAAAGAATGGATATTCTCTGATCGTCGTGAACGGAAACGTCCTCGCCCGAGACTTTGACGAGATAATCGGTTATCTGTCTCGAAACTATGGTGATTTCGTCGTTTTCGGCGTGAACGACTTCTGTTGCGGAGACGTCTCTTTCGACAAAAGCCGTGAACGCGGCGTGGAGATTATTCATACACCTGTCGCCCATGGCGATTGTTTCTTTCTGAAGCTGAGCGATCGCGACGGTAGGCGTGGAAAGCATACGCTCGTCCATAAAAGAAAGACGAGTTTCTTCTTCCGTATCTTTTTCTCTTATAATTATTTCCGTAATTTTCACTATCCACTTCGTGATTGGCAGGAAAATAAGCGTGCATATCGAGTTGAACGCAAGGTGGAAAAGAGCAAGTTGCATTTCCGCGGTGGAAATGATATTCATCCAGAATCCGCTCATAAAATCTTTCCATATCATCAGAATGATAAGGAAAATGACCGAACCGAAGAAATTGAAAAGAAAATGGATAAGAGCGGAACGTTTGGCGTTTGTCGTTGCGCCGAGAGAGCTTATGAGCGCGGTTACGCACGTTCCGATATTCGTTCCGAGAACTATATATAAAATGGCGTTGCCGCCGCTGCCTATCTGAATTCCCGCCGAAACGAGCGAAAGCAAAATCGCGTTCACCGCCGTGCTGGACTGCATTATCGCCGTTATTATCGCGCCGATAAGCATCAGAACGATAGGTTCTATAAACGCGGGCTTTATGCTGCTGCAAAGCAGATTTTTTATCGTTTCGTTATCTTTGAAGCCGTTACTGCACGCGGAAATTATCGTTAAACCGAAAAACACGAGACCGAAGCCCGCCAAAGTAAGACTCCAGCTCTTCGCTTTCCCGTTTTTCAAAAGCATAGAAAGGAAAATGCCGACGAAGGAAAACACCATAAAGTATTTTCCCACGCTCGTTACGCCGACGGCGATAAGTATCGTCGTTATGGTCGTTCCGATGTTCGCGCCCATAATGACTGCGGTCGCCTGATAAAGGCTCATCATTCCGGCGTTGACGAAACCTATAACCATAACCGTTGTCGCGCCCGAACTCTGCATAAGCACGGTCGCCCCGACGCCTATTCCGACGCCCGCGATCTTACTCTTCGACGTTTTGTCGAAAAGTTTTCGTAAGCCCTTGTTCGCAACCTTTTGCAGGTTTTCCGAAAGGAGTTTAAACCCTATCAGGAACGCGCCGAGCGCTGCGACAAGGTACAACGCAATCAAATATTTGTCTGTAAATTCCATATCTTGTTTTTCGAATTTTCTCTTTCGCTACCCTTTCGCCGCGATTAAAAACGCGATAACTTTGAAAGGCTTTTTTGACTATTACTCTATATCGTCACTTCCCATAATAACGATTTCACGATTAAAATGCAAGCGATTGACCGAACTTTTTGTTGTCGACGGCAAATTTTTATAATTCTTACGTCGGACAAAAAAAGCTCCGCGAGGTCGTCGCAGAGCCGGAATTTACGTGATATTTTGTTTGATTAAACGACAAAAACCGGCATATAAGTCGATTATCCGACAATTACGCGTTATCACTCACGTCGCTTTCGGGCTTTAAAGTATCGTTTAAATTAAGCCTTTCGTATGCAGACGAAAAATCGGTTTTCAAAAACGAAACAACAATTAAGGTTGCCATAATAACCGAAACAACCGCCGTTAAGACGATGTTTCCCGTCGTCCAGAGCGTTCCTTCCAGAAATCCGTAATCGGTGAGAAAGCCGCCGATATCAAACAACGCGTGAATGATTATCGGGACGATTATGTTCCCCGAAAACAGCATCGCGGCGGCGCACATACAACCTATCAGAAAGGAATAACCGACCTGCAAAAACACCATAGGCGAAAATCCGCCGAGGAGATTTAAAAGATGCATCGCCCCGAAAATCGCCGACGAAACGACAACCGCGCAGATCGTTCCCTTTTTATCCTTGGAAAACTTAAACATAAAAAGCGGAAGGACGTTTCCTCTGAAAATCGTCTCTTCCATAACGCCTATCGAAAGACAATACAAAACGTACGGAAAGATATCTCCCGCCGAACCGACGAATTTAAGGCTGCCGGTTATGAGCGGCAGAAAAGGAAAATTGTCGAGCGCGACCAAAAGAGCGGGTACGCAAAACAGAAGTCCCTTTTTCCCGCCCGAAAAGCCGATTACCATATCTTTCATACCGAACTGAAAAATAAGGTAAACGGGGAGCGCGGAACAGATGATTTTGAACGCGAAAGCAAGATACCATTCGAGAACCTGCCCGCCGCCGAGCCACTCCGCAACCTTGATATAAGGCACGGAAACCGCGCCCACGGCGTACAAAATCACGGTAAAAATCATTCCTGCGGTATCTTTTTTCGCGCTTTTTTCGAGATTTGTTATTTTACGCTCCATTTCTTGCTCTCTTCTCTTTATACCAAAGCAACGCCACAAGTGATTTCGCATCCTTGATTTCGCCCCTCTCTATCATCGCGAAAACTTCCTCTTCGGGAATCCATTCCGAAATTATATCTTCGCCCTCGTCGAAATGTTTTTCGCCTTTTTCAAGCCCTTCGGCTTTGAAAATCGCGATTTTCTCGTCGGTATACCCGGGCGTGGGGTAAATTTCGAAAAGTTTTATGAGGCTTTCGGCGCGGTAACCCGTTTCTTCTTCGAGTTCTCTTTTCGCCGTTTCGATAAATTCCTCGCCTTTGTCTCTTTTTCCGGCGGGAATTTCCCGAATAATCTCTTTATAAGGATAGCGGAACTGTTTTTCGAGAAGAATTTTTCCGTCTTTAACGACTAAAATCGCCGCTCCGCCGCCGTGAGAAACCACCTCGCGGTACTGCTCCGCGCCGTTTTCCGTCAGTATTTTATCTTTTCTCAAAGAAATAATTCTCCCGTCGTAAATCTTTTCGGAAGACAATGTTTTCTCAGTCATTTTTATTCATTACTCCTGCGACGCCCGCGGAAATTTTATCCGCGTCTATTCTGTATTTTTTCTCGGCTTTGACGAAATATTTAAGCGCGATAAAGCACACCGCGACGGCTTCGTAATCCTTTTTCCTCAAAGAATCCGCAAGATTATCGAAAATAAATTTACCCTCTTCAACCGTTTCGGGTTTATTGAACAAATGCTTTCCGTCGAGCTTGTTTTTTTCTTCGTCTATAAACGCAAACCCGCTGCTTTTCTTTTCGGGTTGCTCCGCTTTTTTCTCTTCTTTCCGCGGGGCGGGAGCTTTCTCAGGCTTTACATCTTCGGTTTCTTCGGCTTCGGTTTCGCTGTTTTGCGTTTCGTCCGCCTCCGTTTTCTCCGCTTCTTCCGCTTCGTCTTTTTTATTCGATTGCTCTTCTTTTTGCGCGTTAATCAACTTATTGACCACTTTTTCGGTCGTGTCAGCAAAAGGAATGATGACGGCTAAAACAAACTCCGCATACTTTCCCTGGCTCGAACCGCCGTTCGGGAAATAGACATCGCAGAACTCGTCAAGAGAGATGTTACCCCTGTCGATATCGACTAAAAGCATCAGACAAAGAGCGAGCAGATCCTCGTCCTTTTTAGGGAGCTTTACGGCGTTGCCTTTGGAAAAACACACGGACTTGTACGTTTCGTAATCGAAGTCTTCCGTGACGTACTCGAACAGTTCGTACAAAAGCCTCGAATCGGCGATAACCTTTAAAACTTCGCCGATTTCCCTTTCGGCAAAAAGGTACTTCGCGTTTACGACAGCGTCCGTTTTTTCTTTGAATTTTTCGAGAGATTCGTTTAAAGTAACCATACAACTCCTTTTTCGGCCCGAAATAAAAAAAATAAGCAGTCTTTTAAGACCTGTGGGAAAATTATATCATAATAAAAAAATTTAAACAATAATTTTATGCTTAAAACTATTGATTTTTTTCTGAATATTGTTTATAATATGCGTGGGTATAAGTAAAGTACCCGTTAAATACAACTCGCTAATTATCAGGAGGAAAAAACAATGAAATCAGTTCGTATATCTCTTCAGATGGCAAGTCAGGTCAAAGCGTTCGTTTCCGTAGTTCAGAAATACGCTTACGAAATCGATTTGAGAAGCGACAGATACGTAGTAGACGCAAAGTCCATTCTCGGAATCTTCAGTCTCGACCTTTCCAAGCCGCTCACCGTTGAAATTCACGCCGACAAGTGTGACGATCTTCTTGACGAACTCAAGCAGTTCGCCGCATAAAAAACTTGCCGTAAAATCGGCACCGTTTTTTATGCGGAGCCGTTTGTATGCGGCTTAGTTTTTTACGCGCGAGGAGATTATTATGCAAGTCAAAGGCGACGCCTTGGTAAACAAGTTAATACTTTTGTTCGTCTTTGACAAGATGGAAGTTCCGCTTTCGGAAAATACGGTGCTGGATATGTGCTGTTCTTCCAACTCATGGATCTCGTATATGGATTGCAAACCCCTTTTGGGGACTTTGCTTGACCATTCCTTTATTTACAACGTTTCCGATCAGGGCGAACCGCTTTACGGCATCACCCCGGACGGACGGGTTTGTCTTGCCGATTTTTACGTCAAAATTCCCTCCTCTTTACGGGAAGAGATTTCGATGTTCGTCAAAAACAATCGGACGAAGTACAAGAAACGTCAGGAATGCAGCGCGGATTACTATATGAACAAAGACGGAACATATACCGTTTTTCTGAAAATCGTAGAACCTTCTCAGCCTCTGCTCGAACTTAAACTCGTCGTTCCGAACAGGCAAACTGCGAAGAATATTTATAAAAAGTGGGAAGAAAAGGCGGGCAACGTGTACGCTACCGTATACGACTGTCTCGTCGATTAAAATTATAAATTCCGGCTTTAAAAAGGAGGCGTTATAATAAATGGAAACATACAACACGAAAGGGACTTGCAGCAGACAAATTCTTTTTGACGTTACGGACGACGGAAAAGTCACCGACGTTAAATTTATCGGCGGTTGCAGCGGCAACTTGCAGGGAATTGCAAAGCTCGTTAAAAATCGTCCGATAGACGAAGTGATCGAAACGCTTAAAGGCATCAAATGCAGGTCGAATACGTCCTGCCCCGATCAGCTTGCCTGCGCTCTCGCGGAGTATAAAGCAAAGCACCCCGAAGTTAAATAATTAACGTAAGCTTTGAAAATCAAATTTGATTTTCAAAGCCGAAGTATTTTATGTTCCCTTGCGATTTCCGTTTTCGGAAATCGCTTTTTTCTTTCTAAGCGCCGCACTCAGAAAGACAATTCATCGTTTTAACTCGAATTTTACATTTTCGCGTTGTTTTTTAATTGCTTTTCACTTCAAGCGTTAGACTTATAAAGATATTTTTGTTATAATTTAACCGAAATAATATAAAAAACGGAAACTGTTTAAAATGGCATTTATCAATCTGCAGAAAATCACTAAGAAATACGGCAGCGGCGAAGCCGAAATAGTCGCGCTCGGCGGCATCGATTTATCGATAGAAAAAGGTGAATTCGTCGTTATATTAGGCTCGAGCGGCGCGGGAAAATCCACTATGCTCAACATTATCGGCGGAATGGACTCGGCAACGAGCGGAAAATATTTCGTAAACGACATCGACGTTACCGCGCTTAGCGATAAAAAACTCGCGCTTTTCAGAAGAAAAGAAGTAGGTTTTGTCTTTCAGTTTTACAATCTTATGCCCAACCTCACCGCGAAAGAAAACGTGGAACTTTCAATTCACGGCGCGAAAAACGCTATCGACGCCGAAGAAGCTTTAAAGCTCGTCGGGCTTGAAAAACGAGTGAACAATTTCCCCTCGGGTTTAAGCGGCGGCGAACAGCAAAGAGTTTCGATTGCTCGGGCGATCGCCAAGCGCCCCTCTATTTTGCTTTGCGACGAACCGACGGGCGCGCTCGATTCGAAAACGGGCAAAAGCATACTGATTTTACTTAAAGAACTTTGCGACAAAGACGGGCAGACGGTAATTATCGTCACGCATAACGCAAATATCGCCCTTATCGCCGAAAGAGTTATCCGTTTAAGCGACGGAAAAATAATTTCGGACGAGAAAAATCCTTCGCCCAAGGAGATTGACGATATAGAATGGTAAAAGCCGACGTTTTAAAAATCAAAGTTTTAAGAGAGATAAAAAGCAATTTCAAAAACTATCTCTCCGTGATACTGATCGCCGCGCTTGCCGTTACGCTATTTACGGGAATATGGGCGAATTACAGAGGTTTTCAGGAAAAACTCGACCATATTTACGCTATTTCGGATATGTGCGACGGTATGATTACTATGGAAAAAGCCGACGACGAAGTGCGGGATTTTTTCGAAAAACATTCTCTCGGGTATCAGTCCCGAATTTTTATGACGGCGAAAGTTGGCGGCAAGAGCGTTTACGTCGCGACGTTTAAAAACGACGATTTTCTGAACAAACCCTACTCTTCTTCCGTCGCCGTCACCGACGAAGGCGTTTACGCGGACGAAAACTTCGCAAAAAACCATTCTGTCGGTGAAAATTTCACGGTTGAAACGGGAATAACGCTCGCAAAAAATATAGAACTCAACCTTACGGGAACTATCGTTCACCCCGAATCGCTCGGAAACTCGATTTACAATCCGTCGTTTTTATACGTGGGCAGAACCGCGCTCGTGAAATCGCTTGCGAAAGCCCTCGAACAATATAAAAACATATTCGGTTACACCGACGAGGGATTTGAAAATTACATAAGCGATTTTCTCGACGGATATGAAAATCAGTATATTTTTAAAAGCGATGACGCGAAAAACATAATTTCGGAAGCGCAATCCGCCTTTTCGGGCAAAGATACTTACGTTTACGCACTTGAAAGAAGCGGACTTCCGACAAACGTCACCATAGAAGCAGACGTAACGCAGGCGAAAAAACTTCTGTATATTTTCCCCGTGATTTTCTATCTCGTCGCACTGCTCATCATTCTCACCTCCGTTTCGCAGCTCATTAACCGCGAACAGAAAAATATAGGAATTTTAAAGGCTCTCGGCTATTCGAAATTCGAAATTCTTCGGCATTACACCGATATCTTTATCGTTCTCGGCGTTATCGGCTCGGCGATAGGAATTATCCTCGGACCGCTGATCATCCCGAAAGTCGTAGGCGTTAAGTACGGAATTTTGTACCAGCTCCCGAAAATATCGACGAAATTTTTCAGGTGGGAATATCTTATCAGCCTTGCGATACTCGTCGTTATCATTTTGCTCACAAGCGTTTTTGCCTGTCTCGATTCGATAAGAAAACCGCCCGCAACGAGTCTTCGCGGAGACAATGCGGTAAAAATGAAACTTTCGCCGCTCGCAAAAATCAAGTCGTTCGACAAAATTCCGCTTTCGGTGAGAATGGCGCTTCGTAACACCAAACGAAAAATCAGCCGCACGCTTATGGTTATTCTCGGCGTGGCGGGCTGCTCCGCTCTTCTTCTTTGCGGATTCGGCATCGAAAACACCATAAATTACGGACTTGACCTCGAACTCAACGAATATATCCCTTACGACGTTTCCGTTTCGTATTCCGATATGTCTTCGCATAATGCGGAAATTTTATCGACGAACGGAGTCGTTTCGGTCGACGAATACGCGAAATATTCGGTTACGGCGCAAGGCAAAAACACATTGTCTGCCAACGTTTACGTTATGCCGTCCGACCCGACGATTGTAAATCTCGGTTACGACGACCGCTCGATTTTAGTTTCTTCCAAGCTCGCGAAAGACGTAGGAGTTTCCGTCGGGGACGAAATTTCGTTTATTTACGACGGAACGAGATATAAAGGCGAAGTTACGGAAATAATCGACCTTTGCATAACGCAAGGCATAATTTTCTCCGAAAACAGATTCGGCGGGATAGCCTTTTCGCCGACGGGCGCGTACGTGAAAACAACGTCTCCCGAAACCGCGGACAAAGCATCGGAAAGTTTTTCGTCTTTAAACGGAATTCTTTCTTCTATGTCTATGCGCGAAATGCGCGCACGCGCGGACGAAACCGTTTCTACGATAAGAATAATGACGATAACGATAAGAATTTTCGCGATACTTCTCGCCGTGGTTGTTCTTTACAACCTTGCTCTGCTCAATTTCAGAGAAAGAACCAAGGACATTGCAACGCTTAAAGTTCTCGGATTTTCGAAATTCGAAATCGCCTCATCGTTCATAATCGAAATAATCTCGCTGACGTTTTTAGGTTCGCTTTTAGGTTTAACGCTCGGTTACCCGCTTTTGTATGCCGTGCTTTCGATAAACGAAACGCCGCTCATCTGCTACATATACCACATTTATCAAAGCTCGTATTTATTCACCGTGCTTTTAACCTGCGGAACAAGTCTTGTTATAAATCTGTTCTTTGCGTCCTTGACAAACAAGGTTAAAATGGTGGAATCGCTAAAATCCGTGGAATAAGCCTCGGCTTCTCATTGATTAAACTCAATAAGTGCGGCTATAAGTCGATTAACAAGACATTTCGCTTTGAAACAACAAGTTTTATACGCGACGGGATTTTACGGAAAAGGAATAAATCAATGGATAATAAGTTTATAAGAACGGATATGCTTTTAGGCAAAGGAAGTTCCGACATACTCAAGAATAAAAAAGTCGCCGTATTCGGCGCGGGCGGCGTCGGCGGCTACTGCATAGAGGCTCTCGTCCGCTCCGGCGTGGGAACGATCGAAGTTATCGATAACGACAAAATCAGCGTTTCGAACATAAACAGACAAATTATCGCTACGGAAAAAACCGTAGGGACGTTTAAAACAGCGGCTATCGCAAACAGAGCCAAAGAGATAAATCACGAAGTTGTTGTTATCAAAAGGAACGAATTTTTCCTGCCCGAAACGGCGGATAATTTCGATTTTTCCTCTTATGATTATGTCGTCGACGCTATCGATACCATTGCGGGAAAGCTCGGTTTAGCGGAAGTTTGCTATAAAAAAGGCGTGCCGATAATAAGCTCTATGGGCGCGGGCAACAAACTTCACCCCGAAATGTTCGAGATTGCGGACATTAACAAAACATCCGTTTGTCCGCTCGCCAAAGTTATGCGCAGAGAGTTGAAAAAACGCGGCGTTGAAAAACTCAAAGTCGTTTACTCCAAAGAAGAGCCGATAACGCCTTGTTTTCAACCCGAAAACGAGGTATGCTCTAAAAAACAAACGCCCGCGAGTTGCGCGTTTGTTCCGGGCGTGGTCGGTCTGATAATAGCCGGCGAAGTAATAAAAGACCTTTTAGGAAAGCAACTTTAAAATATAACGAAGACATTTTTGTCCTCTTCCGTCTTTTGCGCTCAAACGCGCAAAATTCACCTTCTCCAAAGGGCGAAGGCAAGGGGTTTCGGATTCGACATACTACAATTTAAAAAAGGCTGCAAGCCTATCCTTTTCGGATCGACTTGCAACCTTTTTTTGTTCATTTCGATTCAGATATTTTTAAGGCGGAAAGGAAACCTTTCCGCCTTAAACGCATTATAATCGATGATCCGATTGTTTAATCAATCCTATATCAATCTTTTTTCTTTTTTACAACTACAAATGCGGCAGCCATAAGGGTTACTACTGCAAGACTTGCAACGCCCGTTACGGAGCCGAAACATCCGACTGCTTCCGTTTTCGACGAATTTTCGGAAGTCTTTCCGTCATCGGACGAAGAAGGCTTTTCGCTTGTCGAACCCGAATCGCTTGTACTACTGTCGGAACTGCTCGAGCTCTCGTCGGGAGGAGTATTCGCTTTCTTAACTTCGATCTCCACTCTCTTTATAGCCTTGTTTCCGTACATATCGACAGCCGTAAGAACTACAGTCCATTTACCTTCGACAAGCTTGCCGTCAACGACCATTCCGTCGAGCATTTCTTTGGTAACCTCGACTGCTCCGTCGCGCTCGTCGTTTGCAGTGGCAAGAATATTAAGTTCTTCGCCGACGGTATAAACGGTCTTGTTGTTCTCGTCTAACGTAATTACGGGAGCTACACTGTCCTCAACGACGATGTTCGCGATAAGAAGTTCACCCTCGAGTCCGCCCGTCTTGAAAATAAATCCGGAGAACTGAATTGCGAAATCTTCCGCATTGAAATCGATTGTGATCTTGTGCCATTCGCCGTCCGTTCCGACAGTAACATTGTGAATAGGATATTTACAATCCTTTCCGCCGGGAGTAAGAACGCCGAACGTCTGAACGATATAAGCAGTTGCAATGTCGTCGCAATTAAGCGAAACAGCATTAACTATCTTGTACTCGAACGAAATTTTCTTTGCCTTATAGCTTTCATAAACACGCTTAGAAGAATCGGAAGGACTCGTATCGGTTGCGCCGTAAGAGAATCTTGCTTCCATATTCTTGCCTTTACCCAAAGCAGTCTCATTCGTGAAGTAATATGCTTTTCTGCCGTCTACTTCGTAAACGCCGTGGTAAGTCGCGTTTTTAACCTTCTTGGTTTCGATATGAAGTACGTCAACCTCTTCGCTTACTTCTTCGCAGCCTGCGATAAAGCTTACTTCTATAGTAACGACCTTTTTACCTTCGTTACCCGCAGCGTCTTTAGCGACGATCGTAACGTACCATTTCCCCGAATTAAGCTTTCCGTTCGCGTCAACCGCGCCGTTTTCCAACGTTACGGTGTGACTTACTGTTTCGTCAACGTTATCGGTAACGGAGATTTCGAGCTTGGATTCGTCAAACGCGGTTCCCGTTCTGAATGCAACGTTATCTTTAGCCGTGACTACGGGAGCGACGTTATCTTTAACGA
The DNA here is from genome assembly GCA_934271735.1 of uncultured Clostridia bacterium. Lineage (GTDB taxonomy): Bacteria > Bacillota > Clostridia > Christensenellales > Borkfalkiaceae > UBA10281. The sequence goes on along the minus strand of CAKQSB010000006.1, from coordinate 63,323 downwards.
TAAAGTCTATTACCTTTGTAGCCGTGTTGCCCGCGATATCCTTTGCGGTCAACGTTACTTCCCATTCGCCGAGCACAAGCTTTCCGTCAGAATCAAGCGCACCCTCGGGATAAGTAACGGTTACGTTGACGTCTCCGTCAACTGCGTCGTTAGCGGTTGCAACGATACTCGGCGTTTCGCCTATAGCGTATTCGGTCTTTGTTGCCTCCCCTACGGTAATAACGGGAGCGACTTTATCGGTTTCAACCTGAATATCGGCGATAAGAAGTTCGCCCTGAAGGTTGCCCATCTTGAAAATGAAGCCCGAGAAAATATCTCTGTCGTCGGCGGAAAGGACCAACGTCTTTGTCTGCCATTCTTTGCTCGTCGTGTAATCTACGGCTTCCCATCCGTAACCGTTATACTTGTCCGCAGCAGTCGAACCCTCAACATTGTTCGGTCCGTAAATCTGCAATAAATATTTGCTGACTTTATCATCCGCAACGACTGCGGTGCTTGTGTTTCTGACCTTATAGCTGAAAGTGATTTTTAAAACGCTGTGATCAACGGCGTAAATTCTCGATCCGCTCGAAGGCGTTGTATCCGTACCGTTGGTGGCAAATCTCGTTTCACCCGCGCCTGTCTTGGTGCTGTTGGTGAAATAGTAAGCAACCTTTCCGTCAACGTTATATAAACCTTCATATGTCATTTCCTTAACCTTGCCGGTTTCCATATGGAGGAGGCCCGCAGGTTCGGTTGTATTCTTTTCGCAGTCGAAAATCATGGGGGATTCTTCAACGTTTATGTCCGCGATAAGCATTTCGCCCTCGAGACCGCCCATTTTTACGATAAAGCCTGCGAATTTTCTGGTCTGAGCTTCCGAAAGGGTGTAGCTGTATTCGTGCCACTGTCCGTCAATGACGGGAGTGAATTCAAGAATATCGTAAGTACCGTCATCGCCGATTATCTGGCAAATATAGTTATCGGCAGGTCTGTCCGCAACGCCTTTCGTGCACTGATTTATAAGCTTATAGCTGAACGAGAAGGACTTAACGTTAAGCTGAGCAAAAATGTAAGAGCCGTTTACTTTTACAGTCGTATCCGTTCCTTCGGTTACGAATCTCGTTTCTCCGTCTGCCGTTACGGTTTCGTTGTGATAATAATAAGCGGCTTTTCCGTCTACGTTGTAAAGTCCGCCGTAAGTCATACCCTTAACCTTTGCGGATTCGATATGAACAAGACCCGCAGGTTCGGTTGCGGTTTCGCATCCGTTTATCAGAGATTTTTCAACCTTAACATCCGCGATAAGCATTTCGCCGTTAAGTCCGCCCATCTTTACGATTAAACCGGAGAATACAGCGGTTTGCGCGGAAGTAAGGAAATAAGTCTGTCTGTGCCATTCGTTATCGATCGTGGGAGTAAAGTCAAGAATAGGATATGATCCGTCGGATCCGAGAACCTGACAGATATAAGCGGCTTCCTTATCCTTAACGTTTGTCGTGCAATCGTTTTTAATCTTATAATTAAACGAAACGGAATATGCGTCGTACTGATCGAAAACATAAGGTTTTGTCTGCGTATTGGTGCCTGCCGTTACGAATCTCGTTTCGCCGTTTCCCGCAGCGGGATTGTCGTTATGGTAATAGTAAGCGGTTTTACCGTCTACGTTATAGTAACCGCCGAACTCCATATTTTTAAGCTTTGCGCCTGCCTCAAGGTGCAAAACGCCATCGGAAGGCTCTTCGGTAACCTGAGTCATAGCGCCTAAATCGCTCTCGATTTCAACCTTGATGTCTGCAATAAGAAGCTCGCCCGTAAGACCGCCCATTTTGAAAATGAAGCCCGAGAAGATGTCTCTGTCGTCCTCTGTAAGGTCGATAGACATAGTCTGCCATGCGGAGTTTTTGGTGTAATCGACAGCCGTCCAGCCGCGACCGTTGTACTTGTCCGCAGCAGTCGAACCTGCAACGTTGTTCGGTCCGAACACCTGCAACAAATACGTGCTGACATGATCGTCCGCTACGGCAGTTGTGCTTGTATTTCTTACCTTATAGTTGAAAGTGATCTTCGTTACGCTGTGATTTACGTCGTAAAGTCTTGAACCGCTGTTAGGCGTAGTGTCGGTATTAAGCGTAGAAAATCTCGTTTCGCCCGCGCCGTTTTCTGCGGCGTTGCTGAAGTAATAAGCGACTTTACCGTCTACCTTATACAAGCCGTGGTAAGTCATTTTTTTGACTTTACCCGTCTCGATATGAAGAAGTCCGACAGGTTCGGTCATTATCTGCTCGCAACCGTCAACAAGTGTTGCGTCGTCCGCAGAAGCGTTGATTGCCGTACCGAAAAACATCGCTCCGAGACAAACGCACAACGCGCAGGCAAAAGCAAGAAAAAGTTTTGCTTTTTTGGTTAATTGTTTCATTTTTTTCTCCTTATAAAAATATTTTTTAATAATCCGATAAAGACCGAAAAATCCCCGACTAAAAAAACGGGAAATTTCCGGCGTTACAAATTATTCAAATATCGTTCGTTTATCCACAAGCGATTGAGTTGGAACCCGCCAAAACGCTGTCGTCTGCGGCTAAAGAAAAAATAAGCGTTATAGAGCTTAAAACAAAAAATATGTACGCAGAAAGCACATTGAAATTTGATAAATTCTTTAAAACCCTTACACCATTTTCCCCGTTCACAATTTTATCATAACACTATAATTTTGTCAATATGAATTTTGATAAATTATACAAAAAAGCACTTTTGCAATACAATACAGCATAAAACTCACAATTGTTGCGGCATAACAGGTCACGGTCAAAATAATTAACGCCGTTAAGTTGATTTTTATTGAGATTCGTGCTACAATGTATAAAAAAGAACTTTAGGAGGCTTGAACGATGAAAGTTATATTACTTGCAGACGTGAAAGGAACAGGCAAAAAGAACGACGTTATCGAAGTAAGCGACGGTTACGCCAGAAACTGCCTGTTAAAGAAAAAATTAGCCATCGAAGCTACGAGTACGGAGATAAACGCCGTTCAGAATAAACTCAAAGCGCAGGAATTTCATAAAGCCGAAGAGATAAAAAAATGGAAAGAACTCGCCGCAAAAATGAAGAACGCGGAAGTTAAATGCTCGGTTAAATGCGGTGAAAACGGAAAGATTTTCGGAAGCGTTACTTCAAAGGAAATCGCCGAAAAACTCGCCGAAAACGGGTACGATATCGACAAGAAGAAAATAATCTTAAAAGAACCTATCAAAACGCCCGGGAATTACGTTGTGGAAGTTAAATTCCTGCCCGACGTTTCGACTAAAATAACCGTTAAAGTTAAAGCAGAATAATTTCTATTAAAAAAACCGCCCTATTCCCGCTTCGAAACGGAAAAAGGACGGCTTTTTTCTGCCTTTATTTTTATGACTTTATTATAATAAAATCAGTCTCTTAAATACAATCAGTCTCTTATGCCTGTTACGTCGGTTACGGGAACGGAAAACGCGATGCCCTGCCCCGGCGTTTCAAGTCCGACTTTTTTGTAAAGCGCGTGCAGAACGTCGTCTCTGATTTCCTTTTTAACGACGATCATAACGATTTCCTTTTCGGGCTGAACGGTAATGTTGAAAAGCTTTTCGGCTTCTAACGATGCCGTACCTCTGGCGTTGATAACCGTGCCGCCGCTCGCGCCGAATTCTCTCGCCGCGTCCATAACGGCGTCCGAAAAGCCGTTGTTTATGATACATAAAATTACTTCGTGGTTAAATTCGGTCATTTTCTTTTACCTCACCTGATTACTTAAAAAACTGTATATCGCAACTCCTATAACGCTCGTGAGCGGAATGACGTAAGCAATGCCGCCCCCGCCGCGCACAGTGTCGAATTTGTCCTGTAACGCGCCGAGGATTTCTTTCTTTTTATCCTCTCTCGCAACGCTGAACAGCACGGCCTTTTCCGTGTAAGCAGACCCGGAAAAACCTTTCGCCGCGGAAAGATTTTCCGTTCCGTGCGCGCCCATAGCCATTTGCATATTTACTTCGAACGATTGCAGAAAATCCATATAGAAATCCGCTTTGCCTCTGTTCACTATCGTTACGATTATGACGAGATTTGCGGGAGCTTTGGGAATTCTGCTTTCGATTTTTAAGTTGCGTTCCGTAACCGCTTCGGCGATTTTATTTTTAATCTTTTCTTTCATATCACACGTCGAAATTTATAATGTACTCGTCGTCATAGCTCAAAATTCTCTTCATCGCTATGCTCTTGCGCAATTTTTTCTGAATAACCGCTTTGAAACCGAGAAGCTGAATGGTGATAAGCGGTGTCATCGCGACCATCGCCACGATACCGAAAGCGTCCGTTAAAACCTTGGACGCGCCCGACAAAGTGTAACACGCTCCTATCGCAAGCGGAAGAATAAAGCTCGATGTCAAAGGTCCGCTCGCAACGCCGCCCGAGTCGAACGCGATTGCCGTGTAAATGCCCGGAACGAAGAATGAAAGTCCTATCGAAATGAGGTACCCGGGAACGAGATAATAAAGCACGTTGAAACCTAAAACTATTCTCAGCATCGAAAGACCTATCGATATGCCTACGCCGAGACAAAGCGCGATAAGCATCGAACGCTTGGTAATTCCGCCCGCGGTGATTTCGTCTACCTGTTTTGTGAGAACGTGAACGGCAGGCTCGGCTAAGACTACGAGCGCGCCGAGAACAAAACCCGCGATTATAAGAATATAGCTTTCTTCGCCCGCAAGTTCGCAGCCGATTTTATAACCTATCGGCATAAATCCGATTTGCGCCGCAGTTAAAAATATCAGAAGACCGATAAACGTATAAATAACGCCCGAACCGATTATTTTCAGTTTTTTTGCGGGAAGCTTAAGGAAAATCAAATCGAGAACCACGAAAAATCCTACGATAAGCCCCAAAGCAATTCCCACTTCCTTTGCGACAGCTCCTGTCGCCGACAAAAGCGCGCCCCGGAAGTTCTCCGCTATCGAGTAATCGGGAAGATTGTACGACATATCGCCTTTGGAGAAAATTCCGAGAATCATAACCGCAAGCATAGGTCCTATCGAACAGAGCGCAACGTGACCGAAACTGTTTTCGCCCGATCTTTTACCGCCGAGCGTACCCGCGATACCTGCGCCGAGCGCCATTATAAAAGGTACGGTGATAGGTCCAGTGGTTACTCCGCCCGAATCGAACGCGAGCGGAAGAAACTCTTCGTTTCCGATAACGAGCATCGAGCCGAATGCAAAAAGGCACATATAAAAGAATATCAATATATGAGAAAGGGGCGTACCCTTGAACATTCTCACAACCGATATAACGAGGAACAAGCCTACTCCTATACCGACGGTTACCGTTAAAAGCGTGGGGTCGATTTTATCTTTTACCTGCGTTGCGAGAACCGTTAAATCGGGTTCGGCAATCGTGATAAAAACGCCCATAACAAAGCATACCGCTATCAGAAACGGTATTTTTTTAGATTTTGTAAGTCCCGCTCCGATATGGTCGCCCATAGGCGTCATAGCGATGTCCGCGCCGAGGTTGAAAAACGCCATACCGATTATCAGCATAACCGACGAACCGAGAAATACTATTATTTCCCTCGTTGTCAGCGAGATGAGCGGCGTGAAATTCAAAACCCCGACGAGAAGAGTTACGGGGAGAACGGATATTACCGATTCTTTAAGTTTTTCAAAAAAGACTTTAAGCAAATGTCCCTCCGCGATCTGTTCCCGAAAATTTTCCCGGCAGTTATTTTATTTTTTACAACCCGTTTGTTTTTTCTGTTATTTTCCTGTTTTTTTTCCGTTAAACAGATTCTTAAAGTCCGAGCGAGATGGTTTTCTCCGTGTCGAAATACTTCCAGGGAACAATATCCGCCGGCGGCTGAATTTTAAAGCACATTCTTTCTTTCGAAACGGGGTGAGTGAACGAAAGGGAAACCGCCCAGAGCGCGAGCTTTCCTTTTTTCGCTTTTTCTCCGCCGTAACGCATATCTCCGTAAACCGGAGTGCCGATATTCGCCATCTGAACTCTTATCTGATGACTTCTGCCCGTGTGAAGTTTTACCGCGACGAGCGTGAGTCCGTTTTTTTCCTCGAGCGTTTCGTACTCGAGTTCGGCAAACTTTGCGCCTTCCGTAACCTGCGGACAAACGTATACCATATTATTTATGGGATTTTTCTTGAGGTAATTCGTAAGCGTGGCTTTTTTCTCTTTCGGCGAGCCTACGAGAACCGCCGCATATCTCTTATCGAAATCGCCCGTTTTCATCTGTTCGGACAAACGAGCCGCCGCTTTCGAACTTTTCGCATACACCATTACTCCGCCCGTGGGGCGATCGAGCCTGTGAACAAGCCCCGCGTAAACGTTGCCCGCTTTGTTTTCTTTTTCCTTGATATGCTCTTTTATAACGGTGAGCATATCTTTATCTTTGGTTTCGTCCTCGCAAGAGGGAACGTTTTGCGGTTTTAAAACAACTATAACGTGATTGTCTTCGTATAAAACCACAAGGTCGTCTTTCTGCATTTGTTCGACCATATTTAACTCCTGAATCAACTGTATCTCCGCCGCTTCAAACGGCTTTTATTGTTTTTTCTTAATTATTAAAATCACTCGCCGACGAAAAGTCCGCCGAGCGTTTTTTATTCTCCGACCGATTTTACCTTACTCGCCGACGAAAAGTCCGCCCGCGCCGCAAGGCAAATCTATACCCTCTTCGGTTTTTATGCCTACCTCGTAAGCCTCTACCGTTCCTTTGAACTTCGCCCCGACGGTAAGCGTTAAAATATTTTTCAAAACCATCGGCTGAAGCCCCGTCGTGTAGCTGTTTATAAGGAAAAACAAGGGATTGTCCGACAAAACTTCCGCGCAAAGCTCTACGAGCGGATAAAGCTCGCTTTCTATTTTCCACATTTCGCCGTTAGGTCCTCTTCCGTAGCTCGGCGGGTCCATTATGATAGCGTCGTACTTTCTGCCGCGGCGGATTTCCCTCTGCACGAATTTTTTGCAATCGTCTATGATAAAGCGCACGGGTTTGTCTTTAAGACCCGAAAGACGAACGTTTTCGCCCGCTCTTTCGACCATACCTTTGCTCGCGTCCACGTGGCACACGCTCGCGCCCGCGGCAAGGCAGGCAACCGTAGCTCCGCCGGTGTAGGCGAACAGATTAAGCACGCTTATCGGTCGGGAAGCCGAGCGGATAAGCTCGCTCATTCTGTCCCAGTTCACGGCCTGCTCGGGAAAAAGCCCTGTATGTTTGAACCCCATAGGCTTTACGAGGAACTTTAAATCCCCGTAAGAAACAACCCATTCCTGAGGCATTTTTTTGAGAATTTTCCAGCCTCCGCCGCCGCTCTCGCTTCTGTTATATATCGCGTTAAGCGACTTATAGGCGGACATATCCGTTCTTTCCGGCCAGATAACCTGCGGGTCGGGGCGAAGGAGATAAACGTCTCCCCAACGCTCCAGTTTCATTCCGTCGCCGGTGGCGATTATGGAATAATCTTTCCACTTATCGGCAATTCTCATATCTTTTTAACGCCGAGCGTAACGCTCTCTCCGTTTATATCGAAATCTTTTATGTAGCCGTCGGGCGTAACAGTAATTTCCTCTGCTAAGACGTCCGATTTGATTTCGTCGGCTTTTTCTTTAAGCACTCTGCCCGAAATTCCCTCGGCTTTATATCCGAGGATAATTCTGTCGGTAACCTCGAAACCCGCTTCCTTTCTCATATTCTGAATACGGGAAACGAGTTCTCTCACCGCGCCCTCTAACATTAACTCTTCGGTTATATGGACGTCTAAAACGACAGTAAGTCCGTCCGAGCTTTCGGAAACGAATCCCTCTGCGGGTTCGGAAGAAATAAGCAAATCGTCGAGCGTAAATTCGACTTTCGTTCCGTCGAGTTCGGTCTCGTAAGTCTTGCCCGCCTTAACGGCAGCCACGATTTTCGCCGTATCGCACGTGTCGAGGAAGTTTCTTATCGCGCCCAAAAGCTTGCCGTATTTCGGTCCGAGCGTTTTGAGCTGCGGTTTGAGTTTATAAGAAACGAATTCCGACGCGTCGTGCAAAAGCTCGAATTCTTTTATGTTAAGTTCGTCTTTCGCGATATTCAAAAGCCCTTCGGAAAGTTTTACCTTTCTGTCCGTCGCTATATAAACCTTTTGAAGCGGCTGACGGTTTTTGATGTTGCTGCCGTTACGCGCCGCTCTGCCTAAAGCCACTATTTCGAGAACGTCTTCCATACCCTTTTCGAGTTCGGCGTCCACGAAGCTTTCGTCGCATTCGGGGAAAGAACAAAGGTGAACGGAAATAGGCGCGTCCTTATAAAACTCGGGAACGAGGTTAAGATACATACTCTCCGCCATAAACGGAACGTAAGGCGCGATAACTTTGGAAAGAGTTACGAGTACCGTGTAAAGCGTGGTGTATGCCGCCGCCTTGTCCTCGGTCATCTCCTTGCCCCAGTATCTTTCTCTGCCGCGACGGACATACCAGTTTGAAAGTTCGTCGACATAGTCCTGAATAAATCTCGCCGTCTCGAACGTCTTGTATTTAGCCAAGCCGTCGTCAACCGTTTTAACGAGCGTGTTGAGCTTGGAAAGCGCCCACTTATCCATAAGCGAAAGCTTGCATTTTTTGATATCGTATTTCGACGGGTCGTATTTATCGATGTCCGCGTAAAGCACGAAGAACGCGTAAGTGTTCCAGAGCGTTCCCATAAATTTACGCTGCGCCTCGGAAACGGCTTCGGCGGAGAATCTCGAGGGAAGCCACGGCGCGCTGCCCGTGTAGAAATACCATCTTACGGCGTCCGCGCCCTGAACGTCGAGAACAGACCACGGGTCTACGACATTGCCTATGTGCTTGGACATTTTTATGCCGTTTTTATCGTTTACGTGTCCTAAAACTATACAGTTTTTAAACGGCGCTTTTCCGAAAAGCAACGTGGAAATGGTGAGAAGCGTGTAGAACCAACCTCTCGTCTGATCCACCGCTTCCGAAATGAAGTCGGCGGGGAAATGTTTCTCGAAAAGATCCTGATTTTCGAAAGGATAATGGTGCTGAGCGAACGGCATAGAACCCGAATCGAACCAGCAATCGATAACCTCTTTAACCCTCTTCATCTTGCCGCCGCACTTGCCGCATTTGCAGGTCGGCGCGTCGATATACGGGCGGTGAAGCTCGATATCTCCCTCTATCCCGCAAGCTTCTTTGAGTTCCTTTTTGGAACCCATCACTCTTATTTCGCCGCAGTCCTCGCAAACCCAGATCGGGAGCGGCGTTCCCCAGTATCTTTCTCTCGAAAGACCCCAGTCTATAACGTTTTCGAGGAAGTTGCCCATCCTGCCCGTTCCTATCGTTTCGGGCATCCAGTTTACCGTTTTGTTCGAGGCGATGAGCTGTTCTTTTATTGCCGTGGTTTTGATGAACCAGCTCGATCTTGCGTAATACAAAAGCGGCGTGTTGCATCTCCAGCAGAACGGGTAGCTATGTTCGAACAATACGTCTTTGAAAAGCTTACCCGAAATTTTAAGATCTTTGATTATGAGTTTGTCCGCGTCTTTAACGAACATTCCCTTATACGGTTCTACCGCGTCCACGAATCTGCCGCGGTCGTTTACCATCTGCACGAACGGAAGCTTGTATTTTCTGCCGACGGAAGCGTCGTCCTCGCCGAATGCGGGCGCAATATGGACTATACCCGTACCGTCGGTAAGCGTTACGTAATCGTCGTTGGTTACGTAAAACGCCTTTTCTTTAAACGTTCCGAGCGCGTAAGGGAACATAGGCTCGTACTCGACGTACTCGTAGTCCTTACCCTTCTTTCTCGAAACTATTTCGTAGTCCTCGAAAAGCGACGGCAACAAAGCCTCCGCCAAAATATAATGCTCGTCTCCGACTTTTATTTCCACATAGTCGTACTCCGCATTCATACACAAAGCGACGTTGGAAGGAAGCGTCCAGGGCGTGGTCGTCCAGACGAGAAAATAGGTATTTTCCGTTCCCTTGACCTTAAACTTGACGTAAACGGATTTTTCCTTTACGTCCTGATAACCCTGCGCCACCTCGTGCGAGGAAAGAGCCGTCCCGCAGCGCGGGCAGTAAGGCACGATTTTATAGCCTTTGTATAAAAGTCCTTTTTCGGAAATGGTTTTGAGCGCCCACCACACCGACTCGATATAGTCGTCGTGATAAGTGACGTAAGGATGCTCCATATCGACCCAGTAGCCGAGTCTGTCGCTCATTTTCTTCCATTCGTCGGTATATTTCCAGACCGATTTTTTACATTCCTGAATGAAAGGCTCGATTCCGTATTTTTCAATATCCTGCTTGCCGTCGAGTCCGAGTTTTTTCTCGATTTCGAGTTCTACGGGCAGTCCGTGCGTGTCCCAACCCGCTTTCCTTAAAACGTGCTTGCCTTTCATCGTCTGATATCTCGGAATAATATCTTTCATAACGCGGGTAAGAACGTGTCCTATATGCGGCTTTCCGTTAGCCGTCGGCGGTCCGTCGTAAAAAGTAAATTCTTCGTGTCCTTCGTTGTTTTTTATGCTCTTTTCGAAAATGTCGTTCGCATTCCAGAAATCGATTATTTCCTGTTCTCTTTTAAGGAAATTAAGCGAAGCGTCAACTTTTTTATACATAATTTCTCATTCCTCCGCGCGCCTTTTGTTTTGAATTTTGCAAGGCGTAAATCGTCGGCTTTGCCGGGGCGGTTTTGTTTTCGCACCTGCATCCGATATATTTTTTATGTATATATAATAATAGCAAAAAATCGCCGCGTTGTAAAGGATTTTAAGCCGTTTTGAAAGGCTTTGAGAATAATTCTTGCTCTATTTTCATCATTTTTCACCGAGTAAAAACTCTTTTTCGGCGTTTTCCTCCGATTTTACCGAGACTTCCCCCGCCAAACAAGACTTAAACGGTTTTTTCGACAATTATTTTTCAATCTTTCATATATTTTCGCTTGCATTTTTTTTCGATTTAGGTTAAAATGTATGCACTGCGCTGAGTGGGGAGATAGCGGTGCCCTGTACTTGCAATCCGCTACAGCAAGGCTGATCGTTCCCCTCGGCTTGTCGTATGGTTGGCTGCGTGAGGTAAGGCGTGATGATGTCAAGGTCTTATGCAACGCAAAGCCGCGAACCGCGTCAGGATAGGGATATAGCAGCGCTAAACGGTCGATTGCGTGTGCCATGAGGTTGCTTTGACGGAGCGACCTGCCGCATTTACGCTTCGGTTCGGCTTGTCAAAGGGAATTGCGCAGTAAAAAAGAAGATAAAGCCGCTTTTCGGTCGCAAACGGTTGCGTTAAATCAATCGTTCGGCTTTAAGGCGGCTTTAATTTTTTATCGGCTTTTTGATCGTCGGGTTTGCGTTTAACGCAAAACTTAACGCACTGCCCGCCCGAAAGGATTTTTATGACTGAAATCGAAAGAAAACTTAACGATATTTTTTCGGAAATAGCCTCGGGCAACGACCGCGGAGAAAAAATCACTCTCCTCGGCGCGACGAAATTCGTACCGGTCGAAAGAGTGAACGAGGCGATCTCGGCAGGGTTAGAGGCGATAGGCGAAAACCACGCGCAGGAGCTAAGGGATAAGTTCCCTTTTTACCTTCCTTGCGAAAAACATTTCATCGGCACGCTCCAGAAAAACAAGCTTAAATACGTCGTCGGGAAAGCCGACTGTATAGACTCGATTTCGGGCATAGACCTCGCGGCGGCGATAAACGAAAAAGCTTTGTCTTTGAACGTTTATCAAAGCGTTATGCTTGAAATCAACGCAGGCGAGGAATTCAGCAAAACGGGCGCAAGCATTAAAGCGGCAAAACCACTCTATAAGTCGATTATCGGGCTGAATAACATAAAACTCATAGGCGTTATGGCAATGCTTCCCGAGGGGATAACGGACAATGAAAAAGCCGATTTATGCAAAGCCGTGAGGGAGTTTTACGATGAAATCCGAGAAGAAACTCCGACCGTTAAAACGCTGTCGCTCGGAATGAGCGGAGACTATAAAATCGCGATAAAAAACGGCAGCAATATGATAAGACTCGGCAGAGCGATTTTCGGCGAAAGGATTTAATACAATCGGATAAAACAATAAAATTTACAAGGAGGCAGAAATGGGATTATTTAATTTTACGACGAAAAACAAACGCAAAGCAAAAACCAACGAACAGAATGTAAACGAACGTCCGCGCGAACGAAAAATCGACTACTCCAACAGCGGCTCTATCGAACGTTTTTCCCCCAAATCGTTTGACGATGTGGCGGTGATTATCGACAGGCTTTTATACGGCGAACCCGTTATCGTGGACGTTTCCGAAGTGAGCGTACGCACGGCGCAAAGGGTTATCGACCTTATGTCGGGCGCGATTTACGCGATAGACGGAAATATGGGGGAAATGGCAAAGGACATTTACGTTTTTACCCCCGGAAACGCCGCGAAATAAACTATCACGAAACAAATTATCGACCGTCAGCCGACGGCTGAAAAACGAATTTTAAAGAATAAACAGCCCGAAGCGGGGCGGACTTGAAAAGTCCGCCCCGCTTCGGGCTTTACTGCTCTGAAATATTTCTTCAAGTTTTACTCCGACATAACGGTTTTTAACGATATTTTTCTTATGCGAATAAAGTAAAAATACATCGCGAGTTCGTAAATTATAACAAACAAAATCGCCGTAACGGCAAGTGTTTTGAAATCGAAGTTATACGTCGGCACGTTATCGATTTCGGCGAAAACAACGTTAATCATTATTTTCAGCAACCCGTACTGATAAAAGGTGCCGATAACGAAACCGATACATGCAATCGGGCGATATGCTCCGAGAATATACCGACCGCAAATTCCGCCGTCATACCCGAAAATCCGCATCATAGCAATCGTTTTCGCGTTTCCTTTCACAACGCTCGAAAGCGACAAAAACAAAGTCACGAACGCAAGAATCAAACCTATCGACAAAATCATCCACGCGAACGTTTCACTCGCAATCTTGTTCATCGAAAAAGACATCTGCACCATCGCCGAAAAGCAGAACGCAGAAAATGCGATCAGAAAGACGAGCGATTTTCTGCTGCCGAGCGTCGCGCGCTTCAAACCTTTGAGGAAGGGTTGATTTTCATCGCCGCGTTTCCCTGTTTTCGTTTTTTCATTCCTTCGACCGTTAAGCAAATCGAGGGGCGGCATTTTCAGTTTTAAATAAGCAAACAACACCGAAATGCCCGCAAAAGCCGCTGTCGGCAAGAAGATAAGAAAAAGTGCAAGAACGGGATGAAATTTCACCGCAAGAGACGGAAACATATCAGAAGCCTGCTTTTGATAAAACGTCGGCAGATACAGATATCCCGCCGAAAAACCCAGAACGCACCCGACGAAAACGGACAGCCCGAAAATACGGAAATGCTTTGCGATTTTCATATCGGAATATCCGAGCGCCTTTAAAATTCCCAAATCTTTTCCGCGCGCGTCGACGTAATTTTTAACGTAAAACAATAGCATAACAACCGACGTTGCGATAAGGCATCCGCCCGAAACGCCCGATATAACCTTGCCCATCATAACCTGCGCGTCGTACATTGCCAAAGCCGCTTCCGTCGTTATTTCGTCTTTTATTAAAGCGAGATCGATATTATAACTCAAAAACAACGTGCATACGAACGCCGCGCAACACGCGACGATCGTTATTCCGAAAAGCTTCGTTACGTCCTTTAAACCGATAACCATTTCGTCACCACCCGATTTCGTACGCGGTTTTCTGCCGAGCGTTGGTATAAATTTCCGAAATCTTTCCGCTGTTCATTTTTATAACCGTGTTCGCCGTCTCCGCGATATTCGCGTTATGCGTAACCATAACGACTGTAAAACCCGAGTCTTTATGCAATTTGCAGATATAATCGAGTACTTGTCGCCCCGTTTTTTCGTCGAGCGCGCCCGTCGGTTCGTCTAAAAACAACACTTTCGGCTTTTTCGCAAGCGCGCGGGCAACAGACACTCTTTGCTGTTCTCCGCCCGAAAGTTCGAACGGATATTTTTTCAGCTTATCGGAAAGTCCTACCGCCGCAATAATTTCCTTATAATCCTTATTATCCGCAAGATCCGCGCCCATCCGCACGTTTTTCTCCACGGTCATATCGGGCAGAAGATAATACTGCTGAAAAATAAACCCAACGTTATCTTTGCGAAACGCCGTAAGCTCCTTATCGGAAAGCTCGGCGATATTCAAGCCGTCATACTCCACGCTCCCGCCGTCTACCCGTTCAAGCCCCGAAAGACAGTTTAAAAGCGTGGATTTCCCCGACCCCGACGCGCCTAAAATCACGACGAAATCTCCGCTTTTTAGCTGCAAATCTATTCCTTTCAGAACTTCCGTTCTGCTCTCGCCCGCGCCGTAAGTCTTTTTTATTCCTTTAACTTCGATCATTTTTCTCCCTCCTCTTTTCCTTCGGCGTAGCGAAGCTTTAACCCTTCGTACACGTCGGTCACCGCGCGACTCGAAAGTTCCTCGTCCCATTCGAGATAATTCGTCGCGATCATAGAGGCTATACCGTGAACGTAAATCCACATTTCGAGATAAAACATAGTGGCTTTATCTTTATTAAGGTCGACTTGTTTGCCTACGAGACTTACAAGTTCGTCCATTTCGTCGGCATAACTTTTCAATGCCTCTTTTGAACGGTCGCGCATAAATAAAAGTTTGAAAAGCTCCTTTTCCTCGCGCGCGAAACGGATATACGCCATTCCGCTGGCTTTAAACGGAACGTATTTCCCGCTTTCAAGCTCTTTTTTTCTGTAAGCCTGATAAAGTTCGTTCGCCGCCGAAATAATCGCGCTTTTGACTTCTTCCATATTTTCGAAACGCCCGAATACCGGTCTCGACGACGTGCCGAGTTTTTCCCCGAGCGTGCGCGCGGAAACGGCGGAAAAACCCCTTTCCCTCGTAAGAGAGAGAGCGGCGTTTATAATTTCTTCTTTTGTAAACATAAAATCTCTCGGCATAATCAACCTCCGATTTTTAAAATTACAAGCGTAGCGTTACACTTGTAATTTTATTATAAGAAATTTTATGTCGTTTGTCAACGGTTTCGCGGCGTTTTACTTTTTTCTTCATTATATTTTTTAAGCCGACAAAAACAACGATAAACCGCTACGCCCCGAAAAACGCGGGGCGAAATAACGATTTCGTCCTTTTTCGACGTTTTATGCGGTTTAAACAACAAATAATCCACCCGATTCGATTTAATTTTACTTTTTTTTGTGTTAAAATGAAACAAACAGCCGAAGCGACAAATCACGACGGCAAAAAATTAAAAAGGAGAGACGACAATGGATAAACACGGAATTGCGATACTTGCGGATAACCCGTTGAAAGCAGAAGAAATTGCAAAAGCTTTTGAAAACAGCGGCAGATTTACTATAATCGGAAAAACGTCGGACGGCGAAGAAGGCGCGAATATGATTTTAAAAAACGACGCCGAATTTTGCGTTATCGACCTGATTTTATCGGGTCTCGACGGACTGGGAGTTCTGGACAGACTGAAAGCTTACGGCGCAAAAACCAAAACCGTGGTTTACTCCTCGCTGTCGAGCGAAGAGGTCGTGGAGACCTGTATTTCCAAGGGCGCGAGTTTTTACGTAGCTAAGCCTTGCCCCGTTGAAACACTCGTTAATCGTGTTATAGACCTGTTTTTGAACGGTAATCACGAAAATTTACCCAATAATATGCGAGCCGCGAAAACGACTTCTTTAGACGAGCGGATAAGCAAAATTTTCATCTCCGTCGGCATTCCTCCGCACATAAAAGGCTACGGATATTTAAGAGAGGGAATTAAAATCGCGGTGTGCGACCCCGACGTTATAAACAACATCACAAAGAAACTTTACCCTATGATCGGCGAAAAATACGCGACCACGCCGAGCAAAGTGGAACGAGCTATCCGCCACGCGATAGAGGTTGCCTGGGCGCGCGGGAGAATAGGAAACATAAACGATTTGTTCGGCGTGCAGACTTATCTTTCGGGCGAAAAACCGACCAACGGAGAATTTATCGCGCTTATTGCCGACAAAATGCTTTTAGAAGGGGCGTAATTTTAATTCGACGTAATTCAAATTCGGCGTAGTTTATATTTAATGCTGTAAAAACACATAATCAGGCAAGCCGAAAAAGTAAAAATTTAAAAAATTTCGTTTTTTACTCAAAAACAGTTTACAAATTCATATAATATGATATAATTACACCGCAACGCTCGTTAGAGCCGATTTTCAAATATATGAAACCGCATTTGGCGGTAGTATAAGCGGAGGCGTGTTATATGAAATACGTAAAATGCCCGAGGTGCGACCTCAATTATATGCCCGATACCGAAAAATATTGCGACGTGTGCAAAGCCGAACTCAAACTCGGTCCTGCCATTAAATTTGCATCGTTCGGGGACGACGACGATAACGATCAGATTCTCTGCCCCATCTGCAAACGCAATTATATAGATCCGGGCGAAGAGATGTGCGCCGAATGCAGAGAGGAGAAAAACGATAAGGCGGCGATTGAACCCGAACAGGACGTAGATCCGGACAGCGACGAGGAATGGAGAAACTACCTCGACGAGGACGAGAAAGAAGCTATCAGCAACAAGGTTGAGGACGGCGAAGAAATGCTTTCTCTCGATAAGCTCGGCGAAGAAGAAGCCAAAGAACTTTTCGACGACGAAGAAGAAGAGGATACCGACTACTACGACAACGAGCCGAACGACGACGAAGAGGACGATTTCGATTACCCCGAAGCCGACAAAGAGGATTTCGAGGACTACGACGAAGACGAAGACGAAGACAAGGACGAAGAAGAAGACGAAGACGAGGGCGACGATTTTTAAGCCGATTTTTTTATCGAAAGGGCCGTTTTCCCCGGAAAAAGACTTTTTCGGTTAACTTTGCTTGACTTTATCTCCTATTTTCGATTATAATCATTTTGTAAGGTTTAAAACTTACTACAAACCGAACATAAAACATCAAATCGTTGCGAAAAAGAGTAACGTTTATCTTTCGGGCGCAGAGAAAAGACGGTCGGTGCGAGTCTTTGCCGAGAAAAACGCGAAGTGCGTTTCGCAGTTAAGAGAGGCTAATCACCTTCGGTTCTCCGCCGTTAAAGGAGTTTAAGGAAGAACGGCAACGTTCTTTGAAGAAAAGTGGGACCACGTTTTTAACGTCTTTTCGTAGTTATGCGAAAAGACGTTTTTTTGACAAACGGACTTTTCGCAGTTGCCCGGAAAACTTTTAATTTTTTTGGAGACTGACATATGTTTTTTAAAGCTATGCGCGAAGATATCGCTTTTGCAAAACAAAACGATCCCGCCGCGCGTTCAAAATTCGAAATATGGCTTACATATCCCGGCATAAAAGCTCTTTCCAGACACAGAGTGGCAAACTTTTTTTACCGCCACCATATGAAACTTCTCGCAAGTATGATAAGCAAGTTTGCAAGGTTTTTAACGGGTATCGAAATTCACCCCGCGGCTAAAATCGCTCCGGGAGTGTTTATCGATCACGGCGCGGGAGTCGTTATCGGCGAAACGGCTGTTATCGAAAAAGGCGTGCTTATTTATCAGTGCGTAACGCTCGGCGGCACGGGTAAGGACACGGGCAAACGCAGACACCCCATCGTTAAGGAAGGCTGCGTAATCTCGTGCGGCGCGAAAATTCTCGGCGGAATCACAATCGGAGAATTTTCCAAAATCGGCGCGGGAAGCGTTGTGCTTAAAGACGTACCGCCCCACTCCACTGTCGTGGGCGTCCCCGGAAGAATCGTTCGGATAAAAGGCGAAAAAGTCCCGGACAACACGCCCGATAAATGCGATCCTATCCTGGAAGAGATTTGCAACTTACGGGCAAGAATAGACGAACTCGAAAGAAAACTCGACAAATAATACATAATCATATATATACTTTTTACTATATACTTCTACGGCAAAGGAGAAAGACAATGAGAATTTACAACACCCTTTCGGGAACTAAAGAAGATTTCGTACCTTTACACGGCAACAAGGTCAATATGTACGCCTGCGGCATAACCGTTTCGGGCGAAGCGCATATCGGACACGCGTATCAGGCGTTGATTTACGATATTATCCGCAAATTTTTAATCAAACAGGGTTACGACGTGACCTATGCGAGAAATTACACAGACGTTGACGATAAAATAATCGCCCGCGCGAAAGAAGCGGGAATCCCCGCCGACGCATACGCGAAAATGATGATTAAGAAAATCGACAAAGTTATGCGCGAAATGGAAGTCGACGATCCCGATATCTGGCTTAAAGCGACGGACAATATCGACAACATAATCGATTTCGTGTCCGAACTTGTCAAAAAAGGACACGCCTATCCGACCGCAAAGGGAGACGTTTATTTCTCCGTCGAGTCTTTCGCTCCTTACGGCAGACTTTCGCACAGAAATCTCGAGGACGCGCTTAACGGCGTTCGTATCGAAAACGACGACGAAAAGAAAAATCCGCTCGATTTCGCTCTTTGGAAAAGCGCGAAAGAGGGCGAAATCTGCTGGGATTCGCCTTGGGGCAAAGGCAGACCGGGCTGGCATATCGAATGTTCGGCGATGAACAGAAAAGCGTTCGGCGAACAGATCGACATCCACGGCGGCGGAAGAGACCTTATCTTCCCTCACCACGAAAACGAAATCGCCCAGACCGAGGCTCTCACGGGCAAACAATTCGTTAAATACTGGGTTCACAACGGACTTATCAAGGTAAACGGGCAGAAAATGAGCAAATCGCTCGGCAACAGTCTTCTTTTGTCCGACCTGCTGAAAGAATATTCCAACGAAGCGATTAAATTCGCTCTGCTCTCCACCAACTACCGCAACGACATAAACATCACGCCCGACCTCTTTCCCGAAGCCGAAAAACATCTCGCGGATTTTTACAGGGCGTTCGTCGAAGCGGAAAAAACGGGCGTAAAAATCGAGGGAGAATATCCGGAAATCGATAAGAAGTTCGACGAAGCTATGAGCGACGACTTCAACACCGCCCTCGCGCTTTCCGAGCTTTACGCCTATTTCAAACAAATCCGTTCGCTTATTATGAAGAAAGATCCGACCGCGGGAAAGATGCTCGCGCAGATTAAAAAAACTTATTCTCTGCTCGGACTCTTCACCAAAAATGCCGACGAGTTCGTTAAGAATTACGACAAAGCTCACGAAGAACCCGTCCCCGACGACGTTAAAGCCTTAGCAGAAAAAATGCAAAGCGCGAGAGCCGAAAAGAATTACGCCCTTTCGGACGAGCTTCGCGCCGAAATTCTCGCGAAGGGTTACACCGTTATGATATCGAAAGACGGCGTTTCGGTAAAAAAGGCGTAAAAACGACGCATCAAAATCAAGTCGGAAAATTTAAAGATTGCCCTTTAATCGACCTATAGACGTATATTTACATTTCGATTGCCCATATTTCCGTTATGGATAAAGAAAGAAAGTTAAACGAAATCGAAGAAAAGTTAAGCTATGCCGAGCCGTCCGAAGTAGGCGGATTGCTGAAAGAAGTTTTTCGTCTTATCGGCAAAGGTAAGCTTTAAACAAGAAAGCCTTCCTCTATTGAAATAAGTAAAATTTTTCCCAAACCGTTTCTATACGTGAAGGCTTTTCACATATATTTTAAAAAACCCCGTCGGGGAGAAAATTCTCCCCGACGGGGTTTAACGTTTTATTTAATAAGGCAATACAAAATCGATTTCTGCCGAACCTAACGCGTGCGTTCCGTTTTGTATCGAATATTTCATAAAAAAGACTTGCCTGTTTTCTTCGTCGTCGATAAAGGTTACATCCAAAAGCAGCAAACCGCCGATATAAACGTAATCGCTGATGTAATCGAAAGCATACGTTTTTCCTCCTACCGACAATTCTTTAACAAGGACTTTGTCAACGTTTTTCTCAAACTCGTCGTTTCGTCTCCTTTTGCTTTATGAAATAATAACAAAAAATCGGCAGGATTTCAATAGTTCCCGCCGAAATTTTTTGCCGATATTTAATTTATTCCGAAAAGACGTTCGTTTTATCCTAAAATAACGTTCATCGCGTCCGAAAGATAATCCCCTACGTTTTCGATTTCGCCCTTGTCCGTAAGAGAGGAAAGTTCGGGAGAGATGGGAAGCCTGCCCAGAATCGGGAGCGAATACTCCGCCGCCACTTCCTCGAGTTTGCTTTTTCCGAACGGATAAATCTTCGTTTTGCAGTCGGGACATTCCACATAGCTCATATTCTCGATTATTCCGAGAATTTTTATATTCATCATCTCCGCCATTTTAACGGCTTTGCCGACAATCATCGAAACGAGATCCTGCGGAGTGGTGACAATAACTATTCCGTCCACGGGGAGCGACTGGAAAACCGTAAGCGGAACGTCGCCCGTTCCCGGGGGCATATCGACGTACATGTAGTCTACGTCCAGCCAGTAAACGTCGGTGAAAAACTGCTTCACCGCTCCGCTGATAACGGGACCTCTCCATATAACGGGATCGTTATCTTCGGGCAGAAGCAGGTTCATAGACATAATTTTTATGCCTTGTTTCGTGATAACGGGATTGATTTTTTCGTCGTCCGTAGCCGTAGCTTTTTCGGTTATGCCGAAGGCTTTGGGAACGGACGGACCCGTTATATCCGCGTCCAACACGGCGACTTTTCTGCCGCTTCTCAAAGTGTTTACCGCAAGCAAATCCGTAACCATAGATTTACCTACGCCGCCCTTGCCACTCATAACGGCAATCATCTTTCCGATTTTCGTGCTCGGAAGCGGCTTCGCCATAAAATCTTTTTTCTCGCAAGTTTCGCCGCAAGATCCGCAATCGTGATCGCAACCCATATTTTGTCTCCTTTTTATTGTCCGTAATGTCCGAAAGCCTTAGCCTTAGCTTTAGCTTTAACCTTAAGCCCAGACTTACGAACCGATTTATTTTATTGCCTATAACATCGAAAAACACGCGTTAATCGACTTATAGACTACCTTATTATCTTACCGTTTTGAATTTTTATGTTATTGTAACCCTCGTAACCGGGAACCGAGTCCGGCTCGGTACAGGTTATTATCGTCTGCATTTTTTTTGCCGCAAGCAAAAGATTGTTTCGCCTCAGCTTATCGAGTTCGCTGAAAGCGTCGTCTAAAATAAGCACGGGATACTCCCCAAACCGTTCCTTGAAAATCTCCGTTTCGGCAAGTTTTAACGAAAGTGCGCAGGTTCTTTGCTGCCCTTGCGAGCCGTAAATTCTCACGTCCACGCCGTTCACCTTGATTTTCAGATCGTCCCTGTGCGGACCTACCGTCGTATAGCCGAGTTCGTAGTCCTTTTCCGTGCGTTCTTTAAGCGCAGCCATAAGCTGATCATAAATTTCGCCCTCTTCGCCCTCGTATTTATAATCGCCCGAAACAGTCATTTCTTCCGCGCCGTCGGTTATCATTGCGTGAGCTTCTTTTGCGAGCGGCGCAAGCTTTGCTATATAAGCGTTTCTTTCGAAAACCACCCTCGCGCCCGCGCTCGCAAGGCTTACATCCCACACGGGGAGCGTGTCGAAAACCATATCTCTGTCCTGCTCTTTCAGTAAATTATTCCTTTGCGAAAGCACTTTTTTATACTTCTGCAAAGCGTAAAAATACTTACTCGACATCTGCGACAAGGAAATATCCAGAAAACGCCGCCTGTCCTCGGGGGCTTCCTGGATGAGTTTAAGCTCGGCGGGATTAAAAAAAACCGAATTGACGTTACCGATAAGCTCGCCGATTTTGGCGACAGGAACGCCGTTGATTTTGATTTCTTTGTTTTTATCGCCGTAAAAATCGATTTCCACGCCGACTTTTCCGAAAGCCGAAACCGCCTCGCCTATAACCACGGCTTTATTTTCGCCCGCAAAAATAAGCTGTTTATCCCTTGCGGCGCGCGGCGAATAACCCGTGCAAAGGTAAAAAATGGCTTCGGCACAGTTGGTTTTGCCCTGCGCGTTTGCGCCGCTGATTATGTTTATTCCGCCGGAAAACTTAAATTCCTCGTCGGAATAATTTCTGAAGTTTTTAAGTTTTAAAGAATCGATAATCATTGCCGCCCGCCCTCGGATTTTACACATAAAGTATAATCCTTTTTACGCTTTTTGTCAATAAATAGTGCCGCGTTAAAGCCAAAAGCACAAAATCTTGATTTTTATTTTGCGAGCTTAAATAAGTTGATTTTTTTTCGGGTTTGGTTTATTATATATAGTACACATTTATATATAGCAGACATTATTTGATTGGGTAGGTTTGCCGCTAAAGGCAGCTGCGTTTTGGATAAAAAGGAAACGGTACAGATGGAAAATTACGAATTGATTTGGGAAAGGGCGTTAAGGCAACTTAAAGTTACCGTAAGCACGATCGCCTATTCGACATACATAGAACAGTTAAAACCGATCGATCTTATCGGTTCAAAGCTCATTTTATCTACAAAATCGGAACTTTTTGCGTCCGAAGTGGCTAAAAGACTTGTAGACAAGATAAGAGAGGCATTAGCGGTTACCGGTTCGGGCGTTACGGATATCAAACTTTACGTCGAGGGAAGCGACGAAGATTATCTTGCGAGAAAAGGCGTCGCGCCGATGGAATCGGAAATCGACTCTACTCCCATAAACCCCAAATACACATTCGATACGTTCGTGGTCGGTCCGTCCAACCGCTACCTTTACGCTGCGGCAAAGGCCGTTGCCGAAAACCCGTCGGACAGCTATAACCCGCTGTTCATTTACGGCGGAGCGGGTCTCGGAAAAACGCACATAATGCACGCTATCGCAAACTACATAAAACAGAACAACCCGCTTAAAAACGTTCTTTACGCAACCTGCGAAAAGTTCACGAGCGACCTTATAACGACTATCCGTCAGGGCAAAGCCTATTCTCAGGAAGGTATGAATTTCAGAAACAAATACCGTAACGTCGACGTGCTTATCATCGACGACGTTCAGTTTTTGGCGAAAAAGCAGTCCACGCAGGAAGAATTTTTCCATACTTTCAACGAGCTTTATTCTCAGAACAAACAGATAGTTTTGTCCGCGGACTGCCACCCGAAGGAGATCGAACTGCTTTCCGAAAGGCTTAAAACCCGCTTCGAGGGCGGACTTATGGCGCAGGTTCTTCCCCCGGATATCGAAACCAAAATCGCGATACTTCAGAAAAAGGCGGAAATGCGCAAATATATTCTCTCTTTGGACGTTGCGTTGTACCTTGCCGAAAACTCGGATAACGACGTGAGATCGCTCGAGGGAATGCTCAACAAGGTAATTTTCGCATCTATGCTCCATGAAGAGCCGATAACACTCGAACTTACGAAAGAGGCTTTGAGCGAATGCGCTCCGAGCGGCGGCGAAACGGAAGTTTTAACGTCCGACTCTATAATAGACGCCGTTTGCAATTTTTATAAAATTCAACGTTCCGATCTTATCGGAAAAAAGAAGAATAAAGAAGTCGTCGAGCCGCGCCAGATTTGCGCGTATCTTATGACGGAACTTTTATCTATCCCGCTCGTTACGATAGGTCAGGCGCTCGGCGGCAGAGACCACACGACGGTTATTCACGCAAGAGATAAAATCGCCGAACTTATCAAGGAAAACACAAGAGTGGACACCGAGATAAAAGACCTTAAAAATATGATTTTGAAAAAATAATGGATACCGAATTTATAGAAGACGAATTTGACGCCGTGGTTATCGGCGCGGGGCATGCGGGCTGCGAGGCTGCGCTCGCCCTTGCGAGAACCGGAATGAAAACCGCGCTCACAACGATAAATCTCGACAATATCGCGTTTATGCCGTGCAATCCCTCTATCGGCGGCACGGCGAAAGGTCATCTCGTTCGCGAGCTTGACGCGCTCGGCGGCGAAATGGGCATAAACGCCGACAAAGCGATGATGCAGATAAAAATGCTCAATCGCGGAAAAGGCTCGGCGGTTCAGTCGCTCCGCTCGCAGGAAGACAAACGACTTTACCACTCCTTAATGAAACAAACGCTTGAAAACACCGACGGGCTTTACATTCTTCAATGCGAAGTAACCGATATTCTCGTCGAAAACGGCGAGGTTTGCGGGGTTAAAACCTCTTTCGGGAGCATACTTAAATGTCGCGCGGTCGTCGTTGCGACAGGCGTTTACTTAAACAGCAGAATCATTGCGGGTGAATGGGAACAAAACATAGGTCCTTCGGGGTTCGCCTCCGCGACTCGGCTCACAGAATCGCTCATAAAACTCGGTTTTAAAGTTCGCCGTTTCAAAACGGGTACGCCCGCGAGAATAGACCGCCGCTCGATAGATTTTTCAAAACTCGAAGTTCAAAGCGGCGAAACGGAAATTTATCCGTTTTCGTTTATGACGGATCATATCCCCGAAAAGCAAGAACCTTGCTATATCGCATACACGAACGAAACCACGCATAAAATAATCAGGGACAATCTCGACCGTTCGCCCCTTTATAACGGAAACATTTTAAGCACCGGTCCGAGATATTGTCCGTCCATAGAGACCAAGGTCATGCGCTTTGCGGACAAGGAGCGACACCAGCTTTTCCTTGAACCCGAGGGGTACGACACCAACGAAATTTACGTTCAGGGAATGTCCACTTCTCTCCCCCACGACGTGCAGAAGTCTATGTATAAGTCGATTATCGGCTTGGAAAACTGTAGAATAATGCGTTACGCTTATGCGATAGAATACGACTGTATCGACTCGCTCGACTTAAAGCCGAGCCTCGCCTATAAAAAAATTCCGTCCGTTTTCACCGCCGGGCAGATAAACGGCACGAGCGGCTACGAAGAGGCGGCGGCGCAAGGACTTATCGCGGGGCTTAACGCTTCGCTATACCTTCGCGGCGAAAAACCGCTCGTTTTAAAAAGAGACGAAGCGTATATCGGTGTTCTTATCGACGATCTCGTTACAAAAGGCACGAACGAGCCTTACCGGATGATGACTTCGAGAGCCGAATACCGAATCTTTTTAAGACAAGACAACGCCGACTCGAGACTTACCGAGAAAGGAAGAGCCGCAGGACTCGTTAAGGACGACAGATATAAAAAATATCTTTGGAGACAGGAAAAAATAGCCGAACTCAAAGAAAAAGCTTCGGTTAAAATCGCGGCGAAAACGTGCGAGCCGTTCGTTAAAAATTACGGTTTCGAAAGCGTTTCCGCGCCCCTCTCCCCCATCGATATGATAAAAAGAAATATTCCCTTAACGGATATCTGCAAATATTTCGATCTTTTCGGCGATTATCCTTACGATATAATCGAAAGAGTGGAAACGGACGCGAAATACGAAGGGTATCTCAAAAAAGGCAAAGAACAGATAGAAAAGGCGCAGAAGCTCGAAGAAAAGGCTTTGCCCGACGATATAGATTATACCAAAATCAAAGGGCTTCGGCTCGAAGCTCAGGAAAAACTCAACGCGATAAAACCCGAAAACCTCGGGCAGGCATCGAGAATATCGGGTGTAAGCCCTGCGGATATCGCCGTACTTATGGTATTTCTCGTCAGTCGCAAATCGCATTAAGCGGAATTTATGAAAAATGGAAAACAAAGAAGATAACAACACGCCGAAATCCTCTGCGGAGCAGAAAAAAACGCCCGAACAGGCGAAGAAAAAGCCGCAAAAGGGCTATAACGACGATTTTAAACGCAAATATTTCGATTATTACGACGATATTAAAATAAGCGATCGTCAGGACTGGTAACGAAAACGGCAAGCGGTCAACCGCGCAAGGATAAATATATGGAAAACTTTCCGAGAAAAGGCGTTTACAGGCACTATAAAGGCAATTTTTACGAGCTTTTGTATATTGCCACGCACAGCGAAACGCTTGAAAATATGGTCGTTTACAAGGCTTTGTACGGCGACGGGAAAATATGGGTTCGCCCTCTTTCTATGTGGAGCGAGATCGTAACCCTGAAAAACGGCGAAAAAACCGAACGTTTTACGTACGCGGGCGAAGTTGCGCAAAAATCTAATGAGGTGAAATTATGAAAATAAGAAAAGGATTTGTAGTCAGAAAAGTGGGCGACGCTCAGTATGCCGTGGCAACAGGCGACGCTTTGAAGTATTTCAAAGGAATGATAAAGCTCAATGAAATGGGCGCGTTTATGTTTACCCTTCTTCAGGAAGAAACGACCGCAGAACAGATTACGGAAAGAATCGAAAAATCCTTCGAAGGCGATCACGAAAAGATTATGGCGGATATCGAAAATTTCGTCGCGACGCTTAGGGAAGCAAACGTTCTGGAGGACTGACGGAAATTTCCGAAAAGGAGAAACGCAAATGATTAAGGAATTTGAATTCAACGGACATAAAGCGACCGTTATCCTCCCCGACGATTTCAACGGAAAATGGGTTTGGAAAACGGAGTTTTTCTACGCTTTCGACAAAGCCGAGCAAACTCTTCTGGATAAAGGCTACGCGCGCGTTTATTACGGAATAAGCAATATGTACGGAAGCGACCGCGCCGTAAGACTTATGCACGCTTTCCACCTCTACCTGATCGAAAAACTCGGATTTAAAGAAAAACCCTTTCTTTTCGGATTTTCGAGAGGCGGGCTTTACGCGTTCAATTACGCGCTTTACTATCCGGAATACGTCGGCAAAATTTATCTCGACGCGCCCGTTCTGAATCTTAAATCGTGGCCGCCGAAAGGAACCCCCGAACATACGCAGATGCTCGCGGAATACGGAATGACGGAGGGGTCCTTCAAAAATTTCCGTTTCAGCCCGATAGACAATCTCGAAGAGTTTTCGCGTAACAATATCCCCGTTCTTATCGTCGCGGGCGGAAGCGATTCCGTGGTGCCGTATAAGGATAACTGTCTGAAAATGGTCGACTTTTATAAATCGAAGGGGCTTGAAATTAAGTTTATTTTAAAACCCGAGTGCGAACATCACCCCCACTCTCTTGACGATGTTTCGCCGATTATTGACTTTATTGAAAACAAATAGTTTCATATAATATTTCCGCCCGTCGGCACAGCCGACGGGCGGATTTTTAAAAACTTTGGATTTTTCTTTAATTCGGAAGATTATTTAAGTTCGAATTTCGCAACTCGCGCGCTCAAAGAAACGCCGTATTCAAACGGTTCGACCGGGAACTCGTTTTTCTTAACGCCCTTAACGCTCTTGCCGTTATCGAGCCATTTTACGGAAACGATTTTCTTATCCGTCAAAATTTTAACGCGTTTCCCGTCTCCGCCTCTCGCGACATTGGGATCTGCGCTCATCGGAACTTTCTTTATAACTGCGTAATAATATTTACCGTCGGTTAAGACATCCGCGTTTTCGGCTCTAATACCCGCAGAAACGGCATTATAGATAAAGTTTTTGTTTATCTTTATCCATTTTCCGAGCATTAAAATATTAGCCTTTTCGCCCTCGGGAATAAGTCCGTTGCCCATAAGACCCGTGTTAAGAAGAAGATTGCAATTGAATTTGCGACAATCGATAATCATTTCCACAAGTTCTTTTGGCGATTTGACGCAAATATCGTCTTTTGCGTAGCCCCAGTGATCGGTCAAAGCCTCGCAAACTTCGCCTGCAATAGGTTTTTTCGAAGTGTCGACGAAGAACGCCTTGCCGCGCTCGAAAGTAACGCTGTCGATTTCCTTATGCCCCGTTTCGCCGCACGCCGAAAGACCCGTGTTGTTGATGATCATCGCTTCGGGCTGATATTTTCTTATCGTGCCGTAAAGCCTGTCTTCCTGCCAGTCATCGTCGGGTTTATCCCACATACCGTCGAACCAGAAGCCGCCGATTTTCCCGTAAGACGTGCAAAGAATTTCTATGCTTTTTACAAGATAATCAATATACTTCGGAAAATTGTTTTTATAATCGGGGTTATACCAGTCCAGAAGGGTGTGATAAAAGAACGGAACGATGCCCTCTTTATTGCACTCGTCCACGAATTCTTTGATTAAATCTCTTCCCGCTGCGCTGTGCGGTGCGTCGAAATCGTTAAGACCTTTCGTATCGTAAAGCGAAAAACCGTCGTGATGACGGGTGGTAAGAGTGATATACTTGCAACCCGCCGCTTTCGCGGTTTTGACAAGCCGTTTCGCCCAGTCGCTTCTCACCTTGAATTTCTTTGTGAGTTCGTTATATTTCGCGTGATCGATCGTTCCCAGAGTCAAAATCCACTCGCCTTTTCCGACAACGCTGTAAAGTCCGAAATGATTGAACATTCCGAACCCCATTTTCTTGAAATTTTCGATATACTCGAATGCCATTTTTTTCACCTTTTTCTTTTGCGCATCTGAAAATAGGGGCTTTAACACCCTTATTTCTAAAACTATTTATCCGACTTAAGAAATCCGTTTAAAATTCCTCAATCGGTAATTCGGGATCGCCTTCGCCCGACGTTACGATAACGTCGTTTGTATCTATCGCGATTATCTCCGCTTCGGGACGTTCCCATTCTTTTTTGTTATTTTCGTTGTTCATTGTTCTTTCCCTCCGAAAAAATGTCCGCTTTTTGCTTTGTCTCCGAACTTTTTACCCCGCCCCGGCTTGGTTTCGATTTATCGATTTAATGTAAACCGAGACAAACCGAGGCAAGGAATTATCAAAGTTTAAGTCTTATTCGAACGGCGTTACGAACGGATCGTCCGTAGAAGTCGTTACGATATCGACGTTATCGAGAACGATAATCTCGATCTGAGGTTCTTCGTATTGTTTTTTCATTTTTCGCCTCCGACTTAACCGTTATTGCTGCGGTTAGCGTACGCTTTGGCGGAAACGCCGTAAGCGTACGTTGCTTTTGCAAGTTCTTTAAGTTCTGCCGCGTAAGATTCGCTTGCCGCGATACGAGCGCAGTAGCTGCCTACGTCCGTGGAAAGAGTCTGAACGACTTTTCCTTCCGATTTAACCGTTACGGTGAACGCCTTGCCGACGTACTCGACCGCTCTCAAAGCTTCGGTCGTATAAACGTGATAGCCTGCGATAAGCGTCGTGTTCCATTCGGTGATTTCGGTGTTTCCGATATAGTACTTATAACCGGAATTAGCTTCGAATACGCTGTTTTTAACCGCGAACACGAGACTGTTCGCATTGTCGAATCTGACGCTTACCTGAACGATATTTTCGCCTTCTCTCAAGGACGAATCGGTCATTTCGACGGCGCTTTGAGTCATTCCGAGTTCGGTTATACGAGCCTGAACGTCAGCGATGTCGGCTTCGTCCGCTTTACGATATTTCATTGCGGCAAGACCGTAATACATAGCGTCTGCGGCGAGCTGCTTGGTTTCCGCGGTGTTGTTCGCATTCTTGTAGGCTCTTTCGAGATAATCGGCAACGCTGTAGTTTTCGACGATATCGTAAGCCGAACCGTCAGTGTAAACAACGGTGATGCCTCTTGCAATCATCTGAGGAGTAATTCCTCTGAACACGTATTTGCCCGCGTATTTGCTGTTCGTCATAGCGACGAATTCTGTAAGCGTTTCTTCCGTCATAGTTCCGTTCTTCATATACTTAACGACGACAACCGTGTTTTCGGTCTTGGTCTTTACGTAATAGTTGAACGAAATATCTTCGCCGAGCGTTACGCTTGCGCCGAGAATCTGTTTCTCGAATACTCCGTAAGCTCCGTTTACGCTTATAAGTTTGCAGCCGTCCTTAATAAGGCTTGCGTCAACCTCGCTCGAGAACGTTCCGCCGCTTACCTTAACCACTTTCGAGCTGTTGTCGAATTCGGTTTCCGTCGTGTCGTCGTAAGCGAACGCCCTGATTGCCTTACCGTGTGCGGAAGTAAACGTTCCGCCGGTAATTTCGATAGAAACGAGACCCGTATATGCTCCTGCGCGGTCGATAATCGAAACAGCCGAACCGTCGAATACGGCACCGTCGCCCTCGTGAGCCTCTGCAGCTCCCGTGGCGGAGATCTGAGCATTACCGCTTATCGAAAGCGAACCTGCGCAAATCTGAACGCCGATCTTACCGGTGATAACGCCGCCCTCGATGATAAGGTCGCCATGCGGGTTATAAATCGCCGCGCCGTTTTCTGCGGTTACGGTTGCGCCGTCCTTAATAGTAATAACGGTGTTGTGTTCGTTCAGACCATGAGTGGTTATTGCATAACCGCCCTTGCTCGTCGCCGTACCGTAAAGCGCAACTTCTCCGCCTTCGAGATAAATCGCGGGCTGAACCGTTCCGCCGTCAAGCGTTACGTCATCGGCAACGGTCACGTTTCCGTGACTGTAGACTTTAAGCGCGGGTTTGTTAGTGCCGTTTGTCGACGTGCTTACGACAGTACCGTTCTTGATAACTACGTTCGCATAGCCGACCGTGATTACGCCGCTGCCCATAGAAATGTTCTTGGTAATGGTATGTCCGCCGAGATCGATTTCTACGTTATAAGTTACGGACGACGTTCCGACGATATTGATAACTCCTTCGAAGTCTCTGAGAAGCGTTATCTTCTTAGCGTTTTCGGTCAATACCGTGCCGTTGAAATACTGCACGGATCCGTCTTCGTATTCAACCTTAACGCCTGCCGTAGCGATGTTTATGATACGGTAAGAGTTACCGTTCTTAGCAATCGCGTAGCCTTCGGGTGCGGTAAGCGAGTTGCCCTCGAGCGTACCGCCGTTTACCATAAAGTAGCCTTCGCCGTCTTCGCCGAGAAGAAGGATCGTACCGTTATTGATAACTTTACCGCCTGTAAGAACAGACATACGTTTGGAAGTTTTATTAACGGTTACCTTTACTCCCTCGCCGATAGTAAGCGTTCCCGTTACTTCGAAATATTTTCCGTCGGGGATAACGAGATCGCTTTTAAGAACGTAAGTTCCGTTTACTACGATGAATTTATAGTTGTTTTCCGCCGCGTAAGCGAACGCTTCGTCGAGCGAAGAGAATTCCGCAAGAGCCGAGCCGTTATATCTGTCGCTGACGTGGAATACCGTCTTAACTCCGTACGTTCCGTCTTCGTTTCTTACCGCGTTAAAGCCGTCTTTCAACCATTCGTCTTTAAGTTCGGTTTTGAACGTACCGCCGGAGATTTCATACAAACCGCCGTCGAAAATCGTGTCTACCGAGCCGCCCTCGATAGTCGTGAGAGAACCTATGCTGCCGTTCTTATCGGCAACGCTGTTTTCGCCTGCGATATAACCGATTTCGGTTGCGTCGCCTCTTACTATAAGGTGTCCGTGAACGGACGTTGCGGGCGCGCCCGTGGTATTTACGAATACCGTGCCGATAATCGAATTTTCAACGATTACTTCCACGTTTCCGCCAACCCAGAGGTCGTTTGCCGCATAATAATTTTGATCGTTAAGTTCCATCGTTCCGGTGCTGCCGGTCAACGTGGAATTCTTGATAGTTGCGTGCGAGCCGCCGCCCGAGATATGAATACCCGAGCCGTAAGCCATTCCGCCGCCGTTTGTCGAAACAACGGTATCGAATACGGTTTCGCCGGCGCCGCCTTCGTTAAGGAATATCTTGGAAACGCCGTTACCGTTAAGCGTTACGTTCTTGAACGTGAGCGTTCCTTTTGCGGAAGCCGTACGATAGAACATTCCCGCTTTGCCGCTTGCGGAAGCAAGTTTAGCCGCCGCCTTGATTTCAAAGCCCGCGCCGTCGATCGTAATCGCTTTGCCCGTGGCTACCTGTTCGGTAAGAACAACGTCTTTGATAAGAGTTATCGTATCGCCGTCTTTCGCCGCTTTTTCGGCCGCGTTAAGACTATCGTATTTAACTTCGCCGATCTTAACTACGTATTCGCCGACCTTAACTCCGTAAGTGCCGTCTTCGTTTTCGGTCGGGATAAATCCTGCGGCGCAGTATTTTTCGTCAACCGCAACGCTGAACGTACCGCCCGAAATTTCTATCGAATTATCTTTATCTTCGTTAAGGACTTTTCCGATATTCGTGAACTCGCCGCCTTTAACAAGGAGTTTACCGCCGTTTGCCAACATCAGGGGTTTGCCGTTTGCGTCAATCTTTCCGCCTTCGATTGTAAGTACGGACTGATTGCCTTCGAATACGGTTACGCCGACAGCCGCAACTGCACCTGCAGTGTAATTACCGCTCTTAACGGTAGCTTCCGCTCCTGAATCGAGCCATACCGCGTAATAATCGGTTCCGTTTACGGTAAGGTTTTCAAGAACAACGCCGGTTGCGTTGTAAACGTTGATACCGCCCGTAAGCTCTACGCCCGTTACGGTGAAGCTTGTAGTTTCGCCGTTGTCGCCTATGAACAAAGCGTACGAACCTCTCGTAGCCATTTTACCGTTTTTGATAACGCCGCCCGTTCCTTCAAAGACATATGCGAAGTTGTTCGCCGTAAACGTGCAGCCGTTAAGATCGAACGTTTTGCCCGTTAAATCGATAACGGTGGCAGCGTTTGCAGCTTTATCGCTTGTATAGTCTTTAAGAAGCTTGATCGTTTCGCCGCTCTTTGCTACGGCGAAAGCATCCTCGACGGAGCCGAATTTATCTTCGCCGATTGCAAAGAAGTATTCGCCCGCTTTAACGCTGTAAGTTCCCTGCGCGTTTTTGGAAACGATGAAGCCGTCCGCACAATAATCTTCACCGATAGCGGACGAGAACGTACCGCCGCTTACCGCATAGGACGCGTCAACGAAATCGCTGTAAGTTTCCTTAACGGAAGCGAGGTTGCCGAGACCTACGATACCGTTATAAACGCCGTTGCCCGTGATTTCGATCGAACCTGCGGGAGCGGGAGTACCCGTCGTCGCGTTGTCCGTTACGGCTACCGCGAAGCCCTTGGTCGCCGCGCCGTTCGCGTTGGCGTTATAGGAAGTTTCGGTTGCCGTTGCGGTAACGTTACAGTCGTTAAGAACAAGATTTACGAACTTGCCCTCGATTGCCGTTCCGCCTTTTACGGTGCAACCGGTCAAAGTTATGTTGCTGTATTCGCTTTCGCTCGTCGCGCTGCCCGAAACGTAAATACCCGTTGCGGTGTTATTGCTCTCGCTTACTTCTTCCGTGCCTGCGATAATCGTAGCTCCGTTACCGCCGAGCGTGAAGTTCTTGTTTGTTCCGTTGTGATAAATCGCGCAGCCCGTTCCGACTACCTGCGAATTTTCAACGTTTACCGTCGTACCGTCGCCGAAGCTTGCTACCGCGTAATCCGCTTTCACAACAGCTCCGCCGATAATATCGCATTTCGCGTTAGCGGCGACAAGACCGATGCCGACCTGCCCTTTCGCTTCGATCGTAGCGTTTTCTACGATAAGCTGTTTGTTTCTGTTTACGCAAATTCCGCGAGCGACTTCGGAGGAAGCGATATAAGTACCGTTTTTAATCGTAACGGTTGCGTTTATGCTCATTCCGTAAGCCTGAACGTTGCTTGCGTTATAGTAAGAGTTGGTCAACGTCTTTCCGTTAAGATCGATCGTTATAGCCTTGTTAATGATTATCTGTTCGGAGATTTCAAAATCCTGAAGGATCTTTACCGTGTCTCCCGCCGCTGCGGCGTTGATCGCCGCTTTAAGCGAATCGTAACGAATCTTGTTTACTTCCGCAACTTTTTCAAGCTCGACGTTATACGCGCCGTCCTTATGTTCGAAGTAAGCCCTTACCGCAAGGTATTTATCGTTAAACAACTTGTTGTAAGTACCGCCCGAAACGCTTACCGAAGCTTCGCTCCATTCGGATTCAGCTCCGTTAGTCCACGAATAAGCCGTGATAACTTCGCCGTTTGCCGTGATAACGGGGGTTTCTTTAACGTTTACTACGGGCGCGCCGCCGACAAATCCTCTGTTTACGGCGGAGATTGCCGCGGCATCGAGAATTACTCCGTCGACTTCCGTCTTAGTTCCCGCATT
Organism: uncultured Clostridia bacterium; assembly: GCA_934271735.1. Taxonomy (GTDB): domain Bacteria; phylum Bacillota; class Clostridia; order Christensenellales; family Borkfalkiaceae; genus UBA10281. Next base: position 29,513 of record CAKQSB010000006.1, on the reverse strand, counting down.
ACCTGTTGCGGTGATAACGGGGTTGCCCAGAACGTTCAACGTTCCCGCGGACATCTGAATGCCGCCGAGACCCTCTATCGTTGCGTTTCTCTGAATGTCGAGCGTTCCCGCCTGCGGGTGATAAATCGCATAGCTGTTCGCGGCGATTACTTTCGCAGTGCCGGTTATAGTTATAGCCGTGTTACCGGTGTTATAGACTTCATCGCTCTTTCCTGCGATTGCGGACTTGGATCCCGTAGCTTCTACAATACCCGTGCTTCCGACGGTAAGTTTGCCGCCCTTGGTTGCCGAGCCGTAAACGAGTATGCCGTAAGATTCGGGAGCGGAAACGACCGTTCCTTTGCCGATATTAAGAAGCGGATTAGATCCGGCATAAGCCGTATCGTCGCTGCCTACGCGGATAACCGCGCTGTTTTCGTCAAGACCGACAGCCGTAATCGTTCCGTTTTCAACGTAAAGGTTACCTTTATGTACCTGAATTGCCGTGCAACCCTTTGCGGTAAGAGTATAACCTCCGAGATCGAGAAGAACGGAAGCCGATTTAGTTTTAACATAAGATATAGTTTCGGTTATTTCGATATCTCCGAGAGCTTTCAGCACTATCTGCGAGCCGTAATCGACCGCCGCGTTGATAGCTTCCTGAAGAGTCTCGAATTTGTAAGTTACTTTCTTGTAGGTGTACTGAGCTACGTATTTACCGACTTTAACGCCGAACGTTCCGTCTTCGTTTTCGGTCGGAATAAATCCTTCCGCACAGTAATCTTCACCGATAGCGGACGAGAACGTACCGCCGCTTACCGCATAGGACGCGTCAACGAAATCGTTGTAAGTTTCCTTAACGGAAGCAAGGTTGCCGAGACCGACAACGCCCTTATAGTTACCTTCGTCACCGGTAATAATTATCGTTCCCTTGGGTTCGGGCGTTTTACCGGTCGCCAAAGTGGTGTTATCCGTTATGACCACGGCAAAACCGAGCGAGGTCGCGCCGTTGTTGTTCATTACGTAAGAAGTTTCGGATGCGGTTGCGGTTACGATACAATCGGTAAGCGTAAGATTTACGAACTTACCTTCGATTGCCGTACCGCCCATAACCGTACAACCCGTAAGCGTTATATTGCTATATTCGCTTTCGTCTTTTGCACTGCCGGAAACGTAGATACCCGTCGTTGAGTTGTTCGCTTCACTCTTTTCTTCCGTTCCCGCAACGACCTTGGAATCGGTTGCCGTAAGAGCAAATCTCTTATTCGTGCCGTTGTGGTAAATGCCGCAATCCGTTCCGAGAACCTGAGAGTTATTTACAATAAGTTTATTGTCGTCTGCGAAGTTTGCGATAGCGTAACCTGCTTTAATAACGGAATCCGTTACGTTGCAAGTCATATTCGCCGTCGACAATGCGATACCGACAAGCCCCGCAGCTTCTACTGTAAGACCTTCCGCGTTAAAGTTTGCATAAGCGCCTATTCCGCGCGCGGACGAAACGGTGGATTTATAAGTACCGTTCTTGATCGTTACGTCGGCTTTGGTAAGCATGCTGTAACTGCCGCCGCTGTAAGCGTTCGAAATCGTGTTGCCGCCGAGGTCGATCGTTACAGCCTTTTCGATAACGATCTGTTCGGAAACTTCGATGTTTTCGAGAATAGTTATCGTGTCGCCGTCTACCGCAGCTTTAATGGCTTCGGCAAGAGTTTCAAAGCCCTTTCCGTTGACTCTTACAAGGAATTTACCCTCTTTAACGCCGTGAGTGCCGTCTTCGTTAAGCGTGGGGATAAATCCTGCGGCGCAGTAGCTTTCGTCTACCGCAGAGGTGAACGTACCGCCCGAAACCTGAGGCTTACCGCCCGCTGTTTCGCAAGCTTTCGTTATTCTCCAGTTGGTTACGTTGAGCGTACCGCCCGTAATTTCGAGAGTGGGTACTACGCTGCCCGTAATATCCATTACGATTTCGCCCGAGAAGTTTGCGCCCTCGCCGATAACGGTGTTACCAACGCTTTCGCCCTCTTTCCACGCATCCGTCCAGAGCTGACCCTTGATCGTACCGCCTGTTACGGTTGCGTTGAACCAGTTCTGAATTGCCGAGTGTTCCGAAGTTATTTCGCCACCCGTTACGATAAGATTTCCGAGCGCGCCGTTCTTTATCGCGATAAAGTTAAGCTGAGTGAACTTACCGCCTTTTATCGTAAGCATTGCTCCCGGATCGTCGTCTCCGTTGCAAATAAGCGACGAGCCGATCATTGCTCCGGTCGAATTAGCCTTCCTGTAACCGGAATTATTTTCGATATTTCCGGATTCGATCGTCATCGTGCCGAGGTTTCTGATTACATAGTAAGAAGTTTCGCCTACGATTCCGCTGTCGTCACGCTTAATGGTACCCGTTGCGGCTTTGCTCGAATCTTTGATTACGACTGTGCCGTAGTTAAGGATTGCGGCTTTTGCCGTTCCCGTTCCGCCGTTTAACGTAAATCCGTTAAGTTCGAGCGTTATGTTCTTACCCGCTTCGATAGTTACGTTTTCGTTTGTATCGGCAACGAGTTTAACGGTTTCGTTCTCCGCAGCCGCGTTTATAGCCGCCTGCAAAGATTCGTAACCGACAGTTCCGATTACGGCTACGTATTTACCTTCTTTAAGGCCGTAAGTTCCGTCCGGCTTTTCTTCGAGAACGTAACCGTCCGCAAGATATCTGTAATCGATCAAGGCATCGAACGTTCCGCCCGAAATCGAGCCGTTCTTAACCGCAATCGTTCCTTTATAATCGCCGTCCTTGACGGAGATCGTCGAGCTGCCTGCGGATATCGCCTGAGGAGCATCTACCGAACCGCCGTTTAAAGCGATATTCGAATAATAGCTACCGACAATTCCGTAAATAGAGGTTTCTTTTCCGTCGGGATCTTTATCTGCGATAATCGAGCCGCCGTTCATAGTGAACGTTGCGCTTCCCGTTTTACTACCCGTAACATTTACCGCTCTGTTTGCTCTTTTCGCATCGGCTTTTACAGTACCGCCGTTCATAACGAACTCGCCGCCCGCCGAAATCTTTACCGCATTGCCGGCTTTTGCCATGCCTTCGGTAGTAATCGTGCCGCTTTCGAGCGTGAATTTACCGCCGTTTTCAATGCAAACCACAAGACCTGCCGTTCCGGTGTAATCGGAACAAATCAAACCGCCTTCCGCGCCGTCTTTAACGGTAAGTTTGCCCGTTACGTCGATTTGCGCGGCTTTTGCCGTGTATTTGCTTACTTTAAGAGTTTTGCCGTTGAGGTCGATAGTTACATTCTTATCGATGACAATCTGTTTTCCCTCAACCGTAACATTTTCGAGAAGAGTTATCGTGTCGCCGTCTACCGCAGCTTTAATGGCTTCGGCAAGAGTTTCAAAGCCCTTTCCGTTGACTCTTACAAGGAATTTACCCTCTTTAACGCCGTGAGTGCCGTCTTCGTTAAGCGTGGGGATAAATCCTGCGGCGCAGTAGCTTTCGTCTACCGCAGAGGTGAACGTACCGCCCGAAACCTGAGGCTTACCGCCCGCTGTTTCGCAAGCTTTCGTTATTCTCCAGTTGGTTACGTTGAGCGTACCGCCCGTAATTTCGAGAGTGGGTACTACGCTGCCCGTAATATCCATTACGATTTCGCCCGAGAAGTTTGCGCCCTCGCCGATAACGGTGTTACCAACGCTTTCGCCCTCTTTCCACGCATCCGTCCAGAGCTGACCCTTGATCGTACCGCCTGTTACGGTTGCGTTGAACCAGTTCTGAATTGCCGAGTGTTCCGAAGTTATTTCGCCACCCGTTACGATAAGATTTCCGAGCGCGCCGTTCTTTATCGCGATAAAGTTAAGCTGAGTGAACTTACCGCCTTTTATCGTAAGCATTGCTCCCGGATCGTCGTCTCCGTTGCAAATAAGCGACGAGCCGATCATTGCTCCGGTCGAATTAGCCTTCCTGTAACCGGAATTATTTTCGATATTTCCGGATTCGATCGTCATCGTGCCGAGGTTTCTGATTACATAGTAAGAAGTTTCGCCTACGATTCCGCTGTCGTCACGCTTAATGGTACCCGTTGCGGCTTTGCTCGAATCTTTGATTACGACTGTGCCGTAGTTAAGGATTGCGGCTTTTGCCGTTCCCGTTCCGCCGTTTAACGTAAATCCGTTAAGATCGAGCGTTATGTTCTTACCAGCTTCGATAGTTACGTTTTCGTTTGTATCGGCGAGAAGAGTTATCGTATCGCCGTCTGCCGCCGCAGCCAAAGCATTTTCGATAGTTGCGAAATTAACCGTTACGCCTTTGGCGTTGGTAAGCGCAACCGCCTCTTTCGTCGAAGCGAGAGTTATTTTATCGGTAGTCTTCCATGCAACCGCGCCGTCGGATACGGTAAGTTCTTCGTTTTTCGCGTTCTTAACCGTAGAGCCTGCGGGAAGTCCTGTATAGGATTTGCCGTCGGGAGCGTTGTAAACCGCAGTGTACAAAGCAACCGTTTTGCTGCCTTCCGCCGCTTTGTTGTTGTCGAGAACAAGATCGAATTTAGCGTTCGCGCCGAAATAAAGTCCTACGTTTTTATTGCTGCCGTCGCTCGCCATATCGAAAGAGTTGCCCGTGACTTCGACTTTAGTCTGCATTTCCCACTGAGCTATACGCTCGAATTTTACGGGACGAGTGCTTGCAACGGTGTTTCCTGCGAAAACGACGGATGTGAGCGACTTGAAATCGTTGCCCTGACCTTCGTTATCGCCCTTAGACCAGTTACCGTAAGCGGGTCTGATCCAGATGGGGTTGGAGTTGTTCGCCGAAACGGAGTTTGTGAACGAATTGAACGTACAACCCGTGAAGTTAAGTCCCTGAGCGGCAAGTCCGCCGACAATGAGAGAATTGAAAGTACAACCGTCGAATTTCAGTTCGCCGAGCTGACTCCAGGGACCTGTATACATCTGATAATTGAAGCTGAACACGCCGTTGAACGTAATATCTTTGAACGTTACGTTCGTGTAAGCGGGAACTGCAAGAAGGAGATAAGTTCCGATATTGTCTATCGAAGTATATCCCGTAACGTTATTCGTGACAGAAGAGCCGACGAATACTACGTTTTTGCCGTTCGCGCCGTCGTTTCCTTCTCCGAGATAACCGTTCTGATTGTAGCAGTTAAGCTTTGTCGTGTCTCTGTCGTTGTTATCCGCGGTGCCGTTGCCGAGTACGCCGTACTTATCATAAGCGTAATCTCCGACATCAACATATATAGTACCGCCGAGTTTTTCCTGAGCGGCGATATATTCCGCTCTCGTAAGCTTAGAAAAAGCTTCGAGTGTGTAAGGATTGTTTACGCTGCCGTAAATATGATTTACTACGTCGTGCACATAACCCTTGTTATCATAAACTTCGGAGCCCTTAACGCCTTTCGTCGTATCGACGGTTTCCGCAATGGTGTTTTCTCCGAATGTCAAAGCAAGATTTTTGTTAGTAAATTCCTTGCCGTTGGCTTTGGCGTCGTCGTAAACAAGATATCCCGTACCGGTTACGTTGTTGTTCTTGAACGTAATTTCGGGAACGGTTGACAAAGCGAGAAGCTTTTCGTGAAGCGTAATCGCGTTGCCGCCGTCGAGAACAAGCTCGTTGTTCGAAACGGTAGCCGAAGTAAGGCTCGAAAGCTGTACGCACGAACGACCTTTATCCGTTACCGAAATTTCGTTTTCGGAGATCGTCGCCTTAACGGTCGGATGATCTATATTGATTCCGCGCGCGTAACCGCTTATTTTATTATTCTGAATATAAAGCTCGTTTCCGCCCCTGCACTGAGCGAAGATGGCGTACGCGTTGCTGTCGCCCGAATAATTCGAGCCGTCGAACACGCACTTACTTATTTCATAGGTCATCTTGCCCGCGTTGTCGAAGTTATCGTAAACGTAAAGCCTGCCGCGGAAAATACAATCGGTGATAACCATTTTCGCGCCGAAAACTTCTTTTTCCGAATTTCCCGTAGCGTTCATCGCCGAAGCTCCGACGGTGGTGGAAGTAGTGCTTGTAAATTCGATATTTTCTATTTTAAGCGTTCCGCTGACAGCGAACATATTGTCGTAACCGCCGGCAACGTAAGCCTGAACGTTTCCGTCCGTTATCCTTGCTTTATTGCCGTCTTTATCGCTTACGCCGAGGATCGTGTAGCTCGTTCTCGCTATCTGGTGGTTTCCGCCGACCGTGCTGTCGATATTGTTTCCGTTCGACTGCAACGAAGTGAAGCCCGCCATTTCGCCGTGAACAAGATATTTAACTTCGGTAACCGAACCGCTTACGCCCGCGTATTTGCGAAGCGGAGCGGCGTTATCCGTAACGTCGAGATATCCTTTATCCCAGGTCACGCCGTATAAAGCCATATAAGCTTCGTTGGCGGCTTTGTTCGTGGAATAAGCAACGCCTTCGTAAAGCTTTTTAGCCGCGGCGATATCTTCCGCCGCAACTTCGTTTCCGTAAGTAAGTTCTATCGTCGTGTAGTTTTCGCCCGAAATGTAAGGAGTGTCCGAAACGGTAGTCGCGTTTTCAGCTTTACTTTCGTCTGCGACCGTTCCGGCGGAGGTATAATATCCGGGCTGCTGAACGCTGACTTTAGCCGCGGTGTTCTTAACCGAAACCGCAACGTCGCCCGAAGCCTGACCTTCTCTGCCGTCGCCGACGAGAACATCCCCGTTAGCTCCCACGGTGTTTTCGAACGCACAGCCGTCTACAACAGAGCCCATAGTTCCGTTGCCGCTGTTTACGAAACGAACGGGAGCGGCGAAACCTTTCCATTCCGCGTCGTCTCCGCAAGATGCGAACGAACAGTTTTCAACCGTAAGCGTCATATCTCCGTCGGTTTTATGGTTGAAGTTTACGGGAGCTTTAGAACCCGTGAACGAGCAACCTTTTATAACGATTTTGCCGTCCGTGTTGCTGTAAAGCGAAGTGCTGGCGGTTATGAACTTGCAACCTACGATATTGTAGTTGTTTACACCGGTTTTTCCGCTTATGTAAACACGCTGAAAGTTGGTCTTTCCGCCGATCGCCTTTCCGTTACATTCGTAAAGGTTTACGTTCACCGTGTGTCCGGTATTTCTCTGACCCCATACGCCGAGATTGTCGAGTTTATATGCGGTTATCGTTACGTCGCTCGTAAGATAACTGCCCGAAGTAACCTGTCTTCCGGTCGTACGGCTGTAGGGGAACGTGTCGACCTCCAAGTCGCACTCGCCGTCCGAGACGTACGCGCCGTTTCCGTAAACGGTAAGATTGTCTTCGACGTGACCGTGAGTCATCGTTCCTACGTCCGCCCCCGGGCGACAAACGATCGTTATCGCTCCGCCGTCGGACATATAGGAAGCCGTGAGAGCCGCGGCAAACGTCGCGACGTATCCGTTGCCTTTACTCGTCTTCCAGTAAACCGGCGTGGATTCTGCCCAAGCCGCCTCGTCCAGAAGTTCGAGCGAATAATTATTCGCGTCGAGCGCGGAGAAAGCGCTGCTTAAATCGGCGTATTCCGTTTCGCCGACTTTCGCAACCGCATTACCCGCGGCAGCTTTTGTCTGCCTGTTTCCGAAAACCGAAAGATTGCCGATACCGAAAACCGTGAGCGCAACGCATAAAAGCGACGCCAAGATTAACGATAAGGTCTTCTTATTCGTTCCTGTTTTCATCTTTTACCTCCGAATTAAATTGCTTTGATTTTATTGTTTACATCATCGATTTCGGATATTATCCGAGGTTTCGCGAAAAGCCGCTCCGACCCCATGATCCTATTTTCTCGCATACATTATAAAGCGTTCTCGCAACTTTGTCAACTATTTTATATATATAAAATAACGGTTTCCTTGCATCATCTGTTATTGAGGAGGCATCGGTTGTCGCAGATTATCGCTCGCCTGAACTAGTATACCGAACAAATCGCAAACAAATCGAATTTATGTGAAATTAAGAGAAAATCTTATCTTTCAGAGCGGTTTTCCCTTGCTTTGCGAACATTTATGTGCTATCATACGGATATAATAGGTGAGGTATGCCCTCCGCCGGAAACAGAGATTAAACCGACGCGAAAACCAAGGTTGAACCGACATGACAACCGACGCGAAAACCAAGGTTGAACCGATATGAAAACCGTCGCGAAAACCAAGGTTGAACCGATATGAAAACCGTCGCGAAAACCAAGGTTGAACCAACATGAAAACCGAAGTAAAAACGGCAAGGTTTGCCCCCCTTAAGAGTGTGTTAAATGATTGATTTTACAAAGCAAATGAAACGAGAATATACCATTCTCTGCCCCGATATTTTTCCCACGCATATGGAGCTTTTCGAGAGTATTTTCCGTATGAACGGCTACAATTTCAAGGTCGTTCGTTACGAGGGAAAGGACGTTATCGACACGGGGCTTAAATATCTGCATAACGATATGTGTTACCCCGCGATATGCTCGTGCGGGCAGCTTTTGTACGCTTTGGAATCGGGAGATTACGACCCCGAAAAAACCGCGCTCCTCTTCTTTCAGACGGGCGGCGGTTGCAGAGCCTCGAATTACATATTCCTTTTGAGAAAAGCCCTTAAAGAAATGGGGCTGGGGTTCGTTCCCGTCATCTCCGTGAGCTTTGCGGGGCTTGAAAAATACAGCGGCTTCAAAATCACGCCGAAAATGCTTTTCGACGGATTTTCTTCGCTTATCTACGGCGACATGCTGCTGCTTTTGAAAAATCAGACGGAACCTTACGAAGTAAACCCCGGAGACACCGCGAAAACGGTCAAAAAATGGACGGACGAACTTTCCGGACAATTCCGCGCCAAAAAAGGAGGCTCGAAAAAGGCGATCAAGGCAAATCTCGCCGCTATGGCAAAGGATTTTCATAACATCCCCCGCGAAAAACGAGACCTCGTAAAGGTGGGTATCGTGGGAGAAATTTATGTTAAATATTCCTCTTTCGCCAACAGAGGACTTGAAAAAATACTACTTAAACAAGGCTGCGAATATATGATTCCCGGGGTTACGGGATTTTTGCAGTACTGCGCGGCGAACGTTTCCGTCGACCACCGTTATTACGGCGGAAATCCGATTAAACTTCTTATAGGCAAAATCGCCGAAAAAACTCTCGAAAGCTATGAAAAACTGATGATCAAGGCTTTAAAGCCGTACCCCGAATTCGTCGCGCCCGTCTCTTTCGACAGGGTTAAAGACCTTGCGGACAAAGTTATCGACCGCGGCGTTAAAATGGGCGAAGGCTGGCTGCTCCCGGGCGAAGTTGCCGAGCTTATCGAAAAAGGCTACTCCAACGTAGTCTGCGCTCAGCCGTTCGGGTGTCTTCCAAACCATATCGTGGGAAAAGGCACGATAAGAAGACTTCGCGAGCTTTACCCCGACGCGAATATTTTCCCCGTCGATTACGACGCGGGCGCTTCCGCCGTCAATCAGGAAAACAGAATAAAACTTATGCTTTCCATAGCGAGAGATAAAACCGCGAAAAGTAGCGAGAATGATGAAGAAAATACGTTAAGCGAAGCCGCCGCGACGGAAACGGAGTGCGGCAACCCGCCCGAAAAAGAAATAACGGATAAAAGCGAGGTCGACGTATGAAAAAACTGGGAATAGACATCGGCTCGACGACTTTGAAAGCCGTTATAGCCGACGAAAACGGAAACATTTTATTTTCCGAATACAAAAGACATCTTTCGAAAATCCCCGAAACGGCGGCGAGCGTTCTGGCAAACGCCGAAAAAGCGATAGGAGACGAAAAAGTTTCGGTCTGCCTTTCGGGTTCTGCGGGAATGGGCGTTTCGGAATCGCTTGATCTCCCCTTTATTCAGGAAGTTTACGCCGAAAAAACGGCTGTTTCGAAGTTTTACCCCGCCACCGACGCGGTTATCGAACTCGGCGGAGAGGACGCGAAAATCATTTTCATGACGAACGGCTTCGAAATGCGTATGAACGGAACGTGCGCGGGCGGAACGGGCGCGTTTATCGATCAGATGGCTACGCTTATGAAAGTAACGCCGGACGAGCTTAACGAACTTGCGAAGTCTCACACGAAAGTTTGCACGATTGCTTCCCGTTGCGGAGTTTTCGCAAAATCGGACATTCAGCCGTTGTTAAATCAGGGAGCTAAAAACGAGGACGTCGCCGCGGGCATACTCGCCGCCGTCGTCAATCAGACGATAGCGGGACTTGCGCAAGGCAGAAAAATCGAGGGCAACGTGCTTTATCTCGGCGGTCCGCTCACTTTTTTATCCGAACTTAGAAAAACTTTCGATTCAACGCTCGGGATTGAGGGAATACTCCCCGATAATTCGCTTTTTTACGTCGCTTTGGGCGCAGCTCTTTCCAAAACCGAAAAAGTTCTCCCGATAAGCGAAATAAAAAATCTTTTCGGGCGCTCGGGATCGTTCAAAAAATACGAAAGCTGCCCTCCGCTCTTTTGCTCGGAAGAAGAATACGAAGAGTTTAAGAAAAGGCACAGAAAGAATTCCGAAGGCATAGCCGAACTCGACGCGCCGAAAGGAAAAATGTATCTCGGGATAGACGCGGGGTCTACGACCGTTAAAATTCTCCTTACGGACGAATGCGGAAACATCTTCCGTCCCATTTACGTTCCGAGCGTGGGCAAACCCGTGGAAATCGTTCTCGATTACCTCAAAAAACTTTACGAAGAATACCCCGATACAGAAATCGCGGGGTCTGCCGTGACGGGTTACGGCGAGGATATGATAAGAAACGCGTTCGGCATAGACAACGGACTTGTGGAGACCGTCGCGCACTACACCGCGGCTAAGAGATTCCGCCCCGACGTAGACTTTATTCTCGATATCGGCGGGCAGGATATGAAGTGCTTTAAGGTCGATAACGGACTTATAGACCAACTTTTCTTAAACGAGGCATGCTCTTCGGGGTGCGGTTCGTTCCTTCAGACTTTCGCCGAGTCGCTCGGTTACGGCGTGGAAGAATTCGCCCGTCTGGGCTTGTTCGCGGACGCTCCCGTAAATCTCGGTTCAAGGTGTACCGTATTTATGAACAGCTCGGTAAAGCAGGCGCAGAAAGACGGCGCGAGCGTTGAAAACATCTCGGCGGGGCTTGCAATAAGCGTCGTAAAAAACGCGCTTTACAAAGTTATAAGAATAGCAAAAGCCGAAGACTTAGGCAAAAACGTCGTTGTTCAGGGCGGAACGTTTTTAAACGACTGCGTTCTCAGAGCTTTCGAACAGGAACTCGGCATAGAAGTTATCCGCCCCGCTTTTTCGGCTCTTATGGGAGCTTACGGCGCGGCGTTATACGCGCAAAGTCTCGCAAAAGACAAAAGCACGCTTATCGGGAAGGAAAAACTCGCGAACTTCACGCATAAGGCGGCAAACGTTACCTGCAACGGTTGCGGAAACCACTGCAATCTCACCGTGAACACCTTTTCGGACGGCGCGAGATACATAGCGGGCAACAGGTGCAGTAAGCCGATTACGGGCGAAAAGACGGAAAACAAAGAGGATTTATATCTTTATAAACAACAACTTCTTTCGAAATATATCGACACGAATATCGACGACGAAAAGATAAACATAGGCTTGCCGCTCGCGCTCAACAACTACGAGTTGCTGCCGTTCTGGCATTCGTTTTTCACCGAACTCGGATTCAACGTGGTAACTTCTCCGTTCTCGGACAGAAAACTTTACGAAAGCGGACAATACACCATTCCGTCGGACACCGTTTGTTACCCCGCAAAGCTCGTTCACGGACATATAGAGGCACTTATCAGGGAAGGAGCGAACGTTATCTTCTATCCGGATATGACTTATAACATCGACGAAAAGCTCGGCGACGACCACTTCAACTGTCCCGTCGTGGCGTACTATCCGCAAGTCGTTAAGCTCAATATTTCGGACGTGAACAAAGCGACTTTCATATGCGATTTCATAAGTTTGGCGAACAAAGGCGAATTTTCAAGAAGAATAGCCGCGATACTGAAAAAACACTTCCCGTATAAGAAGATCCCGTTCAAAGCCATAAAAGCCGCAACGGAAGACGCGTACGCGGAATACGCCGATTATCTCGAAAATATCCGCAAAAAAGGGGACGAACTTATCGAAAAGGCAAAGCAAACGGGCAAACCCGTAATTGTTCTCGCCGGCAGACCTTATCACGTCGACCCGGAGATAAATCACGGCATAAACGAACTTATCGGCAGGCTCGGCGCGATGGTTTTAAGCGAAGATTCGATCCGCCCCGAAAAAGCAAAGCTCGACACGGACATAAGAAATCAATGGACTTACCACGCGAGAATGTATAACGCGGCGAAATATATCGCGAACGCGCCCGATAACCTCAATATTCATCTCGTTCAACTCGTTTCTTTCGGTTGCGGCGTAGACGCGGTTACGACCGACGAAGTCCGGCGAATAGTCCAAAGTTCCGACAGGCTTTACGCTCAGATTAAAATCGACGAGATTTCGAATATCGGCGCGGTGACGATAAGGCTTCGTTCGCTTATGTCCGTTCTGGAGCTTCGGAACAAAAACAGATAAAACCATTACATATAAAAACGCGTGGAAAAAACCACGCGTTTTTTGTTGATTAAAATGTAAAAATCGAGCTATAAGCCGATTATCGGCTTATTTCCGTTTACGCAAGGCTTAGCCCAAAAGCTCTTTTTTATGCTCTAAGATATTCGCGCAGGCAACGCAAGCGGGGCAATCGCAATACTTCGCGCCGCTTTTCTTAAGATCCTCGGCGTGAGCCGAAAAGCTTTTCGCTTTCTCTTCTCCGAAAAGTTTTACGGCGAGGGGCGAAGATGCGAATTCTATAAGTTCGTCGATTCCCTCGATATCTTCTTCGAGTTCTTTAATATATTTTACGGTTTCTTCCTTTTCGTTTGCAGTTCCGACGGCTTTAAGCCATTTTTCGGCGGCTTCGCGGGCTTCTTTGCAGCATGTGGGCGAAGCTATGAGCGCGTCGGTTTGTTCTATAACGTAATCCAAAGTCTTTTTATCCATTTTATTTACCTCCCGTTCGGGCGCAACCGAAGTTGTAATCTTACCGGGCTTACCCGAAGTCCTATCCTTATTATATCCCGAAACGCGAATTTGTCAACTAAAAATTTTTCGAAAAATTGAATTTCGCTTGACAACAAAAAAAACGATATGTTAAAATAAAAAAGCTTTCTATGGGGAGTAGTCGGCGGAAAATTCCGCAATTAAATCGCTAACACGGGCGAAACTTAAATTCCTGCCCCGGTTTAATTTTAAATGACAAGACCATACCGATTTTCTCGGTATGGTCTTTTTTTATCATCGGTTTGATTTTTTTACGGCAAAAACGACTACTTCTTCAATACAAAGGCAAAAATAAAGGAGATATGTATGGAATTTTTGTATGAAGCGATAGCCGCGGTCACCTGGAAACACGTCGTTATGTGGATAATCGGCGGAATCCTCATTTATCTCGCGATAAAAAAGGATATGGAACCCGCGCTTTTGTTGCCGATCGGCTTCGGCGCGATTCTCGTAAACATTCCTCTGTCCAACGTAATCGGCGCGGACGGGAATTCGACGGGGATTATCGAATGGCTCTTTAACGTTGGTATCGAGGCTTCGGAAGCGTTGCCGATACTTTTGTTTATCGGTATCGGCGCGATGATAGATTTCGAGCCGCTTATCGTCAACCCCAAACTTATGATTTTGGGCGCTTTCGCGCAGCTCGGAATTTTCCTCACGATAATCGTCGCAACTCTTCTCGGCTTCCCGCTTAAGGACGCCGCGTCGATCGGCATTATCGGAGCGGCGGACGGACCGACTTCGATACTCGTCGCGATAAAGCTTTCGAGCAATTACGTAGGACCTATTATGGTCGTGGCATATTCCTATATGGCGCTCGTACCGATTATTCAGCCCGCCGTTATCAGACTTATAACGACGAAAAAAGAACGCCTGATCAGAATGGAATACAAAGGCAAAAAGGTAAGCAAAACCGTTAAAATTCTGTTCCCTATCGTCGTAACGCTCGTTTCGGGACTTATCGCGCCCAAAAGTCTTGCTCTTATCGGATTTCTGATGTTCGGAAATCTCCTGAACGAATGCGGGGTTTTGGGAAACCTTGCGGATACCGCGAAAAACTCGCTTTGCAACCTTATCACGCTTCTTCTCGGAATAACGATCGCTTTCCAGATGCAAGCCGACAAGTTTTTAAATCTTCAGACGCTTATGATAATGGGTCTCGGACTTTTCGCTTTCGTTTTCGACACGGTAGGCGGCGTTCTCTGCGCGAAGATAATGAATATTTTCTGCAAAGAAAAAATCAACCCGATGATAGGCGCGGCGGGAATTTCGGCGTTCCCTATGTCCGCGAGAGTTATTCATAAAATGGGGCTTAAAGAGGATCCGTCCAACTATCTTCTTATGCACGCCGTGGGCGCGAACGTTTCGGGACAAATCGCTTCGGCTGTTGTCGGCGGGCTTATAATAGGGCTTGTCCTTTAATAACGGGAGGTACACTGAAATGTTTGATTTATTGAATTTGTTGCTCGCGATAAACACCGAAGACTTAAACAAATCGCTCGAGATTTTATGGAAAGGCATGCTCGCGATCGTTGCCGTTGTGGGAATAGTAATAATAGTCACCTACATTATGCAGGCGATATCCAAAAAAACCGCCGAGAAAAAGGAAATTAAAGAAAATAACGAGAAAACCACGGAAGAAAACGAATAGTTTTTATTGAACTTCTTTTCCCCGACGAAACGACGGGGAAATTTTTCAAAACACATAAAAAGCTCCGACGGGTACAAGCGGCGACCTGTCGGAGCTTTTTATTTCTTTATTTTTTGTTTACCACGTTCATTTCCGCAACCACGACCGTTTCTCTTTCCGCCGTTTTGAAAAGCGAACCCAAAGAACACGCGCCGAGATAATTTTTGCCGTAAACGTCGAAAACGTTGCCGCAAAGCGCAAATTCGGGAAGCCTGCCGACAAGTTTTCCGTCGCGATATAAAAACGAGAGCTGGCTCGGAAGGCTCATATTCCCGTCCGGGGTCATATCTCCGCCGGACGAAACGTCGAGAAAAATAGCTTCTCTACCCTTTAAAATATCTTCGAGGTTTTCCGCCGTTCTCTCGATCGCAAAGCCGCGACCCGACAGACCGGGCGCGTCCGCATAATCGGCATACGCGCTGCCGAGGTTTTCCACACCGTATTTTTGAGCGGTAAATTTGGTCGTAAAAAGTTTTTCCATAACGCCGTTTTTGACGATATACGATTTATAATCGTCGAACGCGACGCCTTCCGTATCGAAGAATTCTATGCCTATTCTCTTCTCGGGATCGAGGTTTATAAGCGCGCTGAACTTATCGTGGAACACCTTGGTTTTCAGCTTGCCGTTCAGAAGCGAAACCCCGTTGCAATAAACGTCGGCAATGAAATGCTGAATAATGAAAGTGAAGTACGCGCCGCTCATAATAACCGGCATTTTATCCCCGTCGACGTGCGGAACTTGCTTTAAATAAGCGTCGAGCTTGGTTTTGACGTCCTCGGCGAAATCGTCTCCGATAAGTTTATCGTCCTCGGCAGAAAAGCTTCCGTCCATAATATTCGCGGAAGATTTATCTTTGAAAATAACGTCAAGTTCAATGCTGTTTCCCTTATAAGAAAGGTCACGCCCCATACCGCTCGAATAGGCTGATTCCATCTCGTTAAGATATGCTTTTCCGTTAATTATAAACGCGGGATTTTCATCTGCCACGCGTTTGAACAAATCCTTTACATACGGCAGAAATTTCTCGTCGCTTACTATATCTTTTTTAACGTTAATCGACTTATAGAGGGGTTTATCTGGTAAATCGGGGTAAGGAATTTTCCTCTCGATATTCTTTACCGCCTCTTTTTTCAAAGCCTCTTCGTCCGCGTCGCCTATCTTACCCGCGATACCTATAAACCCGTTATCGTAGACCCTTACCGTCGTGGAAGTTTCGGTTTTGAGCCTTAACGAATCGACCGCGCCGCCCGTAACGTTCGCGCACGCGCTCCTGGTTTTCTTTTTAAGTAATTCCGTTCTCATATTACTGCACTCCCATTTCCTTTATTCTCATATAAGGTCCGCCAAAGCCTACGGGGAGAGGGTATTGTTCCATTTTTCCGCAGCCGCCCGTAACGAACGACATAAGTTCGCATTTATCGCTAAGTCCGTCCACAAGCGAAAGCGTTTTGAAAACGTCGCCCGTTATAACCGCGATTTTCACGGGATCTCCTATCTTTCCGTCCTTTATCTCGTAACATATCGTCGGTGCGATCGTGAACG
This sequence comes from uncultured Clostridia bacterium, assembly GCA_934271735.1. GTDB lineage: Bacteria > Bacillota > Clostridia > Christensenellales > Borkfalkiaceae > UBA10281. The sequence goes on along the minus strand of CAKQSB010000006.1, from coordinate 13,253 downwards.
TACTCATACCCGAGCCGTGACTTACGTCTTTAATGAAAAAACCGTGTTTTATGCCTTTTACAAGCTCGTCGAAAGTCTCTTTTCCCTCTTTTACGAAAGTCGTAGTCATTCTTACGATGGGTTCGAAGTCGCAATTCACCGCTCTCGCGTTGCCCGTAAGTTCTTCGTTAAGCTCCGCGGCGGTCGTCGCGCTGTGAAGTCTGCCCGTTAAAACGCCGTCCTTTATAAGATAGGTTTCGGTGCATTTCGTGCCTTCGTCGTCGTAAGGAACGTAACCCGACCCGTCGTGCGAACCGCCGTCCACAATCGACAAAATATCGCTTCCGACTTTCTTTCCTATCGCCCATTCCTTTTTCATAGTCTCGTCGCCGAGCATAAAATCGGCTTCGCTCTTGTGTCCGAAAGACTCGTGAGCGAAAATACCCGTCGCAAGCGGCGATAAAATGACCGGATAAACCCCGGGCGCTTCGAGCTTTTTGGCGTGAAGAAGGAAATTCTCGTTTTCGTCGAGAAATTCTTTAAGTTTAGCCTTATCCACGGCAAGATCTTTGAACGAAGTTTTGCAATCCGAAAAAGAATTCGAGAAATTATTATCGCCGTCGGCAAGCTTTACGGAAAGACTGTAACCGCATGTCTGATAATCGTATTCTATATCCGCGCCCAAAGCCGAATAAAATCTGAAATGCGAATACCTGTCTATATACGCCGCAGAAACGACGGAAGCGTGCGGACTTGTAAGCATAGGCAAAACATCGGTTATGAGCTTTGTTTTCTCACTCAGAGGAACGTTCGCGACGGAAGTCCCCGCAAAACGCATTTTTTTATCTTTATTGACTTGAAATTTCTTCACTACAGGGTGAGAAAAAATGTTCGGATTCGGCTTTGCGAACGAATAAAGTTCGTCAAGTTCTTTCTGTAATTCGCCGACGTCGGTAGTCGAAGAATAATACCACATATCCCCGTCGAAAACGCGCAGGAAAGCTTTTTCCGCGTCGAGTTCGGTCATCTGTTTGACGTCGCCGTTCAGAAAAGACACTTCCGTGGTAAATCTTCGCTCGATTCTTACGTCGGCGTAAAGATCGTTTCTGAATTTTATTTCCATATATTCTCCTTTCCTCGGTCAACCCTGCAAAGAAAATTTATCCGAGGATTTCCGCCGCAAAAACACGACGTTTTTATTCTCCTATATAATAGCATAAATTTGCTTTTTTTACAAAAGATAATGAACTTTTTATACGATTTTACGTTATCGATTTGTTTATACTTGCTATTAGTTCCCGTTTTAGCCGGGACTTCCCGCTCCAAAACCGCCGTCCGCCCGTATCCCACAAAAACGACCGCCTCGTCCAAAAAAATTTAAAAATCGCCACGCCCGATAAAAAAACGATTTTACCTCTTGACAAAAAGAAACCGCTCGCATATAATGAAATCGATAAGTGTATTCGATACATTATCGATAAGGAGGCAAAATATGAAAACTGTGAAACTCAAAACATTACTTATCGTTTGTTCTTTGATATTTATTCTCTCACTGACAACGATTTTCGGCGGTTGCGACAAAGACGGCGAGCCTCTTTCGAACGAGGATATCGACGCTCTCGCGGCTGTTGTAACCGATTTGTACGACGAGCAGGCTTTATACATAAACGGCAATTTCACCTTAAAATTTGACGGAACGACCACATATTCGGGAATGACGACGAAAAACACGAGCAACGCTGACGGCGAGATTTCGGGCGCTATCGAATACAACGAAACTACACAAAATTTCGATATGCTCGACGCCGACGTTTTCATTGCCGCTAAGGAAACGAACGAAAAATTCGCTCAGGCTTATTATGTAAGAAACGGCTTGTTATTCAGACAATTTTATCTCGGTTACGATAAAAGTCTTGCCGATTTTAAAAAGGAATGCCAAGCCGACAAGGAAAAAACAGACCTCGTTTACTTATACGATATTAAAGACAAATTTCTTCCCGGCGGCTCGGGCGAAATCGGCATAAATTCACTCGGCGGGAATGTACCCGACGTGAACGCGTATTCGTCCTGTTACGGTGACTATATCGACGCTCTTCTCTCCTCGTTGCTCTCGTCTCCTTCGAGCGAAGCTTCGGAAAGAATCGTCCGCGGATACGTGAAGGGAATGAGCGAGCATATGTCGATTACCAAAAAGCAGGACAAGTCGGGCGTGACTTACACTTTCGACGCGGTTAAAACTTATACCGATTTGTTCGACAAAACGGCAAATCTCTTGAAATTTCTTGCAAAATCTTCGGATTCGCTCACAATAGGAGAATTGTTCAAAGCGAAAGAATTTAAAGCGCTCGCCTCGCCGATACTTAAAAATATCGCCGCGAAAGACGTTGTCGACGTTCTTTCAAACGCTTCCGACAATATGCGTGAAAATATTATTATAGATGACGACGGAAAAATAACGCTTAAAATCGACGAGGGGTACGATATTACCTTCGCCGCGCCCGGCAATTACACTCTCGAAGAATATATCGAGAAAGTCGTTCTCGAAACCAACGTGAAAAACGGCTACGCGAACGTTAAAATCAAAGATATCAAAGTTTCCGCGATTACCGGCGGAGCTTCGGGCGGAAACACGAGCGAAACTCCGGATTTTTCGTATGACAAAGCTTTAAACGAGCTTGAAAAAGAGAAAAAAGAACTTCTCGACGCGCTCAAAACCGCAAAATTTTCTCTTATCGTCAAAAACAACAAGATAACCGGCATCACGGCGGAAATAGCGATGGAAATATCCGACGAGCTCATACCCGATGAAAACAGACCGAACGAAAAATACGTTTCCGAAAATAAAATCAACGTAACGCTGAACGTTTCCGTCATAGACAAAGCCCCGTCGTTTACTTTCGTCCCGTCTTCGGCGTACCCGAACGGCAATTCGTGACACGGCTATTTTAGCTGAAAAACCCGTTAAACACATATGGCGAACAAATTTTATAGTTATGAAATATTATGAAATTCATACCAGCACTCGCCGCCGCGAGGTTTCGGATTTCTCCGCAACCTCGCGGCGGCTTATTTAATCTTTATGTAAAATCTCCGGGCTTTTTTCGGATTGATTATTCTTCATCGTCGGTATCGTCGTCAGGGTCGCCGTCAAATTCGTCGTATTCGGCGTATTTTTTGCTATACTCTTTGCCGTATTTTTCGGACATTTTCTCAACGTCGTAAAGCTTATCGAAAACTTTGGAAAGAGATTTGGTAACTTTATCCGAAACAGTTTCCGAAACTTCCGAGCCGTTGATAATTACGCTGCCCGAAACGCAGGACGCTTTATACTGCCCCACGTCGCCCGAAATCTCAACGTCGCCCGAAACGGTGCTTACTTCAACCGATTTCGCCTTGGCTTTTTCGATATCCACATCTCCCGAAACGGAAGAAATTTTAAGAGACTCGGCAACCGCTTCTTCGATATCCGCATCGCCCGAAACGGTGGAAAGCTTAACCGATGGCGAGCTTAAATATCCGATATTCAAATCCCCCGAAACGGTTTTTACAACGGCTTTTCCGCTCGCTTCGATTTCTCCGAAATCGACATCGCCCGAACCCGCCGAACTTATTTCGAAATTACGGGTTTTGACGGAAAACTCCGAGGCGTCCGTATCGCCCGCCGCCGAGGACAGCAAAACGTTGTTAAACGTAAGGTTTTTATCGACGTAAACGGTCAGTTCGCCACGCTTGCCGGTCTTCATATTTCCGGAATTTGACTTAGGTTTTACTTTTAAACTCTTTTCGGTTGCGGTTATATCGTAATATTCGTCGAACGCGCCGTCCGTCTCGCAACTTATGCCGCGCATATTCCCCGAAATAATCGTTAAATCGAACCCGTGCGCGATTTCTATAATAAAATCGTTGCCCGAAATCTCATTATCGGTTGCTTCGCCGTCGAATTTCGGCTTTTCAAACTTATTTTCGTCGCCACTTTCCGCGTTTATAATATCTTCCGCGTTGCCGAATTTTTCTATCGCTTCCTCCTCGGTAAACCCGGCCTCTAAAGCAAGCGCATATCTTCTTTTGTATTTTTCTATGATTTTATCGGCATTTATTCCTTTTTTTTCTGCTTTTTCCTCTATTTCTTTTAAAAAATCCTCGAACATATTCGTTCCTCCGCTGATTTTAAATTTTTATTAAATATTTCCGACTTTTCAGATGTGTTTAAGCATTTCCTCCGCTTCGTCGAAATTTATCTCGCCGCTTTTTAGCATTTTAAGAATTTCTTCCCTCGTCGGTTTCACCGCGCTCACGACTTTTTTATCGAAATCGAGACTCGATATAAGCGTTTCGAGATACTTCTTCACCGTCGGGTAAGAAATATTCATTTCGCTTTCCACAGCTTTGATATTTCCCGCGTTTTTGATGAAAATAAGCGCGAAATTCTGCAATTCTTCGCTTAAATAATCGAATTTGCTGAGCTTGAATTCGCCCTGAATTTTAGTTCCACAAGACTTGCACGAAAGCTCGCTTACTATAAGTTTTTCACTGCAAACGGGGCAAGTGCCCAATAATTTTTTCTTCATAACAACTTTAAGGTCCTTTAAGTTTGATTATGGCTGTATTATAATCTTAAATTTTCAGTCTGTCAAGTGTTTTGATAAACATTTTTAATTTATTTTTTAATTTTATTTACTTTTAAATTGATAATTTTAATTAGTGTGTTTTTTAGTAAAACTACTGAAAAGACTTGTTTGAACTTTGGAGATATAGTATAATAGATTCGGATTACTTACAAAAAGAATTTCAAAGACAGGCAGAACTATCATATTATATCGGAGACTATATATTAGGTAACTAAAATGAAAGAATACGACAAAGTCGAGCTTATTAAAGAACGCTCGAAATACATAAACGCAGGAATCAAAAAAGGCGATAAGGGAATTATTTTAGGCGAAAATCGCAATGGATATTGGTTGGTCGTCTTTGACGGCAAAATTTACCGGGATTCCGACGGCGTCTGGAAAACAACCGAAAAAGACGTTGGCGTATTGGAAGAAGATTTGAAAATAATTTATAATCACGGAAATGCTTAATTAAAAACCTCCGCGGGATGCTGCAAAGCGTCCCGCGGAAGTTTTGTCTTGACAAAATTATACGTTATTATTCGGGGAAGGAAATCGTTACCGTCGTGCCTTCGCCTATTTTCGATTCGAGCTTTAAATCGGCGTTATAAACGGCGCAGATGTGCTTGACGATAGCAAGCCCTAAACCCGTTCCGCCCATTTCGCGCGAGCGGGATTTATCGGCGCGATAGAACCTCTCGAAAATTCTTTCTTTGTCTTTATCGTCAATGCCTATTCCGTCGTCCTTAACGGTGAGAATTGTTTTCCCGTCCGCTTTTCCGACATTTACCCGGACGTGACCGCCCGCCTCGTTATATCTCACGGCGTTTTCGGTAAGGTTTTTGACGAGTTCCACGGCGTGTTCTTTTTCGGCTTCTATCACGCCCGAGCCGCTTACCTCAACGGTCACTTTCTTTTGCTCGGCAAGAGACGAAAGGCTTTCCTTAACGTCCTCGCAGACCTTGACAAGATCAACCCTTTCCTTTATCGGACTTCTTTCCGCTTCGAGGTTGGAAAGATTTAACATATCGTTGATAAGAAGGACGATTCTGTCCGTTTCTTTGGCAATTTTTCCCGATAATTCCTTGGTTTTTTCGTCCGTCGTTGAGAGGAAAATTATATCGTTGAAACCCTTTATCGCGGTGAGCGGAGTTTTCAGTTCGTGCGAGGCGTTCGCAAAAAATTCGCTCCTCGTTTTTTCGCTGTTTTTAACGGCGGTAATATCGGTTAAAACCATGACAGCGTAACCCCTTTCAAGCATTTTTACGGACGTCATATAGATTTTCCCGCCCGTTTTCACCTCGAAAGAACTGCTTTCGCCCGTTTTAAGGCAATTTTCCACGCCGCTGTTGAACTTTTCGTTTTCCGTTAAAACGCCGTAATTCTTCCCTTCCGCGTTTTTGACCGAGAATATCGCGGCAGCATTGGCGTTGACTCTTTCCACGCTACCGTCCTTATCCAGAACGACTATTCCGTCCGAAATATTATCGAGGATATAATCGAGCCTTTCCTTGTCGTTTCTCGCCTCCTCGATGCTGACTTTCAGCCGTTCGCTCACGTCGTTGATTTCGGAAAGCATAGCGTTGATTTCCTCATCGTTACCGCGAGGAATAGACGGCGAATAATCTCCGTTTTTAACGGCGGTTATTTTGTCCTTAACGTCCTTTATCGGCTTTAAGAGACTGTTCGTCATAAGCACGCTTGCTATATAACAAACGAAAATCGCCGCGATTAAAACGTAAATCATAGTAGGAATGGTACTTCTTACGTAATCGTCCACGCTCGCCACGGGGATAGACACTCTCAAAAATATATAAGCGTCCGACAATTCGATTTTTTCGGCGTAATAAACCATTTCTTTTTTTACCGACGAACTGTATCTGAACACGGCTTTCGGCTCGCCCTTGAGCGCAGCGACGATTTCTTCCCTGTCAAGGTGGTTTCCGCTTATGTCGCCCTCGCTGTCGGCTAAAACTTTGCCGCCGTAATCTATAAACGTAACTCTGACGTTCCCGGGAACGTCTTTAACGGCGTTATCGATATCTTTTTCTTCGAAAACGGACTTATAAGCCTCGGCAAGAGCCTTGGTTTCCGCCACCGCGGTCAAGCGGTGCGAACTTTTATTAACTGATATCCCCGACAAGAACACCGTAAGCAACGCGACCGTTACAACTAATAGATTAAAAATCAATAATTTATGTTTCATTTAAGTATATACCCCACCCCTCTTACCGTTTCTATTTCCGCAGACGAAGAAGAAAGAACTTTGCGAAGATCGCCGATATGAATATCGAGCGTTCTCGTCTCGCCGTAATCCTCGCCCCAGACCGCGTCTAAAAGCTTGTCTCTTTGCATAACTTTTTCGGCGTTCATAACGAAAAGTTTTAAAAGCTCGTACTGTTTTAAGGTCAGTTTCGGCGTTTCTCTGTTTACCGTTATAACGCGTTTATCGTCGTCCACTTCGATATCTTTATATCTTATTATCGCGCTTTCTGCCGACTTATTCGTTTTTCTTAGCTTGGCGTTTATCCTCGCGACAAGCTCTAAAACCCCGAACGGCTTGGAAAGGTAATCGTCCGCGCCGAGATTGAGACCTTTGACTTTGTCTATCTCCTCGGTTTTTGCCGAAACCATTATAACGGGGATATTTTCCGTTTTCGCATTCTCTCTGAGCTTTTCCAAAATCGCGTAGCCGTCCATACCTTCAAGCATAATGTCGAGAATAATAAGGCTCGGCAAATTTTTTTCGAGCGTTTCGAACAGCTCCGCCCCGCACGAAAAACATTCGACGTTAAATCCCGCGCCGGATAAGGCGTAGTTATAAACTTCCCTTATCGGCTGTTCGTCGTCTACCGCGTAAATAAGTTTTTTCTCTTCCATGTTGTCATTTCAGGTCGCTTGTCGCAAAATCGCGTTATCCCGACTTTGTCCGCGGGGATTATCTCGACCCGGTTGCGGCGTAGCCGACCCATTCTCCTATATTAACGGCGTGATCGCCTATTCTTTCGAGGTATTTTGCAATCATCATAAACAAAATCGCCTGATCGGCGTTCGCCGAATCGATTTTGATAAGTTCCACGAGATCTTTTTTAACCGTTTCGAAAAGTTCGTCCACTTTATCGTCGCGCTTATCGAGTCCGCGGGCGGTTTCGAGGTCGTGATTGATATAGCTCGTCACGCCGTCTTTGACCATTCCCGTAACGATTTTCGCCATAAGCTCGATATGTTCGGGTTTTTTTATAAATTTTTCGCCTTTGAACTGCAAGCTGAGTTCAGAAATATCCGCCGCCTGATCGGCAATTCTTTCGAGATCGGTTATCATTTTCAGCGCGGACGAAACCTCTCTGAAATCGCTTGCCACGGGGTGTTCCATAAGCAGGATTTTCAGGCAATCCCTTTCGATTTCGCGTTCCATATCGTCCACGTTTTTATCTTCCGCCATAACTTCTTTCGCAAGATCGTCGTCTCTAGTTTTCAACGCTTTGACGGACTTTTCGATCGCGATTTCCGTTGCGTGACACATTTTAACGAGTTTGGTAAAAACCTTGTCAAGCTCGTCTTCGTATTTGTTCCTTACGCTCATTATACCTTTATCGTCTCCTTTTTTCAAGTGTTTCAGCCAAAAATCAACCAAAATTCGGCATAAAATATCAACCGAATCTCCCTGTGATGTACTTTTCGGTGCGTTCGTCGTCCGGCGAAGAGAAAATTTTCTCGGTATCGCCGTATTCCACAAGCTCGCCGAGCAGGAAAAACGCCGTTTTATCGGCAATTCTCGTCGCCTGCTGCATATTGTGGGTAACGATTATTATTGTTATGTTCTTTTCGAGTTCTTCCATAAGCTCTTCGATTTTGCCCGTGGAGATGGGATCGAGAGCGGAAGTCGGCTCGTCCATCAATAGCACTTTCGGATCGGCGGCAAGCGCGCGGGCTATGCAAAGCCTTTGCTGTTGTCCGCCCGAAAGTCCCAGAGCCGATTTGAAAAGCCTGTCCTTTAAATCGTCCCACATACTCGCGCCGCGGAGCGATTTTTCGACTATGTCGTCCAGCTCGGATTTTTTGTGTATGCCGAGCGTTCTCGGTCCGTACGCAACGTTATCGTAAATGCTCATAGGAAACGGATTCGGTTTCTGAAAAACCATTCCCACGTTTCTGCGAAGTTCGTTCACATCGATTTTGCCGTAAATATCCGTTTCGCCGAGGCGGAAATCGCCCTCTATCCTGCACCCCTCGACTAAGTCGTTCATTCTGTTCAAGCACTTTAAAAAAGTGGACTTTCCGCACCCCGAAGGACCTATGAACGCCGTAACCTTTTTTTCGGGAATTTCAACGCTTATGTTTTTAAGCGCCTGAAAATCCCCGTACCAGAGATTTGCGTTTTTAACCGAAACGTTTTTCCCGAAAACGACTTTTTCGGAAGTTTTATCTTTTCTCATTTTTTGTTTCCCTTTAATTTTTTCTCGAGTCTACCCGAAACCACGCCCGCAAGCGTATTAAGAATAAGAACTATTATAAGAAGTACGAACGCCGTAGCGTACGCTTCGTTTACGTAATGCCCCTCGCCCGACAGTTTGTATAACGCTACGGCAAGCGTCGTTCCGCTGTCCATAACGCCCGTAGGCATAGGCGAAAGCGTGCTGCCCATAGTGTACATAAACGGCGCAGACTCCGAAACGACCCTTCCTATCGAAAGAATTATCGCCGAAGTTATCCCGGGGAGCGCGCTCGGCAGAACTATTTTGAAAATCGTTCTCACTTTCCCCGCGCCAAGCGCAAGGCTTCCTTCCCTTAAGCCTTCGTCTACGGCTTTCAGGCTTTCTTCCGTGGACCTTACTATCGTAGGCAAAAGCATTATCGCAATCGTGAAGCTGCCCGCCAAAACGGAGATTTTATTGCCAAACCAGACAACGAAAGTCACCATTCCGAAAAGCGCGTAAACAATGGACGGAATACCGCTTAAAACGTTTATCGCGCCCCTTATTATCTTGACGAAAATGCTGTTTTTCTTCGTGTATTCGTTTAAAAACACCGCCGTGGCGATACCTGTCGGAAGAGCGATAACCAAGCTTATCGCAACGGTTATGAGCGTTGTCACGATCGACGGGAATATGCTGATTTTCTCGGCTAAGACAAACTCGCCGAACAACAAATCCCACTTAACCTGCGGCGCGCCCTTAATTACTATAAAACCTATTATAAGTACGAGCGCAAGGCTTGCGACAGCCGAACAGACGTAAGAAAAATATTTGCCTATTTTCTCTATTCTTATAAGGTGATTGAACGAGCTTAAAAAGCTTATTTCGCGTTTTTTTCCGCCCGTTTTTTTGCTTTTGTTTTCGGTTATAAGCCCTAAAAGGAGATTTATTATCAGAATGAAAATCAGAAGCACGACGCCCGTCGCAATCAAAGCTCCGAGCTGAACTTCGCCCGCATAGCTCATTTCCATAACGATGTTAGCCGTTAAAACGCGAAAGCTTTTGAAAAGCCCGTCCGGATAATTAACCTTGTTGCCCGCAACCATTATAACCGCCATGGTTTCGCCGACGGCTCTGCCCACGCCGAGGATAAGCGAAGCGACTATGCCCGATTTCGCCGCGGGAACTACCACTCTGAAAACAGCTTTTTCGTGAGACGAACCGAGCGACAACGCGCCCTCGTAATAACTGTCCGGGACGGCGTCGATACTCGTTCTCGAAAGCGAAACGACCGTCGGAAGAATCATAAGCCCTAAAACGAGCGACACCGCCAGAAGTCCGCTGCCGCTGCCGTTCGCGGAGAAAATCCCGAGCCGCGGGAGCAGCACATTCATACCGAAAAATCCGTAAATCACCGACGGAATACCCGCCAATAAGTCGATTATCGCGCTGAAAATCTTTTTAATGCGTTTGGGGCAGAACCTCGAAATGAACACCGCCGTGAACACGCCCGTCGCTCCGCCGAACAAAACCGCGCCGACCGTCGCGCAGATAGATCCGACGATCATTTTAAGTACGCCGTAGCTTCCGGAAAGAGGCAGCGTGTACTTATCGTCCGAATTCGGGGTCCACTCTGAGCCGAACACGAACTTGAAAAATCCTATTTTGCGGAATGCCGGAAGACTTTCGATTATCAGAAAGATAAATATCGCCGCAACGCTGATAATGCAAAGTCCCGCCATAGCGGCAAAAAGCGCTTTGAAAGCGCTCTCTTTTGTTTTTGATTTGGCTATATTCATTTTATCTCGCTGTATTTCGTGATTTTACCCGTGAATATGTCGTGAAGCATCGTAGCGTTTACGTCGCTTACCTTATCGTTCTTTTTGTTTACGATAATCGCAACCGCGTCGAGGCAAAGCGTCGTTTCGGTGTAAGCGTCGTCCGATTTTGCCGAGCTTGCAAGGCCTATAACAGTTCCGTCGGTATCATTCTTTACAGCCGTTCTTCCGCCGCTCGAACCGTTGAAGTTATAGTCGAACTTAACGTCCTTTACCATATCTCCGCCGAGAGCGAGGTAGTTCGCGACGAGCTTCTGAATCATTATCTCCATAGAGGTGGAGCCTACGAGCGAAATGTTTCCGCCGAGAGCCGTAGTCGGAGCCGTATAATCTTTTCTCGTATCGAAATCGCTTACCGTGATTCCGCCCGAAGCAAGGATACCCTCTTCCGCGTTTTTACTCATAAGATAGTTGTAAAAATCCTGAGCCGCCGCGCTTAACGTAACGTTTTTGTTTGTTAAAAGAAGGAACGGTCTCTGAATTTTGTACTTTCCGTCTTTTACGTTCTGAACGGTCGGTTCGACGCCTTCGACTTTCAGAGCCTTAACGCTGTCGTCCACGGAAGCGAGCGAAATGTAACCGATCGCCGTTTCGTTCTGCGCGACTTTGGTTCTTACAAGACCCGTGTCTTTAAGTTCTTCTGCGGTGTCTACCGCGTCTTTTGCGTCGAGTTTTACGTATTTATCGAACGCCTCTCTCGTTCCGCTTGCCGCTTCTCTCATTACGACGAGTATGTTCTTTTCGGTCGCAGACGAATTACCGCAAGCGGTAAAAGCCAGACAAGTTACGCAAGCAACTATGCCTGCAATGATTGCCGTCAATTTTCTTTTCATTTTTTATTTCTCCTTTTTTCATTTTACAACCGTATTATAACCCTTATAAATAAGTTTAACAGACAAAAAAAGGTAAATTGAACGTAAAGTTTTTGTAAAGTCGCCAAAAAAAGAAAATTAAAAAAATACGCGGCGGGAAATCCGAAAAAACGGACTTCCCGCCGCGTACGCGTATTATATATAATGTATTTTATTCTCTGAAAAACAAGTCTCTCGTGTAAATCTTGCCTGAAACGTCTTTAAGATCGTCCGTGTAACGGTTTGCGATTATGACGTCCGAAATTCTCTTGAACTCGTCGAGATCTTTAATAACGCGACTGTTGAAAAAGCTGTCCTCTTTCATTGTCGGCTCGTAAACGACTACCTCTATCCCTTTCGCCTTTATGCGTTTCATAACGCCCTGAATGGAAGACTGACGGAAATTATCGCTGTTGGCTTTCATCGTAAGGCGGTAAACCCCGACGATTTTCGGGTGTTTCTTTATGATCTGATCCGCGATGAAATCCTTTCTCGTGGTGTTGGCCTCGACGATCGCCGAAATAAGATTCTGCGGAACGTCGGCGTAATTCGCGCGGAGCTGCTTGGTATCTTTCGGCAAGCAATATCCGCCGTAACCGAACGAGGGGTTATTGTAATAATCTCCTATTCTCGGATCGAGCGAAACGCCCTCTATTATCGACTTCGTGTCAAGTCCTTTAAGTTCGGCGTAAGTGTCGAGTTCGTTGAAATAAGCAACCCTTAACGCAAGATATGTATTGGCGAAAAGCTTTATCGCCTCGGCTTCGGTGAGATGCGGAAACAAAATGCTTATCGGGCGTTTTTCCGCGCCTTCGACTAAAAGGTCGGCGAATTTCTCGGCGGCTTCCCTCATTTTTTCGTCGTTTTTAGGAACGCCCACCACTATTCTGCTCGGATAAAGATTATCGTAAAGGGCGTGACCCTCGCGCAGGAATTCGGGGCTGAAAATGATGTTTCCGGTATTGTATTTTTTGCGTACGCTTTCCGTATACCCCACGGGAATGGTCGATTTTATAACCATAACCGCGTTTTTATTGACCCTTAAAACCTGTTCGATAACGCTTTCCACGGCGGAAGTGTCGAAATAATTCTTCTCGGGGTCGTAATTCGTGGGCGCGGCGATTATGACGTAATCGGCGTTTTTATAAGCTTCGTCTCCGCAGAGCGTGGCGACGAGATTAAGCGGCTCGCTTAAAAGAAATTCCTGAATTTCCTTATCCACGATAGGCGATTTCTTTTCGTTTATCATTTTAACTTTCTCGGGAACGATATCCACCGCCTTTACTTCGTTATGGCGCGCGAGAAGGGTTGCAAGCGACAACCCGACGTATCCCGTTCCTGCGACGGCTATTTTCATATTTTTATCTCCTTGGTTTAAGTTTTGCAAATAGTATACTTCCGTAAACCGTTTCTTGGTGAAAACACTCCGACAATGCGGTCTGCTATGCCAGACAAGAATAATCCGAACCATGGTCTGGCGGCGTAATTTTGACTAATACTTCGTTACGCTCGCGGCTTATACGTCAAGTATTAACCCGTTCGCGTACCTTGTCTTAGCCTAAA
>CAKQSB010000005.1 GCA_934271735.1 uncultured Clostridia bacterium | reverse complement strand
AGCGTTCGGCATAACATAACAAAAGCCTCGAAGTTCAACAACTTCGAGGCTTTTGCCGCTTGCAGGTGTTCCCATTATATTTATTGATTTTTTATAATCCCTAATGGGATCTCACCCGTTGCCCGGTCTTTTTTTATGTCCGAAAAAGCGTGATTACGCCTCTTCAACAAGTAGAATAGAGGCGCGGTTTTGGAGTGGGTGTTTTCCGAAATGTGCGGTATTAAAGTTTCGGGCGAAAACGAGTTTACAATCGCGCCGAAAGTCGGCGGAAAACAAATCGATATCGTTATCTTTTCCGGGATCCGTTACAGGCTCAGCCGCGCGATCCCGACGTCAAAGCATTGTCTATCTATGGCGATTGCAAAATCCGCCGCGCAAAACGGTTGCCGCGTGATCGATATTTGCCGAATGAAGCCTTACGAAAGCATTGACGGGTTGCACCCGAACGCCGGAGGTATGAGACAAATCGCCGAAGCCGCGCTTGCCGAAATTACCCGCGGATAGCCGCGGGCGATTAAAGATTAAAGAAAAAATCCTATATGCCGTCCCGATCGAGCTTATAGCCGCGTAGGGAATGACATATAGGAAAATCATTGAAATATTTAATACGGTAAACGTTGGAGCGTTACCGTATTTTTGTTGTTACGAAAGTTTTTCTACGGTTATGCCGTCGGCGATGGTCGCTTCGTAAAAACTTGCGGCGTAGCCGATTTTTCTCGCGTAAGCTTCGCCCACGTACTTTTCGAAATCCTTGACGGTATCTTTTTTAACGATAGAAACGGTGCAACCGCCGAATCCTGCGCCCGTCATGCGGCTACCTGCGCAGAACGGGAACCCCTGAGCCGTTTCGGCAAGACAATCGAGTTCTTTGCCCGTAACTTCGTATTTTTCTTTAAGCGAGCGGTGCGATTCGTTCAAAAGCTCGCCGAGCCTTGCGATATCTCCGCTTTTCATTGCTTTAACCGCGTCGTTCACTCTCCGGCACTCGTAAACCACGTGTTCGGCTCTGTCGCGGATTTTGCCGCCTAAGAGATGCTTGTATTTTTCGAAATTCTCGGGCGTAACTTCGGCAAGACAATCGACCTTTAAAACCGTTTGCAGAATTTCGAGAGCTTTTTCGGTTTCGGATCTTCTTTCGTTATATTTGCTTTCGATAAGATTGTGCGGCTTGTTGCAGTTGGCTAAAATAAGTTCGTATTCGCCAAGCTCGAACGGAACGTATTCGTGCTCGATTTTTTTGCAGTCGAGCAAAATGGCGTGGTCTTTAAGTCCGTTTGCGGAGGCGTATTGATCCATAATTCCGCAGTTTACTTTCGCGTACTCTCTTTCGGCTCTCTGCGCAAGAAGAGCAATCTCTTTTTTATCGATTTTTTCGTCCGCAATCGTTGCCAGCGCCGCAAGCGTAGAAACTTCTATCGCAGCGCTCGAGGAAAGTCCGCTGCCGAAAGGAACGGTGCATTCGTGCAGCATATCGCAGCCGACGAGTTTATGCCCCGCGTTCTTCCATATCAGCGCGCAACCCGCCTGATAATTGCCGTATCTTAAATCGGCATATTTTTCGAGTTCGTTGATGTCGAGAGAAACTTTGAAGTCGGTGGTCGTCCAGCTTAAGTTGATTTTGTCTGTGCCGTTCGCTTTAACGTAAACGGTATTTTTAAGCGACAACGCTGCGGGAAAAACCTTTCCGCCGCAGTAATCCACGTGCTCGCCGATAATGTTCACTCTGCCTGCCGCCGTAACCTTGAAATCATAATCCATTTTTTTTTATCGTCCCTTTTCATATTGCTTATATTGTTGATAATTTATATTATCAAACGCCTTAATTATAATCTATTTTTTTAATAATGTCAATTCAAAGCCGCAAACATTTTGTCGCTAAAAATTTAAAAATAAAAAAACGATAAGCGTTCGATAATTTCTTTTGTTCGTTTGCTTTTTTAAAAAATATTTGTTACAATACGAGTATAAACGGCGGCGGGATAAAATTTTACGACAGCTTAGCCGAAAAACGAAGAGGAAGAAAAATGAGTAAAGGAAGATTTACCATACCTACGGACGAAAGTTTCGTAGAAGGAACCAAAATAATAGCCGAAAAGTGGGGCGCGGACGCCGTCAGAGACTGCGACGGCACGAAACTTCCCGAAAACCCCGGTCAGTTCGGAAAGGTTTACAACACTTATTTCGTTGTACGCGGCGATAACGAATGGGCGCGCAAGCACCCCGAAGAGGCGCAACGAATTTTCTTACTTTCAAACCGTAACTTGGCATTGAAAGAAACGTTGGAAATCGATATTATGAAAGGCTTTTTAAAGGACGAGTTCGATCCCGATTACGCCTATATCGATCTTTGGGAAGTTTACGACAGAACGACGGGCATCAAACACGAAAAGTGGGGCTATAACACGATTAACGGGCTTGTTACGATTGAAAACGCTATTCCGTTCCACGAATATACGGTGACTTTCCTCGCGAGAGTAACCTGGCATCCGGTGCAAATTTATAACTATCTCACGAACGAGTGGACTTGCGAAAAACAGCTCACTTACGACCCCGCTTTCCCCGAAACGAGAGAGTACGTTAAAAGACATATGGAAAAATGGTGCGAGGAAAACCCCGAAACAAGCGTGGTCCGCTTCACGACTTTCCTTTATCAGTTTACTCTTATTTTCAACAATCTCGGCAAGGAAAGACAGGTTGAGTGGTTCGGTTACGCGCAGACGGCTAACCCTGTTTTAATGGAAGAATTCGAAAAAGAAAGCGGAATTCACCTTTATGCGGAAGATTTCGTGGACAGCGGATATTATAATAATTGTTTCCGTAATCCCACCGAAAAATTCCTTAAATATATGGATTTCGTAGAACGGTTCGTGAGTAAAATTATCGGCGAGCTTGTGGAAATCTGCCATAAACACGGCAAAGAAGCTATGATGTTTTTAGGCGACGACTGGATAGGCAGCGAGCCTTACGGCGAACATTTCAAAGATATGAATCTCGACGCGGTTGTAGGTTCGGTCGGCGGCGGCGTAACGGTAAGAATGCTTTCCGAAATTCCGCACGTCAAATACCACGAAGGCAGATTTTTACCTTATTTCTTCCCCGATACTTTCTATGACGGAAACGAGGACGGAGCTGTTGCCGAGCTTAACAAAAACTGGCTCACGGCGCGTCGCGCGATTATGCGTAAGCCCATCGACAGAATGGGTTTCGGCGGGTATTTAAGCTTAGCTGCGAAGTTCCCGAAGTTTGTGGACAGAGTTGCGGAGATTGCCGACGAGTTCAGAACTATTTACGACGCGATTGACAACAAAAAGCCCTATTGCAGACTTAAAGTCGGTTTACTCAACGCCTGGGGCAAAAAACGCAGTTGGATGAGCCATATGGTGGCTCACGAACTCTGGTATCAGCAGATTTATTCTTATCAAGGTATATTAGAGGCGATATCGGGTCTTCCCGTGGACATCGAATTTTTGTCCTTTGACGACGTGAAAAACGGCGTTAATCAATCTATAGACGTACTTATTAACGCGGGCGACGCTTATACGGCGTTCTCGGGCGGAAGAGAATGGCTCGACGAAAAACTTCAGACGGCTATAAGAAAATTCGTTTACGAAGGCGGCGGATTTATAGGTGTCGGCGAACCTACGGCTTGCGAAGGCAACGGAAGATATTTTCAACTTGCGGACGTTTTAGGCGTAGACGAGGAAGTCGGCTTCACGCTTTCGAACGATAAATACAATATAAGTAAAGTCGCTCATCCGCTCACAGACGGAATGAAAAACTTCGATTACGGCGAAGATAAAAAGAATATTTACGCTTTGGACGGTGCGAAAGTTCTCGATATAACTTTCTCCGACCGTTTCAAACGTAGCGTAAACGTCGGCGAAGTTAAAATGGCGGTCAACGAATACGGCAAGGGCAGAAGTTTCTATATCACGGGTATTCCGTACAGTTTCGAGAACTCGAGACTTCTGTATAAGGCTATGTGCTGGGCGGCAAATAAGGATCTCAACGTTTGTTATTCGTCAAACGTAAACACCGAGTGTAACTTCTACGAATCGAGCGGAAAGTATGCTATAGTCAACAACAGTAACGAAAAACAGACAACGGAATTTTACGATAAGTCGGGCAATAAGTCGATTATCGAACTCAAACCGATGGAAATAAAATGGCTGTGAGACGGTTTTTCGGGTAGGCTTGGTAAAGCCGAAACGGATTAAACATCAGAGATTTAAACTAATTGAAATTTTAATTTTCCGTCGGTTGCGTGAGAAACTTTGCGACCGACGGTTTTTTATACCGCGGCGATTTTTTATACCGCGGCGGTTTGTTATGCCGCCGCGATCTTTTATATCGCGGCGGCTTTCGGAAATGTCGAACCGATGAAAACGGACGACGAACGGAAAAACGCAAAAAATATTTTTCGTCGGGGCGTTTTGGCGGTCGGTCGGTTTGACTTTAATATTATTGTCTGTTATAATAAGTATATAATCTATTATTATATGCTCGCCGCGGGGAGTGAAAATCCGTAAAGCGACGAAAGCGGAGATAAAATCATGATGGAAGAAAAGATTCAGGAGATAAAAAGCCAGATAGCCTCGGAGCTTGCGGACGCGAAGACAAGCGCGGAGCTTTTCAGGCTTAAATCCAAGTATATCTTGGGTAAAGCGGGCATAATCCCGGGGCTTATGAAAGAACTCGGCAAAGCCGCGAAAGAAGAACGTCCAAAACTCGGAATGGTCATTAACAGCCTTAAAGAATGGGCGGCGGATTATTTCGCGAAGAAAGAAACCGAGATAAACGAAGCGGAGAAAAATTACCGCTATAAAAAAGAAGCGATCGACATCACGATGCCCGCAAAACGCCGGAAACAGGGAACTTATCACCCTGTAAGCATCGTAAAAGCCGAACTTATCGATATTTTTGCGGGTATGGGCTTCAAGGTCTCGGAAACGAGAGAAATCGAGGACGATTTCCATAATTTCACCGCGCTTAACACCCCCAAGGAACACCCCGCGAGAGACAAGCAGGACACTTTTTATATAAACGACGATTTTATGCTCCGTACGCACACTTCGCCGGGGCAGATAAGAAGCCTTACGACTTTAGAGCCGCCGTTTAAAGTCCTTATCCCGGGCAGGGTTTACCGCGCCGACGACGACGCGACCCATTCGCCTATGTTCCACCAGATGGAAGGACTTGTAATCGACGAAAAAGTAACGCTTTGCGACCTTCAGGGTATGCTCGACGTTTTAGTTAAAAAGATGTTCGGAAAAGAGGCGAAAACCCGTTTCCGTCCGTCGTTCTTCCCGTTCACCGAACCTTCCGTAGAAGTCGACGTAAGCTGTTTCGAGTGCGGCGGAAAGGGCTGCAAGCTTTGCAAAGGCACGGGCTGGATTGAAATTCTCGGCGGCGGCATCGTAAACCGTAAGGTTCTGGAGAATTGCGGAGTAGATCCCGATAAGTACACGGGATTCGCGTTCGGACTCGGACTCGATCGCATCGCTATGCTTAAAAACGGCGTGAATAACATTCACGTTCTTTACGAGGGCGATATCCGCGCTCTCGGACAATTCAAGGACTAAGGAGGAACGGAAAATGTTAGCGCCTTTAAGTTGGCTTAAAGAATATGTAGATATAGACGTAACGCCCGAGGAGCTTGAAGCGAAGCTTTTCGGTTGCGGTTTCGAAGTAGAGCAGATTATACCTTACGGCGATAAAATAGATAAGGTTGTAACCTGCCGTATAAAAGAAATAACTCAGCATCCCAACGCCGAAAGACTTCGTATCTGTCAGGTGGACGCGGGCAAGTACGGCGTTTTGCAGATAATCACCAACGCCGTCAACGTTTCCGTCGGGGATATAGTTCCCGTCGCGGTAGACGGAGCCACGCTCGCCACGGGCGACAGAATTTTCAACGGCAAGCTTCGCGGCGAACCGTCTTACGGAATGTTCTGCGGCGGTGAGGAAATCGGCATAGACGATAATTTTTACGAGGGAGCTTCGGGAGACAGCGTTCTCATTTTCAACGAGGAGCTTCCGCTTGGCGAAGAGGTTCGCGATCTTCTCGCGCTCAAAGACTGCGTTTTCGATATCTCCGTGCTTGCGAACCGTCCCGATTGTCAGAGTATTTTAGGTATCGCGAGAGAAATCGCCGCGGCGCTCGGCAAACCGCTCAAAGAACCGTCTTACGAGTTTACGGCTGAAAAGGTCGGAGCGGATAAGGCGGTTAAGGTTACCGTTAAGGATGGCGAGCTTTGCCCGAGATATATCGCGCATTACGTTGCGGACGTGAAAATAGAAAAATCCCCGAAGTGGATGACGAGAAGACTTAAACTTTGCGGTATCAACTCGATAAGCAATATCGTGGATATAACCAACTACGTTCTCTTGGAACTCGGTCAGCCGATGCACGCTTTCGACGAAAACGACCTCGAAAAGAGAGAAATAGTCGTTCGCAGAGCGGAAAAGGACGAAAAGATAGTAACGCTCGACGAAAAAGAACTTACTTTAAATAACGACAATCTCGTCATTTGCGACGGCGTAAAGCCCGTGGCCTTGGCGGGAATTATGGGCGGACTTAACAGCGAGATAAAGGATACCACGAAAGGCGTTGTGTTCGAATGTGCCAAATTCAAGCGCGATAACGTCAGAAGATCTTCGAGAATGCTCGGAAAAGCTTCCGATTCTTCCAAGAGATTTGAAAAGGGCGTCGACGAATACACGACCGAACGCGCTATGAAAAGAGCTTTGCATCTTGTCGAACAGCTCGGCGCAGGCGCTGTGACAGATGTTCATACCGACGTTTCCGCAGGAAAAGAACAGGAAAACAAGGTGGTTAAAACTACTTTCGGCAAAATTAACGGCGTTCTGGGTATAGAAGTTCCCAAGGCGGAAGTCGAAAAGATTTTAAAGAGCCTTAATTTCGGAGTGGAGATAAACGGCGAGGAAATCATCGCTTACGCTCCGCCGTACAGAGAAGACGTCGAGGGTTATCCCGACCTTGCCGAAGAGGTTATCAGAATGTATGGTTACAACCACGTCGTGCCTACGCTTTTAAAAGATTGTAAAATTACCGCGGGCGGTTACACGAAAGAGCAGAAAGACGAGCTTAAAATGAAAAAAGTGCTTGTCGAGCAGGGTTATAACGAAGTTATGACTTACTCGTTCTATTCGAAGAAAGACATAGCCGCGCTCCGCCTGAACGACGGTGACGAGGAAGGCAACGTTATCGTTATCGAAAACCCGATAAGCGATAATTACGAAGTTATGAGAAGAACGCTTGTTCCTTCGCTTCTTGCCGTAGTTTCGAGAAACGTTAAAAAAGGCAACGCGACGGGCAGAATTTTCGAGATCGCGAGGACGTATGTCCCGAAATCTCTTCCCGTATCCGATTTTCCCGAGGAAAGAAAGCACCTTTGCCTTGCTGTTTTCGGCGAGGACGAAGATTTCTTCACGCTCAAAGGCGCGCTTAAAGAAATCGAAGAGAATTTCAGAGTTAAATTCAATCTCGGCGTCAGAGCCGAGAAAACTTATCTTCACCCCGGCGTTTCCGCGAAAATTCTTCTCGGCGGAAAAGAAATCGGTAGCTTCGGTCAGGTAACTTACGAAACCTGCGCGGATTTCGATCTCGAATGTAAGGTTTACGTTTTAGAGCTCGATTACGACGCGCTTGCGGAAGAATTTACCGTTCCGTTCAAGTTCGAACCGCTTCCGAAATTCCCCGAGGTTAAAAGAGATCTCGCGCTCGTTGCGGACGAAAACGTTACCTGCGGAGAAATCGAGGACGTTATTTGTTCGGCTTGCAAGCTGAACGTAAAAGCCGTGGAACTTTTCGATGTTTACGTTGGCGAGCAGATAGGCGAGGGCAAAAAGAGTATGGCGTTCACGGTAACGTTCTGTTCGGACGGCGTTAAACCTATCGAAACCGAAGATGTGGACGGATTCGTCAAACGTATTCTCGGAAGTTTGAAACACAGACTTAACGTAGAACTCAGATAATAAATATTACGCAATATTACGCTACGAGGCGATAATTATGGTTGATATAGACAGGATAAATTTCCTTGCGAAAAAACAACGCGAAGAGGGGCTTACCGAAGAGGAAAAAGCCGAACAGGCTAAACTTCGCAGAGCTTATATAGACAGCGTTGTGGGAAATCTTAAATCGCAGCTCGACAACACTTACGTTGTCGAGGGCGATAAAAAAATCAAGCTCGAAAAGGTTAAAAAAGATACCGACGGTGAACCGACGGGAAATCCGGATAAACCTAATTAGTCGGGCTATAAGTCGATTAACGACGATTTTTTATGGAATATACGTTGATTACGGGCGCTTGCGGCGGCTTGGGAAAGGAGTTTTGCCGACAGCTTATAAAAAGCGAAGATCTGTTTTTAACCGGCAGAAACGAAGAAAAACTTTTAAAGCTTAAACAAGAGCTTAGCGAGATAAACCCTCAGCGAAAAACGGAAATTTTCAAAGCCGATCTGACAGACGAAAAGGAAAGGGAAAATCTCTTTTTGTTCGCCGACGAAAAAGGAATAACTTTCTCGGGTTATATAGGCGTTGCGGGGGCGGATATTCAGAAAGAATTTCTGAAATACACCCCCGAAAAAATAGTTTTTCAGACAAGGATCAATTTCGAGGCAAACATCGCCGTTTGTCACGGGGTACTGATGCGGCGGGCGGAAAAGCTGAAAATTCTCACGGTCAGCAGTATGAGCGGAAGCACGCCTATGCCGTATTTCGCGATATATTCGGCAACCAAAGCCGCGCTGATAAATTTTTACACCTCGCTTCGTTACGAAGTTAAAAACGCGAATATAACGATTCTCGTACCCGGGGGAATACCCACGAGAGAAGACGTTATTCGGGATATCGAACGGCAGGGCGTGACAGGTAAACTCTCGTCCAGGCCTGCGGAATTTGTCGTGAGAAAAGCTTTGAAAGGTCTTGAGAAAAACAAGCGGCTTGTTATCCCGGGCGCATTCAATAAATTCGTTTACGGGATAGAAAAAATCGCTCCGATGCCAATGAAATGTCGTTTCGTTGCGAAAAAATGGAAACAAAAAGAGAAAGACGCATTCTGATTTTCGGGTTGGGAAATGTCCCCGAAACGTTTTTCGGGTCGGTAAATTGCGCCGAAAATCGATAATAACATACAAAAAAAGGAAAACTATGAGTTACGCAGATAAAGTTTTTAAAGAAAACGTTAAAGATATACTCGAAAACGGCGTGTGGGATACCGACATGGAAGTCCGCCCGAAGTGGCTTGACGGCACGCCCGCGCACACGATCAAAAAATTCTGTATCGTGAACCGTTATGATTTGTCCAAGGAATTTCCCATAATGACGATAAGAAAACAGGGTTTTAAGAACGCCGTGGACGAAATTTTGTGGATATGGCAGAAAAAATCGAATAAAATCGCCGACCTTCATTCTCATATCTGGGACAGCTGGGCGGGCGAGGACGGCACGATCGGAAAGGCTTACGGCTATCAGCTCGGCGTCAAACATCAGTATAAAGAGGGCGAATTCGATCAGGTGGACAGGGTGCTTTACGATCTGAAGCACAACCCCGCTTCGAGAAGAATTATGACGAATATTTACACTTTCGCCGATCTTCACGAAATGAACCTTTACCCTTGCGCTTATTCTATGACGTTTAACGTCGCCGGGGGTAAGCTCAACGGAATTTTAAATCAGAGATCCAACGATATGGCGGTTGCGAACAACTGGAACGTTATGCAGTACGCCGTACTTTTGATTATGTTTGCTCAGGTAAGCGGACTTAAAGCGGGCGAGCTTGTTCACGTTATCGCCGACGCGCATATTTACGACAGACATATTCCGTCCGTAAAAGAGATGCTTGAAAATCCCGAATATCCCGCGCCCGGGCTCATCGTCAATCCCGACGTGAAGAATTTCTACGATTTCACCGTGGACGATTTCGTCCTCGAAAATTATCAGGCAACGCCTCTCGGAAAGAGGCTCGAGGTTGCTATATGAGCGCGACGATAAAAGCGATAGTCGCTGTGGACAGAAAATGGGGCATAGGCAAAAAAAACGACCTTTTGTTCCGTCTGCCCCTCGATATGAAATATTTCAGAGAAAAAACCTCGGGGAAAACCGTTTGTATGGGTTATAATACCTTGCTTTCGTTTCCCGATGGTAAGCCTTTGAAAAACAGAAAAAATATCGTTCTTTGCCCCGAGGGGATAGAACGCGACGATCTTTTATGCGTTCATACGCTTGAAGATATGCTTGAAACTCTTTCGAAAGAAGACGGCGAGGTTTACGTTATCGGCGGAGCTTATTTTTATAAAAGTATGCTTCCCTTTTGCGACGAAGTTCTGGTAACCAAAGTGGATGCGGACGGCGAAGCAGAAGTTTTCTTCGAAAATCTCGACGAAAGAGATGATTTCGCGCTTTCGGAAGAGGGCGAAACTCTCGAAACAAACGGTTATAATATAAAATTCTGCGTTTATAAAAAGAAAAATCGATAAACGCAACGCTAACACATTTATTGAGGTAAAAATATGAAAATCGATTTCAGCGGATTAACCGAAAAGGAAATTCCGGAATTCAACGGCGGAAAAGGCTCGATTTTGCTTAAAATGATCGAAAGAAACGACGTTAAATTTTTGTCGGCAAGGCTTAAACCCGGCTCTTCCGTAGGTATGCACAAGCATATGGATACCTGCGAAATAATCCTTATTTTATCGGGCAAAGGCAAGGCGATTTGCGAGGGCGAAACGGAAATGCTCGGCGAAGGGAGCTGCCATTTCTGCCCGAGAGGATGCTCGCACACGCTTATGAACGTAGGGGATACCGATCTCGTTTTTGTCGCTGCCGTTCCCCGTCAGATTTAAAAAAGGCGGGCTATAAGTCGATTAACTGCGTTTTTTGAGGCTGAATATGTATAAACTTGAAATGCACTTGCACGTTTTGGGAACGTCTCCCTGCGCGATGACGGACGAAAAAACGATAGCCGAAATTTATTCAAAAAACGGTTATAACGGAATAGTTTACACGAGTCACTATAACTCGTTTCTTCGCGAATACTATAAATTTAAAGATTTCGACGAGTATAACGAAAATTTTATAAAACATTACCTTACATTAAAGACGGAGTGCGCAAAAAAAAGTATAGACGTTTTTTTCGGTATGGAGTTTATGCCCGACGAAACATCCTATTATATAGAGGACGCTTTCAATGCCGAATTTCTTATCTACGGCGTAACGCCCGATAAAATCGGCGATTTTCAAAGGCTCTTGAAAGAAAACACCGTCTGTATGCGCAACTATTGCAGGGAAAACGGATATCTTGTTTCTCAGGCTCACCCGTTCAGAAGTATGATAAATTATCGCAATCCCGATGTTTTGGACGGCGTTGAAGTTCTTAACGGCAACCCGCGCCAGAACAGCCGTAATGACATGGCAAAAAAATTTGCCGAAGAAAACGGACTTATAATGACTGCGGGAAGCGATTTCCACGAAACGGAGGACTGCGTTTCGGGGGTTATTCTCGAAAACGCCGTAAAAACCGAACAAGAACTCGTTGCCGAGTTGAAGAGAAGAAAGCACGCGATTATACAGTAATTATATAAAGACCGATATGAATATAAAGTCACCGCGCGGCGAGCATTAAAATCGCTCAGCCCGACGCGGTTTTTTGTTGCCTTTTTATATCCGTTTTACATACTATGTAAAAGGAGAGCGGATATGCGGATTATCAGAAGTCCTGAGGAGATGGCGGAGTATATCGCGGCGTGCGTGCATAAACGTTCCGTTACGGACGCGTCGAGGCTTTTTATCGTTTCGTGCGAAAGTTTAAAACACGCGGATTTAAGAAAATTCATAGGCTACTGCGTGGCGATTGTCGGTGCGGACGCTTTTCTCGCTTTTGAAGACGGCTTGGAAAAGTTTTCCGACGGTCATCCGCTCCCCGCTGACGGGATTTTCTCTATTTACGAAAAGAAATCGGAAATTTACGTCGGCGTAAGATATTATTCGGGCAAAAGCGAAGAGGCTTGTCTTTCTTACCCGATAAAAAGAACGGGGTCGGTATTTACGGTCGACGAGAGCAAAAAAATGACAAAAATCGGCTCAAATCGACGTTAAAATGTAAAATAAGATACATAAGTTACAAAATAAGACACAAATCATAAAAATATCTTGATTTCGATTTACAAAAGTGTTACTATATAGTATTATATAGGTGTCAATTGACGAAGGGCTTGTGCGAAAGCGCGGAGAGTGAAACCCCCAGCAGATAGCAATTGACAGCTTATACAGCTCATCATTTTCCCCCTTATCATATATTTTTCAAAAGGCAGTTTGCGAAGAGTTCGCGAACTGCTTTTTGAGTATTACGAAAAGGGGCGGTAGAATCAACGTTCTATCGCCTTAAATCGGTTTATGAAGGCTCTTTGTTTGCCGTTTTCAGCTTTCGGCGAGAGCTTAGATACTTTGCTGTCGCAAAGATATTCACCTGTCGGGGTGTAGTAATTAAAGAAATTCGAAATAATATTTTCGAGCTGAAAAATAGTTAATTATGCGGACGGCATGAACGTTCGGCAAGAGAATCAAAAGTTCCGTCATACATTTTGCGACGCCGATAAACGGTTGCTCGCGAAACGCCGAATTTGCGAATCGCGGGAAATACGTAATTCGGCGCGACTGCTTGACTATGGGGCGGATTTGGTGTACAATGGAGACATAAAACAAAAAGGCAAAATAAATTACGGTGGCAGATTTTGGGAAAAGCGAATAAAACAAAAAAGATTGTAATTATAATCATAGCCGTTGCGGTCGTTATAGCCGTCGCTGTTGCGCTCGTTTTTGTTCTGAGAAATAAAAACGGCGGAAGCGACAGTTTGGGGAATACGAGCGCGTCTGAAAGCGTGAGCGAGTCTGAAAAGGAAAGCGAGAACGAGACGGATAGCGAAAGCGAATCGGAAACGGAAAGCGAAAATCCGTATATCGACGCCATTATAGATCCCTCGCTTATCAAAGTGGACGAGGAAGAGGGAATGCTTATCGTCGACAACGACAAAATGTGCGGAAACCTCGTTATTCCGAGCAAGATAGGGAACACGGAAATTACTTATTTAAGTCAATTTTCTTTCAAGGCTTGCAGAAATCTTATCAGCGTGAGTTTGCCCGAAACCGTCGCTCAAATAGACCGCTACGCGTTCATAATGTGTAAAGAATTGCGGACGGTTACGATGTACCCGAGCGTAGAAACTATCGGAAAACGCGCGTTTGACGGTTGCCCGAAGATAGAAAAAATAATCTTTAAAGGCACAAAAGCGCAGTGGAACGCGATCGAAAAAGGCGACAGATGGATAGATAAAAACGCGAATTACATCGTGCAATGTACAGACGGAACGATTGAAAATCCGAATATATAAACGGAACGATTGAGAAATCAAACATACAACGCGAATTTAAAAATATTCTCCGAGGCGGAAATTTATCCGCTTCGGAGTTTTTTTTATTAGCTGCCGATAAAATTTTTTTATCGGCGATTATTTTTGCTTTTCCGTTTTTATTTGCGAAAAGAAATCATATATTAGACTATGAAAACAGTAATAAGGGCGGTTTCGTTCGCGCTCTGCGTTTTCACGGCGGTTTTCGTGATTTTTTTTGCCGCGCCGAAAACGAGAGAGAAAAACACCCCGTTTTCTTCGGGGCAATATAAAACCGTGCTTACCGTGTGGCATATAGACACGTTTGAGGGCGGAACGGGTTCGAGGGCCGATTTTCTTTCATCCTCGTTAAAACCTTTAAGCGACGACGGCGTCGTTACGTTCGTTAAAACTCAGACGACGGAAAGTATGGAAAAAGCTTTTGAAAAAGGCGAAATCCCCGATCTGATTTCTTTCGGCGTCGGCGCGGATGAAACTTTAAAGTATGCGAGAGAATTGCCTTTCAAAAACTTTTTCGGCGGTGAGTTAAACGGAAGAGTTGTCGCCGCGCCTTGGTGCTTCGGCGGTTATTATTTAATCGCTAAAAGCGGAGATAATCGACTTATAGACGGACTTTTTGCAAGCAATTCTGCAAAGACGATAGAAAATCTTATCGTTTCGGACGGAGAAAACATTCTACCCGTTTTATCGCTTAAACATCTCGGGATAACGGCAAACGCCGTTTATCTTCTGCCGAAAGACGCTTATTCCCGTTTTCTTTCCGAGGAAAACGCCGTTCTTCTCGGTACGCAAAGGGATATAAAGCGAATAGAAAAGAAAAAAGACGAATTTACCGTACACCCGCTCGAGGGGTATTCCGACCTTGTTCAATATATCGCTATAACGACAAAAAACGATGAAAAATATCGCTATTGCAAGCTTGCGATCGAGCTGCTTTTGTCCGAAAACGTTCAGAAAAAACTTTATAAAATCGGTATGATGCGGACGGACGGAAAGACGAGTGATGAAGTCGATTTTTACGGGTACGATTTCTCGAAAAACGAGTATACGTTAAGCCCGTTTCTGAGTAAACGGCTTATCGCGGACGCAAAAAGCGAAATAAATAAGGCGACGACGGACGTTAAAATTTCCGAAAACGTCAAAAGCGGTCTAAAACGCTTGAAATAATGAGTGAAATATAGTAAAATAGGAGACGTAAAAGTGTCATATTGCGCGGCGATGAAAGATATCGCGAAAAAAATCGACGTTTTTTATGAAGAAAATTGCCCCGCGGGGCGTAAAACCACTTACGGTACGGGCGGAAACGCCGAGGGAGCTTTTTACCCCGAAAACGCGGGAAAAGCGGCAGTTTTAATCGAAAAACTTAAAGAAAACGGTATTCCGTATGTTTTTTTCGGCGCAGGTTCGAACGTTCTCGTGTCGGACAAGGGTTTTTCGGGCGCGATAATTTATTCCGAAAGGCTTAAAAACATTTCCGTGAGCGGAAGAACGATCGTTGCCGAATCGGGCGTTACGCTCGCCGATTTTCTGAAAACCGCGCTTTATTCATCCCTCGGAGGGGTGGAGTTTTTAAGCGGAATTCCTGCGTCCGTGGGCGGAGCGATCGCGCAGAACGCGGGCTGTTACGGCAAAAATATAGGAGACTACGTATCTTACGTTGTTACGGCGGGAGGGATTTACCCGAGGAAAGCGTGCGGTTTCGAGTACAGAGACAGCGTTTTCAAGAAAACGAAAGAATTTATCGTTTCGGCTTGTTTCACCCTCGAAAACGTGGAGTTCGACGAATCGCGCGAAAAATGCGACAAATTTTTAAAGCTTCGGCAAAAGAAAAACCCGAAAGGCAGATCGTGCGGGAGTGTATTTAAAAACGACGGGTATTTTGCGGGGAAAATTATCGAACAAGCGGGGCTTAAAGGCGCGACGGAAGGCGGCGCGCGGGTTTCCGAAAAGCACGCGAATTTCATTATTGCCGACAAAAACGCGACGAGCGGGGATATAAAAAGACTGATAACGCGCATAAAAACCGTCGTAAAAGAAAAAACGGGTATAGATCTTTCCGAAGAATCGGAATACATAGGCGAATTTGATGAAATACAATGAAGAACAACTGAAAATCAACTTTGATCTGCACACTCACACGAAGTACAGTCACGGTAAGGGCAGTATTTTCGATAACGCCGCGAGCGCGGCGGAAAAGGGACTCGAAGGGATAGCGATAACCGATCACGGCTTTTCGCACCCCGCCTTCGGAATGAGGCGAAAATACCTGGATCAGATGAAACGCGAGTGCAACGAAGCCGAGGAAAAATACGGCGTTAAGGTGCTTTTGGGGATAGAATCCAATCTGCGCGGCGAAAGAGGAACGATCGACGTCAAGCCGACGGACTACGCGAAGCTGGACGTAATTCTTGCCGGCGTGCATAGATTTATTCGTTACAACAGTTTCAAGGACTTAGCGTGGCTTCTTTGGGCGAATATTTTCGACAGCGTTTTTCATAAAACACCGTCGGACAGGCTTATTCGTTTCAACACGAATTGCTACGTGAACGCCATAAAAAACAACCCGATAGACGTTATAACGCACGTCGGGTATATGTGTTTCTGCGATCCTGTGGAAGTGGCGAAAGCCGCGGCGGATTACGGCACGTATATCGAGATAAATACAAAAAAAACTCACCTTACGGACGAGCAGTGGCGGAAAGTTATCGAAACGGGTGTGAAATTCGTTGTCGACAGCGACGCGCACTCGGTTGACAGAATAGGCGACAACAAGCTGTTTCTTGAAACGGCGAAAAGAGTGGATTTTCCGCTCGACAGAATTATGAACATCGATGGCAGAACTCCCGAACTTCGTTTCCGTAACTTTAAAAAAGAGCACGGCATAGAGGGGCGTTAGAAAGTTAAAGACGATAACTGAACGGCGGAAAAACCGCAAAGGAACGGCGGCATAAAAATCCGTCGAAAAATATTATGAAGGACGAAAAAAAGAATTTTTCCGAAAGGCT
This sequence comes from uncultured Clostridia bacterium, assembly GCA_934271735.1. Taxonomy (GTDB): domain Bacteria; phylum Bacillota; class Clostridia; order Christensenellales; family Borkfalkiaceae; genus UBA10281. Next base: position 144,357 of record CAKQSB010000005.1, on the reverse strand, counting down.
TAAAACCGAGCTTTTAAGCGTTAAATTCCGCGGCGAAAGCGAGAAAAAGGCTTGCCTTTCGGCTTTCGTGAGGTCGGCCGGAACTATTTGTTCCGAACATGGGCTTGTGGGTTTCGAGCTTTCTCCCTCGGGCGAGGGCGAGCGGGTTTTTCTCGTTTCGCTCATCAAATCGCTTTTTTCGGTAGAGCCGCAAACGATTACTTCGGTTAAAAGAGGCAAAACCACGCTCAGAGTCGTAAGCGAAAAAAGCGTAGATATTCTTTGCGATCTCGGGATAGTCGAAAGAGACGAAGAGGGGCTTGCGGTCAGACTCGGCATAGACGAAAAGCTCGTCACCGATAAAACGCGCGGAGCGTACGTAAGAGGGTTGTTTTTAGGCTCGGGCAGCGTAACCGTTCCCAAAGCCGAGCGGACAAGCACCACGGGTTATCATCTGGAGTTCGTGTTCGCGAACTATCAGACGGCTACCGATCTTTGCGAAATTCTTTCCGAAGCGTATCTTATGCCGAGGCTTACGGACAGAAAGGAAACTTACGTCGTTTATTTCAAAACGATAGACGAAATATCGGATCTTATGGCGCTTATGGGCGCGGCTAAGGCGGTTATGGAGATTTCGGAAATCGCCGTAGAAAAAGACGTAAACAACGATATGAACAGAAAAATAAACTGCGAAATGTCGAATATGGTAAAACAGATGGACGCTTCCGTGAAGCAGATCAGGGCGATAAACCGCATAAGCGAAACAAAGGGGCTGGATTCTTTGCCGCTTCCTTTAAAGCAAGTCGCCGCGGCTCGGCTCGAAAACAAAAAAAGCACTTTAAACGAGCTTGCGGAGCTTCTCGGGATGTCGAAAAGCTGCCTTAATCACAGGCTGAGAAAAATAGTCGAAATCGCCGAAAATCTTTAAACGTAAGTTACGGCGTTATATACAAATGATTTTACGAGGTTTAATATGAAAAAGATAATTTTAACGGGCGACCGCCCGACGGGGAGACTTCACGTCGGACATTACGTAGGTTCTCTCGCGGAGAGAGTGAAAATTCAGAACGAGGGCGGCTACGACGAAATGTACATTATGATAGCCGACGCTCAGGCTCTCACAGATAACGCCGAAAATCCCGAAAAGGTAAGACAGAACATAATAGAAGTCGCGCTTGATTATCTCTCCTGCGGACTTTCTCCCGACAAGGTAAATTTCTTTATCCAGTCGCAGGTTCCCGAGCTTACCGAGCTTTCGTTTTATTATATGAATCTCGTTACCGTTTCGCGTTTGCAGAGAAACCCGACGGTTAAAAGCGAAATTCAGATGCGTAATTTCGAAACGAGCATACCCGTGGGATTTTTCACTTATCCTATAAGCCAGGCGGCGGATATAACCGCGTTCAAAGCGAATATCGTTCCCGTAGGCGAGGATCAGCTCCCGATGATCGAGCAGACAAAAGAAATCGTAAGAAAATTCAATTCCGTTTACGGCGAAACTCTGGTCGAACCCGAAGCGATGCTGCCTGAGAGAAAGGCTTGTTTAAGACTTCCCGGAACGGACGGAAAAGCGAAAATGAGCAAATCGCTCGGCAACTGCATTTACCTTGCCGATACCGCGGACGACGTAAAGAAAAAAATAATGAGTATGTACACCGACCCCGATCATATCAAGGTTTCCGACCCCGGCAAACTCGAGGGCAACGCCGTGTTCACTTATCTCGACGCTTTCGCGACCGACGAGCATTTCAAAGCTTTCCTTCCCGATTACGCTAATCTCGACGAGCTTAAAGCTCATTACACGAGAGGAGGCTTGGGCGATATGAAAGTGAAAAAATTCCTTAACGAAGTCGTTCAGTCTATCTTAGAGCCGATAAGAGCAAGAAGAAAAGAGTGCGAAAAAGATATTCCCGCCGTGTACGAAATTTTGAAACGCGGCAGCGAGAAAGCCGAAAAAGCAGCCGCCGCGACTTTGACGGAAGTCAAGTCCGCGATGAAGATAAATTATTTTTCGGACGAAGAACTTATAAGGGTTCAGAAAGAAAAGTATTCGGTGTAAAGCGCGCGTTATTTGCTTACGCCCGTTAATCGACTTATACGAGGGTTTCCGTCGTTTAATGCCTTTTTCCCTAATTTTATCGGAAAAATCAGGCAAAAAAAACAATGTGAAATCCTTTTATTTTGGTTAAAAATCGGTTGACAACCTCGTTTCTATTCTTTATACTGTGAATACAGCCGATAACGAAAAACGGGTTTCAACCCCTGTTCGGCTTATTGAGCCGAAACGAAAAAATTCGGTCAGCGGAGAAAATGTATGCGTAGAATGAAAAAGAGACCGTCGGCGATCAGAATAAATCGCGTCGTAACCGACGAACGTAAAGAGCAAGAGGTTGCGGAGGGAACGGAAGTTCTCGAAGCAATCGTCGAAAACGATAATTCCGAAAACGTAGTCGAACCTGTAATCGAACCCGAAAACGAGATTACGGCTGATGAGGAAGTAGTCGCGGAAGCGGAAGTTCCCGCAGAAGAGGTTGCTCCCGAAGAGGAAGGAGTTTCGAAAGAGACGGAAGAGGTTGTTTGCGAGGAAACCGAACAGGCAGAGGAAACAGGTTTGGACGAAACTCCTTTGGATGCGACCGAAGAGGAGTCCGACGAAATACTCGAAGAGGAAGGAAGTCTTGACGGAACTGCCGAGGAAGTTGAAAATTTAGCGGCGGAAAACGGCGAGGAATCTCCCGAATCGGTTGAAGAGATTCCAGAAGACGAAGTTAAAGAAGAACCCGAAACGGAAGAGGAAGAAGCCGTGGAAACGGTTGAAAACGCTATCGAAGAAGCGGACGCGACCGAAGAAGTTGCGGAAGAAACGACAGAATCCGAAGAGGAGACCGAAGCGGAAGAAGCCGTGGAAGCGGCGATAGAAACCCCCGACGTAATCGAAGAAGTCGAGGAAGAAGCTCCCGCGGAAGAAGTTAAAGAAGAACCCGAAACGGAAGAGGAGGAAGCCGTGGAAACGGTTGAAAACGCTATCGAAGAAGCGGATGCGACCGAAGAAGTTGCGGAAGAAACGACAGAATCCGAAGAGGAGACCGAAGCGGAAGAAATCGTGGAAGCGGCGATAGAAACTCCCGACGTAATCGAAGAAGTCGCGGAAGAAGCGGAAAGCGAAGAGAAAGAGACTGAAGAAAAGGACGAAACCGAAGCGGCGGAACAATCCGAACCGCAGGCGAAACCCGAAAAAGAAGCGTTCAAGCTTACCGCTCCCGCAAATCTTGAGGAAATCCTCGCGAATATCTGCGTTAAGCGCGGCAGAAAGCTTATTTACAGACCGAACGAAATTCTGTTCAACTGCACGGCGAACGTAATCGGAACGGATAAGGACAACGAAGAGGGTATAAAAGTCAAGAACATACTCGACGAAGAGATCAAACAAGGCGTCAAGCTCGGATATATCGATAAGTACGACGGACTTAAAATGAGCGAGATTAAAGAAGAGTATGAAAACGATATAGTTTACGAGTACGCGGAACAGGAATTCAAGCGTACGGGACTTGTCGTCGACGGCGATAAAATCAAAGTTTACATATACGACTGGGATATGAAGGCTTTGCATCACGTCGGTTACGTTGCGAAAGAGAACGTGGACGAGCTTATGCCGTATCTTACGGAAAGGGAAAAATACAGTTTCGATATCTGCGGACTTATAACCGGCGGAAAATACAGAAAGGTTATAAAGGACGAAGCGAGCGGAAAGGTTACCGTGGAAAAAGGTAACGACGGCAAGCTCGGAATGGAACTCGATATTTCCGTTATCAACAGAAAAGATTGACATAAATTTAAAAACCGTATTTAACCCGAAAATGTTTTTCGGGTTAATTATTTGGGTTGAAATCAAGTTTTGTATTCGGGGATTTGTAAAAACAGTTAATTTAAGGCTTTAAAAAAGCAGAATATTATAAAACTTTGCAAATAAAGTCGAAGTATGTCGTTTTTTATTTGATTTTTATTCAAAAAAGACGTATAATCGTATAGAGCCGAAAATAGGAGTAGCAATATGAGAGTACGAAACGAGGAAGTTTACAGAGAGAAAAAAGAGCAGATTATGGAAGCCTGCTTTAATTGTTATGCCGATAACGGTTTGCACGGAACGGGTATCGCCGCTCTTGCAAAAGCTTGCGGTATTTCCAAAGCGGCTTTTTATAATTATTTCAATGACGTCGACGAACTTTTGATTCAGTCGGTTGCGTATTGTATGGAAAAAGTCGAAGACGATTTTATGGCAAAAGCACCGACAGATCCGAAGGACGTCGAAAGATTCCTGAAAGAAGTTCCTTACTGGACAAAGGAAAAACACGGTAAAAAGTATCGGCTTATGTATCAGGTTTATACCCACCCGAAGTATATCGAGGAAGGAAAGAAGTTTTTCGAGGGCGTAAACAAGCGTTACACCGAATATGCGAAGCAGCTCGAACCGAAAATAGGTGTTCCTTACACGACGATAACCCCGCTTATTTTCGTTTTTGTCCGCGCGTGCGTTCATTATGCGATGTTCGAAGACGAGTATTATCTCAGAACGCAGATGGAAGTTCTGGAAACGGGCGTTCGTTTGTTTATGGATAAATACAAAAAAGCTTAATAATACGTGAAATATTTCTTTTAAAATTTTTTAAAACCCCCTGTCGGATTTTTCCGACAGGGGGTTTTGTTTTGGTTGTTTTTAAATTTTAATACATAACGCTTGAGAGGATTTCCGTGTACGTCGGGAAATTCCAGTACGCTTTGTCTACAATCGTTTCGAGTTCGTCCGAAATCGCTCTCAACTTATCCATATCGGGGATAATCACGTCTCTGTGATATTCGGCAATCTCTAAGCTTTCCTTCTTTGTGGCGGCGGCCTTAATGTCTTTTTCGAGCTTCTCTATCGCTTTCAAAAGTTTATCATTAAGCTTCATAAGCCTGTCTATAAGCCGTTTATCGGCGGTTTTTTCGATGTCCAAGCCTATAGAAGCCTTAGCCGCAAGTCCGTTTGCGAGTTCGTCCGAATAACCTATCGCGGCGGGAAGGATTTCTCTTCTTGCCATATTCAGCATTGTTTTCGCTTCCACTTCGATAATCTTAACGTAAGAGTCGAGCTGTATTTCGTATCTCGATTTAACTTCGGTCTCGGTTAAAACACCGTGGCGGACGAACAAATCGATGTTCTTTTTCTTGAGATAATAAGGAAGCGCGTCGACGGTCGTCTTAAGATTTAAAAGTCCGCGTTTTTCGGCTTCTTTAACCCATTCGTCGGAGTAGTTGTTTCCGTTGAAAACGATACGTTTATGTTCGGAATAGCTCTTTCTGATAATATCGATGACCGCCGCGTCGAAATCTTTCGCGGAAGAAAGCTCGTCCGCAAAATCGCTTAAAACGTCGGAAACGATGGTGTTTATAACGACGTTCGCCGCCGAAACCGACATGTCCGAGCCGACCATACGGAATTCGAATTTATTGCCCGTAAACGCGAACGGCGAGGTTCTGTTTCTGTCTGTCTTGTCCTTATCGAATTTGGGGATAAGTCCGCTCGTGATTTTCAAAACTTCGGCTTTTATCTCGCTGTATTTTGCGCCGCGTTCGATAGAAGAGAGAATGTTTTCAAGCTCCTCGCCGATAAACATAGAAACGATTGCCGGGGGCGCTTCGTTCGCTCCGAGTCTGTGGTCGTTGCCGGCGGAAGCTACCGAAATACGGAGCAGATCCTGATATTTATCCACAGCCGTTATAACCGCGACGAGGATAAGGAGAAATCTCGGGTTGTTTTCGGGGTGGTCGGTCGGATCGAGTAGATTTTCGCCGCGATCGGTCGCCATAGACCAGTTGTTGTGTTTGCCGCTTCCGTTGATGCCGTCGAACGGCTTTTCGTGGAGCAGACAAACCATTCCGTGGCGGTTCGCAACCGATTTCATAACCGACATAACTATCTGGTTGTGGTCTACCGCGTCGTTGGACGGAGTGTAAACGCAGGCGAGTTCGTGCTGAGCGGGCGCGACTTCGTTATGCTTTGTTTTCGCGTAAACTCCGAGTTTCCAGAGCTCTTCGTCGAGATCGCTCATATAATCCCATACGCGCTGTTTGATTTTTCCGAAATAATGGTCTTCAAGTTCCTGACCTTTCGGGGGGTGAGCTCCGAAAAGCGTTCTTCCGCAAGTCGCGAGGTCGAGCCTTTCTTCGTAAACTCCCTTGTCGACAAGGAAATATTCCTGTTCCGCACCGACGGTGGAAATAATCTTTTTGGTTTCTTTATCGCCGAAAAGGCGCATGATTCTGAGAACTTGTTTGTTCAAAGCTTCGATACTTTTCAAAAGCGGAGTTTTTTTATCGAGCGATTCGCCGCCGTAGGAGCAGAAAATTGTGGGGATATACAAAGAACCGTCTCTTACGAACGCTTTGGACGAAGGATCCCAAGCCGTGTAACCTCTCGCTTCGAAAGTGGAGCGGAGTCCGCCGCTGGGGAAACTCGACGCGTCGGGTTCGCCCTTAACGAGCGTTTTGCCTGAAAATTTGGTAACGACGCCGCCTTTTCCGTCGGGCTCGATGAAAGCTTCGTGTTTTTCGGCGGTAACGCCCGTCATAGGTTGAAACCAGTGAGTGTAATGCGTTGCGCCTTTTTCCATTGCCCATGCCATCATCGCTTTGGCGATTTCGTCCGCGGCTTTTTTGGCGAGCGGCACGTTTTCGTCGACCGTTTTTCTGTAACTGTCGTATGCTTCTTTGGAAATTCTCTTTTCCATTTCAACGTCCGTAAAGACGTTTTCCGCGAAAAGCTTTTCAACCTTAGTGTCTTTCATTTTTGTCCTCCGTATTATTTGTTTTCGTCGTGCGTTTTAACGCAGCTTGCTATAAATCCTTTGAAAAGGGGATGCGCTCTGTTCGGTCTCGATTTGAATTCGGGGTGGAACTGCGCGCCTAAGAAAAATTTGTCTCCGTTTATTTCTACCGTCTCGACTATTCTTCCGTCGGGCGAAGTGCCCGATAAAACAAGTCCGCCTTTTTCGAGCGTCTGACGGTATTCGTTGTTGAATTCGTATCTGTGGCGGTGGCGTTCGGAAATTGCTTTCGCTTGGTAACATTCGGCGAGCTTCGTTCCGTCTTTTATTTCGCAGGGGTATGCGCCCAATCTCATCGTGCCGCCCTTGGGGATATTTCCCTGCTGGTCCGGCATAAGGTCGATAACCTTATATTTAGCGTTTTCGTCGAACTCGCCCGAAGTGGCTTTTTCAAGTCCGCAAACGTTTCTCGCGAATTCCATAACCATAACCTGCATTCCGAGACAAATTCCGAAGTATGGGAGATTGTGTTCTCTCGCGTAGCGACAGGTCTCTATCATGCCTTCGATACCTCTCGAGCCGAAACCGCCGGGAACGATAATTCCGTCCACGCCTTTGAAAATCTCGTCCGCCGTGTCGGGGAAAACCTCCTCGCTGTCGACCCATTCGATGTCGACGTAGCAGCCGTTTTCATAGCCCGCAGAGTAAAGAGCTTCGACGACCGAAAGGTAGGAGTCGTGAAGTTTTACGTACTTGCCGACGAGCGCGACGGTGACGTGTTTCCTTCTGTTTCCGATACGTCTGATAAGTTCTTTCCAGGGCGTTAAATCGAGTTTGCCTTTAAGTTTAAGTTCTCTGCAAACCACTTTGTCAAGTCCGTTTTTGTGGAGCATAACGGGCGTTTTGTATAAGCAGTCGAGCGTTACGTCGGAAATTACGCAGTCGGGCTTTACGTTGCAGAACAACGCGATTTTCTTTCTTAAATCGTCGCCGATATCGGAATCGGAACGGGTGACGATAACGTCGGGGTGGATTCCGAGCGACTGAAGTTCCTTAACGCTGTGCTGTGTGGGTTTGGTCTTGTATTCGTCCGAACCCGAAACGTAAGGAACAAGACAAACGTGAATGAACAGACAGTTTGCTCTGCCGACGTCCGAAGCGTACTGTCTTATCGCTTCGAGGAAATGCGCGCTTTCGATATCGCCTATCGTTCCGCCGACTTCCGTAATGACCACGTCCGCTTTGGTGACTTCTGCGTTTTTCTTTATGAAATGTTTGGTTTCGTTGGTGACGTGGGGAATTATCTGGACGGTTTGCCCGAGATATTCGCCCTTTCTTTCCTTTTCGAGAACTTTTGAAAATACTCTTCCCGAAGTTAAGTTGGAGTACTTGTTAAGATCCTCGTCGATAAATCTTTCGTAGTGTCCGAGGTCGAGGTCGGTTTCCGCTCCGTCTTCGGTAACGTAAACTTCTCCGTGCTGAATGGGGTTCATTGTGCCGGGGTCTACGTTCATATAGGGGTCGAGCTTCTGCGCCGCGACTTTATACCCTCTCAGTTTCAAAAGTCTGCCGAGCGACGCGGCGACTATTCCTTTTCCGAGTCCCGAAACGACTCCGCCCGTAACGAATATGTATTTAGTCATAATGCCTCATATCCTTACCGCCCTTGAATTTGCCCTTTGCGATTTTAGGATTTTTTTCTTCCGTTTTGCCTGAAAAACGGGTGTAAATATACCTTTCGAGGTCTTTAAAAATGAAAAAGGGCGTTTTTTTTTAGAAACTCCGATTAAGTTCCTAAAAAAACGCCCCGAAAAGCTATATTCAAAAAACGCATTTTATATTACTACGGTTCGCGCCAAATGTCAAGCGTATAAAACAAAAAAATTACATTTTTTTTTCGAAGGGTAAAATCGCTTTTTTACCGTTCGGTTTCGAGCGCCGCCTCGGGCGGGAAGCTGACTTTTTACCGTTTGATTTCGTTCACGGCGTCGTCGGGCAGGAGGGATAAAAAGGGCGAGGGAGCGCGGCGGTAACTCACGTCGTAAAACGTTTTGTATTTCGGATAAGTTATGACGAGCTTTTCTTTCGCGCGCGTTATGGCAACGTAGAAGACCCTCTTTTCCTCTTCTTCGTTATGCGTTTCCACGGCTTTATAGGACGGGAATTCGTTTTCGCCCATACCGACGAGAATCACCTCTTTGAACTCGCACCCTTTGGACTGGTGAACGGTGACGAGCGGAACTTTGTTGAATTTCTTTACGATAACGTCCATCTGACTTCCCGAAAGGGAAACGTCCCGCAAAAAGGATTTTAAGAAACTGAGCGGTTCGTTGTTTCCTATATAACCTTTGAGCGCGCGGTATAAATCGTTTAAAGATTCCTTGTCCGCCATAGCCGCGGCTGCGGATTTCGGCTGGTTAAGCCCGAGCGTTTCGCCGATCTCTTTGATAAGCGTTAAAACATCGTTTTTCAAAAGCAAGGCTTTCATTGTATATATAAGGTCGTAAAAACCTTTGAAAACGTCGGCATATCGTTCGGTGACGGTCTTTCTCGCCTGTCTTGTGGGGTAAAGGTATTTTTCGATAAAAACTTTAAGAACCTGTTCGGTTGCCGATACGTCCGAAAAAGCGTCGTGAGCGCGGACGTTCTTTATATCGAAAGCCTTGCAGAGCGTTTCGAGTTTATAATCGCCCGTCTGCGGCTTTAAAAGAGCGGCGATTTTAAGCGTGTCGTAGCGGTAAGGAAAGGAGTGGGGCAAAGAGTACGATTTCAGCTCTCTTTCCAGAATGATATCGTCGAAAGAGGAGCTGTTATGCCCGATAAGAACGCAGCCTTTCGTAAAGGCGCAGAAATCTTTCAGCACCTCTTTTGCGTTCCTGCCGCCGTGAGCTTTTATGTATTCCTTGTCGTAACCGTGGACGGAAACGGCGGAACTTTTTATTTCGATTTCGGGGAGAATGAACTCGTTAAACGTTTCTTTTATCCCGTTTTTGCCCGTTTTCACGGCGGAAATCTGAATGGCTTCGTCGTTATCGAGATCGAGCCCCGTCGTTTCGAGGTCGTAAACGATTATTTCGCCTTTGTCGTAAGCGTATAAAAGCGGCTCGTAGTAATCGGAAAAACGATATACTTCGTCGGACAGAAATTGTCCCGCGGAAAGCCCTAACGAGGAATAATCGTTCAAAGCCGCGATCATTTCGCAGGTAACGGTTTTAACGCATTTCGGAGCTATTCTTAAAAACGAAGCTTCGTCGTCGGGGTTTAAAATAAGCCTTAAAAAAGCGAGCGCGTCTTTGATTATCGGTTTTTTGTAAAATTGGAAATGAGTGTCGGCCGTGAAAAAAGCAAGTCTGTTCTCGGCGGGCAAAGAGGAGTTGATTTCCGTAAGCTCTCTGTAAAGATCGGCAATATATCTGTTGGAACGCGCCATAACGCAGATTTCCGAAGCTTCGCCTTTAAACGCGCCGACCTTTTCGAAAACGAATTTCGCTTCGTCTTTCGCGTCCTTGCAACCGACGATATCGATTTTATCTTCGTCCGGGATTTCGCCCGCGGGCGGGAGTTCGGTTTTTGCGCCGAAAGCCGATTTGAGATAGTATGCGGCGGCATAAGAGAGAACGGGCGCGGAACGCCTGTTTTTGTCGAGATTTATAACGAGAGGGTTATAGTTTCTTTTGAAGTCATCGATTATCTCGAACGGTTTCGACCCTCTCCAGCCGTAAATCGTCTGGTATTCGTCGCCGCACATAAGCACGTTCGCGTTTTTGAAAAAGTATTTCATAATCTCGTACTCATAAAAGCTCGTATCCTGCATTTCATCCACGATAATCAACTTATAGGCGGGCTTTTGATAGTTGATGTCCGAAACTATTTCCTTTGCGGAGAAGATTAAATCGTCGAAATCGCAAAGGGCGGAGGAGTTTAAAACAAAGCGGTATTTCTCCATAAATTCCGAACCCTTGGCTTTCAAAAAACCGATAAGATTTTCGTCGGTGTATCTCGCCGCTCCTTTTTTGACGACGAAACAGTCTCTGAATTCTTTGCTGCTTGCCGCGAGCGAATTTATCGCCGCGCCGTAGCCGCTCGGCGAAAAATAGTTATAACCCGATTCCGCGCGGCGGTGTTTTATCATGGAAACGGCTTTAACGAGGTTTTTCGTGAGCGTGGGAACGAATCCGTCCGCCGTTTTATAGTCTCCCGAAGCGATATAATCGTTTAAAACAGCCTTTAAAATCTCGCCTTCGTCGATTTCGTCGGCAATCTGCTTATCGGAAAATTTTCCCGTTTTCCGTCCGTATTCCCGCATAAGTTTATAACAAAATCCGTGTATCGTATAGACCTCCGGGCGGAAATCGCCACAGGATTTCATAATATCGTCCTTAAGCTCGTCGGCGGCTTTCACGGTGAACGTGAGACACAGAATTTTATCGGCGTCTATACCGAGTTTATCCGCCTCGACGATTTTCTGCGCCACGGTATACGTCTTGCCCGTACCGGCTCTTGCGAGCATTAAAATGTTTCTGTCAAACTCTTTTACGGCTTTCGCCTGCATTTCCGATAACATAATTTTATTTTATCATTTACCGCCGAAAACCGCAACCTTTTTAACGGTTTTAGTAGTTTTTATGCTTGTTTTTCTTTAAAATCGGGTTATTCTACTGCGGGTAGAGTAGTAAAATCGGCTTTCTACCGCCTAAAAACATATCGTATAGCGAAAAACGGCAACAATAGACATACTTTATCCTCAATCGGTGGTAATATATTTATGGATAAAGCCGCCGCGGCTCGGCTGCGGAAAAGCTCTGTTTAAACATAATCGAAACATATCCGAAAAAATAAGATTTCAAATATAAAAGGAAAAGGAGAGAAAAATGTCGGATTATATTTTAGGTTGCGGTTCGACCGTAGATCTCAACGAAAGTCATCTTAAAGAAAGAAACATTGAAGTGTTGCCCTTCCATTTCAGACTGGGCGAAAAGGATTACGACGACGATTTCGGAAAAAGCTTAGCTTACAAAACTTTATATGCCGAAATGGCTAAGGGTGTACCCGCGAAAACGAGCCAGACCACCGCGGGCGAATACGAAGAAGCTTTCACGCCCTTTCTTGAAAAAGGACTTGACGTCGTTCATGTAACGTTATCTTCGGGTATTTCGGGTTCGTATGAATCCTGCCTTATCGCCAAAAAGAATCTCGAGGAAAAATTCCCCGGAAGAAAGGTTTACGTCGTCGATTCGCTTTGCGCGTCGTCGGGTTACGGTATGCTTATGGATCTCGCGGCGGATTATCGCGACGAGGGCAAAACCGCGGCGGAACTTGCGGAGTATCTCGAAAAGGTGAAGTATAAAATCCATCACTTGTTCTATTCTATGGATTTGTCCGCGTACGTTCGCGGCGGAAGAGTTTCCGCGGCGGCGGGAATTTTGGGTTCGCTTCTGAAAATCTGCCCCCTTCTTCACGTCAGCCCCGAGGGTAAACTCGTTATAAAAAAGAAGCTCATCGGCAAGAGAAGAGCGGTTGCCGAACTTATTTCCGAAATGCTTAAAAACGCTGACGACGGCGAAAACTACGACGGACCTTGCTATTTGTGCAATTCCGAGTGCATAGAGGACGCGAATTACACCGCTAAGGAAGTCGAAAAAGCTTTCCCGAAACTTAAAGGAAAGTGCAAAATTTTCGATATCGGCGCGACGATAGGCTGTCACACGGGAAGGGGTACGGTCGCGGTATTCTTCCTCGGAACGCCGAGAAACGAAGTGAAAAACTAAAAATAATAAAAAGGACTTACTGATGAATAAATTTGTGGTAACTTGCGGTTCTACAGCCGATTTCACGGAGGAACGCGCAAGGGAAAGAGAAATTGCCGTTTTGCCGTTCAGATTTCGCATAAACGAAGAAAATTATATCGACGATTTCGGCAAAAACATATCTAACAAAGAATTTTACGACAGATTTTCGAAAGGCGCGAACGTAAAAACGAGCAGCGTGAACGTCGGCGAATACGTTGAATTTTTCGAGCCTTATCTTAAGGACGGAATCGACGTTATCCACATAACGTTGTCGTCCGGGCTTTCGGGTTCGTACGATTATTGCCTTTCGGCTAAAAAAGAACTCGAAGAAAAATATCCAGAAAGAAAGATTTACGTCATCGATTCGCTTTGCGGGTCTATGGGCTACGGAATGCTCGTCGAGGACGCGGCGGATCTGAGAGATCAGGGTAAAAGCGCGGCGGAAACGACGGAGATTATCGAAAACAAACGTTTAAACATTCGCGCGCTTTATTTCACGGCCGACCTCACGGCGTTTATAAAAGGCGGAAGACTTTCCGCGGCGGCGGGCTTTATCGGAAACATACTCAAAATCGTGCCGCTGCTCGGCGTAACGAAAGAGGGCAGGCTCGAAGTCAAAAAGAAACTTATCGGAAAGAGAAGAGCGGTTGCCGAGCTTGTTTCGGAAATGGCTAAGGACACTTTGAACGGAAACGATTACGACGGGCGTTGCATCGTCGGGAACGCGGACGCTGAAGAGGACGCCGCGATTGTCGTTTCGGAGATAGAAAAAGTCTTCCCGAAGCTTAAAGGAAAGTGCGTCGTTTCGGAAATCGGACCCGTTATGGGTTGCCATTGCGGAAAAGGCACGATAGCCGTGTTTTTCGAAGGCAAGGCGAGATAAATTTCCGACGGCGCTAAGTAACGAATATAAAACGTAATAAAACAAACATAAATTATATAAGTCGGCGGCTTATCTTTAAGGATTAAGTTCTTTAAGGATTAAGTCGCCGATATTTTTTGTCGTAAATGCTTTTGACGTGCTTTTCCGGAAAAACCCCGAGTTCGGCTAAGCCGAAAAATGCGAAATTTAATACAAATTTTCACATAGACTTTTTCGGCTTGAAAACACCGTAAACAAGCAAATTCTGTTGATAACTTTTTCTACAATGTGGATAACCCACCTGTTTTACCGAAAGTTATCCACAGTTATCCACAAAAACGTATGTTTGTGTGGATTCGAAAAAAGTCGAAAATCCGCGGTCGCGCCAAGGGAAACGGCAAAAGGCGGCGTTCGGGTTTTGCCGTCAAGCGTTTATGCCCCCTTTTTCGAAAAAATTTTTATTTGTATTTTCATTCGCATTTTATGGAATTTTTTTCATTTGCAAGCGGCTCCGATATCGCGTTGAAATTGCCTTTAATATCGCTAAAAAAACAAAATCCGGTTCAATCGGGGCGTTTTTTCCACGTCTGAAGACAGTACGAAACCAAAGCGGTTTTTTCGTCGCGGTGACAATATCCGAGTACAAGGAATCTGAAGTTCTTAAGCTTTTTAAGAACTTCTTCCGGAAAAGTCGCGAGGGTTGCGCACCGTTGTTTTAAACGATTTTCGAAAATTTCGGTCTCGTGTCTTTCGTCGAATTCGCCGGGCGCGTAGTATTTTTCAGCCGATTTCAAAAATCTTTTCAGCGTGTCGGCGTACGCTTTTTGATAGCGTTTTTCGGAAAAAGAACCGCAGATAGGCTTTGTTTCGCTTACAAAATCCAGTTTTTCGTAGTCAATGTTCATTGTGAATTCCTCCTTTGTTTTTTATTTTGTTTATCCGAAAACGGGCATTTCCGTTTTTTTCTTGTTTTATGCTTTTTTTTTGACGGTTTTTACATTAAAATTTCCTTTTATCGTTAGGTAAACTAAACGTATCGTTCATAGTAAAACCGTAAACAAAATTATATTATTTATAGGTGAAGATTAAGAATTATACACTTTGTCGATAATGGAGGTTGTATGCCTGTTTCCGAAGCATTTAAGAAGAGAATAAATTATTTAGCGGATGAAACGTATCTGACGAAAACAGAACTTAGATTGAAAATCGGCATAAGCAATTCGTCGTTCTTTTCGGCAACCGCATACGGAATAATACCGACAACGAAAATCCTCGTTAAAATCGCCGATTATTTCGAAGTGTCAATCAATTACCTTCTCGGAAAAACCAAAGAGAACGATTTTATCAAAACCGATTCCGCCGCGACTTTCCACGAGCGATTTCTCGAACTGTGCGCCGAAAAGAAAACTTCGTTTTACAAGGTCGGGCACGATTGCGGTATCGACGACAGCCTGATTTTGCACTGGCTCAAACAAAAGTTTATCCCGATGATCGACACTTTGGAAATTTTATCGGATTATTTCGGCGTTTCGCCCGATTATCTTCTCGGCAGATCCGATTTCAGAACTTAAAATTTTTCTGCGTGAATTTTCGTTTTTTTTGTTCGGCTTTTCGACTCGCGTTATCTTTACGTCTTTGTCGGTGTGCGAGCGTTAGTTTGTTGTAAAATGCCGAAAATTCTCTTGCAAACTTTTGCCGACCCCCTGTATTTTCAGACATTTTTTTACCGAAATTCGTTTCCAAAATCTTAGCCGCATAAAACTTCACTCGGCTAAAATATTTTAGCATAATCATAAGGTGAAGTAAACAGATTAAACACCTAAGGGCGTAAAGTATTGCGTCGAAAACCGTCGACAAACGTCGAAAACCGTCGAAACGAAATCGAACGCGTGTAATAATAAAACGAAGGTCGTCGAAATCGGTGAGCGGAGAAAGCCGTCGGATAAAGTCGGGGAGAATTTTGTCGAATAAATCAAGTCGAAAATTGTCGGAATAAATCGGGGCGAATCCGGTCGAAAAAACAAAATCGAAATTTGTCGAAACAAGCCAAGTCGAAACTTGTCGGATTAAGACAGGTCGAAATCGGTCGAAAAAAGACAAGTCGAAATCTGACGGATTAAGCCGGGTTGAAAATTGTCGGATCAAGTCGTGGAGAATTTTGTCGGATTAAGTCGTGGCGAAATCGGTCGAAATAAAATCGATTAAATTTGATAATAAAAATATTTCTTAAAAAAGTAAAAACAAAACGTCGTCCGACAGGGTACTGCCAAACGACGTTTTTTTTAATAAAATATGTTATAAAATAACGTTGATGTGAACTTTTTTGCCTTTGTGGAGAATAAAGTTGCCTTTGGCTTTGACTTCGGGAGAGATCGCGAGATCGTTCACGGTGAGCTTAACGTCGCCTATAGAAACGCCGCCGCCCTCGATAAGTCTTCTCGCTTCGCCCTTGGATTTGGCAACGCCCGCGCCGATCATAATGTCGAGAATGTTATCCGCGCCGTTTGCGTTGTAAGAGGGCATATCTTCCGCGTTGCCGCCGAATGCCGCCTTAGCCTGCTTTCTTGCCTGTTCGGCTTTTTTCTCGCCGTGAACGAGCTTGGTAACTTCGTAAGCAAGTCTTTCCTTAGCCGCGTTCATTCTCTCGTCGTTATATCTGGTAAGTTCGGCGATTTCGTCCATATCCATAAAGGTTAAAAGACGCATACACTCCGCAACTTTGCAGTCTTCAACGTTTCTGAAATACTGATAGAAATCGTAAACGGAGCATTTGTTTTCGTCGAGCCAGAGCGCGCCTTTCTGCGTTTTGCCCATTTTTTTGCCTTCGCTGTTCAAAAGGAGAGTGCAGGTTAAGCAGTAAGCGTCCTTCTGTTCCTTTCTGCGGATAAGGTCCACGCCCGCGAGCATATTCGACCACTGATCATCGCCGCCCACCTCAAGCGAGCAGCCGTATTTTTGGTTGAGATGCAAAAAGTCGTAACCCTGCATTAACATATAGTTAAATTCAAAGAAGGTAAGCCCCTTTTCCATTCGCTGTTTGAAACATTCCGCCGTGAGCATTTTGTTTACGGAGAAGTAAACGCCGATATCGCGGAGGAATTCGATATAATTAAGGTCTAAAAGCCAGTCCGCGTTGTTGGCGATTATCGCGCCGTTTTCTCCATCGAAATTTATGAAACGGGACATTTGCTTTTTAAAGCATTCGATATTGTGGTCGATAGTCTCTCTCGTCATCATCTGGCGCATATCCGATCTGCCCGAGGGGTCGCCGATCATGCCCGTGCCGCCGCCGAAAAGCGCGATGGGGCGATGACCGTATCTCTGCATCCAAGCCATTGCCATAATGGGAATATAATGTCCGATATGGAGACTGTCCGCCGTCGGGTCGAAGCCGACGTAAAATGTAACGCTTTCGGTTTCGAGTTTCTTTCTCAAGTCTTCGCCGTAAACGGTCTGTTTTATAAATCCGCGTTCTTCGAGAACGTCCATTACGTTTTTCATTGAATTGTACCTCGTATAAGCAAAAATGTTTTGTCGTGATTTTATTTTTCTCGGGCGAACGATTGAAACGCCCCTACAAAATTATCTCGGCGCGTAATATTCGTTCAGACGGTTTGAAGTCCGTCTTTTTCTATTCTAACATTAAAACAATATAAAAGCAAGCAAAAAAACTTAAAATAACAGGTAAATATGCGGCTATAAGCGGCGGTGAACCGAAAATATAAAAATATCGGAGCGTTTTTATCGCGCTCCGACATTTAATGAGGTGTATCGGCTATTAGCTTTGTTTGCGTTTTATCATTACAGCCGCAAGAGACGAGAACAAAACGACAAGCAGTGCAATCGGCGTTGCGTTTGCCGCAGAACCGCAACCTTTGTTTTCAGTTTTTCCGCTTTCCGTGGCGCTCGGGGTGTTATTATCCGACGCGTTTCCCGCGGATTCCGTTCCCGGAATTCCGGATTTGCTTTCAGTTTCGTTTTCGGATTTGCTTTCGCTTTCCGAAGGGGTTTCTTTTTCGGATTTGCTTTCGCTTTCCGAAGGGGTTTCTTTTTCGGATTCCGACGAAGTTTCTTTAGGCGTATACACGGCGTTTACGTTCACGTTTTCATAATTAAGCAGATAGTCCTCCCATTGTCCGCGACAGCCTTTTTTTGCGGGAACGTCGGGTTCTGCAAAATTGTAAATATTTTCTACGGTATAAGAAACAGAGGTGTAAAGCGCGCCGTCAACATAATAATTTACCTTATAAACGGTGGCGACGTAATATCCGTTCACGACCTGATTAGAGGTGTAGTTGAATACAATCTCGTCGGTGACGAAATCGTAGTGTTTTCTCTCGGGTACGGAAGGAATAGTAACGTAATCTTCCCCGCCTTTGTAATATTCGACGGTAACTTCGTCTATTCCCTCGAAACGGAAGGTAATCGAATATTTTTCGAGATCGGCTTCTGTCGTAACGTTATAATGTAAGGTGACTTCGCTTGTATTTCCGCTCGGATCCGTCGCTATAACTTTGCAGGTATGCGTTCCCGCCGTAAGCCTTCCGCGATTATCCAAGGCTCCGTCCGACCAGATTCTTTGTAAACTCACCTCTCCCGAATCGTCGGTAGCGGTAACCGAATCGTCGAGAGGATAAACTCCGGCGGTCAGATTAAATTCGGTAATAGGCGCGCTTATAACGGGCGGCGTTTCGTCCAGAGGAATAAGATCGACCTTAAACGAATCGATATAAATAATCGTTCTGGCGTTTGTTCTGAACCATAACGTGAATTTCGTGAGCTTTCCGGCGGAGCAGATGTTATCGATCTGGTTTTCGTTGAAAGAAACGTTTAACCATTTGTTTGTATTGTTTCCTACGGGATATGCCGTGAAAGCCGACGTGCTTCCGTAATTCGGAACGCGCAGAACGGGATATTTGTCCGTATCGGAAGAAGTAGCCGTAACGTAAATTCTGAAAGAAATGCTTTTTACGCGTTCTCTCTTTATGTTTGCGGCGGAAAAATCGAACGACATATCGAGCGAACCGGTGGGGGTAAGTCCTTCGATTTTGAGAACGTTTCCGTTATAACCCGACGGAACGCCGAATTTTTCCGCATCGGAAGTTCCGACCGTTCCGAGCATGCATTTTCCCGAAATGTTTTTCCCTGCGTTATTGTTGTAGTTTACATACTCAAACGAACCGTCTCCGAAAGTGGCGGCGGGCAGTAAAGATTTTATGTAAACTTCGGAATACTGTTGATCGGCGTTTTCACCGAAACGAAGTTTCATATCGGATTCCGCTTTATCAAACTCCGCCGACACGCTTCTTTGTTTACCGCCGATTTCGTAAGAAAGGGAAAGAGTTATCTTGTTTTCGGCGGTTTCTTCGATTTTAAGAGTCATTTCTATATAATCGGAAAATGACGTCGTTTCGGTTTCCGAAAAAACTTCTTCGGCGCGCCCCCATTTGCTTCCGTTAAAATCGCATTTTTTAACGGAAATCGGTTTGCCGACGTCATAACTGAAATAGAATCCGTAACAGCCTATTCCGAAGGCCGAACGAACGTATTTTTCGAGGTTTGCTATTTTGTAAAGAAATTTGACGGAATCCTTATTTTCGAGCTGTTTGTTGCCGACCATGAGAAGTTGTCCGTAAAATTCCAACTCTCCGCCGGGAGCGATCGACGAAACTTCGGATATATCGTAAACGTTGCCGCTGTTTTCCGCAAGCGTTTTCTGCGAACCGCCCGTAAAGGTAAGACATAAAACGGAAGATAAAATTATCGTAAGAATTAAAAATAATTTTTTCATATTCGTCACCTCGTTAAAATTCTTTTAATGGAGGCTATCTCCGTTTCGGTAACGCCGAGACTTATAGCGTAATTTATTGCTTTTTCGCTCAGCGTCGTGCCGGTTTCGGAAAGCGTGCCGAGAAAATCGCAGGTATAATCGATCCAATCGGGACATTCGGTTTTGCCGTCCGTCGTACCGTTCTGAGAGAAATATGTCAGCTCGTAATCTTTGAGAATTTCTTCTTTTTCAACTCCGCAAATCGCCAAGATAAACATTGCGAGAGTTCCCGTTCTGTCTCTGCCTATCTGACAATGAAAAAGGACGGGGTAGTTTTCTTCATATGCAAAAACTTTTATTTCGTCTCTTAAAGCATTGCGATATTCTTCCGTGCCGTTGATTCCAAAGGGGTCGCCGGTGTAGCACGGAGCTTTTTTTGCGATAAGATTGACATTTGAGCCGAGAGGGGAAGCAGTCGGGGCGTCTCCGCCGCGTAAATCGAGGTCGGTTTTTATTCCGAGCCTTCTTGCCTCGGCTCTGCCTTTTTCGGTAACGGAATCAAGATTTGCGGAACGATAAACCATTCCGTATTTTATTTCTTTTCCGTCGGCGGTTTTTATTCCGCCCAGGTCTCTTGAGTTGGAAACTCCGTCCAAAGTTATGGTTCTTACGTTGCCTTTCGTTTCAAAACAATAGGATTTGGAAGTTTTTTCTTCGCCGCCGCTTAAAGCGACCTTAACTTTCCAGTAATACTTTGTTTCGGGAACGAGGTTTTCGATCACCGCGTAATTCTTTGTCGTGAAGAATTTCTCTGCGTCGTAAAACCCGAGATTGTCGGCGATATATAACTGATAATATAAACCGTCCTCGCATTCCCACTCGAATTTAACGGGGTTCATCATAAAAATATCGCCTTGCCCGAAGTAACCCGCTTTGACGCTGTAGCCTTTGGAGTAATGCTCGAAATAATCGGCGATTTTTTCATTGTCCAAAGTAACCGTCGAACCCTGAATCGGGCTTTTTACCGTGATTACGTCGGTAATTTCACCGGTTTTATTTGTTTCCGCGCCGCTTTTTTCCGCACGCATAATCTGTATGCCCGAAAAGAACGTGACGAAAGATAAAACCAAAAGGGATATGGCGGCAATTATCGCCGTCTTTCTCATTTTCTTCATTTTTTCCTCCTGAAGTTTTATATTTTTATATATGTATTATACATCGCAGGTATCTGCCTTGTCTTGCCTTATTTCCTAATAATTGTGTTTTTTTTTATAAATTATCCGAATTGATGTTGTTCTTGTTCGGAGTATACGGATAAACCCGTAAAAAACTTAAAATAACGGTTAAATAATAATTGAAAAATTTTTCGGGATATGCTATAATTTAACGGAAGACGAGCCGAACGGGTTTCGGCACGGAATATAAGCGAAAAAAAATTTGGAGGAATATTTATGCAATATTCAAACGAAGTAAAGGATATGGTCTGCGTAGCGAAAGGTCCTAAGCACGGACCCGCGCCTATCCCCGAAGAGGGGCTTTGGGTTGAAGCTAAGCAGATAACCGACATCAGCGGATTTACTCACGGCGTCGGTTGGTGCGCTCCTCAGCAGGGAGCCTGCAAGCTTTCGCTCAACGTTAAAAAAGGCGTTATCGAAGAGGCTTTGATCGAGACCATCGGCTGTTCGGGTATGACTCACTCCGCGG
Source organism: uncultured Clostridia bacterium (assembly GCA_934271735.1). Lineage (GTDB taxonomy): Bacteria > Bacillota > Clostridia > Christensenellales > Borkfalkiaceae > UBA10281. The sequence continues at coordinate 123,450 of CAKQSB010000005.1, read as the reverse complement.
CAATGGCTTCCGAGATTCTTCCCGGAAAAACCATTCTCGAGGCTCTTAATACCGACCTTGTCTGCGACGCTATCAACACCGCAATGAGAGAACTTTTCTTACAGATAGTTTACGGACGTACTCAGTCGGCTTATTCCGACGACGGACTTGTTATCGGCGCGGGACTCGAGGACCTCGGAAAAGGACTTCGTTCGCAGGTCGGAACCATGTACGGAACTAAGGAAAAGGGTACGAGATATCTTGAAATGGCAGAGGGCTACGTTACGAGAATGGCTCTCGACGAAGATATGCAGGTTATCGGTTACGAGTTCGTTTCGCTCGGCAAAATGACCGATTTTATCAAAAAAGGTCTCACTCCCAACGAGGCGTACGAGAAAGCCAAGGGTCACTACGGCAGATTCGAGAACGCTTACAAATATATCGATCCGAGAAAGGAATAAGGAGAAGAAGAAATGGCTTTATTTGAAGGATATGAAAGAAGAATTGACAAAATCAATGCTACTTTGAAAGAATACGGCATTTCTTCGGTTGAAGAATGCAAGGAAATCTGTCTTGCAAAAGGGGTTGATTGCGACGATATCGTAAGAAGCACTCAGCCTATTTGCTTCGAGAACGCCGTTTGGGCTTACACCGTCGGCGCGGCTATCGCTATAAAGAGCGGAGCTAAAAAAGCTGCGGACGCAGCGGCTAAGATCGGTATCGGTCTTCAGTCGTTCTGTATTCCCGGCTCCGTTGCCGATAACAGAAAGGTAGGACTTGGTCACGGAAATCTCGGCGCGATGCTCCTTTCGGACGACACCGATTGCTTCTGCTTCTTGGCTGGTCACGAATCTTTCGCGGCGGCGGAAGGCGCAATCAAAATCGCTCTTAACGCAAACACCGTAAGAACCAAACCCTTAAGAGTTATTCTTAACGGTCTCGGCAAAGACGCGGCTATGATCATTTCGAGAATCAACGGCTTCACTTACGTCGAAACCACCTTCGATCCTTACACCGAAAAGGTAACCGTAGTTTACGAAAAGCCTTATTCGGACGGACCGAGAGCTAAGGTTAAATGCTATGGCGCGGATAACGTTCCCGAAGGCGTTGCGATAATGAAACTCGAAAACGTTATGGTTTCCATCACGGGTAACTCCACGAACCCCACGAGATTCCAGCACCCCGTTGCAGGCACTTACAAAAAGTGGTGCGTAGAAAACGGCAAGAAATATTTTTCCGTTGCTTCGGGCGGCGGCACGGGCAGAACGCTTCACCCCGACAATATGGCGGCAGGTCCTTCCTCTTACGGTATGACCGATACTATGGGAAGAATGCATTCGGACGCTCAGTTCGCAGGTTCTTCTTCCGTTCCCGCTCACGTAGAGATGATGGGTCTTATCGGTATGGGTAACAACCCGATGGTTGGAGCTACCGTTGCGGTTGCGGTTGCCGTTGAAAAGGCGATGAATAAATAATTTAATCTTTTAAAAGATTTATAAGATTTTTTTACGCGGATTTCGGAAAATTTTTCCGAAATCCGCGTATTTTTATGCCCCGTTTTGCCTGGCGAAAGGCTATAAATTACGCCGAAAAAATAAATCGTTATAAATTTCTTGCAAAAAAAATAAAAATATTATATAATCGATTATATAGGGTTATAACGAGCCGCTTAAAAAGAAAGCCGAAGAAAACGTTTTAAATTATCGGTCGGAAACAAAGCGGCGGAGGAGAGAAGTTTTGCGGGTAATCAACGCGTTTAAAATAGCCATAGGAAACTTCGGGCTTGTATTTAAAAATATTCTTTATAAAACGATTATTTTCGCGCTTTTCGCAACTGCGGTGTGGTTTACGTTAAACGTCAGTTTAACGCCGTTTATCGAACAGCTTAAACCCGTTTTGCAGGATATCGCGGAAATCATAAAAGCTCTTTTAAAAGGGCAGAGCGGAGTTTCGGCGACGAATTCGTCCAACCTCACCGCGCATTTCAACGAGTTTCTCGCGTATATTTCGGCTAACGTCGGCAGTATCGTCATAGCCGCGCTTATCTGCGTTCTGATCGTTTATCTTTACAGATTTTTCGCAGGGCTGAGCGACTGTACTCTGATGATTTTAGTCGACGGATATATGTCGAGTTTATCGCACAGAGGGTATCTCGGAGTTATGTTCGAAAATTTGAAGAAAATCGTCGTTTATCAACTTATAGACGCGGTTTTGGCTATCGTTTACTACGCCGTGGTCTTTTTTGTGGAGTTTATTTTGTTCAGATTTTTAGCCCCTTACTTAACGGTAATCGTCGTGTTTTTAGGCGTGTGTATTCTGGCATTTTCGGTAGGTATTTATTCGTCCTGTTTAAGTCAGGTTATGGCGAATATGATCGTCGGAGGCCTCGGCGTTAAGCAGGCGTTTATAAAAGGACTTCACCCCGGCAAAAAATATTTCTGGAGAATGTTCTCCGCGTATTTGTCGGTAAATCTCATATACGTATACCTGTTTATATCGATGGGCGTGTTTACGCTCGGCGCGGGATCGGTTCTTATCGCGGCGTTCTTCACCCTTATGACGGTTTGTATGAGACTGATCGATTATTACACGATAAACGTTAAAAGATATTTCATCGATTACGACAACATAATCGTTCCCAAGGAGCTTCGCGAAAACGACGAGCAGCTTTTGAACGACGTGGAAATTTAACGCAAAAACAAACGAAAAAAGTCGCCCCTTTGGGACGACTTTTATTTTGACTTTTGTTTTTCAGAAATAGCTTACCTTTATTCTTTTACCCATTTGTTTAAGACATTTCGAAAGTTCTTCCACAAGATTCATTTTAATGTTGAAGTTTATGGGAAGATCGGGGTTCTGGTGCGCGGGGTTTACGGCTCTGCCGACGAAAAAGTTGATATCCGTCGCTTCTTCGAATAAAAGCCTGCAGATAAGCGACGCGCCGTCCTGTCCGAAACTCCATTTTTCGTAAAGCTTGTTTTCGCTTAAGGAGTCTTTCGCATATTCCACGACTTTATTTACCGTTATAACGCCTTCCGTAACAAGATCCACGCCATCTATTTCGGCAATCGGCGGAACGTCGCTTCGAACGAAATTCAAAGTCGGTCTGACGGTTTTCCCGAGATATTTTGCGGCGATAGACGAGGTCGTTCCGCCGCATACGATATGTTTTCCCTCTTTGGAGAAGAACAAAGACATCATACGGTTTGCGTCGTCCGGGTTGGAGGGCGGACCGAAAAGAAGGTTCATCGGCTCGCGCTTTCTGACCTTTAAAACGACTGCCGTCGTATCGTCGCCCGGCTTGTTTCCGTAAAGACGATTACATTCGTCCACGAGAATGGTGGAGAGCGTTTTTGCCGTGTAACCGACGTAAACGTTAGGGAGAAGGAAGTTGATTATTTCGTCTCTTTTCCAGCCGAAATTGAACTGAGTTCCCAGCCCGGCGTGCGGGCAACCGTCGCTCATCAGAATAAACACGTCGTTGTCTTTCAGCGGGATAATCGACTTATAGATGCGTTTTCCGCCGATGGTCATTTCCGTTCTATGGTAAAGATAATTCGATCCGTCTCTTAAAACGATGACCTGCGGATTGTCGAATTCCATAATTTCCGCCGTCTCGTTGTTGACGATATGAACTATCGTAAAAGTGGAATAAGCAACCCCTCTGACCGAGCAGATGGGAAGCGTCGCGGCAATTGTGGAAACGCAGTCCTCGAGGGAAAGCCCCTCAGCCATCATCGTGGAAATGATTTTCGAGGTGAGCGTGGAAAGTATGCTTGCCTTAACGCCGCTCCCCAGTCCGTCCGCCAGAACCACGACCTGCGAGTTTTCGCCTTGTTCCACAACGTCGACGTGGTCGCCGCAAAGCTGTTCGCCGACGTGGTTTATGCTTTTGTAGCCGATATCCACGCAAAGATCATTCATCTTCGATAGACTCCTTCAATTTCGTAAGCGCGATTTTGGTTTCCGCCGCCGTTTCGCCGAGGAGCGACGCGATTTCCTGAACGATTCGCATCTGTTTATCGACTACTTTGTCCGCGACCTCTATGGTCTGGCGGGAAATGCTTTCTTTTTTCTCGCGCTCCGTTTCTTCGTCTGTTATATCCCTCATAAGGCAAACGAGCAAGTGATAATTCTCGTCGTAAATAACCGACTGTTCTACGTATTTTTTATATTCCGCAAGGTAAGCTCTTTCGTTTCTCACGCTACGCTTGGTTTTTAAAACTCTCGAGAAAATGTCCACGTCGAGAATTCTTATAACGCTTTCGCCCAGAACGTCGCTTGCGGAGCGGATGTTCATGATTTTTCTCGCCGAAGCGTTTATCTGCTGAACTTCGAGGCTCTCGTTTAAAACGATAAGTCCGTTCGGGGTGTTGCTAACGATGCAGTCCGAAAAACTTTCGGCTTTTTCTTTAAGGAACGGGAGACACATCGAAATTTCGGCTTTTCCTTCGAAAATAGCCGCCGCCTTTTCGCGGCAGGTATCGTAGCCGCAAGAACCGCAGTTAAGCTCGTCTTCCTTTTTGAATTTACCCATTTTCTTGAGTATTTCTTCGATTTCCTGTTCGGTCGGCGGAACGGATTTTCTGCCGATAGCCGTCATGCTTTTGAGAAGAGACACTCTGTCGGGCATATTCACGTCGAAATCCTTTTTGCCGGCATATTTCGCGACCGCCGCGTAGTCCTTAACGGGCAGACGGTGATATTTTTCCATAACGGGACCGCCTATGCAGCTTCCCACGCACGAGGACATTTCGATAAAGCAGTTGTGAATTTTCCCGCTTTCGATATCTTTGAGCGCGGCGATACAGTTTTCCACGCCGTCAATCGCAAGGTAAGTGTATTCGGGGAGTTGCTCCATAGTTTTTAAAATTCCGCCCGTCGTGGGGAAAAATCTCGCGCGGCTCTTTTCGGTATCGTCCATATTGCTTTTAAGCTCGATTTTCTCGGCTTTGAGCCATTCCGCGAGTTCCTCGTAAGTTAAAACCGCGTCCACAAGCCCGTCGTAATAAGCCGCTTCGTCCTTTTTCGCGACGCAAGGTCCTATGAACACGACTTTTGCGTTCGGAACTCTTTCCTTTATATCCCTCGCGTGCGCCTGCATAGGGGAGAGAATATTCGCGAGGTATCTCAGTGAATCGGGGAAATATTTCTGAATGAGAAGATTTATCGAATGACAGCACGAGGAAATGACGATATCCCGTTTTTCCTCGGACAACATTCTTTCGTATTCCTTTTTGACGATCGTAGCTCCTATCGCCGTTTCTTCCACTTCCGCAAACCCGAGTTTCTTGAGCGCTTCGCTCATACCGTTTATGCCTACGTTTTCGTAGTTTGCTATAAACGACGGCGCGATCGAAACGTAAACGGGATCGCCCGACTGGATAAGAACTTTCGCCAACTCGGTTTCGCTCTTTATCTCTTTCGCGTTCTGCGGGCAGACTACGAAACAGTGTCCGCAAAGAATACATTCGTTGCCTATGATATGCGCCTGATTTGCCGAAAATCTTATCGATTTAACGGGGCAGTGACGTATACATTTATAGCAGTTTTTGCAGTTTGATTTTTTTAACGTGAGAAAATCCGACATCATTTTAACCCTCTTTTTCTTTTTTGATTTCCGGTATTATCTTGTCGTTCCAAAGGCTCAGAAAATTCTGCGGATTTATGCCCGTGTAAACTTCGTCGTTCACGGAGACGGTTACGCCCACGCGGTTGCATTTTCCCGCGCAGAAGCTCCCCACAAGAACGATATCGTCCTCGAGTTTTTCCTGCGCTATGTAATTCTGAAAAAGTTCGACTATTTCCGGCGCGCCTTTTATATGGCAGGAACTGCCGACGCATACTCTTATTATCATAATAATCTTCCTTATCTTTTTTCGCCGTTATTTTCCGGCGTATGTTTTTATGTGAATCTTTTCGGTCGAACAATGTTCGCCGTTACGAATCGTTTGTTATTTTTTTGTTATGTAAATTTTTCTGACAGACAATGTTCGCCATTACGGGTTTTGCGTTGCTTTTAAACCCTCGGAAGTATTTCTTTTTTGAAGAAATCGTCGACGTTTTCGGGGCTTACGGAGAAGAAATCGTCGCCCACGGTAACGCAAACGCCCTCTTTGCATCTCCCCATACAGAACGTGCCGCCCAGCTCGACTTTTTCGTCAAGTTTGTTTTCGGCTACGAGACGCTGAAGGTCTTCGACAATTTGTCTCGAGCCTTTTATGTGGCAGGAGCTGCCTATACAAACGGTAACTTTTATCATATCTGTTCTCCTGTTTCGGATTTTCGTTTATCGGTATATCGATAGTTCGCGGCTTATCGATGATAACCGCGAGTAATTGACAATCCGCGTCTTACAAAAAGATCACGGACTTATTGACAATCCTTATTGACAATCCGCGGCTTATTGATAGTCCACGACGTTGACCCACGAAAGCAAAAATTCGCGTTGTTCCTTGTTGCCTTTAACCGATTGCGAAGCCGCGACGATCGGCATCCATTTCTGAACGTATTCCTTTTTCGTGCCGCTTTTTAAACAGAAAGCGTCGAGATAATAGTCCGCGCCGCTTATGTCTCCCGCAAGCCAGAACAAAAGGTAAGTTCTCGCAACGTCCGCCGAGGCGTTTCCTATCGTCGCGTGAGACCAGTCCAGAATATAATCCTTTCCGTCGTCGCCGACGATAATGTTCGACGGGTTAAAATCTCCGTGGCAGAGTTTTACGTGTTTCGGCATACTTTCAAGCCTTGTGTGCAATTCGTATTTAACCGATTCGTCAAGCTCGGCCTCAGAAATTTTAGCGTTCATTTTGTCCTTAAGTTTATTAAGCTTGGGACAGGTTTTCGACTGAACTTCGATCTGAAGGTCGACAAGCCTTTCGATATATTCCTTTTTCTTTCCGGGGTTTTCCTTTATCAGCCTGTCGAGCGTTTTTCCTTTGATATAGTCGGAAATTATCGCCCATTTGCCGTCTATCATCGTAACGGCTTTGATTTTCGGTATGTTAAGCCCTGTTTTTTCCACGCGCGCCTGATTTAAAGCTTCCGATAAAACGTCGTCCTTTTCGTAAACGCTTTCGAAAACCTTTACGCAGTCCTCGCCGTCGCGGTAAACTGTCTTGTTGTTTCGGACGGCTATAACTCTGTCAAGATCCATCACTTTTCCTCCTTAACCTTTTTCGTCTTCGGCTTTAAGTTCGCGCCCCCGGGCGTTTTCGCTTCGACAAATTTTTTGCCGTAATACGCGTCTAAATACATTTGTTTTATCTCGCTCATAAGCGGATATCTCGGGTTCGCGCCGGTGCATTGATCGTCGAACGCCTGCTCCGTCATCTCGTCCAAAGAGGAGAGGAACGCCTGTTCGTCGGGTACGTAATCTCTTATGGTCGGTTTTATGCCGACGGTCGCTTTGAGTTCGTCCAGAGCCTTTATAAGATTTTCCACCTTTTCTTCGTCCGTTTTGCCTTTTATCTTAAGCGCGTCCGCAACTTCAGCGTATCTGCCGAGCGTATGCGGGTGGTCGTACTGCGGGAACGTTCCCATTTTCGCGGGTACGTCGGCGGAGTTGAAGCGAATAACTTCGTCGAGCATAAGCGCGTTCGCAACGCCGTGCGGAATGTGGTGAAAAGCTCCGAGTTTGTGCGCCATAGAGTGGCAAACTCCCAAGAACGCGTTCGCGAAAGCCATACCCGCCATAGTCGCTGCGTTAGCCATTTTTTCGCGGGCGATAACGTCGGTTTGTCCGTTTTCGTAAGCTCTCGGAAGATATTCGAAAATAGTCTGCAAAGCTTTTATCGCAAGTCCGTCGGTATAATCGGTAGCCATCATGGAAGCGTAAGCCTCCAAGGCGTGCGAAACTGCGTCTATTCCCGAAGCCGCGGTAAGCCCTTTGGGTGCGCTCATATGAAAATCGGTGTCGATTATAGCCATTTTCGGAAGCAATTCGTAGTCCGCGAGCGGGTATTTGACGCCCGTCGATTCGTCGGTTATAACCGCGAACGGCGTAACTTCCGAGCCCGTTCCCGCAGAAGTGGGGATAGCTATGAAATAAGCTTTTTCACCCATTTTCGGGAAAGTGTAAACCCTCTTTCTGATGTCCATAAATCTCATCGCCATATCGAGGAAATCCACTTCGGGGTGTTCGTACATAACCCACATAATCTTCGCCGCGTCCATAGCCGAACCGCCGCCGAGCGCGATTATGCAGTCGGGTTTGAAGTCCGTCATCTGTTTCGTTCCCTCTTTCGCGCAGGCGAGAGTAGGGTCGGGCGCAACGTCGAAAAACGTAGCGTGGGAAATTCCCATTTCGTCGAGTCTGTCGGTTATCGGGCGGGTGTAACCGTTATGATAAAGGAAACTGTCCGTAACCACGAAACAACGCTTTTTGCCCATTGTTTTAAGCTCGGAAAGAGCGACGGGCAGACAGCCTTTTTTGATGTAAATTTTTTCGGGAGCTTTAAACCACAACATATTTTCTCTCCTTTCCGCAACGGTTTTGATATTAAGAAGGTGCTTAACGCCTACGTTTTCCGAAATGCTGTTTCCGCCCCAGCTTCCACAGCCGAGCGTTAAAGAGGGGGTGAGTTTAAAGTTGTATAAGTCTCCGATACCGCCCTGAGAAGAGGGGGTGTTCACGAGTATTCTGCAGGTTTTCATTCTCTCGGCGAACTCGTCTATCTTGGCTTGTTGCGAGGCAACGTCGAGATAAATTGACGAAGTATGTCCGAATCCGCCGTCCGCGATAAGCCTTTCGGCTTTTAAAAACGCGTCTTCGATGTCTTTTGCGCGGTACATCGCAAGAACGGGGGAGAGTTTTTCGTGGGCGAATTCTTCGGAAAGTTCAACGCTTTCCACTTCGCCTATAAGAATTTTCGTCCCCTCGGGAACGTTCACGTTCGCAAGTTTTGCGATTGTCGCGGCTTTCTGTCCCACGATTTTAGCGTTGAGCGCGCCGTTTATGATTATCGTTTTTCTTACCATTTCTGTTTCGCTTTCGTTTAAGAAATAGCAGCCGCGCGCCGCAAATTCGGCTTTTACTTTATCGTAAACCTTATCGAGAACGATAACGGACTGCTCGGAAGCGCAGATCATACCGTTGTCGAATGTTTTGGAGTGGATAATCGAGTTTACCGCGAGCGTTATGTCCGCGGAATCGTCTATAATCGCCGGGGTGTTGCCCGCGCCTACGCCGAGGGCGGGTTTTCCGCTCGAATATGCGGCTTTGACCATTCCGGGGCCCCCGGTTGCGAGGATAATGTCTGCTTCTTTCATCAGAAGGTTTGTCATTTCGAGCGACGGAACGTCTATCCAGCCGATTATATCTTTCGGCGCGCCCGCGGAAATTGCCGCTTCCAGAACGGTTTTAGCCGCCGCGATAGTGGAGTTTTTGGCTCTGGGATGCGGGCTTATGATAATTCCGTTTCTTGTTTTCAAAGCGAGAAGAGTTTTGAAAATAGCCGTCGAAGTCGGGTTGGTGGTGGGGATAACCGCCGCGATAAGCCCTATCGGCTCGGCGATTTTCTTTATGCCGTAAGCTTTGTCTTCCTCTATAACGCCGCACGTTTTAACGTCTCTGTAAGCGTTGTAAATATATTCGGAAGCGTAATGGTTTTTTATCACCTTGTCTTCGATAACGCCCATTCCCGTTTCGCTTACCGCTATTTTTGCGAGCGGAATACGCGCCTTGTTTGCGGCTATTGCCGCCGCGAAAAAGATTTTGTCTACTTGTTCCTGCGTAAAAGAAGAGTATTCTTCCTGAGCTTTTTTCACTCTCGCGACAGTTTGTTCGAGCGTTTCCACGCTGTCGGTTATTTTGTAATCGAATTCCATTTCAGCCTCCTTGTCTTTTTCAGAGTTTTTCTCGGAAAAACAATCGTTAGCTATTTAAAACCTCAACAAAATTCGATTTTCAGGCGTATCTTACGCTTAATTCATCGTTCTTTTCGCGGCTTGTATTTGTATACTAACCCGCGAAAACGCCTTGCCTTAAACGCAAGCTACGCCTGAAAATTTGCGGTATCGATAACTTAATATATAGGGCAACCTTGAAGCCGTATTTTCTAATGATTTATGGCGAAGGCAACCGACGTTGTAAACAAATACTACGAGGGCGAATTTGCCGTAAAGCATAGAAAAGACGGCTTCAAGGCGAGTTTTGCTGGGGTTTTAAATAGCTACATTTTTATCGATACTATTATATCAATTAAAATCGGTTATGTAAAATACTTAATTTTTATACCGATATATGAAAAAAGATATATCGAATTTAAAAAATATATCGGCAGAGATTTTAGCCACAGGTGATTGTGTTAGAACCCGCCAAAACGCCGTTATTTCCGCGCCTTTTGTCAAATTCTCGCTTGAAGTACGGTAAGTACATCTGCGTTCGCCTTCGCCAAAATTCATCGAAAATAACGACGTTTTGGTTGCCGACAAGTCTTGCCTTGCGTTTTTAGGCTAAGACAAGGCGCGTGAGCGCGTTAATACTCTGCGTATAACACGCGAACGCAACGATGTATTAGTCAAAAACACAACGCAAGACCTGGTTTGAACGCAATCACCTATGGCTAACCGAAATATTTTCTCTTTGCGTTGCAAAGCTCGGTGATAAATTCTTTGTCTATTCCCGAAAGAGCGTAATCTTTTTTGTAAATAAGCACGTCTTTATAAACTTTGTTGTTATCGGCGCATTTTTTCATTACTAAGTCGTAACGTTTCAGAGCGGCTTCGGGAACGGGCGAAACCCAGGCGTAAGTGTCTTTATTTTCGGCGAGAACGTCGAACTGGCTGGCTCTTTCGAAAACGAAAATGCGTTTGTCCACGTCGTCGGGGAGTTCTTCCTTTTTGATTTCGGAAAGAGAAACGGACGGAACGTACGGATCTGCGTGAGCTATCTGGATATAGTCTTTAAGGTCGGAAAAACGTATTTCGTCTTTTTGAGCGAGCGGACAGTTTTTGTTCATTAAAAGAGAGAACTCGAATTCCGCGATAAGCTCGTGTTTTAAGTTTTTCTCTTCAAGCGTCTGTTTGAAATATTTGTCGTAACCCGAAGCGTATCTCACGATTCCGAGGTTATAATCTTTTTCGAGAATGTTGGTTATCGCGCGGAGATTGTTGGTTTCCTTATAGTACGCGTCGCAGCGTTCCTTTTCCAAAAGCCCTTTCGTGAACTCCGCGAACGCGCTCGAAATGTAGCTCGCCCTCGGCGCGGAAACGGAAAAAACCGTTTTGTGTTTTTTTTCTCTGAATTCCGTTTCTATCTCGTCGATCTGGCGAAGGAGGCTTTTCCCGTAAGAAATCAGCCGTTCTCCGTCCATAGTCAGCGTAATTCCCTTGGAGTTTCTGTCGAAAATTACTATCCCGAGTTCTTTTTCGAGTTCTTTAACGGCTCTCGACAAGTTCGGCTGAGCGATAAAAAGCTCCTCGGCGGCTTTATTGAGCGAGCCTGCTTTCGCCACGGCTACGGCGTATTTCAAGTATAAAATATTCATAAGTTTTCCTGAAAAAAGTATATATTGATATTGTACCCTTTTTTAAGTCAAATTTCAAGTAAAATAACAAAATTTTCCGTTTTGCGGGGTGAAATTTTTCGAACGGTTAAAAATCCCAGTCGGGGATAAAACTTTCGCTCGAAGAACGGAGTTCCTGTGCGAAATAATCGGTTATTCCGAGGTTTAAAAGTTCTTCGTAAACCCGTTCGTATTCGCCCGCGGTTATGGGGCGTTTCAGTTCGGGGTATTTGTCGACGTTTCCGAAAGGGGTATATTGTGCCATTAAGGAAATATACGCGCCGCCACGCCTGTTTTCCGCAAACCATCTGAGGATTTTCTTGCTGTCGGACACGCCGAGCGGCATAATCATATGTCTCACGATAACCCCGCTTTTCATCATACCGTCTTCCGAAAAATTCGCTTTTTTGGAACTCATCATAAATTTTATCGCGTTCGAAGCGGCTTCGAAATAGTCTTCTCTGCCGGTGTAACGCAAGGAAAGCTCGGGCGAGAAAAATTTCAGGTCGGGAAGATAGATATCAACGAACGGATCGATAATTTCGAGCGCTTTTATCGTTTCGTAAGAATGAGTGTTGTAAACCACGGGAATTTTCGGGCGGTAAATCGAAAAAGCCTCGGCAATTTCGGGAACGAAATGTGTGGGCGTAACGAGATTTATGTTGTGAACGCCTGCGTTCTCGAGCTTTTTGAAAATGTCCGCAAGCTCTTTGGGCGTGATTTCTTTTCCCCTTTCCGAGCGGGAAAGAGAGTAATTCTGGCAGAAAACACAGCGCAGAGAACACCCCGTGAAGAAAATCGTTCCGGAGCCGTTTTTGCCGCTTATCGGCGGTTCTTCGAACATATGCGGATAAAATTTCGCGATACGCATAACGTTTTTTTCGCCGCACGCGCCGTAAGTTTCGTGCCTGGTTACGCGGCAGTCTTTCGGGCATAAGCCGCAGTATTTTGTTTTTTCGTCGAATCCGTTCATTTTTTTACCGTTTTTTTAAAGCTTGCTACCGTGAGTTTTTCTTGAAATATTGTAACATATACGATTAAATTTGACAAACGATTTAAAAGGTGATATAGTATTTCCGACCACAGTCAATGACCACAAATACATTGAAAGAGGTTTTTTACTATGAACAAATTTTTCACCAGCGAAAGCGTTACCGAAGGGCATCCCGACAAAATCTGCGACCAGATTTCGGACGCGGTTTTAGACGCGATTATTGCGAAAGACCCTATGGCGAGAGTGGCCTGCGAAACTTCCGTAACCACGGGTCTCGTACTTGTTATGGGTGAAATTTCCACGCATTGCTATGTGGATATTCAGCAGCTTGCGAGAGATACGATCCGCGAAATCGGTTACGACAGAGCGAAATACGGTTTCGATTGCGACACCTGCGCCGTTTTAACCGCCATTCACGAGCAGAGCGCGGATATCGCTCTCGGCGTGGATAACTCTCTCGAACATCGCCAAGGCGGCGACGAAGCCGACAGATTCGGAGCGGGAGATCAGGGTATGATGTTCGGCTATGCGACCAACGAAACCGAGGAATATATGCCCGCGGCTTTAACGCTCGCGCACAAGCTCACGAGAAAGCTCGCGGAAGTCAGAAAATCGGGGTTGCTCCCGTATCTTCGCCCGGACGGAAAAAGTCAGGTTACCGTAGAATACGAAAACGGCAAGGTAAAAAGAGTAGAGGCGGTTGTCGTTTCCACGCAGCACAGCGAGAAAATTTCCACCGAAGAACTCAGAAGAGATATTAAAAAATACGTTATCGAAGCGAGTATACCCGCAAATCTTTTAGACGAAAACACCAAGTTTTACATTAACCCCACGGGGAGATTCGAGATAGGCGGACCGCACGGAGACAGCGGGCTTACGGGCAGAAAAATAATCGTCGACACTTACGGCGGAAGTTGCCCCCACGGCGGCGGCGCGTTCTCGGGTAAAGACCCCACGAAGGTAGACAGAAGCGCGGCTTATATGGCGAGATATATCTGCAAAAACGTCGTTGCGGCGGGACTTTCGGACGAATGTACGCTCGAAGTCGCTTATGCGATAGGCGTTGCTCGCCCCGTTTCGCTTTTCGTGAACACCAAGGGAACGGGCAAACTTTCGGACGAAAAAATCGCCGATATCATTTCCAAGGAGTTCGATCTTCGCCCCGCGTCGATAATAAAAACGCTCGATTTAAGACGCCCCATTTACAAAGCCACCGCGGCTTACGGACATTTCGGCAGACCCGAATTTCCGTGGGAACGCCTTGACAGAGTAGACGATTTAAAGAAATATTTATAAACTTAAAAAATTTTAACGCGGCGGTTTGCGTTTTGCAAACCGCCGCGTTAATGTTATGTATAAGCAAAAACCCGCCTATAAGTCGATTAACCGCGATTTTTTCGGTCAATCGGATTTATAAACGGGTTTTATTTTTAAAAAATATCGCTTTGGCGGGGGACTTTGCGGCGATTATAAAACGGTTATCGCGCTTTTATAAACGCGGCGATTATAAAGCTTTTATAAGATAGATAAGATCCCGATATCTGCCGAATTTGAAAGCCGCTTTTTCAAGCTTTCCCGCTACATTAAATTCGCATAGTAATATACGAGGCAACGACATATATGAGGCAACGACAAAACGGCGTCCTTAAAAAAGGACGCCGCCGAGTTCAAATAAGTTTTACAAAACTAATTACGCTCTGTCAACTTTATTACCCTTAAGGCAACGAGCGCAAACATATTCAGAAGTAACGACGCCGTCGTTTACAACTCTAACTTTCTGAACGTTTGCATTGTAAGAACGCGGGGTCTTACGGTTACTGTGGCTTACTTTATTGCCGGATAATTTCGCTTTTCCGCAAACGCTGCAAACTCTCGACATATTGCACCTCCAAATGAGAATTGTTTAAATTTAAAGCATAGATACTATATCACAATAAAAAATAAAATGCAACAAAATAACGCCGATTATCAAAAAAAAGATAAAAAAACCGTAAAAGTTGCAAATGAGACGGAAAATCCCTTGTAAAAAAAAACAAAATATAGTATAATACCGGTATAAAGGAGCGACTTATGCCGGTAACAACGTCAAACACTTACGGAAAAATTTCAATATCGGACGAAGCTATAGCAAAGGTTGCGGCGCACGCCGCGCTCGAATGTTACGGTATAGTGGAGATGGTCCCGAGAACGCTGATGGACAGTTTTTCCAGACTCCTTAAAAAAGAGTCGGGAGGAATGGGCGTTAAGGTTTCCACTTCCGGCGACAGAATTTATATAGACGTATTCGTAATTATAAAATTCGGCGTGTCGATTTCCGCGGTTGCGGATTCGCTTAAAAAGGCCGTTAAATACAAAGTAGAACAGTTTACGGGTATGATCGTGGACACGGTCAACGTTAATATCCTCGGCGTGAAACTCTGACGACCGGGGGTTTTGTTCTGTTTTCTTGTTTCGGAGGAAATTTTTTAAATGCAAAAAACAATAAAGGGCGCAGCGTTTGCCAAAATGGTGACGTCCGCGTCCAAGCTTTTAGACGTTTCGAGAGACTATATAGACAGTCTGAACGTCTTCCCCGTGCCGGACGGCGATACGGGAACGAATATGAGCCTTACGATGCAATCTGCCGTGAAGGAATTAAAGAGTTGTAAAAGCAACAATTTATCCGATATGGCGGACAGCGTATCGAGAGGCGCGCTCCGCGGAGCGCGAGGAAACTCGGGCGTTATTACCTCGCAGATATTCAGAGGTATATGCTCGGTTTTAAAAGACTACAACGAAGTTGACACCAAAATTTTCGCGAAGGCTTTAAAAAGCGCGACGGACGTTGCGTACAGCGCGGTATCGAAACCCAAGGAAGGAACTATTCTCACCGTTTGCAGAATGATTTCAGAACACGTTTCGTCTATTTGCGGAAAAACCAAAGATTTCGAAACTCTTTTTCAGGAAATAATAGCCAAAGGCGAAGAGGCGGTTAATTTAACCCCCACGCTTTTACCCGTTTTAAAAAAGGCAGGCGTCGTGGACTCCGGCGGAACGGGACTTTTAACAATATATAAAGGAATGTATAAAGGTCTCGTCGGCGAGGAAATCGAAGGCGCGCCCGTCGAAGAACCCGAAGTTAAAGCCGACAGCTCCATGGAGCACGCCGACATTCTTAATTTAGGCACTATCGAGTTCGGATATTGTACGGAGTTTTTCATTATAAATTTAAAAAAGAAGACTACGCTTGCCGATATCGACAGACTTAAAGAATATCTTATGACGATAGGCGATTGCGTACTCGTTATAGGCGACCTTGAATTCGTCAAGGTTCACGTTCACACAAACAACCCCGGTCAGGCGCTTTCCAAAGCTTTGCAGCTCGGCGAGATCGATAAGGTTAAAATCGAGAATATGCTCGAGGAAAACAGAGAACTTATCAAAAAGTACGAGGCGGAAAAGAAAGAAATCGGAATGCTTTCCATTTGCTCGGGCGAGGGTATCGCGGCGATTTTCAAAGATATCAATGTGGACAGAGTTATAGAAGGCGGTCAGACGATGAATCCGTCCGCTCAGGATATAGCCGACGCGATAATCAAAATCAACGCCGAAAATATTTTCGTTTTCCCCAACAATAAAAATATAATTCTTGCCGCGGAGCAGTCCAAATCGCTCGTCGAGGGCAAAAAAGTATACGTTGTTCCCACAAAGAGCATACCGCAGGGTATTTCCGCAGCGCTCGCTATGAATCCCGAGATAAGCGCAGACGAGAACTTTATCGAAATGATTCACGCCGTGGATAACGTTTCTTCGGGAATGGTGACTTACGCCGTGAGAAACGCGAAAGTGGACGGTTTCTCGCTCACGAAGGGCGATATAATCGCGCTCGACAACAAAAAGATACTCGCGAAAGGCAAGGATCTCGTCAAAGTTACGGGCGACCTTATCGAAAAGCTTCATTATAACGGTCACAGCCTCATAAATCTTTATTACGGCAGCGACGTTACCGAAGAAGAAGCGGGCGAAATGCAATCCAAAATCGCCGAGAGATATCCCGATATGGATGTCGAGCTTTTCTACGGCGGTCAACCGATTTATTATTACATCGTTTCGCTCGAGTAAATTTTTTCTGCTTTGGCTTAAACGAGTTTAAAATTTTATCAACGAAAATTTTGCCGTTAAATTACGGTTTAATTAAGGCTTTCTCCGTGTTCGGCGAAGAAAGCTTTTTGTTTTATTTGCGGAGAGCAATCGCTTTCGGACAAAAGTTTGCGAAGGGCAACTGCTTTCGGACAAAAGTTTGCGGAGGGCAACTGCTTTCGGGCAAAATTTAAAGGACGAAAAAATGAAAGTTACGGATATAAAAGGCATAAGCGACAAGCGCGCCGAAGACCTTAAAAAACTGAATATTTTAACGCCCGAAGATTTGATTAAGCATTTTCCGCGCAATTATCTCGATTTAAGGAAGATAACTCCGCTCGAAAAATGCTATAATAACGATATCGTGCTTACTTGCGGCAGACTTCTTACCGTTCCGAAAATGTTCACTTCGGCAAGGAAAATAAAATGCGTAAGGGTTGCCGTTGAACAGGGCATAAGAGGTTTCACCGCCGTATGGTTCAATCAGCCGTACGTTATGAGCCATTTGAAAATAGGCGAGGAATACCTTTTTTACGGGCGCGTGAAAACCGATTTCGGCGGCGTTTCGATTATAAATCCGTCGTTCGAGCCGCTCGATAACAACGTGCGCTTAAAAGGTATCGTTCCCGTTTACACGGTTAAGGGAAATCTTTCCCAAAAAGTTATGAGAGACGCCATAAAAAGCGCGATTTTTTCTCTCGAAATAAACAGCGTGATTCCGCAGAAACTCGCAAAAAAATACGACCTCGAAAACCTCAAAACGGCTTATATAGACGTTCACGCCCCCTCGGACGAGCAAATTATGCGTTCGGCGGCGGAAAGAATTGCCTTAGAGGAATATTTCACGCTCGTTTCGGCGTTCAGATTTATAAAAGGCGACCGCCAGCAGGTCAGAATAAATCAATATTCCTGTTCGGCAGCGGATTTAAGGGAGTTTATTTCCCGTTTCGGATTCGAGTTCACGGACGGGCAGAAAAACGCCGTGAACGAAATTTATAAAGACCTGACAAGTCCGCGTTCGATGAACAGACTTCTTCAGGGCGACGTCGGCAGCGGTAAAACGGCGGTAGCTTTGTGCGCGCTGTTTTTCGCCGTTAAAAGCGGTTATCAAGCTACTATGCTTGCGCCGACGGAAATCCTCGCCGAACAGAATTACAGGATAATTTCGAGATTGTTTCCCGATTATGAGATTGTTTTTCTCAGCGGTTCTACTAAACTTGCCGAAAAAAAAGCAATAAAGGCGAAAATAAAATCGGGCGAAGCGAAAATCGTCGTCGGTACGCACGCCGTTATTCAGAGCGACGTGGAGTTTTACAATCTCTCGATGTGCGTGTGCGACGAACAGCACCGTTTCGGCGTGGGACAGAGAAGCGCGCTCGTAGCGAAAGGCATTATCCCGGACGTTCTCGTAATGAGCGCGACGCCTATCCCAAGAACCGTTTCGCTTATTTTTTACGGTGATCTCGACATAACCGAGATAAAGGACAAACCGAAAAATCGGCTTCCCGTGGCTACTTTTCTCGTTCCCGAACGTAAATACGAGGGTATGCTCGGCTTTATCCGCGACACGGTTAAAGCGGGCAAGCAGGCGTTTTGCGTTTGTCCGAAGATAGACGAGGACGAGGAAGGCACGCTTATGAGCGTAACCGAGCTTTTCGAGGAATTTTCATCGGCTTTGAAAGGCATTCGGGTCGGGCTTTTGCACGGCAAAATGAAGGACGCGGAAAAAACGCGGATAATGGAAGAGTTCAAAGGCAAAAATATAGACGTGCTTGTTTCCACGACGGTCGTAGAAGTCGGCATAGACGTTCCGGACGCGACGGTTATGGTTATTTATAACGCCGAGCGTTTCGGGCTTTCCCAGCTTCACCAGTTAAGGGGAAGAGTGGGGAGAGGCTCGGACAAGAGTTACTGTTTCCTTTTCACCCGCTCGGACGACGAAAAAGCTCTCGAAAGGCTGAAAGTTCTTTGCTCGTCCGCGGACGGTTTCAAAATTGCCGAAAAAGATTTCGAAATGCGCGGCAGCGGCGATTTTATGGGTACGAGACAAAGCGGAAAGTTTTTAAGCGATTTAGGCGATCTCGTTTATTCCCCGACGGTTATTTTCTCGGCGAAAAAACTGTGCGACGAAGCTTTTACTCACCCCGAGGACTTGAACGCGTTGCGGCAAGCCGCTATGGAAAAATACGAAAAACTTAAAGACGTAACATTAAATTAAATTTATGGACAGAACAAAGCTGACAGAATATATTTTAAATAATTATATCACAACCGAGGAAAATCCGTGGCTCGATTCGCCGGATTTTTCCGTTTTTCGCCACCCGTCGAACAAGAAATGGTTCGCTCTCATTATGCCCGTTTTTGCGGGTAGACTCGGGCTTGAGCTTGGTCGGGACGTGGATATAATAAATCTTAAATGCGAACCGTTTATGATAGACGAAATCGTAGACAACAAAACGATTTTTCGGGCATATCATATGAATAAAACCCACTGGTTGTCCGTTTATATCGACAAAACGGACGAAAACAAGCTAAAAATGCTCGTCGATATAAGTTTTGAGCTTACCGATGCGAAAAAAACGCCTGCGGCTAAACGGCGGAAAGAATAAGCGGCGGAAAACGGCAAATCCCGACGGCGTATTATGACAAGCTTCGACGGCAGAATATTGCAAATCCCGACGGCGTGAAACGACATAATACGACGGTATATTGCGACATGTTGCGACAGCAAAAATCTGCAAATAACGACAACAAAAAACGACATAATCCGACGGCAAGAAACAACAAAATGCGCCCGACCTTTTTCGGCAAAATCCGAGAGGAGCGGGCGCATGTTTATTATAATCAAAAGCCTCAATAAATTATTTTAACGAAAGAATCGCCGTCGGAAACTATTTTCGCGTTATAAAAAGCAGTTAATCCGCGGACTGCGGTTTCATAGTCTGCGGCTGCCATAGTCTCTATGGAAGAGTGCATGGCAAGCTGAGCAATACCGATATCCACGCTCTTGATCGAAACCTGCGAGGAGCTTATCGCGCCGAGCGTTCCGCCGCAGGGCATATCCGAACGGGTGTAAAAATCCTGATATTTAACGTTCGCGTTATCGAAAATGCGCTTTATTATCGAGGAAGAATATGCGTCCGTCGTGTAATTCTGATTTGCGTGGTGCTTAACGACTATACCTTCGCCGAGCTTGACTCTGTTTGTCGGGTCGGAATATTCGGGGTGGTTGGGGTGAACGGCGTGCGCGTTGTCGTCGGAAACGACAAAGGAGCTTGCAAGCATTTCGTCGATGTCGTTTTCTTTGCCGAGACAAACGGCGATTCTTTTTAAAACGTCGAACAAAAATTTAGATGCCGCGCCTTGTTTCGTGCCGCTCCCGACTTCTTCGTTATCCGCTACATAGCAAACGGCGATTTCCTTCGGATCGGCTTTGCAAAGGGCTTCGAGAGAAGAAAACGCGCTCGTGAGGTTGTCTATTCTCGGGCTGCACAAAAACTCGTCTTTAAATCCCGCAAAGAACGGTTTTTCGGCGGACACCACGTAAAGATCGTAATCGACGACTTTTCCGTCTCCCGCGAACTTTTCAAGCTCATTTTGAAGTTCTTTTCCGCTTACCGCGCCGTTTAAAATGTCGGTTATCGGCGACATATCCGTCTGGGGATTGAGCTTTAATCCGTCGTTCACGGAGCGGTTGAAATGTATCGCCACAGAGGGGATAACAAACTTGTGATCGGAAGTGAAAACCCGCGCTATAAGTTCGTTATCGCGCGAAATGATAACTCTTCCCGCAATGGTTAAAGGCGTATCGAGCCAGGAATAAAATATCCCGCCGCCGTATCTTTCAACATTCAATTTTTCGTAATTGTCACTTTTTATTTCGGGGTTTGCTTTGATTTTAAAGCATGGCGAATCCCCGTGCGAAGCTACTATATTGAACGAGTCCTCTCCGCCGATAACGAACGCGATTAAAGCAGAACCGTTCCTCGTGACGAAATATTTCCCGCCTTTTTTTACGTTCCATTTTTCGTTTTCTTTAAGCTCCGCAAAGCCTTCTTTTATAAGTTTTTCCGTGCCGAGTTTCACGGCATGGAAAGCCGTTTTCGATTTATCGAGAAATTCCGTAAGTAAATTCATATTTCACCTCGTCGATAATAAATATATTGTATAGCATTATTATATAGCATTTTTTTGCCGATGTAAAGCGAAGAGCGGGAGATATGTTCTTAAAAGCGATTTATTCGGCATTTGAATGTGATTTTCGGGAAGAGTATGAGGGGTAAAATCTGTATAAATTTAAAAAATCTTGTTTATAATTTCGATTTGTTGAAGTCGAAACTTCCGCGCGGCGTTCTCTCTGCCGCCGTCGTTAAAGCCGACGCTTACGGTCACGGCGAAAGAGAAGTTATCAAAGCTCTGGAAAGTTCCGCCGATTATTTCGTTACGGCAACCCTCGAAGAAGCGGAAAGGGCGAGGGAAATAACGGCTAAGCCGATTTTATGCCTTGCGAGAGTTACGGGGAAAGAAATCGGAAGATGTATTTTAAAGAAAATCGAAATCAGTGTTTCATCACCTTCCGAGCTTAACGAAATTATACGCGTAAGTGAAGATATGAACGTTTCGGCATACGTGCATATATGTCTCGATACGGGTATGAACCGAATGGGGATTAAAACCGAAAAAGCCGTCTATAAGTCGATTAACGCGGTCAATTTATGCCGAACGGTGACGATAAAGGGCGTTTATTCGCATTTTTTCGACGGGGAGAATAAGGCGAGAAACGAAAAGCAGTATGAAAAATTCTTATCGTTTTTAAAGCTCGGCGACGAAAATTTTTCGGGCGCGATAAAACATATTTCTTCCACGGCGGAGTTTGTCGAAGAAAAATATCGTTTCGATATGGTGCGCTTCGGGATCGGGATTTACGGCTACGGCGCGGCGGGCGTTAAACCGTGCCTTACGCTGAAAAGCTACGTTTCGAGGGCGGCGAAAGTTAAAAAGGGCGAGACGGTCGGTTACGGCGGAAAATTTATCGCCGAAAAAGATTGTTATATAGCTACGGTTTCCGCGGGCTACGGGGACGGAATTTTGCGTAAGTTTACCGGCGGAAACGTTCTTGTCGGCGGAAAAAGACGGAAAATCGTCGGCAGCGTTTGTATGGACTATTGTTTCGCGTTGGTTGACAAAAGCGTTAAAGCGGGCGACGAGGTGGTTTTTATCGGCAGTCAGGGCGGAAAAACGCTTACCGCCGAAGATATGGCGAACGCCTGCGGTACGATTTCCTACGAAATCCTTACGGGGCTTAAACGATTCGAAAGAGTATACGAGTAGGTCCGAAAATATCCGCCGACAGCGTAAATTTTACATATATATTCTAATATCTCAAAATATTCGTTGACATTTTTCTCCTAAAAGTTTAGAATAATCGTATACGCAAGGTCTGCCGAGCTAAATTCGGAGACCTTAAAACGGAGAAATACATATGTCAGAATTTATGGGTGATTTAAGGCGTACTTCGATGTGCGGAACGCTTCGTAGCGCGGACGCGGGAAAAGAAGTTACGGTTATGGGCTGGACGCAGAGAAGAAGAAATCTCGGCTCGCTTATTTTCGTCGATCTTCGCGATAAAACGGGTCTCGTTCAGGTCGTTTTCGACGATACGACGGATAAAGCGGTTTTTGAAAAAGCGCAGAATATCCGTTCGGAATACGTTCTCGCGGTTAAGGGAAAAGTTAGAGAAAGAGAAAGCAAAACAAACAAAATCGCAACGGGCGAGATCGAAATTCTTGCCGACGAGCTTAAAATTCTTGCCGAGGCGGACACCACGCCGTTCGAAATTCTGGACGATTCCAACGTCAACGAAACCCTTCGCTTAAAATACAGATATCTCGATTTAAGAAGACCTTCTTTGCAGAAAAACCTGTTTTTGAGAAACGAGATAACCAAAGCCGCAAGAAGATTTTTCGACGACAACGGATTTGTCGAGGTGGAAACGCCTATGCTCGGAAGGTCGACCCCCGAGGGCGCGAGAGACTATCTCGTTCCGTCAAGGGTTCACGAAGGGTGTTTTTACGCGTTGCCGCAGTCTCCCCAGCTTTATAAGCAGCTTTTAATGATTGCGGGTTTCGACAGATATTATCAGATAACCAAATGTTTCCGCGACGAGGATTTGAGAGCCAATCGTCAGCCGGAATTTACTCAGATAGACGTCGAGATGAGCTTCGTAGAGGAAATCGAAGACGTTATGTACCCGATCGAGGGGCTTATCAAAAACATTTTCAAAAGCGCGATAGGCTTAGATCTCGGCGACGGACATTTCAGAACGATGACTTACCGCGAGGCTATGGAGAATTACGGTTCGGACAAGCCCGACACAAGATTCGGTTTGAAAATCGTTAATTGCTCGGATTTGTTCGCAAAATCGGAATTCAAGGTTTTCGCGGACGCTTTGAAAATCGAAATCGGACCTATCAGAGGTAGCGTGAGAGCTATCAACGCCAAAGGTTTAGCCGACAAATTCTCGAGAAAAGAGCTTGACGCTACCGTCGAGTACGCAAAAACGCTCGGAGCGAAAGGGCTTTGCTGGATGACTTGGGCAAACGGCGGCGAAATCAAATCGTCGTTCGCAAAATTCGTCACGCCGACGGATATCGAAAACATAAAGGCGAGAATGAACTTTGAAGAGGGCGACGTTTTATTCTTTGCGGCGGATAAGGATTATGTCGTGTTCAACACGCTCGGCGGAATCCGTCTTATGATTGCGGACAAACACGGACTTATCGATAAGGACGTTTACGATATTTTGTGGATAACCGAGTTCCCGATGTTCGAATGGTCGGAAGAGGAGAATCGTTATATGGCGGTTCACCACCCGTTTACCGCTCCTATGAACGAGGATCTCGAGCTTTGCGAAACAGATCCGTCCAAAGCGAGAGCGAAAGCTTACGACCTTGTTATCAACGGTCAGGAATCGGGCGGCGGTTCTATCCGTATTCACTCGAGAGATATTCAGAAGAAGATGTTCAATATTCTCGGTTTTTCCGAGGAAGATATCGAAAAGAAATTCGGCTTTTTCGTGGACGCGTTCAATTACGGCGCGCCCCCGCACGGCGGACTTGCTTTCGGCTTAGACCGTCTCACAATGCTTTTGTCCAAAGACGATTCGATAAGAGACGTTATCGCCTTCCCGAAGGTTCAGACGGCTTCGTGCCTCATGAGCAGCGCGCCCGCGCCCGTAGAACAGAAACAGCTTGACGAACTTTATATCGAAGTCAAAAAAGACTGATTGTTTTAACAAAAATTACTGTTATATAAATCGGATAATCGAAACAATAGAAAACCCCGTCGGGAGAAAAATCTCTTTGACGGGGTTTTATTATGATAATCGACTTATAGGTAAGTTTTTAAAGCTTAATCTTTACGAATTTAAGCTTTGCGTATTCGGGAAGTCCGTTTTTGAGCCTGCGTTTGGGTTCGCCCGAAATAAGGGGAAGAGCATAGGAAACAAAATCTTCGGTAAGGCTCGTGCCGTCTTCCGTTATCCATTCGGCAGGGATTTTCTTTTCGGCGTTCGCCGCGGAGGAAAGCGGTTCGGCAACGTATTCGATTTCGTAATTGTTTCCGCCCTTTCTTCTAAAACCGATCATCTTGTCGGTTTCGCCTTCTATGGCTTTTTTAACGGCATAACGCCCTGCCGAAAATGACTCCTCAATGTCCGTTTCCGAAGCGCAGTGCGCCGCGCAGCGTTGCAGAATGTTAAGTTCGATAGCCTTGCACTTTATTCCGAGCGTTTTGACCTGCGCTTTCAAAGCCGAACAAACGCCGCCGAGCTGAGAATGTCCGAAATCGTCCACCGAGCTGCCGTCTTCGCCGACGTATCTGCCGTCCGCAAAACGTATTCCCTCGGAAACCGCTACGACGCAGTGATTTTTTTCGTCCACTACCTTTTTAACGTCTCTCAAAAATTTCTCGTAACAGAAAGGAACTTCGGGAAGATAAATAAGGTCGGCGCCGTCGCCGTTTACGGAAGCAAGTCTGCTTGCCGCGGTGAGCCAGCCCGCGTTTCTGCCCATAATCTCCACGATTATGACAAGCGGGGAATAGTAAATCTCGGCGTCTCTGTTCACTTCCATAACGGAGTTGGCTATGTATTTCGCCGCGCTGCCGTAGCCGGGGCAGTGGTCTGTGCCGCAAAGGTCGTTATCGATTGTTTTCGGAATACCGATAACGTTCATATCGTAACCCGATTTCTGCATATATTTCGAGATTTTATCGCAGGTATCCATACTGTCGTTGCCGCCGTTATAGAAAAAATAACGAACGTCGTATTTTTTGAAAACCTCCAAAATTCTGCGATAATCGGAATCGTCCTCGGCGGGATTTTTGAGCTTATATCTGACCGAACCGAACGCCGAAGCGGGCGTGTATTTGAGAGCTTCCAACTCGGCTCTGTCTTCCGCCGAAATATCGAAAAAGTCCTCGTCCAGAACGCCTTTTATTCCGTGATGAGCGCACAAAACGCCCGTGATGTTTTCGCTGTCGAGAGCCTCCAGAAGTCCGCCCGCAATACTCGCGTTTATAACCGTGGTAGGTCCGCCCGATTGAGCGAAAACGCATCTTCCTTTAAGATTTTTCATAAGTTTTTTCGTGTTTTTAGCGACATTTTAGCAGAGTTTAGCCGCCATATCGTAAAGCTTTTTGTCGATTTTCTTTGTTTCGGAAAGTGCTTCCGTTATATCGAGATCGACTATTTTATTGTGTTTGATACCGATAACTCTGTTGGTCTTGCCCTCGATTAAAAGTTCGGTGGCTCTCGTGCCGAATCTCGCGGCGAGCATTCTGTCCGCCATAGTGGGCGTGCCGCCTCTCTGAATGTGACCGAGAGTAGTAACTTTAACGTCCGCGCCGCTGATAACCGAAACGATGGTTTTGATTTCCTGTTCGTTGCCCGCGCCTTCCGCCAAAACGATGATGTTGGAAGTTTTGCCTCTTTCCTTACTCTTTTTGATATCTTCGGCGATAGCCTGAATATCGTAAGGAATTTCGGGAACGAGGATATATTCCGCGCCGCCGCAGATACCCGAGTAAAGCGCGATATCTCCGCAACGTCTGCCCATAACTTTGACGAGCGAAACTCTGTCGTGAGAGGTCATGGTGTCTCTGAGGTTGTTGATTGCCCAGAGAACGGTGTTTACCGCGGTGTCGAAACCGAGAGTGTAGTCGGTATAAGCAAGGTCGTTATCGATTGTGCCGGGAATACCCACGACGTTGATTCCGTTTTCGTCGGACAAAAGTCTTGCGCCGGTGAACGAACCGTCGCCGCCGATTACGACAAGACCTTCGATACCGAGAGCTTTAAGGTTGTCCGCGGCTTTCTTTCTCGTTTCGGGAAGTTTGAAGTCGAGACATCTTGCGGTTTTTAAAATTGTGCCGCCTCTCTGGACGATATCGCACACGGAGTGGGTAGTCATCGGGAAGATGCAGTTGTTTACAAGTCCGAAGTAACCTCTTTCAACGCCGTAAACTTCAAGTCCGCTGTTGACCGCGCTTCTTACGCACGCCCTTATGCAGGCGTTCATTCCCGGGGCGTCTCCGCCGCTTGTGAGTATTGCTATTTTTTTCATATGTTTACCTCCTTGGGTATAAATGTAAATTTTTTATCAGTTTGAGAAGAATTTTATATCCTGTTCGTCCACAATGGAGAGCAGTTCGTTTATAAGACCTTTGCAGTTCCTTACGGTCTGCGTCATTATATAGTTTTTCCCGTCTATCTTAAAACATACGGTTATGTCGCCGGGATAGGTGGAAAGTATGTCTATAAGTTCGTTTTTGAAGGTTTTCGTGTCGTCGCGAAGGATAATGCCGAGATAATCTTTTTTCTTTTTGACGGGCGTGTTTTCCTGCGGCTCGTTTTCGTTTATCTTAACTACGGAATCGGCGAGAATGCTTACGCGTTCGTCCTTTATCTGCAATTTTCCGCGGAGCTTAACAACTTGTTCTACGTTCAGATCGTCCTTGAATTTCGCGTACGTCTTGGGGAAGAACACACATTCGATCGCCCCGTAGGAATCTTCGATTGTGACGAAAGCCATATTCGAACCCGATTTGGTGGTTATTTTGTCCGACGCGGTGATAATTCCGCCTATGTAAACAGGCATATCGTTTTTAACGTCGGTGTAAATTTTGTTTCCGTCCTCGTCCTCCTCGACGTTCGCGAGCATTTCGGTCGTGAACGTGCAGTCCGCAAACATAGATTTGAAACCGTCGAGCGGATGCCCCGAAACGTAAACGCCGGTGACGTTCTTTTCGAGCGAAAGTTTTGTCTTGTTGTCGTATTCGGGGATATCGGGATAAGTCACCGTGAAGCTGTCGTCCTCGGTGAGAAGATCTCCGAAAAGGCTCAACTGATCGCTTTCGCGCTGCTTGGCGATGATCATAACCCTGTCGATAAGCTCGTCGTAAATGGCGATGAGCTGAGCGCGATTTTTGCCGAAACTGTCGAATGCTCCCGCGTAAATAAGGTTTTCCACAAGTCTCTTGTTTAAAACCTTGCTTTCGCATCTCGAAACGAAATTCTCGAAAGAAAGGTATCTGCCGTTCTTTTCGCGTTCCGCCGTGATAGATTCTATCGCCGCGATTCCTATGCCTTTTATTGCGGCTAAGCCGTAACGGATGGAGTTGTTTTTAACGCTGAAATAGCCTACGCTTTCGTTTATATCGGGCGGAAGAACTTTTATGCCTTCCTCTTTCGCGTACGAAATATAGTTTTTGATTTCGTCGATGTTCGTGATACGGTTGTTTAAAACCGCCGTCAGGAACTCGGCTTCGTAGTAGCATTTAAGGAACGCCGTCTGATAAGTTACGAGCGAGTATGCCGCCGCGTGCGATTTGTTGAAAGCGTATTTCGCGAAGTCCTTCATTTCGTTCCATATGGCGTGCGCCACGTCCTCGGGAACTCCGCGCTTTAAGCAGCCGTCGATCGCCGTGGAAACTTTTCCGTGCTTATCGACCGATTCGCCTTTGCCGTGAATGAATATGACTTCTTCCTTAATCATATCGTCCACTTTCTTTTTACCCATCATTCGGCGGACCATATCTGCTTGTCCGAGCGTGTAACCCGCGAGTGCCTGAACGATTTTCATAACCTGCTCCTGGTACACGATACAGCCGTACGTCTGCTTTAAAATGGGTTCGAGAAGGGGGTGGGCGAACGTTACGAGTTCGGGGTTGTGCTTACATTTTACGAACTTCGGAATGGAATCCATAGGTCCGGGGCGGTAAAGCGACACCGCCGCGACTATATCTTCGATAGAGGTGGGGCGGAGTTCTTTCATGAACTTCTGGAAGCCTGCGGATTCTATCTGGAATATGGCTTTGGTGTTACCCGTCGAAAGAAGTTCGAAAACCTTGGGGTCGTCGTAAGTCGATTTATCGAAATCGATTTCCACGCCGTGGTTCTGCTTTATATAATCGATCGCCATTTTAATATCGGAAAGGTTTCGAAGACCCAGAAAGTCCATTTTAAGGAATCCGAGGTGTTCGAGTTCTACACCGGTATATTGGCTGGTGATATCTTCGCCGTTCCTGCCGAGCGGCATATGCTGATCGAGAATGTCCGCGCCGATTATAACGCCGCAGGCGTGAGTACTTGCCTGTCTCGGGGAGTCCTCGAGTTTGGCGGCGATATCCACGACCCTTTTTATCTCGGGCGACTCGTTGTACATATTGACGAGCTCGGGAACGGAGAAATCGACTCCGTAGTCTTTCGCGCCCTCTTTCGGGTGGTATTTCCCGAAGACTTTTAAAATAATGTTGGGGCGTTTCAAGTCGAATTCGTCGCCGTTGGCGTTTTTGCGGACGAGCTTGTTCGGCATCGCCTTTGTAACTCTGTCGGCTTCGGAATACGAAACTTTAAGTACTCTCGCAACGTCTTTTATAGCGTTTTTAGCCGCCATTGTTCCGAAAGTTACTATTTTACAAACTCTGTTTTCGCCGTACTTTCTGCGGACGTATTCGATAACCTCCTGGCGGCGGCTATCTTCGAAGTCTACGTCGAAATCCGGCGCGGAAACACGTTCGGGGTTTAAGAAACGCTCGAAATAAAGGTCATATTTAAGCGGATCGATGTTGGTTATGCCGATGAGGTAAGCTACTATCGAGCCTGCGCCCGAGCCTCTGCCCGGTCCTACCGAAATACCCATATTTCTCGCCGCGTTTATGTAGTCCCATACGATAAGGAAGTACTCGATAAAGCCCTGCTTTTCGATAACGGCGAGTTCGCTTTCTATTCTTTCGCGGATTTCGGGCGTTTCCTTGCCGTATTTTTTCTTGATTCCGTTGTCGATGAGGTTGCGGATATAGGTTTTCGGGTCTTCGCCCGTGTCGGGGTAGTAATGCGGGAACATATAATGCCCGTAAACAAACCCGAATTTGCATTTGTCGGCAATCTCGAGAGTGGTTTCCAGAGCGTCCGAATCGTTCGGGAAAAGGCTTGCCATTTCGTCGTAACTTTTAAGGTAAAATTCGTCGTTGGGGAAGCGAAGTCTTTTCGGGTCGTCGTAGTCCGCGCCCATCTGAACGCACATTAAAACGTCTTGCGATTCGGCGTCGGAGCGTTCGAGATAATGCACATCGTTGGTGACTACGAGCTTGATATTATATTTTTTAGCGTAAATACGCAGGTATTTGTTTACTTCGAGCTGTTCTTCGAGAAGGTGGTTCTGCATTTCGAGGTAAAAATCTTCCCCGAAAAGGTTTTTGAACCATACGACGAGCCTTTCGGCTTCCTCGAAATCTCTGTTTAAAATCGCTTGCGGAATATCGCCCGCAAGGCACGCCGAAAGACAGATAAGTCCATCGTGGTGAGCTTCGAGCGTTTTTAAGTCTATTCTCGGCTTATAATAAAACCCGTCGCGGAAAGCGATCGCATTCAAAAGCGATATGTTTTTGTAACCCTCTTCGTTTTTGCAGAGCAGAACGAGGTGGTTGAGTTTGGATTTGCCGTTTTTATAGGTAAGGTCGTCGCAAACGTAAAATTCCGTTCCGATAATAGCCTTTATGCCTTCCTTTTCGCAGGCGTCGAAAAAGTTTACCGCGCCGTACATATTTCCGTGGTCGGTTATCGCGAGCGCGGGCATACCGAGGGCTTTAGCCTTTTTCGCCGCGACGGCTATTTTCGTCGCGCCGTCGAGTATGCTGTATTCCGTATGAACGTGTAAGTGTACGAAGTTTCCCATTTTATCCTTTTAATCTTCGGGTGTAATTGTGCTTTTTTTGATGCGTCTAGAAAAAAATTTTCAGTCCATAAAACGAATTATGATTTCGTTCTGAACGAACAGATATTCCGGTTTGATTTTTAATCCTTTTTCGTCCTCGTCGAGATATTTTTTTACGTCCGATATCTTTTTTGCGTACTTTTCCGTGAAAACGTTGCCGAAACGGGAAGTGTAGTCGTCGAACGAAATTCCGTCGGAGGTACGAAGCGCGAGCATAATGTATTCGAATTCCCGCTCGTCGCCCTCGATGTTTTCGCTGAAAATCTCCGCGACTTTATTTCGCATTATGCAGGCAACGTATTCGTCGATTTTTTCGGTGTTCGTGAACCGTCTTTCGCCGATGAACGAGGAAGCCGAAACGCCGAAACCTATGTATTCGCCCCGCTTCCAGTAGTTGAGGTTATGGCGCGAACGATAGCCGTCAAGGCAGAAGTTCGAGACTTCGTATCTTTTATAGCCCTTTTCGGCGAGATATCGTACCGCAAAATCGTACTGATCGGCGACATCATCCTCGCTCGGTAAATCTCCGTTTAAATATCTGCCGTACATCGGCGTTCCCTCTTCGGCTTTCAAAGCGTAAGAGGAGATATGTTTCGCGCCCGAGCTTGCGGCAAGGTCGATAGCCTGTTTTATGTCGTCTTTCGTCTGATTTTCAAGCCCGATCATTATGTCTGCGCTGAAATTTTTGCCCTCTAAAAGCTTAGCCGCGTCGATAAAATCCTGCTTTGTATGTATTCTTCCTATATCCCGCAAAAGGTCGTCGTTGGCGGTCTGAAGCCCCACGCTGAAACGGTTGAAACCGATTTTTTCGTAGCGGCGCACTTTTTCCTCGGTGACGGTTCCCGGGTTCATTTCTATCGTGATTTCCGCCCCGTCCGCGATTTTGTAGTAGTTGCGAATCTGTCGCATCGCCCCTTCGATATATTTCGGGTCGACAAACGAAGGCGTTCCGCCACCGAAATAAACGGTGTCGAAAACGTAGTCTTTGAGCTGTTCGCTCCTGCCCTTTATCTCTTTGTAAAGACAGGCGAAATATAAATCGCATTTTGAAAGTTCTCTTGGGTAAGAAGCGAAATCGCAATACGCGCATTTGCTCTTGCAAAAGGGAACGTGAACGTAAATCCCGGGCATTTTTATCCTCTTTGCGGTTGTTTAAAGTTTGTCTGCAACCTTTAAAAACTCGTCTATAAGTCGATTAACGGCTTATTTGTTATCGCTGCTGTCGATTTTAAGAATCGACATAAACGCTTCGCTCGGAACTTCCACGCTGCCGAGCTGGCGCATTTTCTTTTTGCCCTCTTTCTGTTTTTCGAGAAGCTTTTTCTTTCTCGTTATGTCGCCGCCGTAGCACTTGGCGAGAACGTCCTTTCTGAGAGCTTTGACGGTTTCTCTCGCGATGATTTTTCCGCCGATAGCCGCCTGAATGGGTATCTCGAAAAGCTGGCGGGGAATAACGTCCTTAAGTCTTTCCGCAAGCGCGCGCCCGCGGGCGTAAGCCTTGTCCTTGTGAACGATAATCGAAAGCGCGTCGCAAACTTCGCCGTTTAAAAGCATATCGAGTTTTACGAGTTCGCTTTTCTGATATCCCGAAAGTTCGTAGTCGAAAGAAGCGTAGCCCCTCGTGCGGCTCTTTAAGCCGTCGAAAAAGTCGAAAATAATTTCGTTTAAGGGGAGAGTGTAGTTAAGTCTTACTCGCTTTGCGTCGAGATAAGTCATATCGGTGAAAACGCCGCGCTTGTCCTGGCAAAGCTCCATAATCGCGCCCACGTACTCGGGCGGAGTGAAAATATTCGCGGTTATTATCGGTTCTTCGGCGTAATCGATATACGAAACGTCGGGGAACTTGCTCGGGTTATCGACGATAAGCATTTCGCCGTCCGTCTTGTAAATATGGTAGGAAACGGACGGAGCGGTCGTGATTATATCGATATCGAACTCCCTTTCGATTCTTTCCTGAATTATTTCCATATGCAGAAGTCCTAAAAATCCGCATCTGAAACCGAAGCCTAAGGCGTCGGAATTATCGGGTTCGAAAGTGAGAGAGGCGTCGTTCAATTTGAGTTTTAAAAGAGCCTCTTTTAAGTCGTTGAATTTTGAGCCGTCGAGCGGGTAAATACCCGAGAACACGACGGGTTGAACTTTTTTGTAGCCGTGAAGGGGAACGGGCGCGGGATTGTCGGCGTCCGTAATCGTATCGCCCACGGCGATATCCTCTATGCTTTTGATACTCGCGGCGATATAACCGACTTCGCCCGCGGAAAGCGTCTTCTTCGGCTTAAGCCCGGGGTTGAACGTGCCGACTTCCGTAACGTCGAACTGCTTGCTCCCCGCAAATGTCTTTATTCTCGTACCTTGGCCGACGGTACCGTCCATAATTCTCACAAAGCAGATAACGCCTTTGAAATTATCGTAATAACTGTCGAAAATAAGGGCTTTGAGAGGCGCGTCGTCGTCGCCTTTCGGCGGCGGAATAAGGGTTACTATCTGTTCCAGAACCTGGTCGATATTGATTCCGTTTTTGGCGGAAATTCTCGGAGCGTTAGAGCCGTCCAGCCCGATTACGTCTTCGATTTCTTTCGCAGTCTCGTCCGGATCGGCGGAGGCAAGGTCGATTTTATTGATTACGGGTACGATTTCGAGATTGTTATCAAGCGCAAGATAGCAGTTGGCGAGGGTCTGAGCCTCGATTCCCTGCGTTGCGTCGACAATAAGTATCGCCCCCTCGCACGCGGCGAGAGAACGGGAAACTTCATATGTGAAGTCGACGTGTCCCGGGGTGTCGATAAGATTGAAAATATAATCCTGTCCGTCCTTGGCTTTATACGCCATTCTGACGGGCGTGAGCTTTATGGTTATGCCCCTTTCTCTTTCGAGGTCCATAGAGTCGAGGAGCTGATCTTCCATATCTCTCTCGGCAACCTGACCGGTAAGCTCCATAATTCTGTCCGCCAGCGTAGATTTGCCGTGGTCTATATGGGCTATTATGCAAAAGTTTCTGATATTGTTCTTGGTTGTTATCGCCATTTATCGTCCTCGCTTTAAAAAAGTAAGTTCGGTTGAGTTCAATATTTGTTTGCCGCCGTTTTTTCGCTATGGCGGTTAATTTTTGTTATAAAAATACTCAGAATATATTATATACAAAGCGGGAGAAAAAATCAAGTTTTTTAAGCCCGACCCCGAAAAGATTTGACAAACTTCGGGATCGGGTTTATAATCTCGGCGGAGAGAAGGAAAATGACGCAAAGAATTGACGAAAATCACTGGCTTTTGAAAACCCCCGTTGCTCACAGAGGTTTGCACGACATAGAAAACGGAATCCCCGAGAACAGTTTTAAAGCGTACGAAGCGGCGATAGAAAACGGCTATCCGATAGAAATGGATATTCAGCTCACCTTAGATAACGCCCTCGTTTGTTTTCACGACGATAATTTAAAGCGTATGACGGGCGCGGATTCGCTGATATGGGACAAAACGCTCGAAGAGGTCGAAAGTCTTTCGCTTGCGGGAACGACGGAGAAAATCCCCCTTTTCGACGACTTTTTAAAATTCGTGAACGGCAGAACGCCCGTTGTTATCGAGCTTAAATCGCAGAGGACGAAAGGCGTTATCGTAGACGAGGTTATAAAAAGGCTCGACGGTTATAAGGGCGATTTCGTAGTTCAGTCCTTCGACCCGTTCATTATGCGCGAGTTTCGCAAAAAACGCCCCGATTTCATAAGAGGTCAGCTTATCGACAAAGGCAGACACAAACAGTTGTCTTTTTTTGCGGACAAGCTTCTCGGTATGGCGTTTTTTAATTTTACCGTAAGACCCGATTTTATGAATATGAACGTGGAGTATATCCCCGTTTCGAAAAGAATGAGCAAAAACAGACGGGTTATAACCTGGACTATCCGTAACGACGAGGATAGAAAAAAAGCGGAAAAATTCGCCGACAATTATATTTTCGAGATAATAAGACCGTGATAAAGCGGCTTTGAAAAATAAACAAAAATATACCGATAATCGACTTATAGACTAACTTTTCGAGTTTAATGTCGTAATTTTCGGGGCTGAAAAGGAGTTTAAGGATGAAAAAACAGTTTTCCGTAGGCGGAATGACTTGTTCCGCCTGTTCGGCAAGAGTCGAAAGATGCGTTAAAGCGGTGGAGGGTGTGACCGATTGCACGGTAAACCTTATCACGGGCGCGCTTTCGGTTGAAATGAGCGAGGACGTTTCCGCAAAAATTATGTCCGCCGTGGTGAACGAGGGTTATAAGATTAAAGAGGGCGTTTCGCTTAAACGCGGAAGAGAAAGAGAACACGCTTTGAAAAAGCGGCTTATAATTTCCGTTCCGCTTATGATTTTCCTTATGTATATATCGATGGGACCGATGATAGGTATTCCCGTTCCGCCGATATTCAACGCAATGGAAATGAAATATCAGCTTTACGCCTCTATAGCGCAGGCGATATTGACGCTCGCCGTTATAATAGTCAATTTCGACTATTTCAGAGTCGGGTTCAAAAAGCTTTTCGGACTGCATCCCAATATGGATTCGCTCGTGGCTCTTGGCGCAACAGCATCGTTTTTATACGGTATTTATACGATAATTATGATAGCGATCGGGCATTTTACCGAAAACCACGAACTTATGATGAGATATATGGATAATCTTTATTTCGAGGGCGCGGCTACCATTTTAACGCTTATAACGGTAGGCAAATACCTCGAAGAGAAATCCAAAAACAAAACGATGGGTTCGGTCGAAAAGCTTCTCGGGCTTGCCCCCGACACGGCTGTCGTTTTGGTCGGCGGCGAGGAAAAGGAAATCAAAATCGCCGAGCTTGAAAGGGGCGATATCGTCGTTTTAAAGGACGGCTCGCATATCCCGTGCGACTGCGTTATCTTAAGCGGCGGCGGTTGGGCGGATCAGTCCGCGATAACGGGCGAAAGCGTTCCCGTTTACAAAGACATAGGCGAAAAACTCGTAACGGGTACGGTTTTTTCGGGCGGTTACGCTACTGCCGAAGCAGTCTCGGTCGGCGAAGATACCACGTTATATAAAATAGTAAAACTCGTCGAGGACGCAAACTCCACGAAAGTGCCTATCGCGAAACTTGCCGATAAAGTCGCGGGGATTTTCGTCCCGTCGGTAATAGGCATTGCGATAGTAACCTTTATCGTGTGGTTTTTAATCGGGTCGGGCGCGGATAAAGCTTTGAACAACGCCGTCAGCGTGCTTGTCGTTTCCTGCCCCTGCGCGCTCGGGCTTGCAACTCCCGCCGCGCTTATGGCGGGTACGGGCAAAGCCGCGGAGTACGGTATACTTATCAAAAGCGGCGAGGCTTTGCAGAAAACCGAATCTATAAATGCGGTCGTACTCGATAAAACAGGCACGATAACTTACGGAAGACCTGAAATAAGCGGCATTGAAACGGCGGACGGCACCGACAGAAATTATTTCCTTTCGATGTGCGCTTCGCTTGAAAAGATGAGTTCGCACGTTCTCGGTAAACCCGTTATCGAGCTTGCCGAAAAGGAAGGAATAGAATTTAAACCCGTCGAGAATTTCGAGGCGGTTAAAGGTCTCGGCATAAAAGGTGAAATCGGCGGCATGAAATTGCTTCTCGGAAACCTTCGTTTCGTAAGAGGAGAAAGAAATGCGAACGAACAAAGCGAAATCGTGAAACGTTCCGAAAAAGAGGTCGGAGCAACGGTACTTTATCTTTCGATTAACTCGCAAATAGCGGGCTATATGTCGATTAAAGACCAAATCAAGCCTTCGAGCAGAGAAGCGGTAAGCGAGCTTAAAGCTATGGGGAAACAGGTTGTTATGCTCACGGGCGATAACGAATCGGCGGCGCAATCGGTTGCGGACGAACTCGGGATAGAGTATAAAGCCGAGGTTTTGCCGAATACTAAATACGAGGTCGTTTCCAAGCTTCAGAGCGAGGGGAAAAAAGTTATGATGGTCGGCGACGGCGTGAACGACGCGCCCGCTCTTACGAAAGCGGACGTCGGGGCGGCGATAGGCGCGGGTACTGATATCGCGATCGACAGTGCGGACGTCGTTCTGATAAAGAATGATTTAACCGATGTCGTGAAGTGCTTGAAACTTGGTTCGAAAGTTATGCTTAACATAAAAGAAAACCTTTTCTGGGCGTTCTTCTATAACGCCGTACTTATCCCGATCGCGTGCGGAGCATTCACTTCCGTGGGCGTAACGTTAAATCCGATGTTTGCGTCTCTCGCGATGAGCCTCTCAAGCGTATGCGTTGTCGGCAACGCTTTGAGACTGCGCCTCGTAAAATTCAAAAAAACGGCGGATGACAGGAAGAATTATCCCGAAAAAATGCCGACCGTTCGCTCCGAAAGCGAAATAAAAGCGGAAGCGGCGGCAAAAATATCCGAAAAAGAAGGAGTAAAGAAAATGAAAGAAGTAAAAGCGACGATTCATATCGACGGAATGATGTGTCAGCATTGCAAAAAGACTGTTGAGGGTATTCTTAAAAACCTCGGTCTTGACGCGGAAGTAGAGCTTGAAAACAAGCGCGCGGTTGTATACGGCGGAGATATAAACGAAGCCGAAATCAAAGCCGCTATCGAGGCTGCGGGGTACGACTTCAAATCAATCGAAAAATAATACAAAACTAAAATACAAATTTCGCCGACAGTTTACCGCTTGTCGGCGATTTTTGTGATTTTTGGGTGTATGCGAAGATTTGTTGTAAAAACGGCTTGGTCAGAAATTCCGCGCTCGGAACGGTTGCAATATATTTTGCCGCGAAAGGCGTGACGAAAATCAATAACAAGTTGTTTCCGAAACCGACGGAAAATTAAAAATAACGCCGTTCGTCCTTACATTTCAGGGACGGGCGGCGTTTTAAATATTACTATATTACCGTTAAAACACGTTTTCGAAACGTATGAGATATCCTTTGGGAATACTTTTGCATAAATCGGCGACTACGGCGTATTTCGTGAACGCTTCGTCGGACTTGCCGTTTTTCGTGAACGCAACGCCTTCCGAAAGCCATAAATCAAGCTCTTTTATGTCGTTATGCGAAACGAAAGCGTGCATTTTCTCCTTTTCCTTTATCCAGAAATTCTGAACGGACTTCGCGTCAAAAACGGTTGCCGTGCCGTCAAGTTCTTTTTGTTGCATAATTTCCACGCGATCGGAAAGTCTTTGAAAAGCGTCGGCGACGTAAATCTGTTCGTAAATCGCCCCGCCGATAAGAACGAGCAGAGAAACGATTACGGTAACGATCGATTTTACCACGACAAGCCCTCCTTGATTTTAATGTTGAACGTTTTGTATTTTTCCTTTTCTTTCTGAAAATACATTTTTCCGTTGCCGTCCACAGTGAGAACGCCTACTTCCCGTATGTCTTTCGCTCCGTAGCTTTTTATTGCCTCGCGAAGAGTTTTAAGATCCCAGCCGATAAGCGCGAGATTGTTATGAATGGCTTTACCCTCGCAGACGAGAAGAACGGGGAGAGAAGAGCTTTCTTCGTCCTTTTTCGCCTTTTCTTTTGCCGAAAGTCTCCCGTTGGATTCGAAAATGGCGTAATCGAGATCGTCGAGGGAGTAATACCCCGCCGAGCGCATCGATTCGATCAAATCTTCCACGTCCATATTGTTTTTTCTCAGCTCCTCGAAATCCACGCCGTTTTTGTTAAGGACTATCGACGGTTTTCCGCTTATCGTCCTTTTTAAAAATCTTCCCGAACGGTCGAGGAGAGACAAGATCTGATGAATAATGAACACGGCTAAAATCGCCGAAACTCCGTAGATAAGCGGAACGGATATATCGGACATCGGTATGCACGCAAGCTCGGCGATAAGAAGGGTTATCACCAGCTCGAACGGCTGCATTTCGCCTATCTGTCTTTTTCCCATAAGCCGCATAACGAAAAGAAGAACTATAAACGTCAGCGCGGAGCGTATAAAAATAATTACCATATACGAAAAGTATACGGTAATCGTCTTTTTTTATGTAATATATTGTCTGCGCGGTATAAATTTATTATCCGGCAGTAATTCTGTGTACAAAAAATCCCCACGCATATGCTGCGTGGGTGAATAAAATTATCGGTGAAACGAAATTTTTACGCTTTAAGGGCGTTGATTCTCTTTCTGAGACCGGATTTCTTGTTCGCCGCAGTGTTTTTGTGGTAAACTCCCTTGGAAACGGAAGCGTCGATAACGGAAGCGGTTTCCGGATAAAGTTTCATAGCTTCGTCGTAATTTCCTGCTTCGATAACGGCGTTAAGCTTTTTGATAGCCGACTTAACCTCGGACTTGTTATCCTTATTTACGGCATTCTTCTTTGCGTTTACAAGAACACGCTTTTTAGCGGACTTAATATTAGGCACTTTATTTTCTCCTTTGATACGTTTCAATTTTACAGTACTCCTATTCTATCACAAAAAAAAACGTTTGACAAGAATATTTCGACACATTTTGGAAATAATCTTTAAAAAAATCTTATTTCGGGGTAAAAATGGTCGACAGAAAAAAGATAAGATGCGATCTTGCCGTGGATATGGCGGAATTCGAAGGGTTATCGGGCAAAATCGAAACCGAAAACGTGAGCGGGAAGTACGGCGTGAAGAGAGAATCTTTTGCCGTGCGGAGCAAAGCCGAAGAGGATAAGACGGGCTTGAAATGCGGGAAATACGTAACTTTAACGAGGAAAAACGTCTATCCCGAAAGCGACGACGAAAAAATTTATTTCGGGAGATGTCTCGCCAAAGGGATTTCGGACGCGATAAACTTTGCCGGACTTGGCGGCGATTTTTCCGTTCTCGTTTTAGGACTCGGAAACGGCTATATGACGGCGGACGCGCTCGGAAAACGGGTTACGGAAGGCATTTTAACCACGAGAAAATCGTTAAAATCGGAGAAAATGAGAGAAGTGAGCGCGTATTCGGTCGGCGTTGCGGGCGTTACGGGGATAGACAGTTTCGAGGTCGCGAAAGGTCTCGTGAGCGTTGTCCGCCCCGATCTCGTTATCCCCGTGGATTCCCTTTGCGCGTTCAGAACGGACAGAATAGGCAGGTGCTATCAGGTTTCGTCCTGCGGGATAAGGGCGGGGAGCGGCGCGGGCAAACCCAACGAAAACAGGCTGGATAAGGAGTCTCTCGGCGTTCCCGTCATCGCGGTGGGCGTTCCGTTCGTTGTTTCGGCTCGCCGGCTTATGTACGACGTTTCGGGCGGAAAAGGCGGTTTCGATCCCGTTTCGCCCGAAGAAGATATGTTTGTCACTTACCGCGACGTGGACGCGATTTTAGGCGAGTGCGCCTCGGTTATATCTTCCGCAATCAATATCGCTTTGCAGCCGAAACTTGAAGCGGGGGATATTTTCAATTGATTTTTTGCCGATTTTTGCTTATATAAACCGATGGACCGTTCGTTTTGTAAAAAAACGGTAAAAATTTTCGGTTTCCTATTGAAATTGCGAAAAATGTGTTGTATAATGTACGGGAGTTCCGGAAGGGAACCCCGAGGGGGTAATCAAAAGGACTAAAATCCGTTTGGTTTTTCGGAGCATATTATAAGATAAGGCAGGAAAATTTTATGGAAGGAACAATCAGAAACGTGGCTGTCATCGGTCACAGCGGCGAGGGTAAAACAACCCTCGTCGAAGCAATACTTTTCAACGCGGGGGCGATTGACAGGCAGGGCAGGGTCGACGACGGCAATACCGTCAGCGATTTCGACGCCGAGGAAATAGCCAGAAAAACGTCGATAAGTTTATCCGTTTCGAGGTGCGAATATACCGACAGAAAAAATCGGCACGTTGTATTCAATCTTATAGACGTACCCGGGTTTTT
Source organism: uncultured Clostridia bacterium (assembly GCA_934271735.1). GTDB lineage: Bacteria > Bacillota > Clostridia > Christensenellales > Borkfalkiaceae > UBA10281. The sequence goes on along the minus strand of CAKQSB010000005.1, from coordinate 83,758 downwards.
CGATTACGAGGGCGAATTCAATCAGGCTCTTTCGGCTGTCGACAACGCGATTATCGTAACGGGCGCGGGCGGAACGCTCACGGTCGGAACGGAAAAGGCTATAGAGTATTGTCTCTTACATAGAATACCTTCCCTTTTGTTTATAAACGGTCTCGATAAAGACAACGCGAATTTTATTAAAACGGTTGCGGCGATAAAGGCAAAATACGGCAACAAAATCGCGCCGATGATTATCCCGAATATGGTTGACGAAAAAATGAAAGGTTTCGTCAAGGTTGCTTACGGCGTACTTCGCGACTGGGAACGCAACGAACATCCTATCCCCGATAACCTGAAAGCGGCTTACGAAGAGGCGCGTCAGGACCTTTGCGAGGCGGCTGCCGAAAACGACGAGGAACTTTTGGATAAATTCTTTGCCGAGGGCGATCTTTCCGGCGATGAAATCGAAAGGGGCGTTAAGCTCGGCGTTAAAGCCTGCACGACTATAACCGTACTCGGCGGAAGCGCGCTTAAAAATCAAGGTATATTCAACCTTATGGATAAAATGGTTTCCACGTTCGTAAGCCCGCAGGACAGAGTTCCGTTTGTCGGCGAGGAGAACGGCAAAAAGGTGGAAATAACCGCCGATCCGAACGGAAAAACGCTTGTGAGAGTGTTTAAAACGATCGTCGATCCGTTTGTCGGAAAAATGAACATTTTCAGAGTTTTAAGAGGCACGATAAAGCCCGGCGATTCGCTCACCGATTCGAGAACGGACGCAACGGAAAAAGTAAGCGCGATTTATCACGTTATGGGTAAAAAACAGCTTGCCGCGGACGAAATGCCCGCGGGCGATATCGGCGCGTTTGCAAAACTTAACGACGTTCAGACGGGCGATACCCTTTACGTCGGCGAAAAGATAACTCTTCCGCCCGTAGAGATGCCCGCGGCGGAATACGCGATGTGCGTAGGTGCGGCGAAGAAAGGCGACGAGGACAAGGTTTTCGCGGGACTTCGCAGACTTCAGGAAGAAGATACGTCCTTTAAGGTGGAAAAGAACCCCGACACGGGCGAAATGCTCCTTATAGGCGTGGGTGATACGCATCTTGCGGTTATTTGCAAAAAATTGAAAACCAAATTCGGCGCGGACGCCGTTTTGTCCGAGCCTAAGGTCGCTTACAGAGAAACGATAAGAAAATCCGCCGAAGGCGAAGGAAAACATAAAAAACAGTCCGGCGGAGCGGGACAGTACGGACATTGCAAAGTTCGTTTCGAACCCGGCGCGCAGGACGGCGAATACGAGTTCATCGACGCGGTCGTAGGCGGCGTTGTTCCCAAACAGTTTATTCCCGCGGTCGATAAGGGCTTGAGAGAAGCCGTTAAAGAGGGCGTTCTGGCTGGCTATCCCGTCGTAAATCTCAAATGCACGCTTTTCGACGGCAGTTCGCACCCCGTAGACAGTAAGGAAGTCGCGTTCGTTTCCGCTGCTAAGCTTGCTTATCAGGACGGGATGAAAAAAGCTTCGCCGTGCATACTCGAACCCGTTATGAGAATGGAAATAACCGTTCCCGATAACTATATGGGCGATATTATGGGCGATATGAATAAGCGCAGAGGGCGTATTCTCGGAACGGACACCGTGGACGGCAAAGCCGTTATCGTGGCAGAAGCTCCGCAAGCCGAAATTCTCAAATACGCGACTGAGCTTCGCAGTATGACTCAGGGCAGAGGAAGTTACACGACCTCTTTCGAACGCTACGAAGAACTTCCTCCGAACATTCAGGAGAAAGTAATCGCCGAAAGGAAGAAAGAGGCTTAGCCACAGGAGATTGCGTTCGAATCCGCCAAAACGTCGCAATTTTCGCGCTTTTTGTCAAATTCTCACTTGAAGTACGGCAAGTACATCTGCGTTCGCCTTCACCAAAAATCATCGAAAATCTCGGCGTTTTGGTTGATAGTCGAGAAGAACCCCTGCTAAACTCGATTTTCAGGCGTGCCTTACGCTTAATTCTTCGTTCTTTCCACGGCTTGTATTTGTATACTAACCCGCGGAAACGCCTTGCCTTAATCGCAAGGCGCGCCTGAAAATTTGCGGTATCGATGACTTAATATATAGGGCAACCTTGAAGCCGTATTTTCTAATGATTTATGGCGAAGGCGACAGAAGTTGTATACAAATACTACGAGGGCGGATTTGCCGTAAAGCATAGAAAAGACGGCTTCAAGGCGAGTTTATCAGAGGTTCTTCTCGGCTACAAGTCTTGCCTTGCGTTTTTAGGCTAAGACAAGGCGCGTGAGCGCGTTAATACTTTGCGTATAACACGCGAACGCAACGATGTATTAGCCAAAAACACAATGCGAGACCGAGTTTGAACGCAATCGCCTGCGGCTGAACATAAGAAATCGCAAAAACCTGAATCGTTCTCGGTTCAGGTTTTATGTGAGCCTCAATTTTGGTTCGGGCGCAATTTCAGAGCGTCCGTAAACAGGAGTTTTTAATGATATTATCGGTATGTCCCAACCCTTGCGTGGATTGCACGATCGAACTCGGCGCGCTCAAGCTCGGCGGACTGAACAGGATAGAAAATAAAATAATTACATATTCCGGCAAAGCCCTGAACGTCGCTATAGGCGTTTCGAGGCTCGGCGGAGACAGTTTCGCAACGGGTTTTATGTTCGATGACAACGGAAAAATGTTCGTCCACACTCTCGATGACGAGGGCGTGAAAAACACGTTCGTGTGGAACAAAGGCTCGGCGAGAACTAATTATAAAATAGTAGACAAAAAGTCGATGATGACCGAAATTAACGATAAGGGCGAGAACGTTTCGCTTGAAAATCAGGCGGAACTTATCTCGCTTGTCGGCGAACTTTCCAAATCCGCGAACGTAGTCGTTATGAGCGGTTCGCTCCCGGGCGGAGTAGAAGACGATTATTATCTCAAGCTTTCATCCGTAATTCCCAAAACGGCTAAAATAATTCTCGACACGGGCGGAAACAAAATGATCGCAGGCTTACGAAACGGCGCGTATCTCGTCAAACCGAATCTCGAGGAACTTCGCGAAATGACGGGCGAGCATTACGATTCGCTCGACGAAATGGTTACGGGTTGCGAAAGGCTTGTCGAAGCGGGCGCGGAAAACGTTATGCTTTCGCTCGGCAGAAAAGGCGCGATTTTAACCGACGGCGACAAGGCGTATTTCTGCAAAAGCGCGACGGTTGCCGTAAACAGTACGGTCGGCGCGGGCGACGGAATGGTTGCCGCGGCGGCGGTAATGATCGAACAGAACGCGCCTTACGAAGAGGTTTTAAAATGCGCGGTGGCGGCGGGAACGGCTTCGGTTATGACCCCGGGAACAAATCTTTTTTACAGAGATAAATTTATAGAAATTTACGACAAAATCAAAGTCGAAAGATTGCGTTGAAAATAAGAAATCTAAAAAATACAAACATTTGAAAATTTTAAAAAACGGCGGGTTTCCCCGCCGCTTTTTTGTAAGCTCATCTTCTTAAATTTTCTCTCAAAAATGCAAGTCTTTGAGAAAATATTTCTCATAAATTTACGTTTTAATGAGAAAAAATTTCACATTTTAATTTTTAAAAGTGGGAAATTATTTCTCATTTGACTTCGGTAAAATGTGAAATCCGGTAAAACATAAGGCGGGTTGAATTTCAATCAATCCGCCTTTTAATCTGCATTTTTTTCGTGACCTATAAGTTCTTCTATCGTAATTCCGTAGTAATCGGCAAGCAGAACGCATTGCCACACGTTCGGAATTCCTTTATCAAGTTCGATCCAGCTTATCGTATTTTGCGGCAGCCCCGTGGCTTTGGAAACCTGAGTTTGCGAGGCTCCGAAAGCGAGTCTCGCGTTTCTTATTTCTTTTCCGTACATCTTATTACCTCGCTTGTTCACAATTTAATTTTAGCAAAATATTGCTTAAAATACTTGACATAGCAATATCTTGCTGATATAATAAATAATGAAAATTTCGGGATATTAAAACGGATTCCGCAGGCGAAAGAAGCGGTGTTTTCAAAAGAGGGATTTTTAGATTGTTTGAAAATGTTTGACTTAATAAAATCTTGGTATTATAATTATTAAATGACGGAATATAGATTATTTAAGATAGAATAAATATCAAAGGAGATAAAGGGAATGAGAAAATCTATAATTTTTTTTATTGCTATTATTGTGGCAATATTGACCGTATTTGCGTTTACGTCTTGTTGTAGTGAAAATAACAACGGCGTTGCGGGCGAATCCCGAATCGAAGAGTCGGAGAGCGGTGAAAATCAATCCGACGGCAAAACGGATAGCATTCATACCCACATTTTCGATAAACAAGTCGCAACTAAACCATATTTGGCGGCAAAAGCAACATGTAAAAATTTTGCCAAATATTATTTTTCATGTGAATGCGGAGAAAAGGGGCGGTACACGTTCGAAAGCGGGGAGCTTGCCGATCATAACTTTATCAAAATTAACGGAAAACCGGCGACATGTACCGAAAACGGTGTAACGGACAGCGAGAAGTGTTCGGTTTGCGGCACCGTGATTAAAGCGAGCGAGAATATTCCCGCGCTCGGACACGATATCGTAAAACATGACGCGAAAGAGCCGACGTGTACGGCGGCGGGGTATAAAGCGTATGAAACTTGTACCCGTTGCGATTATACTACTTACGAAGAAGTGAAAGCCGCAGGGCATAATTTAATCACTCACGAAGCGCAAAACGCAACGTGTGAAAATATCGGTTGGGCGGAATATGTCGAATGCTCTCGTTGCGATTACTCCACGTATAGCGAAATTCCTGCGACAGGGCATGATTACGATAGCGGAATATGTAAAATTTGCGACGATATCCGTGTTACGGATGACAATTTTTTTGTCTTTACGCTTCTCGGCGACGATACATATTCGGTTGCGGTTAATAAAGATTATGCGTCGTTACTGCCGAAAGGAATAAGAATACCCGAGAGTCATAACGGTAAAAAGGTTACGGCGGTCGTGGATAATGCCTTTGCGGATTGTAAAGATCTTCAAATGAAAGTCGTTTTACCGAGCGGCGTGACGAGAATAGGCGCAAGCGCGTTTTACGATTGTGCAAATCTTATCGGTATCGACATCCCCGACGGCGTGACGGTTATAGGTGAAAGCGCATTTTATCATTGTTCGGGTCTCATTGACATAATTTTGCCGTCGGGTCTCGAAAAATTAAGCAAATCCGTGTTGTCGGGTTGCGGCGGTCTTAAAAGTATTACGCTTCCGTCAAAACTTAAAACTATCGGCGAATATGCGCTGAGCGAGTGTGGCGGTTTGACGACTGTCGATATTCCAGAAAGCGTAACGGTAATAGAGTCAAACGCATTCCTTAATTGCGGCAGTCTTGCGACCGTAACCGGTTGTAAAGGCGTTGTTTCTTTCGGGGAGTCGGCCTTCCGTAACGATAAAATCGTTGCGATAACGGTTCCGGACGTTTGCGAGAAAATAGGCGCATATTGTTTTAACGGAATGTCGGCGGGCGCGACGATTACCGTAAACCCAGCTTCGTTGAAAAGTATAGGGGAAAGCGCGATCGGTTCCGGGGCGTATATCATCTGGAATTCCGACGAAACGACAAAATGGAAAATTGCTTATAAGTGGACGGGTTTTGTGTATTCTTCGGCGACGTATGACGCTTCTTATCATTACGGTTATAAAAACGAAACATATTATTTGTATGCCGAGATAAACAGAAACAGTGCGGAAAAGACTTACAGAAGTACTCGTAATTGGGCAAGAATTTACGATTGCACAAATCATAATGAAATCGGTTCTTATTTTTCGGATGCAACCCTTTCCTACGGAACGTGGATAAGACAATAATTTTAAAGGTGTAAGTTCAGAATAATACCCGAGAAGGTATGCGGGGTAACTCGCATACCTTTTTTACGGCGAAGAATGGCGAGAACGTGCCTTTCGTTTATAACAATATATAATATGTGTTTTAAGTAAAACAAAATCGGAAACAACATATAGAAAACAGCGTAAAATCGAGTTTTGTTTTTTCGGTTTAAATCGATTTTAAAAGGTTTTTCGACGGAATTTTATTTTTTATATTTTTTTTAAAAAAGTCGTGAAAAACGTTTGACAAAATGTTTTACATAGTGTATGATATGTAGGCTGTGTTAAATATGGGTTGAGACAGAAAGTTACTTAATCCACGCTTTTTAACGGGAACCGGACCCGTTATATGGAAAGTAGGAAGATAATTTCTGTTGACAATTGTGAGGGTTTAACCCTTGCGACTAACTGCGCGAAGTATAACGCGATAGAGGTCACTTGCAAACACACAGCGGCGAGTGATTTTTTTATTGGTTAAAGCGCGACACACACGGCAAAGTTGACAGTATGTTAGTATAAAACGGAGGTAACAAAATGGCAGGTCAGAAAATCAGAATCAAATTGGCGGCTTACGATCACAAAATGGTAGATCAGGCAACCGAGAAGATTGTTGAGACAATGAAAAAAGCAGGAGCAAAGATAAGCGGTCCTATCCCCCTTCCCACCGAGAAAGAGGTAGTAACTATTCTTCGTTCGCCCCACAAGTACAAGGACAGCAGAGAACAGTTCGAGATCAGAACTCATAAGAGACTTATCGATATTTACTCGACCAACGCAAAGATTCTGGACAGCATCCATCTTCCCGCGGGCGTAGACGTAAAAATCAAGCTCTGATAAATTTCAGGTTAAAAGAATTTTTTAATATATTCGGAGGTGAACTTTATCTATGAATAAAGCAATCATTGGAAAGAAATTGGGTATGACTCAGATCTTTTCCGCAGACGGAAAAGTAATCCCGGTCACAGTCGTCGAAGCAGGTCCTTGCCCGGTCGTTCAGATCAAGACGAAGGGTAACGACGGCTACGAAGCGGTTAAAGTCGGCTTCGGAAACGTAGACGAGAAGAGAGTGAACAAACCCGACGCGGGTCAGTTCAAGAAAGCAGGCGTTGCGCCCCTTAAAGTCTTGAAAGAATTCAAATTCGATGACGTAAGCGCGTATACCGTAGGACAGGTTATCACCGTTGATACCTTCGCCGCAGGCGATAAGGTCGATGTAGTGGGACTTACGAAAGGACACGGTTTCTCGGGCGTTATCAAGAGATGGAATCAGCACAGACTTAAAATGACTCACGGCGTAGGACCGGTTCACAGAGAAGTAGGTTCTATGGGAGCAAACAGCTCGCCGTCGAGAGTATTCAAGAACAAGCACATGCCCGGACAGTACGGTAACGAAAGAGTAACCATTCAGAACCTTGAAGTAGTCAAGGTCGACACTGCTCGTAACGTACTTCTCATAAAGGGAGCTATTCCCGGACCGAAGGGCGGAATCATTACGGTTTCCAACACCGTAAAGTCGGGTAAATAAGGAGCGTGAAAAACTATGCCAAACGTTAAAGTTTATAATATGAAAGGACAGGAAGTAGGCACGAAAGAGCTCAGCAACTTGTTCGAGGCGGAATACAACGAGCCGCTCGTACATCAGGCGGTTGTAACGAGACTTGCAAATATGCGCCAGGGTACGAAAGGCACTCTTACGAGAACGGAAGTCCGCGGGGGCGGCAAGAAGCCCTGGAGACAGAAGGGAACGGGTAACGCGAGACAGGGATCTATCAGAGCTCCGCAGTGGATTAAGGGCGGCGTCGTCTTCGCTCCGAAGTCGAGAGATTTCAGCAAGAAGATGAACAAGTTCGCTCGTCGCGGCGCGCTTTTGTCCGCGCTCTCCAAGAGAGTTGCCGATAACGATTTCTACGTAATCGACAATATCGCCGTTAAGGACGGCAAGACCAAAGAAATGGTCGAATTTATGAAGGCGTTCAAGTTCGAGAAGAGCGTGCTTGTCGTAATGAGCGACAACGACGCGTTGGTTATCAGAGCGGCGAGAAACATCAAAGCTTTGCAGACTCTTCCCGTAAACGAACTCAATACTTACGATATCGTTAAAAACAGCGTACTCGTAATGTCCGGCGACGCGGTAGACTCCGTTCAGGAGCTTTACGGAGCGATGTTCGACAACAATTTCGCAAATCAGGAGGTCGACGAATAATTTATGGAAAGAGATATCATTATAAAACCTATTCTTTCCGAGAAGAGTTACGAGACCATAAAAGATAAGAAATACACTTTTATGGTGGCTAAAGACGCCAACAAAACGGAAATCAAACTCGAAGTCGAAAGAAAGTTCGACGTAAGCGTCGAAAAAGTAAACACTGTAAACTGCCACGGCAAACTTAAGAGAATGGGCAGAACTCAGGGTTACACGCCCGATTACAAAAAGGCGATAGTAACTCTTAAGAAAGACAGCAAGGGCATTAAGTTCTTTGAGTCGTTACAATAATACGGAGGATCTGAATTATGGGAATTAAGAGATATAAACCGACTTCCCCGGCTCGTCGTTTTATGACGGTTTCGACGTTTGAAGAAATTACCTGCACGAAGCCCGAAAGATCTTTGCTTGAAGATCAGAGACACACCGCAGGCAGAAATGCTCAGGGAAGAATCACCGTTCGTCATCACGGCGGCGGAAACAAGAGAAAATATCGTATCATCGATTTCAAGAGAAATAAAGACGGAATCGAAGCGGTCGTAAAGACTATCGAGTACGATCCCAACAGAACGGCAAACATCGCCCTTCTCGTTTACAAGGACGGAGAAAAGAGATACATTCTCGCGCCTCTTGGATTGAACGTAGGCGATAAGATCGTTTCGGGAGCGGACGCGGATATCAAAGTCGGCAACGCCCTTCCTATCGAAAACATCCCCGTCGGTACGATGATACACAACATCGAACTTCAGCCCGGAAAGGGCGGTCAGATTGCGAGAAGCGCCGGTATGGCAGCTCAGCTTATGGCAAGAGAGGGCGGAATGGCTACTCTTAAAATGCCGAGCGGAGAAATGAGATATGTATCCGTTAAGTGCAAAGCGACTATCGGACAGGTAGGCAATCTCGACCACGAAATCATAAGAGTAGGTAAAGCAGGTAAGACGAGACATATGGGTATCAGACCTACCGTCAGAGGTTCTGTAATGAACCCGTGCGATCACCCGCACGGCGGCGGCGAAGGCAGAGCTCCCGTCGGACACGCAGGTCCGCTTACTCCGTGGGGTAAACCGGCTCTCGGCTACAAGACGAGAAAGAAGAAGAATAAGACTGACAAGTTTATTCTTAAGAGAGTTAACTGAGGAGGTTAGAACAGTATGAGCAGAAGTGTTAAGAAAGGACCTTTCGTTCAAGAGAAATTACTTAAAAGAGTAGAGGCTTTAAACGCCGAGAACAAGAAATCGGTATTAAAGACCTGGTCGAGAAGCTCGACGATATTCCCTCAGATGGTCGGTCATACGATTGCCGTATACGACGGAAGAAAGCATGTTCCCGTGTACATCACGGAAGATATGGTTGGCTGCAAGCTCGGCGAGTTCGCTCCGACCAGAACCTTCAAGGGACACGCAGGCGCGAAGACGACCGGCAAATAAGAAGGGAGGTAGAGAATAATGGCTACAAATGCTAGAGAAAGAAAAAAGAAGTACGTAGCGAACGCCAAGGCTGAAACCGGCGTTTCCGCAACGGCTAAATATATCAGAATATCTCCTTACAAGATCAGACCCGTTCTCGATCTTATAAGAGGCAAGAAGGTCACCGAAGCGGAAGCTATGCTTGACAATATTCCCAAGGCCGGTTCCGAACCTATCAAAAAGGTTCTTCTCTCGGCTGCCGCAAACGCGGAACACAACAAGGGATACGATAAAGCCGAGCTTTACGTAAAAGCGTGCTATGCCGATCAGGGGCCGACCCTTAAGAGAATGCAGCCTATGGCTCACGGAAGAGGATTCCGTATTCTTAAGAGAACGAGCCATATCACGGTCGTAGTCGACAACGCTAAAGCGGAATAACCAGGAGGACGTTATGGGACAGAAAGTTAATCCACACGGTTTAAGAGTAGGAGTAATCAAAGGTTGGGATACCCAGTGGTATGCCGACAAGAAAGATTTCGGCGCATTCCTTAAAGAAGACTACGATATAAGAGACTTTATAAAGAACACCTATTATGCTTCGGCTATCTCGAAGATTGCAATCGAAAGAGCCGCAGGCAGAATCGCCATCACGATTTACACGGCGAGACCGGGCGTTCTTATCGGAAAAGCCGGCGCGGGAATCGAAGTTATCAAGAAACAGCTTGCCAAAGTTACGAAAGGCAAACAGGTTTCGGTAAACATCATCGAAGTAAGAAAACCCGACTGCGACGCGCAGCTCGTTGCGGAGTCCATTGCGGCTCAGCTCGAGAAGAGAGCTTCGTTCAGAAGATGTATGAAGCAGGCTATCGGCAAGTCCATGAGAATGGGCGTTAAGGGTATCAAAGTTATGGTAAGCGGACGTCTTGACGGAGCTGAAATCGCAAGATGCGAACAGTATCACGACGGTTCGATTCCTCTTCAGACCCTTCGCGCCGACATCGATTACGGTATTGCTACCGCTCACACCACTTTCGGCGCGATCGGTATCAAAGTCTGGATTTACAACGGCGAAGTATTAGGCGAGGTTAAAAGACCCGAAGGAGGCAAAGCGTAATTATGTTGATGCCAAAAAGAGTTAAAAGAAGAGCGCAGCACCGCGGCAGAATGACGGGTAAAGTCACGAAGGGCAACAAGATCGCTTACGGCGATTACGCTCTCGTTGCCGAAGGTTCGGCGTGGGTAACTTCGAATCAGATCGAAGCTGCCAGAATAGCGATGACCAGATTCGTTAAACGTGGCGGACAGGTTTGGATAGATATATTCCCTCACAAACCTATCAGTAAGAAACCCGCCGGAACGAGAATGGGTTCGGGAAAAGGCGGAGTCGAGTACTGGGCAGCGGTTGTTAAACCGGGCAGAGTACTCTTCGAAATGGCGGGTGTTGCAGAAGCGGACGCAAGAGAAGCTATGAGACTCGCAGGCTACAAACTTCCCATCAAGACGAAGTTCGTAGTCAAAGAGAAAACGACAGAAGGAGTTGAAGGTTAATCATGAAAGCACAGGATATTCACGGAATGACCAACGATGAGTTGCAGGTAAAGCTTGCCGAACTCAAAGACGAACTTTTTAACCTTCGTTTCCGCCACGCAGTAAACGAACTCGAAAATCCTAACGTTATAAATTCCACCAAGAAAGATATCGCAAGGATCAAAACCGAAATACGCGCCAGAGAAATCAAGGCTAACGTTTAACGCGGAGGAGAGAAGATGGAAAGAAATTTAAGAAAAGAAAGAGTCGGATTAGTTGTGTCCGACAAAATGGATAAGACGGTCGTAGTAAGCGTCGAACTTAAAGCAACTCATCCGCTTTACAAAAAGACGATAACCACCACCAAGAAATACAAAGCGCACGACGAAGAAAATGTATGCGGCGTAGGCGATAAGGTCAGAATAGTCGAGACCAGAAAGCTTTCCAAGGATAAGAACTGGAGAGTAGCCGAAATAATCGAAAAGGCTAAATAATTAAAGGAGGAGCAAGAAATGATACAACCACAGACCAGATTAAAAGTTGCGGATAACTCGGGCGCAAAAGAAATTATGTGCATAAGAGTTCTCGGCGGATCGTTCAGAAAATGTGGCAACATCGGCGACGTAATCGTTGCCAGCGTCAAGGCTGCGACTCCGGGCGGAGCCGTAAAGAAAGGCGACGTAGTTAAAGCCGTTATCGTCAGAAGCTCGAAGGGTCTCAGACGTCCCGACGGAACGCATATCAGATTCGACGACAATGCGGCGGTTATAATCGACAATCAGAAGCAGCCGAGAGGAACGCGTATCTTCGGACCTGTCGCTCGTGAGCTTCGTGAGAAAGATTATATGAAGATAATATCGCTCGCACCGGAAGTGCTGTAAGGAGATCGGACTATGAAAATTAAAAAGAATGATACCGTATATGTAATTGCCGGTAAAGACAAGAAAACTTCGGGAAAGGTTATTTCCGTAGATCCCGAAGCTAACAAGATCAAAGTCGAAGGCGTATGCGTTCAGATGAAACATCAGAAAGCGAGAAGAGCCAACGAGACGAGCGGAATCGTTAAAGTCACGGGTTCTATCGACGCTTCGAACGTTCTTGTCGTATGCCCCGCTTGCGGAGAACATACGAGAGTAGGTTATTCGCTCGTAGGAGACAAGAAGATCAGAGTTTGCAAGAAATGCGGAAAAGCTCTCGACGTTAAAGCCGAAGTAAAGAAAGCTACCAAAAAAGCGGCGGCAAAGAAGACCGACGACGCGGCAGCTAAGAAGACGAAAAAAGCCGCAACCAAGAAAGCGGATAAAGCCGAATAAGGAGAAATAAAATGGCAGACAAAAAGACTCAGGTTGCTAAAGAAACTGCAACCGATTCGAAGTATGTTAGCAGAAAGAAGGAACTGTACGAGAAAGAAGTCGTTCCGTATCTCATGAAACATTTCGGATACAAGAACATCAATCAGTGCCCCAAGCTCGTTAAGATTACGATCAACAACGGTCTCGGCGACATTAAAGACAATGCGAAAAGCGTACAGCTCGCTCAGCAGGAGCTTGCCCTCATTTCCGGACAGAAAGCCGTTCTTACGAAAGCTAAGAAGTCGGTTGCAAACTTCAAGGTAAGAGAAGGAATGAACGTCGGCGTTAAGGTAACGCTGAGACAAGACAGAATGTACGATTTCTTCGACAAGCTCGTTTCCATAGCTCTTCCGAGAGTAAGAGACTTCAAGGGCGTTCCGTCCAAGAGCTTCGACGGCAGAGGAAACTACGCAATGGGCGTTAAAGAACAGCTTATATTCCCTGAAATCCAGTACGACCAGGTTGAAAAGGTAAGAGGTTTCGATATTTGTATCGTAACCACCGCCAACACGGACGAAGAAGCGAGAGAGCTTCTTAAGGCAATGGGAATGCCTTTCAAAGCTAATTAAGGAGAACACGAATCATGGCAAAAACAGCAATGATAAATAAACAGAAAAAGACACCGAAATTCTCTACAAGAGGATATACGAGATGTTCTATCTGCGGAAGACCGCACGCCGTTCTGAAAAAATACGGAGTATGCCGTATCTGCTTCAGAGAATTAGCTTACAAGGGACAGATTCCCGGCGTAAAAAAGGCAAGTTGGTAAGAGGAGGTTTAGATTAAAATGACAGATCCTATCGCAGATATGCTCACTCGTATCAGAAACGCGCTTACGGCTTCTCACGACACGGTTGAAATTCCCGCGTCAAACATGAAGAAATCCATCGCGCAGATACTTTTAGACGAAGGTTACATCACCAAGTACGACGTTGTCAAAGAAGAAGGCGACGTACAGGGCAAGATCGTAATCGAATTGAAATACGGACCCAAGGGCGAAAAAGTTATCAACGGACTTAAGAGAATATCCAAACCCGGACTCAGAATCTATGCGGGCTGCGAAGAGCTTCCCAAGGTTTTGGGCGGACTCGGAATCGCTATTATTTCCACTCCCAAGGGTGTAATGACAGACAAAGAGGCAAGAAAGTCCAACCACGGCGGCGAAGTTCTTGCTTACGTCTGGTAAGGAGGTCGAATCAATGTCAAGAATAGGAAGAGAGCCGGTCGAGATGCCGGCAGGAGTAACTTTAACGGCAGAAAACGGCTTGCTTACGGTAAAAGGACCTCTCGGAACGCTTACTCAGGATTATGATGCGGAACACATTTCTTTCAGCGTTGAAGGAAACGTCGCTCACGTAAAGAGAAATTCCGAAGAAGACGCAATCAAGGCTAAACACGGCTTGTACAGAGCCCTTCTTCACAATATGGTAGTCGGCGTAACCAAAGGCTACGAGAAAAGTCTCGTGGTAAACGGCGTAGGTTGGAAAGTAGCTCAGACCGGCAAGGATATCACTCTTTCGGTCGGCTTCAGCCACAACGTAGTCGTCAATCCTATCGAAGGAATAACTCTTACCGCGGTATCTCCCACAGAGATCAGCATTAAGGGTATCGATAAGGTTGCCGTCGGTCAGATAGCCGCAAATATCAGAGCCATCAGAAAGCCCGAACCTTACCACGGATACGGTATCGCTTACAAAGACGAAGTGATCGAACGTAAGGAAGGCAAGACAGCGGGTAAATAAGGAGTAAACTGATATGATATTGAAAATTGATAAAAATACCGACAGAAAGAGAAGACATAGCAGAGTCAGAGCTAAAATCTCCGGAACGGCGGCTTGCCCGAGACTTTGCGTTTACAGAAGTCTTAACAACATTTATGCACAGATCATCGACGACGTAAAGGGTAACACCCTCGTCGCTTGCTCCACCAAAGAGAAAGCCGTTGCGGCTCTTCTCGGCGACAAGAACAAGTCGGAGCAGGCTAAGGTTGTCGGAATCGAACTTGCTAAGAAAGCTACGGCAAAGGGAATCGAAAACGTCGTATTCGACAGAGGCGGTTACCTTTACATCGGCAGAGTAAAGAGCTTAGCGGACGGCGCCAGAGAAGGCGGCTTGAAATTCTAAGAGGAGGAAGCGAAAAATGGCAAAAGAAAATAACAGACCTCAAAGAAAGCAAGATCGCGACGACGGTCTTTGCAAAAAACTTATAGCCGTCAACCGTATCACCAAAGTTGTAAAAGGCGGACGTAAAATGCGTTTTGCTGCTCTCGTGGTCGTTGGCGACGAGAACGGCAGAGTAGGATGCGGAAGCGGAAAGGCGAACGAAGTTCCCGAAGCAATCGAAAAGGCTACCGCTCAGGCTAAAAAGGCTATGCGCAAGGTTTCGCTTGTCGAGACCACCATTCCCCACACCGTTATCGGTAAATTCGGCAGAGGCTCTGTCCTTATGATGCCCGCCGAAGAAGGTACCGGAGTTATCGCGGGCGGTCCCGTCCGTTCGGTAATGGAAGCCGTAGGCATTAAGAACATCAGAACCAAATCTCACGGAACGAGCAACCCCGTAAATATGGTTAAAGCAGTTATAGCAGGTCTTAACGAGCTTAAAACCGTCGAAGAAGTTGCCGCTCTCCGCGGAAAATCCGTTGAAGAGATTTTAGGTTAAGGAGGTACTTTGAGATGGAAAAACAGGTTAAAGTAACTCTTGTCAAAAGCACGATCGCTTGCCTTCCCAAACAGAAGGCCGTAATCGCCGCTTTAGGACTCAGAAAAATAAATCATTCTAAGATTTTTACCGATAACGCGACTCTTCAGGGGCAGTTGGCTCTCGTTTCGCATATGGTAAAGGTCGAGAACGTATAAGGAAGGTGTACAATGAGAATTGGTCAATTATCGCCTGCAGAAGGCGCAAGAACTTCCAAAAAGAGATTAGGTCGCGGTATCGGATCCGGGCTCGGCAAAACGAGCGGTAAAGGCCATAAAGGTCAGTGGGCGAGAAGCGGCGGCGGAGTAAGACCGGGATTCGAGGGTGGACAGATGCCTTTGACCCGTCGTGTTCCCAAACGCGGATTCAACAACCATTTCAGAGTTGTTTATACCGTTGTAAACATTGACAAACTTTCCGCATTCGAAGCCGGCACGGTTGTAGATTACGACGTGCTTGTCGCTAACGGACTCGTTAAAGTAGTCAAGAACGCCGCGGGACTTAAAGTCCTCGGAAACGGCAAGCTTGACGTAGCTTTGACGGTTAAAGCGTCCAAGTTCTCCGAAGCAGCAAAGAAAGCTATCGAAGCTGCCGGCGGTACGGCTGAAGAAGTTTAATCTTCTTTTAAAAGCGGAGGTAGAAAATGTTTGAAACGATTAAAAACGCATTCAAAGTCAAGGAAATAAGAATTAAAATACTCTGGACTTTGCTTTTCTTACTTCTTTACAGAATCGGAAGCTATATTCCCGTCCCGGGTATCGGCGACAAGTTGTTTGACGTCGAACAGGATTTTTCTTATTTAAAGATAATGAATATGATGACAGGCGGCTCGCTTGCAAACGGTACGTTGTTTGCAATGGGTATCGGACCGTACATTAACTCATCGATCATTATGCAACTTCTTGCAGTGGCAATTCCGCCTCTTGAAAGATTATCCAAACAGGGCGAAGAGGGAAGAAGAAAAATTTCGTCTTACACGAGATATTTAACTATTCTTCTCGCAATCGTTCAGTCTATAGGTATCATCGTAAGTTTCAGTAACGTATCGTCTGAAATAGCTGATATCGGTTCAATAATCGCAGGCTCCAAGAACGGTTCCACGGGCTTTACTGAGGCTCTCGGTTATATAGTCATCGTATTGTTCTACACTGCGGGTTCGTGCATCACGATGTGGATAGGCGAAAGAATTACCGAACACGGAGTTTCCAACGGTATTTCGCTCCTTATCTACGCAGGTATCATCGCGTCGTTCGCGACGTTCACGATTACCGAATTCAATACGATCTTCTTATCGTCCGACGGACTTAACAAAGAAGAACTTTTGAGATATATAGGTTATCTTCTTATCGTTGTCGTTCTTTTCGGCGCGATCGTATGGATTGAACTTGCGGAAAGAAAAATCAAGGTTCAATATGCTAAGCAGGTAAAGGGAAGAAAAATGTACGGCGGTCAGTCGTCCGAAATTCCGATCAAGGTAAATGCGAACGGCGTTATGCCCCTCATCTTTGCCTTCTCGATCCTTTCCTTCCCCGAACTTTTAGGAACGCTTTTCGGGTGGAAGGGCTTCCTCAGCTGGTGGCAGTTATGGCTCGGAGCTTCGTCTCCCTATCCGTTCTATTCGATAGTGTTGTGCCTGCTCATTCTGTTCTTTGCGTTCTTCTATTCGCAAATACAGTTCCAGCCCGAGGACATTTCCAAAACGATTCAGCAAAACGGCGGATTTATCCCCGGAATCAGACCGGGTAAGCCCACTGCGGATTATCTTAAGAAGACGTCCGACAGACTTACTCTTTTCGGAGCGATTTTCCTTGCGATCCTCGCTCTTATCCCCTCGCTCGTTCTTAAGCTCGTTCTGCCGAGCCTTACGTCGGGTTCGTTCAGCGCAACGGGAATGCTCATCGTAGTATCCGTAGCTCTCGAATTCAACACTGCGCTCGAATCGCAGATTATGGCTAAGAAGTACAAGGGCTTCCTCAAATAAGATGAATATAATCTTATTGGGAGCGCCCGGTGCGGGAAAGGGTACTCAAGCCGTAAGACTTGCCGAAAAATACGGCATACCTCATATCTCCACGGGCGATATATTCAGAAGTAACATAAAAGAACAGACCCCCATCGGAATAGTTGCCAAATCGTATATCGATAAAGGGCAACTCGTTCCCGATGAGGTGACGATACAGATAGTCAAAGAACGTCTCGAAAAGGAAGATTGCAAAAACGGTTATCTTCTGGACGGATTTCCGAGAACTGTTTTACAAGCGGAAGCTCTGGACGGATTTTCGGTAATAGACGCGGTTGTCGACATCGACGTACCTCTTCACAAGCTTATGAAAAGAATCACGGGCAGAAGAGTGTGCGGTAAATGCGGAGAAAGCTATCATATAGATTATCTCGGCGGAAGCACCAAGTGCGGCAAATGCGACGGCGACCTCATTCAGAGGGCGGACGACAACGAAGAGACGGTCGGAAAAAGACTTGAAGTATACGAAAAACAGACTGCGCCGCTGATTCGTCACTACGAAGAAAAAGGCAAACTTATCTGCGTAAACGGCGACGGCGATATAGACGCGGTATTCAACGCAATCACCGAAAGATTAGGCTGAAAAATGATATATATAAAGAGCGATAAAGAAATTGAGTTAATGAGGAAACCGTGCGAGATAGTACGCGACGTGTTGTGTCTTTGCGAGGATAAAATCAGAGCGGGTATGACGACGAAGGAACTCGATAAGATCGCCTACGACTATATCACGTCGTGCGGGGCGAAACCGTCGTTTTTAGGATACGGCGGCTTTCCCGCGGCAACGTGCATATCGATAGACGAACAGGTCGTTCACGGATTCCCGTCCGACAGGGTAATCGAAGAAGATCAGATCGTGAGCGTGGACGTGGGAGCGTTCTTTAACGGATTCCACGGCGACGCGGCGAGGAGCTTGTACGTAGGGCATATCAGCCCGGAAAAGAAAAAGCTCATCGACGTAACGAGAGAGTGTTTCTTCGAGGGAATAAAAGGAATATGTATCGGCAGCGCGCTCGGAGATATCGGAGCGCAGGTGCAGGAACACGCCGAGAAGAACGGATTCTCTGTCGTAAGAGATATGGTCGGTCACGGAGTAGGGAGAAATCTTCACGAAGACCCGTCCGTTCCAAACTACGGCAAAAGAGGCGTGGGCGTGAGACTTAAAAGAAATATGACGATCGCGATAGAGCCTATGATAAATATGGGCGGCTACGAGGTCGACATAGACGGCTGGAAATGCGTAACGAGCGACGGAAAACCTTCCGCTCATTACGAAAACACCGTGCTTATCGGTGACAACGGAGTAGAAATACTGACGTTATAAGCAGTAAAACCGAAACAAACGTCGCTAAAATCTGATGGTAAAAAGTGTAAACTTTTTAACTTTAAAGGAAGACGCTGAAAGCGACGCTATAAAGTGGCGAAAGCCCAAAAATAAAATTGGAGGAACAAACTGTGTCGAAGGACGACGTTATAGAGGCGGAAGGCGTTATCGAAGAGGCGTTACCGAACGCCACGTTCAAGGTTAAATTATCCAACGGTTATGTGATAACAGCCTATATCTCCGGAAAGCTGCGTATGAACTATATAAAGATTATACCCGGCGATTCGGTAAAGATAGAAATGAGCCCTTATGATCTGACTAAAGGTCGGATAGTCTGGCGTAGCAAAAACTGACAATTTTGTTAATTTAAACTTAAAATCGGAGGATCAAAAAAATGAAAGTAAGACCATCAGTGAAACCTATGTGCGATAAGTGCAGAGTCATTAAGAGAGAAGGAAAGGTTATGGTTATCTGCTCCAAGAACAAGAGCCATAAACAAAGACAGGGTTAATTACTTTTCAATTCTCGGGAAACCGAAACACAAAAAACAAATTTTAAAAAATTCGGAGGATATACAAAATGGCTCGTATTGCCGGCGTAGATTTACCAAGAGAAAAGCGCGTAGAAATCGGTATCACGTATATATACGGTATCGGCAGACCTACGGCAACCAAAATTTTAAAAGAGACGGGCGTCAATCCCGACACGAGGGTTAAAGACCTTACGGAAGACGACGTTGCAAAACTCAGAGAATACATCGAGCATCACCTTAAAGTCGAAGGTGAGCTTAAGAGCGAAGTATCCCTTTCCATCAAGAGACTTATGGAAATCGGCTGCTATCGCGGCGTAAGACACAGAAAGGGCTTGCCCGTAAGAGGACAGAGCTCCAAGAGAAACGCGAGAACGAGAAAAGGTCCTCGTCGTACGGTCGCCAAGAAGAAGACCGCAAGCAAGTAATAAAAGGAGGTAAACAGAAATGGCTGTTAAGAAAGTCGTAAAGAAACGTAAAGAATTAAAAAACGTAGACAAAGGTCAGGTTCATATCAAATCCTCCTTTAACAACACTATCGTTACCGTTACCGATACGAACGGAAACGACATCGCTCATTGCAGTTCGGGTGCTCTCGGATTTAAAGGTTCGAGAAAAAGCACTCCGTTCGCCGCTCAGCAGGCAGCAGAAACCGCAGCTAAGGCGGCAATGGAACACGGACTTCGTTCTGTCGAAGTTTATGTAAAAGGACCCGGACAGGGCAGAGAATCGGCTATCAGAGCACTCGGAAACGTAGGCTTGGAAGTTACGCTCATTCAGGACGTATCCCCCATTCCTCACAACGGATGCCGTCCGCCGAAACGTCGTAGAGTTTAATAGGGAGGTAAAAAAGCGATGGCTAAATATACAGACGCAAAATGCCGCTTGTGCAGACGCGAAGGCGGTAAGTTATTCTTAAAAGGCGACAAATGTTACAAAACCTCTTGTCCTTTCGAAAGAAGACCGGTAGCTCCCGGACAGCACGGAGCAGACAGAAAGAAAGTTTCCGAATACGGACTTCAGCTTCGTGAGAAACAGAAGGCAAAGAGAATTTACGGCATACTCGAATCTCAGTTCAGAGATTACTACGAGAAAGCCGATAAGATGAAGGGTATTACCGGTGAAAACATGCTTTCTTTGATCGAAAGAAGGCTTGATAACGTGGTATACAGAATGGGTATCGCGGTTTCGAGAAGTCAGGCGCGTCAGCTTGTAACTCACGCACACTTCAACGTAAACGGCAGACCCGTTGACATAGCGTCTTTCCAGGTTAAGGTCGGCGACGTTATTTCCGTTAAAGAAGGAAAGAAATCGTCTCCTTATTTCGAAGCGTTGAAAGGCTCGGCAAAGAGCGCGAAGATGCCCAAATGGCTTGATTTCGACGTTGAAAAATTAGAAGGAAAAGTTCTTGCACTTCCGACGAGAGAGGATATTGATTCGCAGATTACCGAACAGATGATTGTCGAGTTGTATTCTAAGTAATATATACCATAACAAATAATCAGGAGGTATATTTTTCTATGATGGAAATAGAAACGCCCAAGATAGTGACTGTTGAAAGCGATGACAGAACATATGCCAAGATAGTAGCCGAGCCGCTTGAAAAAGGCTTCGGCTTAACGCTCGGCAATGCGCTCAGACGTACGCTTTTATCGTCGCTTCCGGGAGCGGCGGCGCAAGGAATAAAGTTTGCGAACGGAATCGTTAAGCATGAATTTTCCACAGTGCCGGGAGTGAAAGAGGACGTTACCGAGATCATATTGAACATCAAAGGTATAGCGTTCAAAACCACAACCACTGCCCCCGACTTCAAAAAAGTATTAAGACTTTATAAGACCGGTCCCGCAATAGTACTTGCAGGCGACATCGCGTCGGATATGGAAGTAGAGGTACTCAACAAGGACGCGTATATTTGTACGCTCGACAAAGGCGCTGTACTCGATATGGAAATCACCATAGGCAGAGACAGAGGATATAAAGGCGCAGAACACAACAAGACCGAAGAAATAGACTATATTCCTATCGATTCTATTTATACGCCTGTTAAAAAAGTCAGTTACAACGTGGAAAGCACGAGAGTCGGACAGAGTACCGATTACGATAAACTGACGCTCGAAGTGTGGACGAACGGAGCATTTTCGGGTAAAGAGATAATAAGTCTCGCCGCAAAAATCTTAGGCGAGCATATCCAGCTTTTCGCACTCAGCACGGTTATGAGCGGACCTATCGTCGTTCCCGCAAAGCAGGACAACATAGAGACGATTTTAAACACGAGCATCGAAGAAATGGATTTATCCGTACGTTCTTACAATTGCTTGAAGAGAGCAAACATCCACACTGTAGGCGATTTAACCAAAAAGACGGAAGATGATATGCTTAAAGTCAGAAATTTGGGCAAGAAGTCTTTAGACGAAGTAATCTATAAATTAGGCACCTACGGTTTAGCATTAAAAGAAAAGGAGGACTAAAGAAATGCCAAGAAAATTAGGTATGACAACCACGCAGAGAAAAGCGGTATTAAGAAATCAGGCGTCGAACCTTTTGTGGTATGGCAGAATCGAAACTACCCTCGGCAGAGCTAAAGAACTCAGACCGTATGTAGAAAAGATTATCACTCTTGCCATTAACAGCTATGACGACGTCGTTGAAACTACCGTTACTACCAAGGATAAAAAAGGCAAAGACGTTACCACCAAAGTCGTTAAGGACGGAGGAAAGAAACTCGCTGCAAGAAGAAAGATTATGAGTCTTGTCTATGATCTTCAGGAACAGAGAGGTAAAAAGGTAGAGAAAAACGCAGACGGCGAAATTAAAGTGAACAGAGAGTCCATGAAAGATTTCAAGGCGAGAACGGAAGGCGTTAAGCATCCGCTTGTCGAAAAACTCTTCAACACTATCGCTCCCGCGTATGCCGAATCCGGAAGAAAGGGCGGTTATACGAGAATTTATCAGCTCGGTATGAGAAGAGGCGACGCGGCAGACGTTGCAATCATCGAACTCGTATAATTTCGCATCGGGTTTAAACGTAAACGTAAGTTGCCGCGAAAATGCGGCGATAAAACGTTCCAATGATTTAATCAAGATATAATCCGAAATTGAATACAGGCAAAGGGCTTCCTACGAAGCCCTTTTTGTCGTACGACGATGTATTTCGACGGCTTATTGCGGTGGCTTTATGCGACGTTTTATCACAGCGATTTATTGCAGCAGCTTATTGCGGTGGCTTAATGCGACGTTTTATCACAATGATTTATTGCAGCAACTAATTGCGGTGGCTTAATGCGACATTTTATCACAACGATTTATTGAAGCGGATCATTGCGGTGAATTATAGCGACGTTTCTTTTGTCGGTACGGAGATTTATTGCGACGGCATATTGGGACGGATTATTGCAGAGATATGCCGCATTTAATGAATACGCTCGTAAAATTCCGTAACGACGGAAAATTTTTCGAAAAAAAATCGCTTTTTCGAAAATTTCATAATCGATTGCGGAACATAGCTCGTTTTTTAAGGCTTGAAAAAGCAAAATATGCCGTTAATCGACTTATAGGCGGACTTATTGATTTTCTGCGTCGGTTCAAGTTTCAAAAACAGCCGGTTTTTAACCTTTCAAAAACCTCAAAAACGGCTATTTGTAAACCGAAAACGCGAATTTCGCCGAAAAAAATCAACCGAAAATAAAAAAATTCGTTAAAAATAATTGAAATAATTCCCGATATATGTTATTATATCTATAATAGCAGTAAAAGTATATCTAAACCGACCCGAACGCGTAGGGGAAATCCGCGTATTCGGTCGATTTACGGGAGAAAGTTTATGGAAAATAAGCACGGGAAAAAGAGATTACCGCTCAGCCTGCTGGCGCTTATCGCGGCGCTGATGTTGGCGCTTTTCGCAGTTTCCTGCGGGAACGGCGGCACGTCCGATTCTTCACCGTCGAACAGCGGAACTTCGGTTTCGTTGCCCGACGGCAACGCGGTGCGACCCGACGCGGGACTTCCGGGATACAAAACGGTTTCCGACCCGAATTTAAACGTTAATTCGCTGAGGGCGAGGAGAGACGAGCTTATTCTCGGAATAAAAGGCGGCGGAATGACCAAAGGTTATCTCACGCTTTTTGCCGAGGCGTCGGCGGCGACGGAAGTCGTGGACGATTCGATTATCGTCTTCGAGCTTGACCCGAAAAACGTTAAGTTCGACGAGCTTGTGAGCAAAGTGAACAGTTACATAGGCGAAGCCAAGCCGGGCGAGATAACCGAAGCCGATTGCGCGGCGGCGGCGAAGCTTTTATACGAAGACCACGACCTTAACGGGCTTTACGGAATTTATCAGACGGCGTACAGGTTCTACGCGAACTACGTTTATATGCGTAAAGATTACTCCGTGAAAGGCAACGGCGGATATCTTTCGGAAGACCCGGACGACCTTGCGGGCTATAAGGCCAAGGAAATTATTTCGAGAGCCAAAAAACTTTTAAGATCTTCCTTTAAACTCGAAAGCAAAGCGGGCGAAGGACACAGCGATTGTTCGACGGACTGCAACGCGACTTACGCGAAAGAGTATGTCGAAGCGTTCGAAACGGACGTTGTGACCGCAATCGTTTCTCAGAACACGCTCAGCAAAAACATCGTGTCCGATAAACAGAAATCGCTTGATTTTTATTATTACCTTATCTTCAAATCCGGTAAATACGCGGACGAAACGGTAAACTATAATTGCCGTACTCCTTCGCAGATAGTTTACGGCGAAACTTCGACGAACGTCGAAACGGCGGACGCGCTTGCGGAAAGAGATTACACCGTCATAAGAACGATGATGCTTGCCGATTACAAGCTTATCGCCAAAGACGACGCCGATCTCGAAAAGAGGCTTATCAATCGTCTCGACGCTTACTTCAAAAAAGCGACCGTCGATAAAGGACTCAGACGTTATATGGACGTCGCGAACGAACGCGTGAACGGGTTCGGAATGACGGCGGCTATAAAAAATACCGACACCGAAGAGGAGAGAAACAAGAAAATCGACAAACGCAGAGAGGAACTCGCGCTTGTCGAAGAATATCTCCGCCACTTCGACGCGTTGGACGAAAATTACGCATTAGAGTTATCCACGGGAACGGTTACGATAAACGTTAAAACCGTCGTTTTAAATTCGGACGAAGAAACGGAAGACGGAACGGGTACGAGCGATAACTTCAAAGGCGCGGACTGGAACAACGTAAGAGATATTTTAAATAAATACGTCGGGCTTACGAAAGACGCTGTCGAAGCGATAAGACTTTCCAAAGCCGATCAATACGGAATATCCGCAGACGCTACCGTAAGCTACAACGTAGATATCGCCAACAGACTTGCCGACACGCTCACCTCGAGATACGGCGAAGAAAAACCGAGATACACGGGTCCGAAAATAGCGGACGGATTTTTAAACAGTTACTCGATCAACGGTTCGCTTATCTTCGAGGACAAATCGACGAAGAGAGTAGAATGGTTCAACACATCTTATCTCGAATACGTTCCGGGCGAAAACGAAAAGATATTCACGATAGACGCGCTCAACAATATTCTCCCGCCGTCTAACCCGATATCGAGCGTTTTCAACAAGATTTTCCCGCAGGAAAAAATCCCCTCGGTTAAACTCACTGCCGTCGATAAGGACGGAAACGAGATAAACTGTTTCGATAAAAACGCAAAACTCAAAGTCGTTTTCGGCGGAATACCTGCCGTCGAAAGAAATATAAATCTTATCCTTAACAACGAGGACAAGATGAAGGTTGCTTCCGAAGGGCTTACAGACGCCGAGAAACTCGGACTTGCCGACGTTCGCAGCCTCAGATATTATCTGTCTTTCTCCGTACTCGTTCCCGCAACGAGCGTGGACGCGGAGGGCGACAACCAAAACATAAGCTATATCGCGATGGACGAAAAAGAACTCGCGCGGATCAAATCTTTAAACGAAGGAATGAGGTTCAAAGTAGAACTTACTTTCGACAAGGAAAAAGTAGAGGATGCGAGCGGTTTCGTCGCAATCGGTTACAACCATTCGAAAATCAAGTTCGTCAGCGATAACGAGCAGCAAAAAAATGACGGAGATGATGTAAAAATGACATTCTTCTTAGGAAACGTTACCACCGCGATGTCGGTAGGAATTTTGAGTCAGGATTCTTTCAAGAACATAGCGTTATTCGTCGCTATAGGCGTAATCGCGCTTATCGTCGTCGCGTTGATTATCTGGATAATCGTCGCAAGCGTAAGACGTAAGAAATTCAAAGTTAAATACAACGCCATGGGCGGCAGGTTCTCCAACGGACAGAAAGTCAGATTCAGCAGAAATCTCGGTTATCCCAACAACCCCACGAGAAGAGGTTACCAGTTTATGGGCTGGTACACCAACAAGAAATGCACGAAAAAATTCGACGCCGCGACTCACAGAGGCGGATGCGTAACCGTTTACGCGAAATGGTTACCGCAGTCGAAATACGATAAATTGAACGAAGCTCAGGAACTTATAACCAAGAGAGTTTGCAGCGATTATCGCGCCAAAGCCAACGGAACGGCGGGAACGGGCGTTCATCAGGCGGCTATCGGTTACGACGAAGATCCGAGAATAACCAAACTTGAAATCGAAAAGCTCAGTTACGAAGCCAAGAAAGCCGAGGAAGAAAGAAAAGCCGAGGAAGTAAGACTTCAGACGATCAGAGAAATTCAGGCGGCTAAAGATAACGACAACGCCAAAGAAAACGCCGAGAAAGAAGCCGAAAAAGCCAAACTCGCTCTTCAGCAGGCTCTTGCCGAAAGAGAAGCTCTCATAAGCCTTGCCAAAGCCGAAGAGAGAAACAAAGTCCTCGAAGAATTGAGAGCGGCGGAAGCGGCTAAGGCTGCTGCAGAACCTGCTATCGACGAAGGCAAAGTGAACGAGCTTATCGACAGCAAGCTTAAAGCTTACGACGAGCAGAGAGCAAAAGAAATCGCTTCGGAAAGATCTCGTCTCGATGCGGAACTTGCCGCAAAACTTGCCGCAGAGCAGGCGGCTCTCGCAATTCTTGCCGCAGCTAAGAAAGAAGAGAAACCCGAAGAAAAATTCGATGCGGGCAAAGCGTTTGACGAACTTAAAGCCGAGCTTTTGAGCTACAAGGCTGCCGACGATCTCGATTTCGGTCTTAACGAAGACGGAATCGCCGTTTCGATAAAGACCGTAGGCGAAACCGTTGAAGTGGAGGCCGACGCGGATGCGGACGACCTTAACAAAAAAGGCATAACCGTTGAAACGGGCGCGAAACTCCCCGTTAAGCTTGTCGTCGCGAAAGACGAAGATATAGCTTCTGCGAAAGAGCTTATCGAAGAAACGCTTTACGATAAAGGTTATATGAAAGCCGAAAAGGCTGCCGTAACGGAATGCTCCGACGCGGAAAGAAAAGGCGGTTACGAATTTAAGCTTGCAAAAGGCAAAATCGCTTCTTCGCCCGAAGAATTCTTCAAACTCATAAGAGTCTACGCCAAATCGTTCGTTGCCGCGGACGAGGGCGAAATTGCGGAAAAAACTTTGATGAAAGCTTTCCTTGCGGGCGGTAAGATTTATATCTACTTAAGCGGAGCGCAGGAAGGACTTAACGCCGCGGACGAAGCTATGAAAGCAGAGGGACTTGATTCGTTTATGGTCGTTAAAACGGCGGACGATTGCAAGAAAGCCATTGCGGCAATCTCGCAGACGATGCGCGCGAACAACCTCGTACGTTATCCTTCCGCAACGAACGTTAAGGAAGATTCGTCCGAAAAAGGTTTCACTTACACTCTCAAAGCGTAATTAAACGCAATAAAAACGTAATCTTGAAATCATATCGCTTGCCTTCCCTTGATTTTAGGGGAAGGCAAACATATTATTTTTGTCAGACATAACTTTGTCCGGCATAACCTTGTACGGTATAAAAAGGGCAATCGGACTAACCGAAAATAACAACGGCGGTTAAAACCGGAATTAAAATTATATTTAAACGGCGTAAAAGCCGAAAAACGTCTTGAAAAAGCAAAACGCAAGAGACGAAAGGAGCAACTTAAATGAGCGAAAAAGTAATACTTACCGAAGAAGGATATAAGCAACTCGAGAAGAGACTTGAAGAATTGAAATTCGTTAAACGTCCCGAAATTACCGAGAGAATTAAAGTCGCGAGAGACTTCGGCGACTTGTCCGAAAACGCGGAATACGACGCGGCGAAAAACGAGCAGGCGAGAATCGAGGGCGAGATAGTCGAAATCGAGGCAAAGCTTAAAATCGCCGAAATCATCAAATCGGACGGCGAACACGACGTAGTAAACGTCGGAAACAAGGTTTCGATTCTCGATATCGATATGAACGAGGAAACCACATACGAAATCGTCGGAACGACAGAAGCTAATATTGCCGAAAAAAGAATTTCTAACGATTGTCCTTTAGGTAAAGCCCTTGTCGGAGCAAAACTCGGCGAGGTTGTAACCGTAAAAGCTCCTAAATGCACTTATCAAGTAAAAATCCTCGAGATATTAGCCTGACGCGCCCCGGATATGGATATAAAAATAACAAAAAAGCGTTTCGGAAACCTTATTTCGTATGATCTTATTAAGATAATTATCGCAATCGTCGCGGCAATCGCCGTGTGGGTTTTGCTATTCACGACATGCGCCACACGCGCAACCGTCGGCGAGCAGTTTTATTTCGTGATATTCGACGGGGTTAGTTTCAAAGAAAATTATCCTTACGAGATGATCGGAAAACTCAAGAACGAGAACAAGCTTTCTTACGACGTACTCGAAACGAGCGTAAGCGCGGTAACGGCGGCGGGAAACTATTCCGCGCTTTATATGTTATCGCTTAAATCGGCCACGAAAGAAGGCGACGTGATTATTTTCAACGGTAAGCGCGAAGAAGTCAAAAACGAGGACGGAACCGTTAAAAAGGACGAAAACGGCGTTACGAAAACAAAAGTAAACGAAACGGCTCAGTCGGTCGTGAACAACAGTTACCTTACCTCGTTCGACGAATACCTCGTTTCCGCGAAAAAGTATCTCGAGAGATTTTTAACAAACGGCGAAGTTGACGAAAAAGCCGTGGAAGATTATTTTCTTTCCGTGAGAGTGAAGCAGGCGGGCAACTATAAGAAAACTTACAGAACCGCGGAGCAGAAAGCTCAGGGCGTTAAAAACGAAATCGAAAGAATAAAAACTCTTCGGAGCAATTATCTCACCGTCGTCGAAGCGATAGCAAAAGCCGACGCGGACGGGGTTGATTTGTACTGGTACTGCGATTTCGCGCCGTCGGAAGAATATAAAAAAGAACATGTTCCTTACGGAATAGATTTGTATAAACTCAATCAAAAAGCTATGGAAACCGAGAATTCCGGAAAGGAAAAACTCTCGGATATATGGTATTTCTGGGAGTATACCGAGAACGAAAAAGGCGATAAAGAACCCGTGAGACGTTCGGACGGACTTGTTTTGTCTGTGTTTAATTTCGAAAAAGATCAGCCCGATTTAAACTACGAATCTCTTGCAGTGATTGCGGACGCGATTAAAACATTCAGCTATTATGCAGACTAACAATAACATACGCGGCGCGTTTATTTCGCTCGAGGGCGGCGACGGCTCGGGAAAATCAACGCAGCTTAAACTTTTGACCGATTATCTCACCGAAAACGGATACGATTGCGTTTTCACCCGCGAACCCGGCGGAACGAAAATTTCCGAAAAGATCCGCGAGATAATTCTGGACGCCGCAAATAAAGAAGAAACCGACGAGACGGAGGCTCTTTTGTATGCCGCCGCTCGCGCGCAACTTGTAAAAGAGGTAATAATTCCGTCGGTGAAAAACGGAAAAATCGTCGTGTGCGACAGATTTATCGATTCGTCAGTGGCTTATCAGGGCTACGCGAGAGGACTCGGAAAAGATTTTGTCGACAAAATCAATTCTTATCCGATAGAGTATTGCATGCCCGACGTGACGTTGTTTTTCGATATCACGCCCGAAAGAGCGTTTTTGAGAAAAGGCGGCGCGGATAAAAACGACAGAATAGAGCAAAGCGGAAGAGAATTTCACGAGAAAGTTTACGAGGGTTATAAAAAGCAGCTCGAGGACTTTCCCGAAAGAATAGCGGCGATAGACGCGGAACAAAGCGTGGAAAAAGTATTCGAAGACGTTTTAAACGTTTTAAGAGACAGAAAAATAATCAGATAAAGGTAGCTGTCAAGTGAACGGAATTGCGGAAAAACTGATAAAAAATACCAATGCGTACAGGATTATCCGTGGCGACAAACAGCGCGGGGAACTCAGCCACGCATACCTTATCGTTTGCCCGGACGCGATAATGCTTAAATCTTATATGAAGATTTTCGCTAAGCTCGTTATGTGCGAAAAAGGCGACGCGTGCGGGGGTTGCCGTCCTTGCAGACTTATCGAAAAGGAAGCTTACGCGGACTGCGATTTTTACCCGAAAGACGGCGACAAAATCAAAACCGCGGACAGCGACGATCTCGTTTCGAAAACGATAGTCAAGCCGATCGAAAACGACTTGCGGCTTTTCGTTTTGTGCGGGGCGGAAAATATGACTGCCGAAGCGCAGAACAAAATACTCAAAACCCTGGAAGAGCCGCCCGAAAACGTGTGCATTTTAATAGGCGCTTCGTCCGACGCGACAATTCTTCCCACGGTAAAATCACGGGTTAAAAGGCTCGACATTCCGCCGTTTTCGGATAGCGAAATCGAAGATGTGTTGAAGGGAGAATATCCCGATGCTAAAAAGAGGGAATCGGCAATTGCGCTCGGCGGCGGAAAAATCGGGAGCGTTATCAAATCCTATCAGGACGGAGAAATCGAAAAGCTGAGAATTTTCTGCGACGACGTGTTGTTTTCTATGCGCTCGTCCAAAGAAGTCGCGGTGTATGCGAGCAAAATAAACAAAGACAATTTAAAGGATTTCGTCGCGATACTTAAAAGCGAAGTGGCGAAACTCCTTGTTAAAGATAAAGCGAAAGCTAAGGAAAACGGTTACACGACGGGCGCGCTCATTGCGATAGCGGATATGCTCACCGAAAAGGAACGCGCGATATATTTCAACGCCAACACGACTATGGTGGCAGACGGAATATTGTTGTCGATATTAGGAGAAAAATATAAATGGCAGAAGTTGTAGGCATAAAATTTAAACATTCCGGAAAGGTGTACTTTTTCAATCCGGTCAAAATGGCATTAAAAAAGGGCGACGGAGTGATTGTCGAAACGGCGAGAGGGGTCGAGTACGGAAAGGTGCTTACACCTCCCGGAGAAGTTTCGGATGACAAAATCGTTCAGCCGTTGAAACCGATAATGAGAAGAGCCACGCCGGAAGACGAAGCCAGAGTGAAGAGAAACGAAGCCAAAGTTGGCGACGCGATGAAGCTCGCAAACGAAAAAATCGAGGCGAGAGGGCTTAAGATGAAGCTTATCGACGCGGAATTCGCTTTCGAGGGCGGAAAAGTGGTGTTTTATTTCACCGCCGCGGGCAGAATAGATTTCAGAGAACTCGTAAAAGACCTTGCTTCGGCTTTCCATATAAGAATAGAACTTCGTCAGGTCGGTATAAGAGACGAAACGAGAATTTTAGGCGGAATTGCGCCGTGCGGCAGAGTTTGCTGCTGCGCGAGCTGTATGCCGGATTTCCGGAAAGTAACGATAAAAATGGCAAAAACTCAAGGGCTTTCGCTTAATCCAACGAAGATAAGCGGACTTTGCGGCAGACTTATGTGTTGTTTGGAGTACGAGAACGAGCATTACAGCGAAGCGTTCAGAAAAATGCCGAAAGTGGGCAGCGAGGTTATGACCCCGGAGGGGAAAGCGACCGTCGTTTCCAACAATATGCTCAAATTCATCGTAAAGGTTAAAACATCGAACTCGGACGGAAGTTTTGCTTATAAAGATTTCCCGCTCGCCGACATAAAGTTCAAAAAGAATACGTCTAAGGACGACGACCAGCCTTCACAGGAAGAATTGAGAGAAATAAAAGATCTTTTGGATTGACTTTCTTGTTAAAACGACTAACCGAAAAAATTTAATAAAAAACATATAAATTTTATCGAAAAACCATATACAAAATCTATCGTTTGTGCTATAATACAGTGGTAAAAACGCGCAGGCGGGCGAAAAACTTTGCCGAACGCGCGAAACAAATTAAAAATAAATCGGAGGTAAAAAACTATGGCTTATAAAATTACTGACGCGTGCATTATGTGCGGCGCATGCGCTGAGAATTGCCCCGTAGCTGCTATTTCGGAAGGCGACACTCAGTATGTAATCGATGCCGATACTTGCATCAGCTGTGGCGCTTGCGCGGGTACTTGTCCCGTGGGAGCTCCCGTAGAAGAGTAAAAAACGGAGAAGCGGCTGTCGCTGTGAATGCGACAGCCGCTTTTTAAAAATTACGGAAAATAATCTGAAATTACAGAAAATTACGAAATGCAATTAAACGAAAACGAAACGCTCGAAGATCTTCTGATCGACGGGCTTAAAATAATACAGAATAAAACGCTTTATCGCTTTTCGAGCGATTCCGTGTTGCTTTCGAAATTTGCGTCCTTTAAAAAAGGCGACGTCGCTGCGGATTTTTGTTCCGGATCGGGAATCGTAGGTATTCATTATTATGCGCTTCATAAAACCGTCAAAAAGGTTTACGAGTTCGAATTGCAGAAATGTTTGCACGATTTAGCCGAAAAAACCGTTAAATATAACGATTTAGAAGACAAAATCGAATGTTTCAATTGTCCGCTTCAGGATATTCCGAAAGAATTTAACGGCTTTTTCTCGATTATTCTTTGCAATCCGCCCTATAAAAAGCTTAACGGCGGAGAAAGAAATCCCGATGACCATATCGCCGTTTGCAGACACGAAATAACGATAACGCTCGACGAAATCGTAGAAATCGCCGCGAAAAAACTTAAAAACGGCGGCAGACTTTGTATGTGTCAGAGAACGGAACGACTTGCGGATTTAATTTATGCGATGAGAAACAACGGTCTCGAACCGGTGAAGCTTCAGTTCGTCACGAGCGGGCAGTCCGAAAAACCTTATTTATTCCTTATCGAAGGCAGAAAAGGGATAAAACCGCAATTTTTCGTGGCGGAAAATATTAAAAATTAAGGAAAAACTATGTTGTATTTTGTTTCGACGCCCGTCGGAAATCTCAAAGATATCTCCCTTCGCGCGCTTGAGGTGTTAAAGTCGGTCGACATAATCGCTTGCGAGGACACGCGAACGTCTTTAAAACTTTTAAATCATTACGAAATAAAAAAGCCGCTCGTCGCATATCATAAATTCAACGAGACGGTTGCCGCCGAAAAACTCATAGAGGAGCTGAAAAGCGGCAAAAATATCGCCGTGATAACGGATGCGGGCACGCCCGTCGTATCCGATCCCGGCAATGTCCTTTCGACGATTTTAAGAGAAAACGGCTTGGAATATACGGTTATCCCCGGCGCGACGGCATTTGTTCCCGCTCTCATTTTATCGGGGCTTTCCGCTTCGAGATTTGCTTTTATCGGTTTTTTGCCGAGCAAGAAAAAGGACAGGGAAGAACTGCTTGTAAAATATAAAAATCTCGATATGACGCTTATTTTCTATTCTGCCCCGCACGATCTCAAAGCCGATCTCGAAACGCTTTATTCATCTTTCGGCGCGAGAAAAGCGGCGGTTTGCAAGGAGATAACAAAAATCCACGAGGGCGTGGAAAGAATTATGCTCGGCGAGGAGCTGAAAGAAGATACGCCCAAAGGAGAGTACGTTATTATCGTCGAGGGCGGCAAAGCGGAAGAGAATATCTTGTCAAAACTCCCGATAAAAGAGCATATTTTATATTATATGAACAGCGGACTCGACAAAAAAGAGGCGATTAAGACCGTGGCAAAGGACAGGGATTTGCCGAAATCCGAAGTATATAAGTACTCGATAGACGTTTAAAGGTATTAAATGCCGTTTCTTTGGGCTTTGATAAACTTACGATTTCTCCTTAAAATTTAACGTAAGTAAAAAAATAAATCAAATAGACTTGTATTTTGTTTATTTTCGTGTTATAATTGATTACGATAGACAATTATAATGCGCCGTCGGTCTGCGATTCGTGTTATTTTTGGGCATATAAAGAAAAACAGAGGTATGATATGAAAAGGCTTGTTTCGATTCTTTTCTGTATAGCGTTCGCGCTTATGGGGTTATGCTCCTGTCTGTCGTCGGGTTTGCCGACTTCGGACGAGAAGTATTTCAGTTTTGTAAGAATTACAGACAGCGAGGGGAACGAATGTTATTCCGTTGCGGCAAACGCAGCCGAAGAGGAATATCCTAAAACATTGAAACTCCCGACCGAATATAACGGCAAAAAGGTTATCGCCGTTGCGGACGCGGGTTTCAAGGCGTTTACAAAACTTGTAAAAGTAATTATCCCTTACGGTTACGAGAAAATCGGTACGGACGCTTTCGGCGGACTTACCAAACTTTCCAACGTTACGATCGCTTCGGGGGAAGATAAAGGCGTCGCGCTCACGATCGGTCACAGCGCGTTTTCCGATTGTACGGCTCTTACGGAAGTTTATTTCGGCAGATGCGTAAAAAATATCGAGGCTTACGCTTTTAGGTCCTCGAGAATTCTCCGCGTAGAGCTTTCCGCCGTCGAAACCATCGGCGACTATGCGTTTATGGACTGCTCGGCGCTGACTTACGTGTATATTCCCGCAACGCTTACCGCGGGCGGAATAGGGGTTAATCCTCCGTTCTACGGCTGCGGAGATACGATCGATTTCGTTATCGACGAACAAGCTCGTTTAAACGGCGTTTCGGTTGAACGTTTAACTCAAAAACTTTGATTTGAAGATATTATACCGGCTAAAAATATTACGAACTATGCCAAAACGCCGCAATTTCCGCACTTTTTGTCAAATGCTCGCTTAAAGTACATATAGTACGTCTGCGTTCGCTTTTGTCAAAAATGCACCGCAAGACCACGGTTCGTTATATTCTTGACCGGCATAACAGAAATGCCGCCGAACGACGGCATTTTTTATAGGAATAATTACTATGGATTACGATTTTTTTGCTTATTTATCGAGAATGAAATACATAAAGCGTTGGGCGCTTATGCACTCCACAACGGAAGAGAACATAATGGAACACAGTCTTCAGGTTGCGGAAATCGCCCACGCGATAGCTCTTATAAAAAACAAAATGTTCGGCGGGAACGTGGACGAATATAAGGTTATGTGTCTTGCCGTTTATCACGAGGCGAGCGAGGTCATAACGGGCGATTTACCCACACCTATAAAGTACTTCAATTCGCAGATAAACACCGCTTATAAGGATTTGGAAACGCTTGCTTGCGAAAAA
The DNA here is from genome assembly GCA_934271735.1 of uncultured Clostridia bacterium. Lineage (GTDB taxonomy): Bacteria > Bacillota > Clostridia > Christensenellales > Borkfalkiaceae > UBA10281. The sequence goes on along the minus strand of CAKQSB010000005.1, from coordinate 49,457 downwards.
CTTATCGACAAACTTCCGGAAGAGCTTAAACCGAGTTACAGGGAGTTTATTCTTGACGACAAAAGAACGGAAGAGCATAAAATAATGAAAGCCGCCGACCGTATCGCCGCGTATATCAAATGCGTTGAGGAAGTCAAAAGCGGCAATAAGGAGTTTTTGAAAGCCAAAGACAGCATCGGTAAAGATATTTTGTCGATCGACGATAAAGCGGTAAAGTATTTTATAGAGAACATACTTCCGAGTTTCGAAAAAACTCTCGACGAACTCGAACTTTGACTTTTAATTTTCGCATGTTGTGATTACATTGCAAAACCCCGCCTATAAGCCGATTAACGCGGCAAAATACGTTTGAGCAATATATACACGATAAAAAGCGCTGCTATGAAAGCAACGCTTTTTGTTTGTAATTTAAAGATTAAGATAAACGGATTATCTACATTCGTCCGCTTTGCCTGCGCAACCCAAAACATCGACAAGTTTGTGTTCGACGATCTTCTGAACGTTGGCTCTTGCGTCGCCGAGGTACTGTCTCGGGTCAAAATGATCGGGATGCTCAACCATATGCTGACGGATAGCCGCGGTGCAAGCCATACGAAGGTCGGAATCGATATTGATTTTGCAAACAGCCATCGTAGCCGCTTTTCTGAGCATTTCTTCGGGAATACCGATTGCGTCGGGCATTTTTCCGCCGAATTCGTTGATAGTCTTAACGAATTCCTGCGGAACGGAGGATGCTCCGTGCAAAACGATAGGGAATCCGGGAAGGCGGTTGCCTACTTCTTCGAGAATGTCGAAACGAAGCTGAGGCTTCTGACCGGGCTTGAATTTATATGCGCCGTGAGAAGTTCCGATAGCGATAGCGAGGGAATCGATACCCGTTTTGGTAGCGAATTCGTAAACTTCGTCGGGATCGGTGAACATAGCATCGTCCGAATGAACTTTAACGTCGTCCTCGATACCTGCGAGTTTGCCGAGTTCGGCTTCTACGGTAACGTTTCTGTCGTGTGCGTAAGCGACGACTTCTTTAGTAATTTCGATATTTTTTGCAAATTCGTATTTGGAAGCGTCGATCATAACGGAAGTGAAGCCGTTATCGATGCAGCTCTTGCAAAGGTCGAAACAATCGCCGTGGTCGAGGTGAAGAACGATCGGAAGACCCGAATCCTCTTCGGCGGCAAGAACAAGGTGTTTAAGATACTTGGGGTTTGCGTATTTTCTCGCGCCGGAAGAAACCTGAAGAATAAGGGGAGCGTTCTGAGCTTTGCCCGCGTTCACGATACCCTGAATGGTTTCCATGTTGTTTACGTTGAATGCGCCTATAGCGTAACCGCCCTTATAAGCAGCTTCAAACATTTTTTTAGAATTGACAAGTGGCATAGTTGTCCTCCGTAAAAATTTTTTCGGTTTTATTATACACTTTTTTTTTATTATCTGCAATCGATTGAGGGGATAAAGCGTTATTTTTTATTTTTTTGACGGCATATCGAATGCGTATACGGCTAAAATTATGCGACTTGAAAATCTACGCGAAAACTGGCGTGTTTTTCTTTTTTTCGGGAGATACCGCCGAAACCGAAAGGCAAAAAGTTTACAAAAACAAAAAAATCATATATAATGAGATTATAAAAGAATTTCGCCGGAATGTTTTTATGCGGACAAGACGGAATGTAGGACTTTATATACAACGCAGAAAAACGGGCGGTTTACGGAGTTATAAATTATGGACGGTAAAATATATAAATTATTCCCCGAGTGTAAAGATTACCTCTGGGGCGGAGACAGACTGAAAACGGAATACGGCAAAATAACCGACAAAACGCCTTGCGCGGAAAGTTGGGAACTTTCTTTTCATAAGGACGGACCGACAAAACTTGCCGACGGAAGGACTTTGCAGGAAGTCGTAACAAAATCGGAGCTTGGCAAAAACTGCGATAAATTCGAATTTTTTCCCGTGCTTATAAAACTTATCGACGCAAAAAACAATTTATCCGTTCAGGTTCACCCGTCGGATGAATACGCTTTGAAAAACGAGAATTCTTACGGTAAAACCGAAATGTGGTATATCGTGGACGCCGCCGGGGGCGCGGGGATTTATTACGGTTTCAAACGCGACACTTCGAAAGAGGAATTTCTGAAATATCTCGAAGAGGGGAAAGTCGAGGAGCTTTTAAATTTCATTCCCGTTAAAAAAGGCGAAAGCTATTTTATTCCCGCCGGAACGGTACACGCGATAGGCGCGGGCTGCTTGATTTGCGAAATTCAGCAGAACAGCAACCTGACTTACAGAGTTTACGATTACAACCGCCGCGGAGCGGACGGAAAACTTCGCGAACTTCACGTGGATAAAGCCGTAAAAGTAATAAACTTCAAAAAATACGCCCCCGTTTCGTTTGCGTCGGGTAATAAAAAGGACGAAAAAACGCTTGCGGAATGTAAATATTTCCGCGTGAGAGAGGTTGAGCTTTCGGGTGAAAAGGAATTTTACGACGAAAACAGTTTCACGGCTTTAACCGTCGTTTCGGGTTCGGGAAAAATTTGCGGCGGCGGTTATGCGGGCGAATTTTCCAAGGGCGACAGCTTTTTCGTTTCCTGCAAAACTGATTTTAAAATCGACGGGAAAGCGACCGTTATCGTAACCGACGTACCCGATACAAACGCTTAAAAAGTGCTTTTTTATCGGAAGACCGATTTTTCGGACGTAAGAAATTTCACTGTTTTTTACGCTGAACGACTTGTAGTTTTTAATATAGTAATATATAATGGTGCAAAAATTCATTCGGACGGGCAAAAATAGTTTTAAAGCCGAAAAAACAACGGCGCGGCGTGAGGGAGCCGCAAAAACGACGAAGGGGGGCTTGTTCGGAAAAGGAGAGTAATATGAACGCTTATAAAAATCTCAGAGACAACGGTCTCGAAACTCCCGAAAATATAATAGTAAGTCCCGAAGTAAGGACGATTCCTATGGTCGCGCTCAGAGGCAAGGTGATTTTGCCGAGCGTGGCTACGTCGTTTGACGTGGGCAGAATCAAATCGCTTGCGGCGATAAACGCCGCCGTAGACACCGATGAAGCGTTGATTTTCGTTTCCGCCCAGCGCGACGCAAAAGTGGAAGAACCCGCCGAGCAGGATGTTTGCTCCATCGGCACGGTTTGCAGAATAAGGCATATAACGCGTATGCCCGGGGACAACATCAAAGTGAACGTGAATGCGCTTTTTGCCGCGGAAATCATTTCTTATCACGAAAACGAGAATTATTTTCTCGTGACGGTTAAAGAGCGTATCGCCGCCGACGCGGACGACGCGGAAACGGAAGCTTATTTCAGAGTGGTTAAAACCGAGCTTGCGAACTTTTTGAAATCGCCGGAAGTAAAGGTGAACAAGGACGTTTTCGCAAATATTCTTGCGCTCGATAAAGCCGAGGATTTCGTAAACGCCGCTTCTTACAATATGAATTTCAAAGAGGGCGACAAACAGCAGATTCTCGAACTTGCGAACATAAAAGATAAACTTTACGCGTTTTTCAATCTTCTCGTACACGAAATCGAAATCATAAAAACCGAAAAGGAGATATCCGACAAGGTTAAAGCGAGCGTGGAGAAGAGCCAGAGAGAATATTATTTAAGAGAACGCCTTAAAGCAATTCACAGCGAACTCGGCGACGACGAGGATGAAAGAGAACAGCTCAAACAACGCATTCTTGACAAAAAACTTCCGAAAGTCGTTGAGGAAAAGGCTTTGAAAGAGTTTTCGAGAATGGACAAAATGAGTCCGTCTTCTCCCGATTATACTGTGCTTTCGGGTTATCTCGACTGGATTTTGGACTTACCTTTCAGCGAGGAGAGTAAAGACAGAGAAAGCCTTTCGGACGCTAAAAAAATTCTCGAAGAAGACCATTTCGGACTTGAAAAGGTTAAGGAAAGAATTATCGAATATCTTGCCGTTTTGAAACTCACGGGCAAAATCGGCGGGTCGATACTTTGCTTATACGGTCCTCCGGGAGTCGGTAAAACCTCGATCGCTAAGTCCGTCGCGCGCGCTCTGGACAGAAAGTTCGTGAGAATGAGTCTCGGCGGCGTTAAGGACGAGGCGGAAATCAGAGGTCACAGAAAAACTTACGTCGGCGCGATGCCCGGCAGAATTATTTATGCAATGAAAGAGGCGGGAACGATAAATCCCGTAATTCTTCTCGACGAAATCGATAAGCTTTCGAGCGATTTAAGGGGAGATCCCGCAAGCGCGCTTTTAGAAGTTTTAGACCCCGAACAGAACGTCGCTTTCAGAGATCGTTATCTTGAAATCCCTTACGATCTTTCCAAAGTTTTGTTTATAACGACGGCTAACTCGCTCGATACAATCCCCGCTCCGCTTCTCGACAGAATGGAAGTTTTAGAGCTTAGCGGATACACGAGAAACGAAAAATTCGAGATAGCAAAACGTTATCTCGTACCCAAAGAAACAACTAAAAACGGACTTGATCCCGCTCGCCTTTCATTTGAAGAAAACGCCGTTTATCGACTTATAGACGGGTTTACGCGTGAAGCGGGCGTAAGAAATCTTGAAAGAGAGATAGGTTCGGTGTGCCGTAAGATAGCGGCGAAAACCGCGGACGACAAACGCAAAAAGAAGATTAAAGTCGACGAAAAGACGATCGAGGAGCTTCTCGGCGCGGACAGATATTCTTATACCGACGAATTAAGAAACGACGAAGTCGGCTGCGCGACGGGGCTTGCCTGGACGCAGGTCGGCGGGACGACGCTCCCCGTTGAGGTCGCTCTGTACCCCGGGAAAGGCAATCTCAACTTAACCGGAAAACTCGGCGACGTTATGCAGGAAAGCGCGAAAATCGCCCTTACGTATGTTAAACTTCACGCAAAAGAGCTTGAAATAGACCCGAAAAAATTCGAGGAATACGACGTGCATATTCACGTTCCCGAGGGCGCGACCCCGAAGGACGGACCGAGCGCGGGCGTGACGCTTTCGACGGCTATCGCCTCGGCGTTTACGGGCAAGAAAGTGCGCGGAGACATCGCGATGACGGGCGAAGTTACCCTTAGGGGAAAGGTTCTGCCTATCGGCGGACTTAAAGAAAAATCGCTCGCGGCGTTCCGTCTCGGCATTAAAAACGTCATTATACCAAAGCAGAACGTCAAAGATCTCGAGGAAATTCCCGCAAACATAAGAAAGGAAATGAATTTTATTCCCGTTTCGACGGTTACGGAAGTTCTGGACGAAGCAATCCGCGGGGTAAATATCTAAAGTTGGGTAAATAAGGGTAAAAATTCAGTACGACCGTTTTGCCGTAAACGGTATAACGCAAGAAAAATTAAGGAAGATTATGGTAATAAAAAACGCAACGTTCATAACTTCGGCGGCTTCGCCGACGCAGTTCATAAAACCCGATAAGCCGATCATCGCAGTGGTCGGCAAATCGAACGTGGGCAAAAGTTCGTTCATAAATATGCTTGCGAACCAGAAGAAACTCGCGAAAACTTCGGACACTCCGGGGCGTACGCGGCTTGTGAACTATTTCGATTTCGGCGAGTTCGTGCTTGCCGATCTCCCCGGTTACGGCTACGCGAAAGTTTCCAAAAGCGAAAAAGAGAAGTGGGGCGCTACGATGCAGAAATTCTTCGAGGATAAGTCCAACGCGAGCTACGTTTTTTCGCTCGTGGATATCCGCCACAAACCCACCGCGGACGACGTGACGATGGTTAATTTTCTTCATTCGTGCGCGTTTTCGTTCAGTTTTATCGCCACCAAAGCCGACAAGCTTTCGAGAATGCAGGTGAAAAAGAACGTGGAAGACATCGCGAGATTTTTTGCCGTAACAAAGCAGAACGTAATCGCCGTTTCCTCGCAGACGAGGCAAGGCAAAGAAGAAGTCCTCGCCAAGCTCGACGAGATTCTGAACAATATCGCGCTTTACGGCTCGGTCGGCAACGATGAAGACGAGGAGGGGAAAAATGAGGAGTAATAGCGGAGCGGGAATGATTTTCCGCGTTTTATCGATAGTTTTTTACGTCCTCGCGGCGATTTTGTTCTTTATGAGAGACGCCGAAAACGGTTTCACGACGTACGCGGTAATTTCTCTTGCAATCGGCGCGGTTTTCAGCTCCGTATCGGCGGCGATCGCGCTTAAAAACAAAGAGAAAGACAACGATAACGACGATAACAATACCGACAAATAACCGACAAAAATAATAAATAAACAAAAAGTCAAAACATTAAGCCAAGCGTTTTTCGCCGCGGAACGTTTTGACTTTTTTATTATCCGAAAATTTTTTATCCGGGGGAGAAGTCGCTTTTATGCGAGTTTTTGTCCATATGTCGTTTGTTTACCGGACGAGGAGAGAAAATTTTTAAAATTATGCGTTAAAACGCTTGCTTTTTTCGGAGTAAAGTATTAAAATGCACATATGTCGGTCGGCGGCAACGAAAACAGTCGGTCATGCCGCCGGCTTAAAACGAAAGGGCGGAAACGCTTTTTTGCAGACGAAAACAAACAGATAAAAATAAGATAGAGGCGCAGGGCTTAAAAGTAGCTCTCGTTCACAACCCGTCGAAGGGGAACGAGAAAGAAAGGAAGTCTTGCCGAAACCGTTGCGTGTTCGCACCTCGCAACAGGTTGGGCGTCGGTAAAACATATCGACGACTGTCGCTTTTTTTAGCGGAGAGCTATCGTGGTATTGACGGATTTTCCCGTGGGTATTGCTTTATGGCTTTCCCGCGGGATTTTTTATTGAAACGGGTTTTTTATTTAAACGAAGTTTTTATTGACGCGGAGTTTTATTGAAGCGGGTTTCTATCGAAACGATTTTTATCGAAAAAGTTGTTACTGAAATTTTATTCGGAGGAATACAAATGAAAAAAACGCGTAATTTGATTTTAATTCTGACGCTCGTTTTCCTTGTCTTTTCCTGCTCCGGTTGCGGCGGCGGAAACAAGGCTAAACTTACTTACGTCGACCTTGTCAACAACGACACGGGTTTCACGGCGACCGACGCGGACGTCGCAATCGCCATAGGTCTTGCCAAAGGCAACGTTTATAAAGATAAAATGAACCAGTTCCTCGATAAACTTTCTTCAGGCGAGCAGGAAGAAATTATGGGCGGAATTATCGAAATTTTAAACGACGAAACGGCTACGTTCACTCCGCGTTACGATTTTTCTTCCGTAAGCGGCGGAGTGCTGAAAGTCGGTATGGAATGCGCTTACGAGCCTTATAACTGGACTCAGGACGACGACAGAAACGGCGCGCTTCCGATAGCGAATCTGAAAGGCAAGTACGCCAACGGTTACGACGTTCAGATAGCAGCTATGGTCGCCGCTTCGATGAATATGACCATCGAAATTTATCAGTACGAGTGGGAAAGTCTTATCCCCGCGGTAAACAGCGCCGCGCTCGACGCGATAGTTGCGGGTATGAGTCCGACGGAAGAGAGAAAGAAAGAGATAGATTTTACAACTCCTTATTATCGTTCGACGCTCGTCGTCGTAACCCGCGAAGGTTCGGTTATCGCCGACGCGAAATCCTTGTCCGAAATCGACAGAGAGGGCGTGAAGATAGCGGGACAGCCGGGAACGTTCCATCTCAGCGCGCTCCAGTCTCAGACGAGCCGTCTTACGGCGATAGATTCTCTCGCGACGTTCGTCGATATGAGAATGGCGTTGGAAGCGGGAACGATCGACGGCTATGTTGCCGAAAGACCTACCGCGAACGCCGTTTGCAACGCAAAACAGAATGACGACGAGGGATTTTTCGTTTCGGTAGGCAATATTTTGAAAACATACTGGAAAGATTTTCTTAAAGGCGTCGGTTACACCGTTTCGATCGCGCTTATCTCCACCGTGGCGGGTCTTCTTATCGGTCTTATCATAGGCGTTGTCAGGACTATTCCCCGCTCGAAAAAGAAGTGGGTCGCGGTAATTCAGAAAATCGTGGACGTAATTCTTTCGGTGTATATCGAAGTGTTCAGAGGAACGCCGATGATGGTTCAGGCAATGGTTATTTACTGGGGCTACGCGTTCGCGACGGGCGGAAACACTTTAAATTTGTTCCTTTCCGCGCTGATCATCGTTTCGATAAACACGGGCGCGTATATTGCGGAGATCGTCAGAGGCGGAATCATTTCCATAGATAAAGGTCAGTTCGAGGGCGCGAGGGCGCTCGGAATGGGGCACGTCGCCACGATGGTTCACGTAATACTCCCACAGGTTATAAGAAATATTCTTCCCGCCGTTTCGAACGAGTTCGTGATCAACATCAAAGATACTTCCGTTCTGAACGTAATCGGCGTTACGGAGCTGTATTTCTTCACGAACGTAATCGTTAAACAGACCTATAAGAACTTCCCGATTTACTTTATCTGCTGCGTTATTTATTTCATAATGACGTTTACGATAACGAGACTTTTAAGGCTTGTCGAAAAGGCTCTTGCGGGCAAGGATAATTACACGATCTGCGGTTCGCAAAGCGATTCCGCTTCTATGATAAAAGTTACGAAGGAGGAAATTCCTAATGACTGACAGTATTATTAAAATTATCAACTTAAGAAAATCGTTCGGCGACCACGAGGTATTAAAAGGCGTCGATCTGGAAATCAAAAAGGGCGAAGTCGTTTCGGTTATCGGTGCTTCGGGTTCGGGCAAAAGCACGATGCTCCGCTGCATAAATCTTCTCGAAACGCCGAGCGGCGGCGAGATTTTGTATAACGGAAACAGTATTTTAGCTCCCGATTTCGACCTTGCGTCTTACCGCGCAAAGGTGGGAATGGTGTTCCAGCAGTTCAACCTGTTCAACAATATGAACGTGCTGAAAAACTGCGTTATAGGGCAGATGAAAGTACTGAAACGTACCAAAGAGGAAGCCGAAAAAATCGCGCTCGGATATCTCGGGAAAGTCGGAATGAGCGCGTTTATAAACGCCCGCCCCGCTCAGCTTTCGGGCGGACAGAAACAAAGGGTCGCGATTGCCCGGGCGCTCGCGATGAATCCCGACGTGCTTTTGTTCGACGAACCCACTTCCGCGCTCGATCCCGAAATGGTCGGCGAAGTTTTGTCGGTAATGAAAGAACTTGCGAAAACGGGGCTTACGATGATCGTCGTAACGCACGAAATGCAGTTTGCGAAAGACGTTTCTTCGAGAGTGGTGTTTATGGACGGCGGCTATGTCGCGGAGGATAATTCGCCCGAAGTTATTTTTAACAAACCCGAAAACCCGAGGACGAAAGAATTTTTGTACAGGGTTTTAAACAAAGATATTTAAATTTACGGCAAAAAAATAACGGCGGCGGTCGGGGCTGCTTAATTTCCGACCGTTGCCGTTTTTTGTTTATTTATATCTTTTTTCGCAAAATTCTTCGGGTTGAATAATTATCCCTTTAAAAGCGAGATCGGGTTTCGGTCTCGTTCTTTTTCTGCGTTTCGGCTTAGGTTTTTGCGGTAGTTCGGCGTTTCGTATGTAGTAAATCTTCGGGTCTCTTCCCGGCGGCTCGGTCGGCTCTTTCGCGGCTTGCGTTTCCCTTTTCGGACGTATATTTTCTGTGTTTTTAGCTTTTTTCTTTACGCCCGCTCTGATTTCTTCGAGATATTTCCCGAAAAAACGGATAATGCAGGCAAATCCGAACGCGGAAACGAAAATCGAAACCAAAAGCAAAGCGAGTTGAAAGAAATTCGGCATAAAGATCTCCTCTGATTTTCTTCATTATATATTGTTTTCGGCGTTTGTTTTGGGAAAAGTTTGTCGAAAGTCGGCTTTTAAGGTCGAAGCCGCGGTTCGGGTGTATAAAACGGTAAATAAAAGTCAAAAATTCCGACAAACTTAAATGCGAGGTAAAAAAATGGACGTTATAGAAAAAGTAAGAACGGAAGAACAAACCGAAACTTTTGAAAATACCGCAAATGCCGCCGAAAATAAGGCGAAAATCGGCGAGAAAGCGGATAATACCGTAAACGAAGCGAAAGAAACGCTCGAAAAGAAAGGAGAAAAAATTTTTCCCGTTGCGCAGAGTATTTACGGCTCGGCGGCGAATGTTCCGTTATATCCTGTGAATATGCAGGCAAAATCGGCGTTTTCTGTTAATCGGCCGACGGAATTCGTAGAAAAAAGAGAAGTTTACGCCGAAAATATAAACGCGTCGAACACGTTCGGCGGCATGACGGCAGAGACGGCAGAGAGGGCAAGAACGACGGGAGCGGCAGGCGAGACGGAAAACGCAGTAAAAAATCCCGCGACGGACGCGGCGAAAGACAGTCCTTTCGGGAAAGATACTGCCGATAAAGCTTCCGTGATTTTCGGGCAGAGCGAAGACGAAATGCGCAGGGAATTCAAAGCTTTCAAAGCCGCCAAACTCTTCAAGAAATTCGATTGCGATTTGACCGACGTATTCAGCCCGGAACTGCTCGATCGGAAACTTACCGAAGCCAAGAATTTCGGGTTCGGAGCGGTCGTCGTAACTCCGCAAAAAATAAAAATCGCAAAAATGAAACTTAAAGGCGCGGGGATAGAGGTCGTCGCGGCGGTGTGTTTCCCGCTCGGCGAGGAGTGTTTCGGCGTTAAAAAGTACGCCGTGAAAAAGGCGATAGAAAAGGGCGCGGACAGGGTTTACGTTCCCGTGGGGATTTCCGCCGTGAAATTCGGCGCGACCGACCTTATTAAACGCGAGTTCAAAAAGATAATAAAAGCGGCGAAAAAAAAGAAGGTTTCGGCTGTTCTGGAAAACGGGATAATAAATTCCGCCGAAACCGAAAAAGCCGTGCGGGCGCTAAACGGCGCGGGCGTTATGTCATTTGTTTCTTCGAGCGGAAAATTCACGGGAGGAGAAGGCGTTTCTTCCGTTAAAAATATCCGTTATTTTCTTCGCAGCGGAAGCGAAATCTGCGGGTTCACCTCGAGCCGCAGAAGCGAGGAGGCCGTAGGGCTTATGTCCGTTGCGGACAGGCTTTTCGTTAAAAACGCCGCCGAGCTCGCCTCCGATATCAGGGCAAACCTCAAATATTAAGCCGACATAGAAAATTATAGGGAGAAATTTTAAGCGGGAAAACGCTTGACAAGACGAGCGTTTCGTTATAGAATATAGCCGAAATCTTTGGGGCGGAGTGAAAATCTCCACCGGCAGTGATTCGCCGCTTGATAACGTGGTTTTGCGGCTGCGTTTAAATGCGACAGGCGATAAGTCTGCGAGGGCAAGCCGAACTATGTTTTATATGTTTTTCGGGCAAGCTTCGACGGGGTGAAATTCCCCGACCGACGGTAAACCGTGTTTACGGTAAAGTCCGGATGTGAAAGGATTTTTAAACTGCGACATAAGATGAAGTTTATTTTTAGCCCCGTCCGATTTCGGACGGGGCTTTTTCGGAGGTTTTTATGGATAATAACGAAAAAAAAGAGGTTTATGTTCAGTCCGAAGATGAAAAGTCGGAAGAAAACAGACAAGAAAACGAACAGGGAAACGAGCAAAAAGACGAACAGGAAAGCCGCGGCGGTATCGGCAACGAATTTTCGGCGAAAAGGCTTGCTTTAATCGCGGTTTTCACGGCTTTGGCTTACGGAATTTCCTTTCTCGAATTCCCGATTTTCCCTGCGGTGTCCTTTCTGAAACTCGATTTTTCGTTCGCGATTATGCTTATCGCGTCCTATATGCTCGGCGCGCTTTCGGGCGAAGTAATCGTGGTTGTTTTTACGCTTTTAAAGCTCCCGCTTTCCCAAACGGGAATGGTCGGCGACCTTGCGAATTTCGTAATGGCACAGTTTTTTGTCGTTTTGCCGTCGATGATTTACTATTACAGACGTAAATTTTCTGTCGTGGCGTTTTCGCTCGTCGGCGCAACGGCAATAATATCCGCGCTTTCGCTTGTGACCAACCGTTATATGCTTCTTCCTATGTATATGGGTAGCGGCGCGGAAGAGTTTTTTATGCAGGTTTGGTATTACATAGTTTTATTCAATGTGATAAAAGGCGTTTCGAACGGAATAATAACCATTCTCCTTTACAAAAGGTTGAAGAAATTACTTCACAAATTTCTTTAAAAGGTATATAATCGACGTATGGAAAAAATAACGCATTCAAGGGAAGAAACGATAAAATTCGCCGAGGAATACGGAAAAACGCTTTGTGGCGGAGACGTTGTGCTCCTTGACGGCGAAATGGGCGCGGGCAAAACGGTTTTTACGAAAGGCATAGCCCTTTCGCTCGGCATAACGGACGAAATCACAAGCCCGACTTACGCTTATTTAAACGATTACGACGGAAAGTTATATCATTACGATTGTTACAGGCTTTCCTCGGGCGAGGACGCCGAAGCGCTGGGGCTTACCGAGTATTTTTACGGAAAAGGAATTTGCGTTATCGAGTGGAGCGAAAATATCTCGGACGTTCTTCCCGATAAAACGAAAAGAGTAAAAATAGAAAAAATCGACGAAAATACCAGAAAAATAACCTACTAAAGAGGATAAAATGAACTATCTTGCAATCGATACGAGCAGAGAAAGCCTTACCGTCGCGGCGGGAAGCGTTAAAACGGGAGACGTTGCGGAAGGAAGTGCCGCGAGGAACGATACGGCGGGCGGAGAGGGGAAAGCCGTATTAAAAGCCGTGCGTTTTTTGCCCGACTGCGCGCTTACTCATTCCGTCGTTTTAATGGACGAAATCGAAAAATGCCTTGCGGAATCGGGTTTTGACAAAAATGATATCGACGTTTTCGCATGCGCGATAGGTCCGGGCTCGTTCACGGGCATAAGAATAGGCGTGGCTACGGTTAAAGCGCTCGCTTACGCGCTCGGAAAAAAAGTTCTCGGCGTAACCTCTTTCGATTCTCTTGCGTATAATGTATCAGACGGGCGGAAAAAGCTCGCCGTAATAGACGCGCGCCACGCAAATTATTACGTTTGCGGTTACGACGCGGCGGGGAAAATCGATCTTTCGCCGAGGTTTATGGCTTTCGATGAGCTTAAAAAGCTTTCCGAAGAATACGAAATCGCTTCCGATACCGAAACGGGCATAGAGGGGGCGATCGTGGCAAACGTAAAGGACGGATTTATAAAAGCCGTGGAAGACAAACTCGGAAACGCCTCGGAAGACGTGGAAACGCTTGTTCCGCTTTACGTAAAAAAAAGTCAGGCGGAGGAAGAAGCTTGAACGCGAACGCGGGCGGAAACGCCGATAAAAACGGGCTTGAAAACGATATAACCATTCGCAAATGGGAAGAAAAGGACTGTTTTGCGGTTTCCGAAATCGAAAAACTTTGTTTTCCGGACCCGTGGACGGAAGAAATGGTTCTCGGTTCTTTCTCGGACGATTATTTTCGCGGCTACGTTGCGGAAAATAGGGGAAAAGTTATCGCTTACGTCGGTTTATCTATCGTTTTCGATACGGCGGATATCCTTTTGGTAGCGGTTTTGAAAGAGTTCAGAAATCGTGGCTTGGCTTCGCGGCTTATTTTAGACGGACTCGACCTTGCGGTGAAACTCGGCGCGGAAAGAGCCATGCTCGAAGTGGAAACGACGAACGAAGCGGCGATAAAGTGTTATCAAAAGCTCGGGTTTTTAACCATATCCGAAAGAAAGAATTATTACGGTGAACATAGAAACGCCTATATAATGGAGAAAAGATTATTAAACGACTTATAGGCGGACTTCCGACCATTGTTGAGGGCAGAGGCGAAACGCTTTTGCTCCTTCACGGCTATCTTTCAAACAAGGAAAGTTTTTTGAAACAGATTAGTTTTTTCTCGAAATTCTTCCGCGTGGTCGCACCAGATATGACGGGTTTCGGCGAGGCGGGAGAGATGAAAAAACCTTATTCGGTGGACGATTACAAGGACGAAATAAAGCGGGTTACGGACGAACTCGGCGTAACGGAGTACTGCGTTCTCGCTCACTCGTTCGGGGCTCGGGTCGCGATAAAACTCGCCGCCGAAGATAAAAGAATAAACAGAATAATTTTTACGGGCGCTGCCGGCATCAAGCCGAAAAGAGGTGTTAAGTACTTCTTTAAAAGGGCGTCTTTTTTAATGCTTAAAAAGCTTGTCCCGAGGGAAAAACTTAAAAGGTTTTATTCTCCCGATTATATCGGACTTTCGCCCGTAATGAAAGAGAGTTTCAGGCTTATCGTCGGAGAAAGGCTTGAAAAATACGCCGAAAAAATAACGGCGAAAACGCTTGTTTTAAGCGGAAAAGACGATAAAGAAACTCCGCCGTCGTCGCAAAAAAGACTGAAAAGGCTTATCGGCGAGGCAAGGCTCGAGCTTATCTCGGGCGGGCATTTCTGCTTTGTCGAAAACGCTTCCGAGTTCAATTCCAAAGCTTTTGCGTTTTTAATCGAGGGGTGATTATGGTTTTTCTTTGCGTGTGTATGTGTCTTCTTGCCGCCGCGAACTATGTTTGTTTCGGACGGAAACTCTTCGCCGTTTTTCAGCAAAGCGGCTATCGTTTGCGGGAATTCTTCTCTTCGCTTATCAGCGATTGTAAAAAGGAAATCGAGCGTTTATCGACTTATAGCCTCGTGTTTTTGATTTATTCGCTTTTCTTTTCGCCGATTTTCGTTATAAACGAAACGCTTTACGCGGCAGTTCTTCTTTCTGCGGCATTGTCCTTTGATATCGTCGTTTTCGTAAAGAACGAACCCGTAAAGGAAGTTAAGCTCACCAAACGTTTTATAAGAATGACCGTAGTTTCCGTTTTGCTTGCCACGGCTGTCGCAGCGGCGACGGGATATCTCGGTTATCTTTTAGCGGGGAATACGTTGCCGATATGCCTTGTCGTTTCTCTCACGCTTGCGATTTTATGCGGCTTAACGCCCGTTTTAATCGTCGCGGGGTATCTCGTTATGTATCCTTACGATAAGGCGTTATACAAAATCTCCGTCGGCAAATGCAAAAAAGAACTCGCTAAACGAAAAGACCTTATAAAAATAGGCGTTACGGGAAGTTACGGGAAGACTTCGGTTAAAAACATTCTCGAAAAAATGCTTTCCGCAAAGTATAAAGTCGTCGCAACGCCGCTTTCTTACAACACGCCGCTCGGGATTTGCAGGTCGGTTAAAAAACTCACCCCGTCCGCGGATATTTTCATCGCCGAAATGGGCGCGAGACGGGTCGGCGACATAAAGGAATTGTGCGAAATCGTCCGTCCCGACGTGGGCGTTATAACGGGGATTTGCGGGCAGCATCTCGAAACTTTCAAAACTCTCGAAAACGTGAAAAAGGCAAAAAACGAACTTATAGAGGCACTCCCTTTGGACGGGGCGGCGTTTTTCAACACGGACGGAAAAGAAGCCGCGGAGCTTTTCGAAAAATGCCCGATTACGAAATTTTCGGCGGGAATAAGCGGCGGCGACGTTTACGCCAAAACCATACGGGAAGAGAAAAACGGAACTTACGCGGATATCGTTCTCGGCGGAAAAGAGTACTCGTTTGAAACAAAGCTTCGCGGCAGACATAACGTATCGAATATCTGTCTGGCGGCGGAAGTCGCGTTCAGACTCGGCGTTCCGCCCGAAAGGATCATCGCCGAAGCTGTAAGGCTCAAACCCGTTCCGCACAGGTTGGAAGTTAAAAATGCGGGCGGGATTACGATTATCGACGATAGTTATAACGCGAATATCGAGGGTGTTAAAGCCGCCGCGGAAGTTCTCGGTTCGTTTGGCGGAAAAAGATTTGTCGTAACGCCCGGAATGGTGGAATGCGGGAAAAACGGGGTCGAACTTAACGAAACAGTCGGGGAAATTTTGTCTGCTGTCGCGGACGTGATTATCGCCGTCGGGAACAACGCGCGCGATATCGCGAACGGCGCGGCGTACAGGCGCGAGGTTATAAAAACCGAAAATCTCGAAGAGGCGACCGAAAAACTGAAACCGAGATTAAAAACGGGCGACGTCGTTTTGTTTTTAAACGATCTGCCCGATAAATACGGGATTTGAAATATTTTTTTGTGTTGAGGAGGATTTATGAAAAACGTACTTGTATTTTTCGGCGGGATTTCCTGCGAACACGACGTGTCGATAATAACGGGAGTTATGACGGCGAATTGCCTTTCGGGGAGAGAAAACGTTTATCCCGTTTATATCGACGAGGGCGGAAAGTGGCACACGGGCGAAAAGCTCAAAGATCTTTCGTGGTATAAAACGCGCGATTTTTCTTCGGTTACGCCTGTAACGGTCGTGGCGGGAGACAACAGGCTTTATGCCGTGAAAAAGAATAAACTCAAAGAAATCTGTGCCGCAGACGCGGCGATAAATTGCACTCACGGCTTAAACGGCGAGGACGGAACGCTCGCCGGGGTTATGCGGCTGAGCAAAATCGCGTTCGCCTCGCCTTCGCTTTTCCCTTCGAGCCTTTCGATGGATAAGTATTACACGAAAATCGCGCTGAAAGGAATAGGCGTGGAAACGTTGCCGTACGTTAAACTCGGCAGGGGAAATTATATCGGAAAACGCGCCCTCGCAAGTAAGGTCGTCACGGGGAAACTCGGATTTCCCGTGATCGTTAAGCCTGCAAACCTCGGGAGCAGTATCGGAATCAAAGTCGCGAAAAACGAAGCCGAGCTTTATGATGCTCTGGATGACGCTTTCCGTTACGACGATAAAGTCATCGTAGAAAAAGCTTTGACGGGTTTCAGAGAAATAAACTGCGCGTGCATAAAACTCGGTGAAAAATATCTCGTTTCGGAGTGCGAAGAACCCAAACTTTGCGGCGATATTTTAAGTTTTACCGATAAATATTCGGGCGAAAAGAAGACGGATTTCCCCGCTAATATAGATAAGAAAATTTCGGACGAGATAAAGAGCGTGACTTCGTATATTTATCGCAAGCTCGAATTCCGCGGCGCGGTTCGTATAGATTTTCTGTTAAGCGGCGAAAAAGTGTACGTGAACGAGATAAATTCCGTTCCCGGGTCGCTCGCGTACTATCTGTTCTCCGATTCGATAAAGGATTTTTGTTCGTTGCTTATCGAGTCCGTGGATCTTGCCGCGGAAGAAGAAAGGGACAGGGAAAACAACGTGTACGATTACCCGGCAAATATTTTAAACGCCGATTTAAAGGGCGGAAAAATCAGAAAATAAAACAACCGAAGTCGGCTTAGCGGCGTAGCCGTAACAAAAAGCCGAAGAAAAAGCATAGTATATATCGGAGCGTGCGCGCCGTTTCGTCGGGCAGGTCGGGGCAGGACAGAGTAAAGCAAAGTAAAGTAAAGTAAAGCGAGCTTTCGGCAGGCGGAAAGCGGCGGGGCGCTCATTATCACCAAGGAGAAAAGTTTATGGAAAACGTTCTCGTTACCGCGTTCGGTCTGCTTTTCATTTTCGCTATGACGACTTTGGGCGCGCTTATGGCGTGTTTCATTCCCGAAAAGAAATTCGGCGCGTGGTTTCCCCTTCTCGGCGGATTTTCCGCGGGAATAATGGTCGCCGCTTCCGTGTGGTCGCTTATCCTTCCCGCTCTCGAAACCGCAGGGAGCTTCGCCGCGCTTAAAGTGGGCGGCGGTATAGCTCTCGGCGGAGCGTTTATATACGTCTTCGGGCTTTTGTTTCCCGAAGACGAAAGCGCGGGTTTTAACAAACTTTTCGTCGCGATGACGGCGCATAATATCCCCGAGGGACTTGCGGTCGGATTCGCGCTCGGAGCGGCTGCCGCCGGCGGCAGAGCGATTGTCGGGCTTCCCGTGGCGATAGGCATAGGTTTGCAGAATTTCCCCGAGGGCGCGGCGATAACTCTTCCCGCAAGGAAGATTTACAACCGAAAAAAAGCTTTTTTGAAAGGCGTGATAAGCGGAGCCGTGGAACCGATCGGCGGCGTGGCAGGCGTTCTCACGGTCGGTCTGATTTCTTCCGTTATGCCTTACTTAACCGCGTTTTCGGCGGGAGCGATGCTCTTTGTCGTGTTCTCGGAATTTACGGCGAAAAAAGAAGCCGACGGAGCGAAAAACGCGATAGGCGCGATAGTCGGTTTTATCCTTATGATGGCGGCGGACGTTCTGTTGTCGGCATGATTTATCGGGCGAAAGGGGAGATTTCGGGAAAAGTTTTCGTCGGGGCGTTTGGGGTTGATTTTTGACGTTGCTTTTTTTCGCGGTTTGTGTTAAACTGTAAAAGCTATGGGAAAAGATGCGAAAGTTGCGACGAAATCCGGAATAACCAAAGATTTGCGTATCGGCGATAAAATTATCGGCGGCGAAGTTTTCGCATATCTTTTTATCGGCGATATCGAAGGACTTTCTTGCGAAAAAAACTATTTGTCCGATTTTCCGAAAGAGAGAGCGGACGAAATTTTAAGCTCGAAAAGCGAAAAAGTAAGACGGCAGAAAACCGCCGTGTGGAAGCTTTTGCTTTTCGCCGCGAAAGAAATTTTTGGCTTATCCGCGAACGAAATTCGTTTTGAAAAGACCGAAAAAGGTAAATGGCTTTGCGATAAATTTTGGTTCTCGCTTTCGCATACGGACGGGGCGGCGGTTGTCGTTATAGCCGAAAAACCCTGCGGGACGGATATCGAATATGCGCCGAAGTTTTTTGAAAAAGCCGCCTATAAGTCGTTTATCTCGTCTTTTTTAAGGCAAATAGGCGAAAACGACGGGCGTGACGCGGAAGAGGCGTTGAAGCTCTGGACTGAAAAGGAAAGCGTTTATAAGCTTTCGGGAGACGGCGTTTTTTCGCCGAAAAAAATCGACGTAAAGAACGAAAACGTTTTAACGGAAGTTATAGGCGATTACGTTTTATCCGTCGCGACGACCGATAAAGTAAACAAAGAAAATTTTAAAATAGTCGTTTTAAACAACATATAAAAACACGCCTTCCGAGTTGTTCGGAAGGCGTGTTTTTTAAGGAAAAAATAAATAAATGAATGTGGTGTGGTGTTCGTGGTTTTACACGGTTTTTGCGAGTTCGAGTTTGTAAGCTTCCATAACGGCGTTCGTAAGTTCTGCGCGCGCCTCGTTGTTTATGGGGTGAACGATGTCTCTGTATTCGCCGCGCGAGCTTTTTCTCGAGGGCATAGAAACGAAATATCCGTCCGTTCCGTCCACGATTTTGATATCGTGAATAGCTATGCAGTCGTCTATCGTCACCGAAGCAACGGCTTTTAATCTGGAATCGTCTTTTTCCATAAGTCTTATTCTGATGTCCGTAATTTTCATCTTTGTACCGCCTTATCGTTTCTTAGTATTATAATACTACATTTTTTGTCCGGTTTCAACAACAATCCGAAAAAAATTCCGAAAATTTTTAAATTTTGCCGAAAATCGTAAAAAAAACGGAAATCCGACATATAATTTTAGTATGAATATCAAAAATAAAACTTTAAACGTACATTTTATCGGCATCGGCGGGGTAAGTATGAGTTCGCTTGCCCGTTACCTCGATTTTGTGGGGTTCAACGTTTCGGGGAGCGATACGTCGCCGAGCGAAAATCTTGAAAATCTTTCGAAAGAGGGGATTGCGGTTTCGATAGGTCAACGGGCGGAAAACGTTCTGGGAAAGGATGTCGTCGTGTACACGGACGCGATAAAACCCGACAATCCCGAGCTTAAAGAAGCGGTGGAAAACAAGCAGTACGTTTTGAAACGCGCCGAGCTTTTAAAGATAGTTTCCGAAAATTTTTCGAAGAGAATAGGTGTTTGCGGTTGTCACGGAAAAACCACGGTGACTTGTATGCTTGCTCATGTGTTCAAAGCCGCAAACGAGCGTTTTACGGCGCATATAGGCGGTTTTGATTTGAAATACGGCAATTTCGTGGCTGACGGGAATAAATATTTCATAAGCGAAGTGTGCGAATATAAAAGGAATCTCGACAATTTCGACGCGGATTACGCGATTTGCCTTAATATCGAACCCGACCATATGGATTGCTACAAGGACGAAAACGAACTTGATAACACCTATTTCAAATTCCTCGGACGGGCGCGTAAGGCGATAATTTTCGGCGGGGATAAAACGCTTGCTTTATATAAAAACGAAAACGCCGTAACTTACGGGCTCGATAAAAACTGTGATTTTTACGCCGATAATATAATTTGTAAAAACGGCAGATATTCCTTTGATTTTTGCGTTTACGGGGCGAAGACCGAAAGAATTAAGCTTAAAACTTTCGGCGGGCATAACGTTCTTAACGCGTTAGCCGTCGGCGCGTGTGCGTACCTGTGCGGAATAGACGCGAAAACGATAAAAAAGGGGCTTGAAAAATTCCGGGGAGTGAAAAGACGATTCGAGTATATCGGAAATATCGGAAAAGCCGGGGTTTACGCCGATTACGCTCATCATCCTACGGAAATCGCCGAGGCCGAAAAGACGGTAAAAGAAACGAACGGCGGCAGAGTCTTCACGGTTTTTCAGCCGCATACTTTTTCGAGAACGATTTTTTTGAAAGACGAATTTATAAAAACTCTTTCGAAAATCGAAAATCTCACGCTTTTCGAAACTTTCGCCGCGAGGGAAGAATACATCGAGGGCGGCAGCGCGAAAGACCTGGCGAAACTTATAAAAAACGCCGATTATTTCGAAAAAGCAGAGGCTTTGGCGGCGACGCTTAAAAATAAGGTTAAAAGCGGTGATACGGTTTTAATTCTCGGCGCGGGCGATCTCGAACAGAAAATCCGCAAATACCTCGATTGAAAAATACAAAAAAATTACGGCGACCTCGGAATTCCCGAGGTCGCCGTTTTATGACGGTAAAAATTTCAGTGCGAGTTTTTATTGTCTTTGAATATGGCGTTGGAAGTGAGCCTTATGCCCAGTTTGCGGTAGAATTTTTCGTCGTTATGCGCGAGCATTACCGTGGTGTGAACTTCGCAGTCTCTAAGTTCGGGGAGCATCTTAATCGCTAAGGCGGCGTTTTTATCGTGCTCGGCGGAAGAGGAAAGAGCAATGAGCATTTCGTCTACGTGAAGTCTCGGGTTTCTGCTTCCGAGATATTTTATCTTAAGATCCTGAATGGGAATAATCGAGTTTTTCGATATTAAATCTATGCTGTCGTCAATGCCCGCGATGTGCTTTAACGCGTTTAAAATCATACTTGAAGAACAGCCGAAAAGGTCGTTCGTTTTACCCGTTATAATCGTTCCGTCTTTTAGTTCGATCGCGGCGACGGGGCAGTCGTAACGCTTGGAAAGTTCGTTTGCGGCGAGGTAAACCTTTCTTTCGTTCACGCTTATGTTGTTGCCTTTCATAATGAGCGCGATTTTATCCGATTCCGACGGGTCGAGGTCGTTTCTTCTTTCTCTCGCCAAAGCGTTAAGATAACGTCTTATGATTTCCTGCTTTGCCGCTTCCACGCAGACTGCGTCGTCCGAAATTGCGTAGCCCGCCATATTAACGCCCATATCCGTGGGGGATTTATAGGGGGATTTACCCATAATCTGCTCGAAAATAGCGTTTAAAACAGGGAAAATCTCCACGTCTCGATTGTAGTTCACGGCTTGTTTTCCGTAAGCGGCGAGATGCCACGGATCGATCATATTAACGTCGTTAAGATCCGCCGTCGCGGCTTCGTAAGCGAGGTTTACCATATGATTTAAGGGGAGGTTCCATATGGGGAAAGTTTCGTATTTCGCGTAGCCGACCTTGTGTCCTCTCTTATGTTCCTGATAAAGCTGAGAAAGGCAGGTCGCCATTTTTCCCGATCCCGGCCCGGGCGCGGTTATTATGACGAGGTCTCTCGAAGTTTCGATAAAATCGTTTTTTCCGTAACCCTCTTCGCTGACGATAAGAGGAATATTGTTGGGGTAGCCTTTTATCGGGTAATGACGGTAAGTTTTGATTCCGAGCGAAGCGAGCTTTTGTTCGAAAGCCTTCGCGGGTTCGTTTTCCTCGGTGAACTGAGCGAGAACTACGCTCCCTACGTACAAGCCGTAGCTTTTGAAAACGTCGATGAGACGCAGAACGTCGAGATCGTAAGTAATGCCGAGGTCGGCTCTCACTTTGTTTCTTTCGATATCGTGACTGTTGATAACGATGACGATTTCGGCTCTGTCCTTAAGCTTTCCGAGCATTTTTATCTTGTTGTCGGGGGCAAAACCGGGGAGTACTCTCGACGCGTGAAAATCGTCGAAAAGCTTTCCGCCGAATTCTATGTAGAGTTTTCCGCCGAATTCGTCTATTCTTTCAAGTATTTTTTCAGATTGTAAGGTTAAGTATTTCTCACTGTCGAAACCGATTTTATCCATAAGTAAAAATATTCTCCCGCGACTCACTTTATTTGATTGCTTCGCCGACGCTTAATATCGCTTATTATACCAAAACGAAAGGAGAAAATCAATTAAAAGAAAATATTTTTTGCGTTTTTTTTAATTTGTCGGCAAAACGATTTTCTTATGCGCCGATTTGTGCTAAAATATATCCGTAAAACATGCGGGAGAAAAATTATGATAACGCAAAAAATCAATCTTTACGAATATTTTAAAATTGAAAAACCCGAGGGCGCGAGAGGCGTTCTCACAACTTATATAAGGGATTTAAGCTCCGAAATCGACCTTGAAAGGAAAGCCCCCGCTATGCTCGTTATCCCGGGCGGCGGATATTATATGGTGAGCGACAGAGAGGGCGAACCCGTCGCGATGAGATATCTCGCTCTCGGTTTCAATGCTTTCGTGCTTGATTATTCGGTTGCCGAGGACTCGGCTCTGAAATATCCTTATCAGATAGCGGAAGCGGCGATGGCTATGGAGTATCTCAGAATTAACGCCGAAAATCTGAATATCGACCCCGAAAAAATAGCCGCGGTAGGTTTTTCCGCGGGCGGACACCTTTGCGCAATGCTCGGAAGTTTCCATAATTGCCCCGAGACGGGCAAAGTGTTCAAGCCGACCGTATGCGTGAAACCGAACGCTGTGGTTTTGGGTTATCCCGTTATTTCCTCGGATATTTCTTTCGCGCATATCGGAAGTTTTATAAATCTTTGCGGCGAGGAAAACAAAGAGCTTATGAAAAAGGTCGACGTGCTTAATCTTATCGACGAAAATTCCGCGCCCGCGTTTATCTGGTCTACGTTCAACGATAACGTCGTTCCCTGTCAGAACGCTATCGAGGCGGCTCTTAAATATAAGGAGTCCGGCGTTCCCGTTTCTCTTCACGTTTTCGGAAAAGGCGAGCACGGGCTTTCCGTTGCGGACGCGACAGTCTATAAAGCCGATAAAGCTCTTAAGGAAATGTCCGTTTCCGTTCCCGAATGGGTAAGGCTTTCCGTCGAATGGCTCGAAGAACAGGGGATTTATACGGAGATTTAAAGGATTTTAAAGATAACATAATAATGATATTAAAGCTCCCCGCTTGTTTTTGCGGGGAGCTTTTTATATCGAAAAAATTTTTACGGCGGTTTTTTATGCGGAGTTTTTTAAGTGAATATTAAGAAATCTAAAAAAGACGATATAATAACCTCTACTTTGTTTCTTGTTTTATAAAGTTTATCTTATGTCGGGCGTGCCGTTGAATTTCTGCATTCCGCACCAGATTTTCATAACAAGCTTGTGCGGAAGGATTTTTGCGAAAAACTTCTGAATATTGTTTTTTCCGCCGTAAACGGAGATGTCCTTTCCTTTCAGGTTGTCTTTATAGGCTTTCAAAACTACTTTTTTCGGATCGTACATAACGCCGTAGTTGATAATAACGGTTTTTTCGTCCTTAACGACGGCGCGATCGAAAAATTCCGTTTTCGTCCAGTAAGGGCAGACGGCTGTAGCGGTAATGTTTTTATATTTAAGCTCGACGTTCAAAGCTCTTGTATAACTTAAAACGAAAGCCTTCGTCGCCGCGTAAATATTTATATAAGGTATAGGCTGAAATGCCGCGCAGCTCGCGATGTTTATTATTTTTCCGCCTTTTCCGATATGGGGAAGAGTGGCGTCCGTCATCGCAACGACGGCTTTGATGTTCAGATCTATCATATTCTGATTGACTTCGTCGGAAATGTTTTCGTAATGGTTGAACTTTCCGAAGCCAGAGCAGTTGACGAGCATTTTAACGTTTGCACCCTCGTCGTCGAGCATTTTTTTGTATACTTTTATATTTTCGACGTTCGATAAATCGATCGAAACAGGTTTAACGGGTGTGGATAACACGTTTTTAAGTTCTTCGAGCCTGTCGAGCCTTCTCGCGAGAACCCATATTTCGTCGACTTTTTCTTTTTTGTCTAAAAGCTCGGCGAACTCTCTTCCGATTCCGCTGCTCGCGCCCGTTATAACGATTATATTTTTCATTTTATATCCTCGATTTCCCCGTCGGGAAGAATTTTTACTTTTCTGTCTTTTTTTCCGCTCCAACTGAAAATTTCAAGCGAAATGCCCTCGTTTTTGAAAAATCCGCGTAAGTTTTCGATTATTTTTTCGTTTCCGCCCGTATACCAACAAAGCATTTCGTCGATATTTTTAAAGTCCGCCCCCGCGCTGTTTCTGGATCCGCCGAAAATGCTTTTGCCGTTTAAGAAAAATTCCGCCGCGACGAGTTGATCCGTTAAAAACTTTTCCGCGTGGAGAATAATTCCGTCGAGATTCTCTGCGGGGAAACGAGCCGACTGAAATGTAAATTCCATAACGTTTTCGGCCTTTCCGAGGGTTATGACAAGATTGTTGTCCGAAAACGGATTTTTTATTCCGACGAACTTCGTTCCGCGGTAATCATAAACGTCCGCGCCGTATTTTTCGAGCTTGCTTTTTATATATTGTAAATTATCCATACCGAAATTTTACCATATTTCCCGAAAAAAGTAAATAGCTAAGCCTCGATAAAAAAATATTTGTAAATAATGTTATATAAAACGCTTGACAAATTACAGAACAAGTGTTACAATGTTGGCGAAAATAGAAACACACAAAGGAAATCGCATAAATGGATAAATCGATGTATAGCGTAATTCTCAGAGACGACCTTGTTGAAGAGCTTGACAGGCTTGCGTTTAAAAACGGGGTGAGTCGATCGGTTATGCTCAATAAAATTCTTTCCGAGTATCTCCGCGTGGAAACGCCGGAGGACAGAATGGAAAAAATGTTCGGGAGAATGGAAAGCTTTTTAGCCGAGACGAGCAGGCTGAGATTTACGAACAACGCGTCGCTTGCTTTGGCGCAGGTTAAAAGCGCGCTGAATTACAGATATAATCCCACGCTTCG
The DNA here is from genome assembly GCA_934271735.1 of uncultured Clostridia bacterium. Lineage (GTDB taxonomy): Bacteria > Bacillota > Clostridia > Christensenellales > Borkfalkiaceae > UBA10281. Next base: position 24,376 of record CAKQSB010000005.1, on the reverse strand, counting down.
CTATCAGGTGGAGCTTTTCCCCACGGGGGATCTGGGGCAGCTTAAAATTTCGCTCCGCTCCCAAAGCAAGGAATTGTTCCGCTTAATGGAGAATTTCTACGGGTTGTTTATCTCGCTCGAGAAAAAATACGTCGGCGAAAGGACGTACTTTTATCGTGACGGGCGGTTTATAAGAATTTTCGTTCGTCCCGAGGGCGTGGACGCGGAGGAACTCGGCGAAGCGATAGGTCAGTTCGTCAGGGAATTCGACGAATATTTAAACGCGTATTTTTCTTCCGACGAATCGGTTGCCGCCGAGAAAGTCGAAAGATTATTCGTTAAAAATCTTAAAACAAAGAAGGTGATTTTATGAATATGCAGAATTTAACTCAGAAGTCCGTTTCGGCTATCAACGAAGCGGTGAACATCGCGAGAGAATACGGCTCCGCGGAGGTTTCCGAGGAACATGTTCTTTCGGCTTTGCTAAGTGACAAAGAGGGGCTTGTTCCGCAGCTTTTGAAGAGAATGAATGTTGATGTTGAGGGTATGAAAAATGCCGTTAACGAACTTATAGGCGGACTTAACAGGTCTTCTATGAACGCGGGACAGAATATGTCACGTGAACTTTCGGATGCGCTTTGCGCCGCCGAAAGAAAGGCGAAAGAGATGCGGGACGAGTACGTTTCCGTTGAGCATATTCTTTACGGTATGATAGAAAAGCCTACGAGCGGACTTGCGAAAGTGTTTAAAAACTACGGAATAAACGCGAACGATTATTTCAAAGTTTTAGCCGAAGTGAGGGGCAGCTCGAGGGTTACCGACGATAATCCGGAAGACACTTACGACGTTCTTAATAAATACGGTACGGAACTTGTCGAAAAGGCGAGAAGCGGAAAAATAGACCCCGTTATCGGCAGAGACGACGAGATAAGAAACGTTATACGTATTCTTTCGAGAAAGACCAAAAACAACCCCGTGTTAATCGGTGAAGCGGGCGTCGGTAAAACGGCTATCGCCGAGGGGCTTGCAATAAGAATAATGAAAGGCGACGTACCCGAAAATCTTAAAGACAGAAAACTTTTCTCGCTCGATATAGGTTCTTTGGTTGCGGGCGCGAAATACAGAGGCGAGTTCGAGGAAAGGCTTAAAGCGGTTTTAAACGAAGTGAGAAAGAGCGAGGGGAAGATTATTCTTTTCATCGACGAACTTCACACTATCGTCGGCGCGGGTAAAACGGACGGCGCGATGGACGCGGGCAACCTTTTGAAGCCTATGCTTGCAAGGGGCGAACTGCATTGTATCGGCGCAACCACCTTGGACGAATACAGAAAGTATATCGAGAAAGACCCGGCGTTAGAGCGTAGGTTCCAGCCCGTTATGGTAAACGAGCCTACCGTCGAAGATACCATTGCCATTTTAAGAGGTTTAAAGGAAAGATACGAAGTCTTCCACGGCGTTAAAATTCAGGATAACGCGCTTGTTTCGGCGGCGGTTTTGTCCGACAGATATATCACCGACAGGTTTTTGCCCGATAAGGCTATCGACCTTGTGGACGAAGCCTGCGCAATGATAAAAACCGAAATGAACTCTATGCCTTCCGAAATGGAAGACGTTTCGAGAAAAATCGTAAAACTCGAAATAGAGGAGACTTCGCTTAAAAAGGAAACGGACGAACTTTCCAAAAAACGTCTTTCGGATATAAGAGAGGAGCTTGCGTCGCTGAGAGAAAAATATTCCGCGATGAACGCAAAACTCATTAACGAAAAGGCGAACATAAACAAAGTTCAGAAATTAAGAGAAGAGATAGAAGCTTTGGGAACGGAAATCGAAAGAGCCGAACGCTCCTACGATCTTAACAAAGCCGCGGAACTTCGTTACGGCAAACTTCCCGAACTCAAAAAGGAGCTCGCCGAAGCCGAAGCGAAAACTCAGGGCGACGAAGACGGGCTTTTGCACGATAAAGTCACCGAAGAGGACATCGCGAAGATTATCGGCAGATGGACGGGTATTCCCGTCGCCAAACTTATGGAAGGCGAAAGGGAAAAGCTTTTAAGGCTCGAAGATATTCTGCACGAAAACGTAATCGGTCAGGACGAAGCGGTTAAAAGCGTTGCGGAAGCTATACTTCGTTCGAGAGCGGGTATCGCCGATGTGAACAGACCTATAGGTTCGTTCCTGTTCTTAGGTCCTACGGGCGTAGGTAAAACCGAACTCGCGAAAACCCTTGCCAAAGCTCTGTTCGACGACGAAAAGAATATGGTTCGTATCGATATGAGCGAATATATGGAGAAATATTCGGTCTCCCGTCTTATCGGCGCTCCCCCGGGATACGTCGGATTCGAGGACGGAGGTCAGCTTACCGAGGCGGTAAGAAGAAAGCCTTATTCGGTAGTTTTGTTCGACGAAATCGAAAAAGCTCACCCCGACGTTTTCAATATCCTTTTGCAGGTGCTTGACGACGGCAGAATTACCGATTCGCAGGGACGTACCGTCGATTTCAAGAATACGATAATCATTCTTACTTCCAACCTCGGCTCGTCCGCGATACTCGAAGGTATCGGCGAAGACGGCGAGATAAAAGAGGAAGCAAAAGCCGAAGTAACCGCGCTTTTAAAGAAATCTTTCCGTCCCGAGTTTTTGAACAGACTTGACGAAATAGTATTCTACAAGCCGCTTACGAGAGAAGAAATCGGTAAAATCATCGATTTGTTCCTTAAAGGACTTTCCGAAAGACTTAAAGAGAAAAATATTTCCCTTCTTGTCACGGAAGCCGCGAAAGACGTTATCGTCAAAAACGGTTACGATCCCGTTTACGGCGCAAGACCTCTTAAAAGGTATATTTCCCACACCGTCGAAACCCTTCTCGCGAAGAAGATTATCGCGGGCTATTTCGAACCGGGAGATACGGCTATCGTCGATTACGACGGAGAAGATCTCGTCGTTTACAAACAGAAATAATATCGATAAAATTTCGGCGAATTTACGCGGAACGTCTGATTTAAACGCAGGCGTTCCGCGTTTTTTTGAGCAAAGCCGTAATTCGATTGCAAAAACAAGGGAAAAATGTTACAATGTGAGCGTTAAAACAATTTAAAAACGGCTCGGGCAAAATGTACAAAAGATTTTTTAAAAGATTTTTCGATATAATAATATCGTTCACGGCGATAATAATCCTTATTCCGCTGTGGATAATTTTGTCGTTGCTTATTTTCGTAACCGACCCGGGAAAGGTGTTTTTCACGCAGGAACGCATAGGAAAGAACAAAAAACGCTTTAAAATTTTAAAGCTCAGAACTATGAAAGCTTCTGCGCCGAAAGACGTGCCTACCCACCTTTTCGAAAATCCCGAGCGTTATTTCACGCCGATAGGCAGGTTTTTAAGAGACAGCAGTTTAGACGAGCTTCCTCAGCTTTTCAACGTTTTTGCAGGGCAGATGTCTTTAATAGGTCCTCGCCCCGCCCTCTGGAATCAGGACGACCTTATCGCGGAACGGGATAAATACAACGCAAATTCCGTCCGCCCGGGGCTTACCGGCTGGGCGCAGATCAACGGCAGAGATGAAATCACGATAGAGAAAAAAGCCGAGCTTGACGGCGAATACGTCGAAAAGCTAAGCTTTTTGTTCGATCTGAAATGTTTTTTCGGAACAATCGCGTACTTTTTTAAAAAGAAATAATCCTTTCCGACAATCGCTTGTCCGGCATCGGGCGGCGGCTTGCGTTTTTTGAATCAAATTGCAAATAAGCGGATATAAGTCGATTATCGTGTGATTTTGCCGAAAGACTCATATTAAGAAAAGAAGCCCGAAAGGTTTTCCGAGATATCGTCGGGTATGATTTTTTTCACGGGGTTGAAATATTCGGAATTTAATCCGTCTGCGGGAGAAGATTCTTCCGCGGGCTTTTTTTCGTCCTTTTTGTCCTTGTTTTCGGGAGAAAGCACGGAGAATAAAAGCGGGAGAAGAGCTTTCGCGCCCGAAAGGTCGTTTTCGGCGATATTCGAAAGCGTTTCCGAAAACTTTTCGGAAGTTAAAAACGCTATCGTCTTTTCGTCCAGCCCCAAGATTTTGAAAAGCGGCGCGAACGAAGGGATATCAAGATTTAGAAGTATGTCCTTAATCCCCGCGGGGTTGGTTTTAAACAGATAAAGCAAAACTAAAACGAGAAGTAATATCTTCATTTTTCATTCCTCTTAACATTTTTCGTATCTTCCGTCATACAATGATTTTGACGGAGGTTTTTTTATGAAAGATTTCAACGACTTTAAAAACGAAAGCGCCAATCCCGAGGGTAACGGTGGCAAAGCCGCCGGGGCAGATTATTCCGATGTTTCGAAACAGTTCGCCGAACTTTCCGCGGCGTACGAGGGGAAAAGCGCGGACGAGATTATGAAAGCCATTTTGAAAGAGGCCGAAAAGGGCAGAAAAAACGGCACGCTTTCGGACAAGGATATAGACAACTTTTCCGATATGATTTCGCCTATGCTTAACGCGGAGCAGAGAAAAACTCTCGGAAAAGTCGTTAAACGCCTTAAAAACAAATAGCTTTTAAAGGCGGACAAAGCGGAGTTTTCAAGCGACGAATTCAGATTAAAATCAGACGGAATGCGAAAGCTCGCCGAGAGCCGAAAGGAACGCGTTTATTTCCTTTTTGGTGTTTTGCGGGCTTAAGCTCGCCCGAACTATTCCGAGCTTTTCGGTGTTTAAAAACCTGTGCATAAGGGGCGCGCAGTGAAATCCGCCGCGCGTCGCGATATCGAAGTTTTCGGAAAGCAATTCAGAAAGGGTTTGCGAGGAAAAGTCGTTGTGAGAAAAAGCGACTATTCCGCTTTTGTTCGGGATCGAGTAGAGCTTTACGTAAGGTCTTAAAGAAAGCTCGGAAATAAAATATTCCGTGAGATATTTAAGGCGGGTGGAAACGTAATCGATGTTGTCCGAAAGATAATCGACGCCTTCTTTCATCGAAAGGATCGCGGGGAGATTGAGAGTGCCTGCTTCAAGGGATTCCGGTTCGTCTTCGGGCATGGATTCGGAAAAGGTGTCGAACCCCGTTCCGCCGAAAGCGAAAGGTCGGATCTTCCGCTTGCCGCTGGAAATAATCGCGCCCGCGCCGACGATGCCTAAAAGCCCTTTATGCGAGGGAACGCAAAGCGCGTCTATGTTCTGACTTTCCACGTTTAACGGAATATGCCCCGCGGCTTGCGCCCCGTCCACGAGAAAAACGGCGTTCGTATCTTTCAGAAGTTTGCCTATCCCGTCGATATCGTTTTCCGCGCCGGTAACGTTGGAAACTCCGTTCACGCAGACGAGCGAAACGTCGTCGGACAAATTCTTTTCGATGTCCGCGGCGGTGATTATAGTCGTTTCGGGAGTCACCACGGTGAGCTTTATTTCTCCTCTTCGTTCAAGCTCGAAAAGCGGTCTTAAAACGGAATTGTGTTCGGTAACCGTCGTTATAACTCTGCTTTTCGGTTTGTAAAGTCCGAAAATCGCAGTGTTCAAAGCATACGTGCAGGACGGCGCGAAGATTACCTTTTCGGGCGAAGTCGCTTTGAAAAACGCCGCGAGGGATTTTCTCGCCGAGTATAACGCGGAGGATGCGGCGACGGAAAGTCTGTGTCCGCTTCTTCCCGGGTTGGCGTTCAGATTTTTAAGGGCGTTAAATGCCGCCTCGTAGCATTTTGAGGGTTTAAAACCGCCCGTGGCGGCGTTGTCGAAATAAATCATAAGTCTCCGTCGGCTCTTCGGTCTTATTTTCCGCCGGGGTCGGAAAACCGTTCACCTCGTTTCGGGCAGAAACAAGACCGCTCGCCTGTTTTATTTAATATATATTAAATCTGAAAGAATATAATACCAACAAAGGAGAAAAACGAATGACCTTTTGTATTGCGGTTTTCCGTTCGAGAACTCAGGTTATGGAGTTTATCGAGTATATGCAGTCCGGAGGGATAGATTGCGCCGCCGTAAACACTCCCGTCGAAGCGAGAATAGGTTGCGGCATTTCCGCAAGGTTTCCCGCGGTGTATCTTAATTACGCGAAAAACGTCGTGGAAAAGCTCAGACTCAACACGTTTCGCGGCTTTTTTACCGTAAATCGGGGGATAGGCGGCGTGAGTGTACGAAGATTTTAGTAAAATCGGCGTTTAATCGATTGAAAAAAACGTCGGTTTATGTTATCATATATGCGGTAAGGCGGCTATCGGCTCGCCTTGCCGCTATTTGCGCTTATGAATAAAAAAACGGCGGCTATGATTTCGGAAAAGCTCATCGAAGCATACCCGAATCCTAACCCGGCATTAAAATTCAATAGTCCTTACGAGCTTTTGGTCGCGGTGATTTTGTCGGCGCAGTGTACCGACGAACGCGTGAACAAGGTTACGGCGGAGCTTTTTAAGGTTGCGGACACTCCCGAAAAGATGATAGAACTCGGGACGGACAAGCTCGAAAAGTATATTTATTCGTGCGGGCTTTATCGTTCCAAAGCGGCGAATATAATTTCGGCTTCGAAAGCGATAGTCGAAAAATTCGGCGGAGAAGTTCCCGAGGATATGGAAGATTTACGTTCGCTTGACGGAGTGGGGAGAAAAACCGCGAACGTCACCCTTAGCGTGGCGTTCAAAAAAGCGGCGATTGCCGTGGACACGCACGTTTTCAGAGTAGCTAACCGCATAGGACTTGCGAAAGGCAAAACCCCGCTCGAAGTGGAGAAAGGCTTAATGAAGATTTTCCCCGAAAATTTATGGGGAAGAATGCACCACGCGCTTATTTATCACGGCAGAAAGGCTTGCAAGGCGAGAAATCCCGAGTGTGAAACCTGCCCGATAAAAGATCTTTGCGAAGAAAATAAATCGAAAGCGAAAAGGAAAAATAAGGAATAAAAATGTTTGTAGATAAAGAGAGTTTATTTTTAAAATCGGGCGACGGCGGTGACGGAATGACCTCGTTTTTAAGGTATAAAGGGGTTTCCAACGGCGGACCGGACGGCGGCGACGGCGGAAAGGGCGGAAGCATTTATTTTATCGGCGATCGCCACAAAAGCAGCCTTATCGATTTTATGTATAAGAGAAAATTCGTCGCGGAAAACGGCGGAAAGGGCGAACCGAACAACTGCCACGGCAAAGACGGCGAGGACGTGTATATAGCCGTACCGCTCGGAACGGTCGTGAAGGACAGGGAAACGGGCAAAATAATCTGCGATATTTATTACGACGGGCAAAAGCACCTCGTTTTGGAGGGCGGCAACGGCGGAAAGGGCAACGTTCATTTCTGCACGAGTCGTCGTCGCGCCCCGCATTTTTCCCAGACGGGCGAAAAAACCGAGATGAGAAAGGTTATTCTCGAGCTTAAAACGATTGCGGACGTCGGTTTAATCGGTTTTCCTAACGTCGGAAAATCCACGATTTTATCCAAGATTTCGGCGGCGAGACCGAAGATAGCGAATTACCATTTCACCACGCTCACGCCTAATCTCGGAGTGGTTAAATACTACGACGACAACTTCGTTTGCGCCGATATTCCCGGGCTTATCGAGGGCGCGTCCGAGGGAACGGGTCTCGGTACGGAATTTTTGAGACATATCGAAAGAACGAGAGTTCTCGTTCACGTTGTGGATATCTCCGGCAGCGAGGGCAGAGATCCTTACGAAGATTACAAAAAAATCAACGCGGAACTCAGGAAATACAGCAAAGAACTCGCAAAACGCCCGCAGATAGTCGTTTTAAACAAGTGCGACGTTTACGGCGCGGAAGAGAATATAAAAATCTTCAAAAAGAAACTTAATTACAGAAGAGAGGTTTTCCCCGTAACCGCGGTAAGCGGCGACGGACTTAAAGAAGTCGTAAAAAGAATAGTCGAAATTCTCGCGACCCTTCCCGCTCCGAAACCTCTCGAATTCGAGGAGTTTTCTTACGAAAAAGAAGATCCGAGAAAGTACACCGTCACTTACGACGAAGCCGACAACGTTTACGCCGTGGAAGGACCGATCGTCAAACTTTTGGAAAGAAACGTCGTTTTAGACGATATGGATTCTATCGCGTATATGCAGAAAACCCTTCGCCGTTACGGAGTTATCGACGCTTTGAGAAAGAAAGGCGCGAAGGACGGCGACACCGTTCTTATCGGCGATATCGCCTTCGATTATATCGATTAAAAGCCGCGGCTTCGGCAAGCGTGGCGTCGTGGCGGCAGATTATGGCAATGGTTCGGGTTTCGGCTCGGGCGGCGGCTTAACGGCAACGAAAATTACAGGAGAAATAATATGTTTACGACAAAACAGAGGAGCAAACTTCGCTCGCTCGCGCAAAACGAAGAACCTATCGGACAGGTAGGAAAGGGCGGCGTAAGCGAAAATATGATAAGCGGTCTTTCGGACGCGCTCGAAAAAAGAGAACTTATAAAAGTCACCGTTTTAAACAACGCCGAGGACGATATTTCGGATATCGCTTCCGAGCTTGCGGAAAAACTCAAAGCCGAAATCGTCTGCATTATCGGACATAAAGTCGTGCTTTACAGATACAGCCAAAAAGAAAACGTAAAGCATATCGAGTTTTAATTTTTAGTCCGGTTTCGCGGTTTAAATTCTCAAATCCGGTTTAAATTCTTAAATTCGGTTCAGATTTTTTCGGGTTCGGGTCTCGGGGCGAAGAATTTCGTAACGACGGCGTAAATCAGAAAAAGACAGCCTGTGACGGTGTAGTAAACGGGATAAAAGGAAAACCGACCGAGAATTAAGGTTAAAATTCCGTAAAAGGCAAACGTTCTTGCCTTTTTTTTATCGAAAGCGGCGACAAAAACCGCTAAAATCCGTATTCTTTTTTTCGGGGGAACGTTTTTTTCGCTTTCGCCGAGCGGCGGAAGACACTCGTTTTCTTTCAAAAGAAAATAAAGCTTGGGGAAGTCCACGAGTTTCATTCTCATTCCTAAGTTTTTTGCGAACGAAAAAGCAAAATCGTCGTAGGACACGGCAAAGAAAATCACCGAGCATTTCGCGGGCGCGGATTTATACGCTTTTATCAGATCATCCGCGCCGACGGGACGGGAAGAAAATTTGTAAAACGCCCGTTCGTTGTTTGGAAGAATAAAATAGTCGTTTTGCTTTCTCGCCTGATTTTTGATTTTTTTCAGGAGGGCGAGCAGAGTTTTATCGACAAAATCGTTGTTTGAAAGAAGAAAAGCGGTTTTTGTCCGCTCGTATTCTTCCTCTTCGGTTTTCTTTACGGCAAGCCTGCCGAACTTTTTCCTCGAAACGAAAATGAAAATCGTGAGTGGAATAACGGCGGAGAAAAAAGCTACGATCGCGGCGAGGATTTTCTTTTTTATAAAAAAGGAAACGGGCGCGAAGAAAATCATAAACGAAAAGAAGAAAACGAATATACAATCGGAAATATAAGAAATCTTAAACTTACTCATAATGTTATTATCGACCGGAAATAAGCGTTATAAACTTGTAAAATTTTCGATTTCGTGTTAAAATACAGAAAAGCTATGAAAGAAAAAATCATTTTTTTCGGCGGAACGTTCGATCCGCCGCATACCGAGCATATCGCCGAACTTAAAGCCGCGCTAAAAGAAACGGGCGCGGTTAAAGCCGTCGTTATGCCTACATCCGTTCCGCCGCATAAGGATACGTTTTACAAAGCTTCGGATGAGGACAGGTTAGAAATGTGCCGACTCTCTTTCGGAGATTTGAACGCGGAGATATCCGACTACGAAATCAAAAAAGGCGGCAAGAGTTATTCTTTCGAAACGCTCGAGTATTTAAAAAGCGTTTATCCCGACAAGGAAGTCCTTTTTCTTATGGGAACGGATATGCTCGCATCCTTTAAAACTTGGAAAAACCCCGAACGTATTCTGGAATGTTCGACACCTCTTTTGTGCGAAAGGACGGGCGACGACGAAAAAAAAGAGGTTACGTTAAGCCGTTTCGAACGTGATTTCGGAAGAAAAGCTTACGCTTTGAATTACGTCGGAAAGGACCTTTCAAGCAGCGAAATAAAGCTGAGAATCCTGCTCGGACTTGCGGTTGATGGTATGGTAAAAAATGCTGTTAATGAATATATAGGCGGACATTTCGTGTATAAACCCGACAAGTTTTTCACGTTCGTCAGGGAAAACGAAAAGCCGAAAAGAGTGGAACATACGCTCGGCGTTATGCTTATGGCAAAGGAGCTTGCGAGAGAAAAGGGCGTGCCGCAAAACAAAGCTCTTCTCGCCGCGCTTTTGCATGATTCGGGCAAATATTTAAGCGCCGTAAACTTCCCCGATTGCGAAATTCCGTTCGGTACGCCCGAACCTGTCGTTCATCAGTATCTCGGCGCGTATATCGCCGAAAAAATTCTCGGGGTAGGCGACGAAGAGATTATCGACGCTATCCGTTACCACACCACGGGTAAGGAAAACATGAGCCTTTTAGGCAAGATAATTTTTACCGCGGATATGCTTGAACGGGGCAGAAATTACGACGGTGTGGAAAAGTTAAGACAAATAACAAAAGAAAATTTCGAAAACGGCTTTAAGGCTGCGCTTTGCCGCTCGTTCGATTTCGTTAAGGAATCGGGAAAACCGGTTTGCGATTTGACCCAAAAAGCTTACGATTATTATTTCAAACAGGAGACAACAAATGGAAGCAATTGAAAAAGCGAAAATAATATGCGACGTTTTGTCGGCAAAAAAGGCTTACGATATCGTTAAACTCGACGTTAAAGAGAAAACCGTCCTTGCCGATTATTTCATAATTTGCAGCGGAAAATCCTCCACGCAGGTTCGCGCGCTTGCGGATTACGCTATCGACGAGGTTGAGAAAAACGGCGGAGAAGTGCGCAGAAAAGAAGGTATGGACGAGGGTAGATGGGTCGTCGTCGATTTCGGCGACGTCATTCTGCACGTTTTCAACGACGATATGCGTCTTTTCTATCACCTCGAAAGACTTTGGTCGGACGGAAACAACGAAGAAAAAATCGATTAAACAAAACTTTCAATCAATCAAAAAAACTCATACATTTCCCGAAAAATTTTTCGGGAAATGTATGAGAAAAGATTGACATTGCCGCCGCGAGGCGGTATAATCACGAAAGAAAAATTAAATAAAGCAGAGTAGTACGGAAAGCGTCAAGTAGCATATAACGGGATGTTGAATATGCGCGAAAAGACGGGTTTTTCATTGCGGTTAAACGATAAAACAAACGGTTACGCCGCGGTGAAGAACTTCGTCTTGCGATTTTCCGACGCATCCAATGCAAAATTTCGGTCGTTTGCCCTGACCTTGTAAAGGTGAATTTCGGCAACCTCCCCTTTTCTTTGGAACTCCACTTTTAAAAAGGAGTTTTTTTATGCAAAAATTTTCGGCAACCTTTAGTAAATTTATGTTTTCCGAGCGGTTCAGAAACACTTCGCGCGCGAAAAAGGTCGCGGCGATAGCCGTTTTCACGGCGCTTTCCGTCGTTACGAATATGTTTCTCGAATTTAAGTTGTTTGATATTCAGTATTCGCTCACGATTTTCGTTTCAGCCGTAACGGGCGTGTTTTTAGGACCTCTCGCGGGCTTTCTCGCTTGCGTTTTCGGCGATTTCGTCGGCTATGTTTTCAATAGCTGGGGGCAGCTTTATATGCCGTGGGTAGGCGTTTCCACAGGTTTTTTTGCGCTCGCCGCGGGGCTTGTTTTCGCGCCCGATTTCGAGCGCGGAGAAGTTCTTTCCGGCAACTGTCCGAAAAAAAACTCTTACGGAAAATTATATCTCAAAATCGCATTGTACGTCGTTATAACGTTCGCTTTATGTACGGTTATGATAAATTCCGTCGGATTTTACCTTTACAATAAGTACGTCACGGGTTTTATGAAGGCGTTTTCGGAGTATTCCGCCAAGAATTTCGGCGGAAACACGGGCTTTTTCATTTACCTTTTATACAGACTGTTTTTTAAAGGGCAGATATGGAACAGCGTTGCGAATTACGCGCTTTTGTTCATCTTTTTGCCTGTGTTCAAACGCGTCGTTCGCCCGAAAGCCGACGTTTCGGAGTGATTTGAGCGATCTGAGCGATTTGTTTTCTTTTTGTCCGTCGGCGGGCAGAACACGAAAAACAACGTGAGCGAAAACGCAAGCGAAATCGCGGACGAAATGCAAACCGCAAGAAATTCGCTCAAAACGGCGGAAAGCATATTGAACGAGAAATACCCCGCGAGAAAGCTCGGCAAAGCGATGCTCGCTCCGCCGATTATATAGCGGATAAGGTTTGGTTTTTCGGGGCAGACTTTTCCGATTTCGATAAGATTTAAAACGGCGGTTATCGCGTAGCTCGAAATCATTCCGAAAATGAGCGAATCCACTCCGAGATATTTCGGGAGGAACGTTATCGACAAAACGAGTACGGCCGCGCCCGCGAGATAGTAAATAAGAGTTTGTTTTTCTTTATTCAGGGAGTTTAAAATACTCGTCGTGATTATCGTTATGCTCATCGGGAGCATAGCCATCGCGCCTTTTTTAACGTACGTCCCGGAGGCTGCGTCGGCGTAAATGATATCGCCCAGAGCTTTCCCTGCGAAAAGGAAAATCGGAATAATTATCGAAGCCGTGAAGACAGAAAACTTTACGGCTTTTTCCACGTTGTTTTTCAGCGTTTTGAAGTTTCGGGAATAATAATTCGAGGAAAGTTCGGGAACGAGGACGAGCGCGAGCGAACCTATAAACGTGGACGGCATAAAAATGAGCGGGAAAGCCATTCCGAAAACTTTTCCGAACTCCGAAACCGCGCTCGCTTCGCTCATTCCGTAACGGATAAGCCTTGCGGGGAGAAGTATGGCTACGAGCGTGTTTATAAGCGAAGTCGCCGTTTTCATAAACGTTATCGGCGCGGACGAGGAAAACAGAGGTTTAAGTTCTTTTTTCGGCGAAGCGAGTTTTCCGCCTTTTACGAAATAAGCGATAAGGGATGCCGTGAACGAAAACGCATAGGACAAAAGCACTGCGAGCATCGCGTATTTCGCCCCGACGAAAAGATCTGTCGCGTTTTTGACGAAAATCACGCCGACGATAACCATTACGGCTTCTTCGCTCAGCTCGATTATGCTGTAAGTCATAAACCTTTCGTTGCCCCAGAACGTTCCTCTTATAACGGCGTAAACGGAAGTTATGATAAGCCCGGGGATAACTATTCTTAAAAGTTCTTCCGACCGGCTGTCCGAAAACAGCAGATTAACGCCCGGGAAAGAGAATAAAACCGCAAGCGTTATCGGTACGGAAATAATCAGCGTCAGCAAAATTCCCGAAAAAACGACTCCGCCGTTTTTGTCGGCTTTTCCCTCTTCGCGGTATTTTATCATCGTTCTCGAAACGGTTATCGGGATTCCCGAAGACGTTATCGTCATAAAAAGCCCGAGTACGGAAAGGGCGATCTGATAAAGTCCGAGACCTTCCGAACCGAGCGTTCGGGATAAAAACACCCTGTATAAAAAGCCGAGAAATCTCTCCGCGCACGACATCACGGTAACGAGCATCACCGTTTTAAATACTTTTTTTATAATCTCACCTCGTAAAAGCCTGCGGCTGCGTTCTATAAAATGTTTATTATAAATATAATGAAAGTATGAGTGAGAAATTGAAAAGCCCGGGCGATTTCCGGAGCGAATTTATATGGCGCGCGGAAAAAGACGAAGACCTTGAATCGATAGCCGAAAAGCTCGGAACGACGAAACAGATAATCGTTTCCGACAACATGCTTAAGGAAAAGCCTTCCGCGGGCGAACTGCTTGTAATCGAAAAACCGAAAGGTAAGCCTTATATCGTTCAGCCTTACGATACGATAGAAAGCCTTTCCGGGGGCGACAAAAAAAGAGAACTCGAAATCTTAACGAACAACAAAACGGACGTTATTTATGTAGGACAGAAAATCTATCTGTAGAATTTTTTTCATCGGCTTAAAAATTTTTTTGTTCACGATTTGACAAGCGGCGTTTTTTCTGCTAATATAATGATACGGAGTATCGTTAAAATGAAATCGAGAAGAAACACGTCGCAACGAGCCATAGTTTTAAGCGTGGCGAAACAAATGTACCACCCGAGCGCGGAAGAAGTTTACGCCGAGGTCAAAAAAACCGAAAGCGGAGTAGGTCGCGCCACGGTTTTCCGTAATCTCAATCTCTTAGCCGAAGAGGGGGAGTTTATGAAAGTGTGCTTTCAGGGCGAACCGACAAGATTCGACACGAACGCAAAAAGCCACGATCATTTCGTTTGCAAACGCTGCGGAAAGATAACCGATTTGCCGAGAGAAGAATTTCCGTCAGATGACGGGGATTTTAAGAAACTCGAGGAAAAAGGACTTTACGCAGAGAGTAAATCGGTTACGTATTACGGGGTATGCGGAAAATGCCGCGCCGCAAAGCTTTAACGCATTAAAAACGCGGATAAGCTTAAATGCTTATAAAAATTCGGACAAGCCGTAATACTTATAAAAAATTATGTTTATGAGCCGAAAAACGCTTGCAAAAAATAATACTATGTGGTATACTCTTAACGATTGAATACAAATAAACGGAGAAAATAAATAATGTTACTTGCTAACTTACTTGCCGGAGGTTTGGACTCCTGGACGTTAAAACTGATCATCTGTATTCCCAGTCTGATCATTTCTGTAATCTGCGCAATCTTCATTATCATTGTGATAATGCTTCAGCCCAGCAATTCCGATGGCATAAGCGCGCTTAACGGTCAGCAGGAAACTTTCTTTGCGGACAAGAAGAACAAGAGCAAAACTTTGGAGAGCAAGCTCAGAAGACTTACGGTTATTTCCATTACGATTATGGCTGTTTGTATGATTGCTTTCTGCGTTGCGCAGTTCTACATCGGATAACTTAAATAAAACCGAAGGCGACTTGGACTTGTCAGGTCGCCTTATTTTTTTACCTTAAAATTACATTATTTTTCCGCGTGATAACGGAGAAAATAACAAAAGACGAAAAATTATGAGCAGTATTTACGAACAATTCAAAGAAAATTTCAAAAGCGGAAAATGGTCGGGTTATACGAGAAAGATGATTTTTTCCGAGCTTGGTATAACCGATAAAGCCGAAATGAGTTCGATAGGCAGAATTTTAGCCGAGCTACAACTTCGCGGCGAAGTATTTACGGTAAACGGCAAATATCTTGCGCCCGGGGACGCGGGATATGTTATGGGTACGCTTCGCGGAAACGAGCGCGGGTTTGCCTTTTTCGTTGCCGAGGACGGAAAAACGCCCGATATGTTTATCCCGAACAAAAGCCTTCACGGCGCGCTCCATAAGGACAAAGTCCTTGCGAGAAAGGTCGTTTCCGACAGAGGTTCGTCGGACGAAGGGGAAGTGGTGAAAATTCTCGAAAGAGGAGTTACTTCGCTTTGCGGAACTTATTTCAAAGAACGTGATTTCGGGTTCGTCCGCCCCGACGATAAAAATTATTTCGTCGATATCTACGTGCCGTTCAAACGCGCGGCGGGTGCGAAAAATTACGACAAAGTGCTTGTCGATATCTATAAATTTCCCGAAAACGGCAGTCCGGAAGGTCAGGTCAAAGAAATTTTCGGTAAGCGAT
The DNA here is from genome assembly GCA_934271735.1 of uncultured Clostridia bacterium. Taxonomy (GTDB): domain Bacteria; phylum Bacillota; class Clostridia; order Christensenellales; family Borkfalkiaceae; genus UBA10281. Next base: position 8,841 of record CAKQSB010000005.1, on the reverse strand, counting down.
TCGATTTGAAAACCGAGGAAATTTCGATAATCAAAGGTTATGGCTATAAAACCGATTTCCCGAAACCCGTCAGAAAAGAGGTAAGCGAAATCGAAACCGAGGTTAAAGCCGAAAAAATTATCGGCAGAGAAGATTTTCGGGGCAGACTGATAATCACCATCGACGGCGAAGATTCGAGAGATTTCGACGACGCTGTGGAGGTGTGGAAAAACGATAACGGAAATTATATGCTCGGCGTGCATATCGCCGACGTTTCGGAGTACGTAAAACCCGGCAGCGCGCTCGATAAAGAGGCTCTCGCTCGTTCGACGAGCGTTTATTTCCCCGATACGGTAATCCCTATGCTCCCCAAAGAGCTTTCCAACGGTATTTGTTCCCTGAACGAGGGTGCGGACAGGCTTACGCTTTCGTGTATAGCCGAAATCGACGGCGCGGGAGAAGTCGTCGATAAAAGGATTTGCAAATCGGTAATAAAATCCAAAAAGAGAATGACTTACACCGAAGTTCAGGGGATAATAGATGGCGACGGGCGATATATAAGCGAAAATAAAGAACTTGTCGATATGATCCGCCTTATGCGCGAGCTTCAGCTTATTCTTTCGGCAAAAAGAGACAGGCGCGGAAGCGTTGACTTGGACGTGAGGGAATCGCACATAACGATTTCGGACGGCGAAATAACCGTCGAGCCGCGAAAAAGCGCGGACGCGTATAAGATTATCGAAGAATTTATGGTTGTCTCCAACGAATGTGTTGCGGAATACGCTTTTTATCTCGACGTTCCTTTCGTTTACAGGGTTCACGGCAAACCGCTCCCCGAAAAGGCAAGAGCGTTCGCCGCGTTTGTCGCTCTTATCGGGTTGAACGTGAAATGGAAAGCCGAAGAAGTCCGCCCGAGCGATTTTTCCGCGATACTTAATAAACTGAAAGGCGAACCCGTTTATCCCGTCGTTAATAAAATAATGCTAAGAAGTATGCAAAAGGCAAAGTATTCCACCGAGAACGAAGGGCATTTCGGGCTTTCGAGCAAGTGCTATTGTCATTTCACTTCGCCTATAAGAAGGTATCCCGATCTTGTTGTTCACAGGGTCTTGAAAATGCTTATTGACGGGAGAATAGGCGAGTTAATCGACTTATACGCGGACTTAGCTCAAAAAGCCGCGACGATTTCTTCCGAAAACGAGAGAAAAGCCGACGAGGTTGAAAGAGCGGTGGACGACCTTTACAAGGCGTATTACATGCTCGATAAAGTCGGCGAGGAGTTCGACGGGGTTATAAGCGGCGTTACGCCGAACGGAGTTTACACAGAACTTGGCAACACCGTGGAGGGGTTCACGAGTCTCGGCGACCTTCCGAGGGGGAACTACGTTTACGACGAAAGAAATTATTCGCTTAAAAGCGGAAAGTATTCGTTCGCGCTCGGAGATTCTGTCGTTGTAGGGGTCGTCGGCGTGGACAGAGCCGCAAAAAAGGTCGAGCTTTGTATTCTCGAAAACTTATCCGACGAAAAACGAAACGATAAAATGACAGGCGGAGAAAAAGCGCGCGGAAAAGTTAAACGCGGAAAACCCGAAGGCGGGAAACGCAAGGGGTGAAACCGTCGTTAAATAATGAAAAACAGCCGAAAAAACTCGCTATTATATTAAAACTCTTGCAATTCGGCAGGAGTTGTGGTAAAATTTAATCCGTATGAAAACGATTTGCGAAAACAGAGAAGCGAGATTCGAATATTTCATAGAGGATTCGTTCGAAGTCGGAATAAAGCTGGACGGGGGAGAGGTTAAGTCCATAAAATCGGGCAACGTAAGCCTTAAGGACGCGTATTGTTCCGTGGACAAGGCGGAAGTTTTCGTCAAAGGAATGCACGTTGCGGTGTACGATCGCGGCGGGGCGTTCAACAGTAAGGATAGCAGACGTGAAAGACGGTTGCTTTTGCATAAAAGCGAAATCCGAAAGCTTATAGGCAAGGTAAACGAAAAGGGATACACCCTCGTTCCGCTCAGGATTTATCTGAAGCAGTCGCTCATAAAGCTCGAAATAGGGCTTTGCAAAGGTAAGCATACTTACGATAAAAAGCAGACGATAAAGGAAAGAGACCTTGACAGATCTGCCGAAAGAGACATAAAAAACGCAAAACTTTAAGGCGGCGAAAATGGAAAAAGAACAGAAAAAGAACAATTTCATAACCGCCGACAGGCTTAAAAGGCTTATCCCCGCGGTTTTATCTTCGCTTGCGCTCGCGCTTGCGGTTTTTATCGTCGCGCCCCTCGATATTTACGGCAGTAACTACGAGCAGCTCGATTTCACGTTTGCAAACTTTATGCCGTTCCTCGCGCTCGGCGCGGTTTTAACGGTTTTGCTCTTTTCGGCGCTTATGTTTCTTTTGCCGAAAAAGGCATACAGATTTGTGTTTGCATTTGTTCTGTCGACCGCCGCGCTTTTTATAATTCAGCAAAACTTTTTGAATTTCGGAATGAATTCCCTTCCCGGAGACAGGCTTCCCGGCGAACTTCCTTCGGTCGGACTTATGATTTTGGACCTTGCGATATGGCTCATTGTTTACGGCGGAGCGTTTTATCTTGCGGCGAGAGTGAATATCAAAGGCGACAACGGCGAAATCATTAAAACGATATCGCTCGTTGTGGCGTTCACGCTCCTCGTAACGCAGACAGTAAGTCCTATTTTCATAATCGTAAACAGCAATTCCAGATACGGCTCGAACATTTTATCCGGATCGGGAAAGGCGGAGAGATCGACAATAACGACCGAAAGAGGGTTTTGCGAGCTGGCTTCGGCAAAAAACGTGTATTATTTCTGCATCGACCGTTTCGACGAAGATTACGCCGAAAAAGCCTACAATGCGGGTAAAGATGTTTTTTCCGAGCTCGACGGTTTCACCTGGTATCGGGATAACGTTTCGGTGTACGGGCATACCTTTCCCGCGGTGGCGAATATGCTCACAGGCGCAAAATTCGATATATACAGCAAGAGAGCGGAGTATCTCGACAACGCCTACAAGGGCGATGATATTCCTTTGAATACGCTTGATAAAAACGGATATGCGGTTAATATTTACACTATGAAATATTACTCGTTTACAAACGCGGAACACCTTCCCGAGTATATCGGAAACCTTTCCAAAGCGACCGACGAGACGGACGATGAACCTTCTTTCGCTCTTTCGGCGAATATGGCCGCGTTTTCGCTTTACCGCGCCGCGCCCGTAATTTTAAAGCAGATTTTCGATTCGGGCAGCACATCCGACGTAAACGGAAACGTTACCAAAAAAGGCGAGGACGGCTATGGCGAATGGATAGGAACGAACAAACAAGCCGAACGTCTTGCAAAAAAGGAAATAACCGTCGGCGGGAACGAAAGACAATTTTCGTTTATTCATTTCGACGGTATGCACGACGTGTTACAGCTTTCAAACCCGTATATCCCGTCGATTTTAAACCGCAATATGAGCGTTGTGAACGCGTTTTTAAAATCGCTTAAAGAAAACGGACTTTACAAGGACGCAACGATAATTATAACGGGCGACCATTCGAGACCGTTCAACGACCTTACGGGCGTGGGCGAATCGAGACGTACCGCGCTTTTCGTTAAACCGGCGGGAGAGGACGAGGGCTTTAAAATCTCTTCGGCGGAGACTTCGCACACGGATATCTGGGCGACGATTTTCGCTTCGGAAGGGATAGAATATGACGGCGAGGGAAAACCCGTTTTCGAAATCGCCGAGGACGAAACAAGAGAAAGAACGTTTATATGGCACACTTATCTGACGGCTTCTCTGGACGAGTATACTTATAAAATCAGCGGCAAAGCCGCGAATTTTAAAAACTGGAAAGAGAGCGGGCGTCGGCACGCGGATAAATTTTTGATGAGTTAAGGGAGTATATCATGTCGGTCGTGATCCACTATATAAGCATTCCGTTCGGGTATCTGATGAAATGGTGCTGGCAACTTACTGGGAATTACGGAGTTGCGATTATTCTTTTCACTTTGGCGACGAAGATTATTTTAATGCCGCTTTCCGTATGGATACAGAAGAATTCCATAAAAATGGTTAAAATACAGCCCGAAATCAACTTTTTGAAAGCCGGGATGCAGGGCAATTTCGACGCTATCGCCGACGGACAAGCCGAGCTTTACAAAAGAGAGAAGTATCATCCGCTGATAACGATAATTCCGCTTATCCTGCAGATCGTTCTTCTTCTTGCGGTCGTGGAGATAATTTATCACCCGTTCAATTATCTTTTCGGTTATTCCGCCGAAACGATAAACGCCTTAGCGAATGTTGCGGGACTTGACGCTTCGTCGTCCTCCTGTCAGCTTAAAATCGTGGAGATGATGCAGACGGGCGCGTTCCGATCTCTTGAAGGCGCGGAGGCAATTCCCGGGTTATCGGATATAGTAGCGGACGCGAACTCCCTCGGTCTTAAATTTCTCGGGTTCAATCTCGCGTATATTCCGACGGAAGTATGGGGCATTTATATTCTCGTACCGATTCTTGCGGGCGCTTCGTCCTTCGTTATGTGCTTAACGCAGAACATTTCCAACGTTTTGCAGCACGAGCAGGGCAAACTCAATAAGTACGGCATAATGATTTTAAGTATCGCGTTGTCGCTTTATCTCGGGCTTTTCGTTCCCGCAGGCACCGCGCTTTACTGGATCGCGAGCAATCTTATGTCTATAGGGGTTATGTATCTTTTAAACGCGCTTATAAACCCGAAGAAGTATGTGGATTACAAAGCTCTTGAGGAAAGCCGCAAAGCTTTGGCGGAAGCTAAAGCGTACGGCGCGGTCGATAAAGAAGACCCGATGTACCGTGCGAACAGGAAACGCGAAAAGGAAGATTACAAAAAATTCAAGCATATCGCCAACAAGCACGTTGTGTTTTATTCGGAAAGAAGCGGATTTTACAGATATTATAAGGACATAATTGCAGAGCTTTTAAAACGCTCGAACCTTGTTATTCATTACGTTACGAACGACCCGAACGATATTATTTTCGATATCGCGAAAACCGAACCGAGGATAAAACCCTATTACATCGGCCTTAAAAAGCTCATAACGCTTATGATGTTCGTGGAAACGGATATGTTTATTATGACGACGCCCGATTTGAACACATACTACCTCAAGCGTTCGTTTATAAAGAAAGATATCGAGTATATTTACGTGCCGCACGACACTATGAGCACGTTTTACGGATTCAAGGAAGGCGCGTTCGATAATTTCGACACGATTTTCTGCTCGGGCGAACACGTAAAAGAAGAAATCAGAAAGACCGAAGAGGTTTACGGATTAAAACCGAAAAAGCTCGTGGAATTTGGTTTTCCGCTTTCCGATTACCTCGAGAAAATGGGCAACGAAGCCAACGAAAAGCGTAAAAAATCGCCTAAGCCGTACAAGCAGATACTTATCGCTCCGTCCTGGCAGGAGGACAATCTTCTCGATTCCTGCGTGAACGAACTTATCGAAAACCTTTACGGCGACGGAATTAAACTTATCGTCCGCCCGCATCCCGAATACGTAAAGCGTTACGGCGCAAGGCTTAACGCGTTGATAGAGAAATATAAGGACAGAGACGAAAACAAGCTTTCGTTCGAGACCGATTTTTCGGTAAACGAGTCGGTTTATTCATCGGATATCATAATAACCGACTGGTCGGGCGTAGGTCCGGAATTTTGTTTTGCGACCAAACGCCCCGCGATTTTCATTAACACCAAGCCCAAGTGCGAAAACCCGAACTGGGAAAAGGTCGGGATTAAGCCCGTAGAAATTTCTCTGAGAGACGTTATCGGCGTAAGCGTCGATAAGGAAAACGTTCCGGAGATAAAATCGGTAGTCGATAGTCTTCTCGCAAACGAGGAAAAATACGAAAAAACGATAAAGGAAGTTTACGCTGACTTTATTTATAACCACGGAAAAGCGGGCGAGTGCGGAGCGAAATATATCTTAACGACGCTTGCCGCGAAAGCCAGACAAAACAAACAAGCAGAAGGAGCAGAAAATGTTAAATAATTTACTTTATCTCGATCCGGCGGCTACCACCGCCATTGTAACATCGATTTCCGCAATCGCCGCGGCTGTCGGAGCCACGTTTATCATCAGATGGCGTAAAATCAAAAAGGGCGTTACGAAAACATTGAAGATAGACGAAAACGCTCATAAGGAAGTAGAGGACGAACTCGTTATCACCGACGCCGATTTCGCGGGCGAAGAAAAGGCGGAAAACGATGCCGCCGGCGAAAATTCCGAAGAAAATAAAAATAACGGCTGAGGTACTATTGTTAGTCATACGTTAAATACCGACGCCTACTATTCGTAAAAAATAACCAAAGGGGAAAATTATGATTTTCAAGCGCAAAAACACCGAAAAATCAGAGCCCGAGGCTACCTCGAAGAATAACGAAGCTGCTTCAGCGAAGAATAACGAAGTTGCTTCGGCGAAAAGCGGTAATTCTTCCGAGAACGGGAAAAATGCCGTTCGGGACAAATTTAAAGTTTTTTTTGAAAGCTTTGCGGAGGTCTGGCAAAAATACGAGCTATTGTTTTTCGCCATAGGCTTTATGACGATAGCCATGGCGATGAGAGGCGTATATTTCGACTTTAAGACGGGAGACTATAACAGTTGCCTGTCGAAATGGTATAACGAAATCAAGTCTCTCGGCGGGTTCAAGGGCTTCGCTTCCACGGTCGGCGATTACACGCCGATGTATAAATACTTAATTACGATATTCACGTATATTCCGATAAACGATTTGTATTTATACAAAGCCGTTTCGTGTATTTTCGACGGAATACTTGCCGTTTATGTCGGTCTCGTTGTGAGACATCTCGTGAAGAGCGACGTCACGGCTCTGATTGCGTATGCGGTAACGTTGTTTTTGCCGAATACGTTTTTAAACAGCGGAGTATGGGCTCAGTGCGACAGTATATTTACCTGTTTCACGGTTATGAGTTTTTACTATATGTTAAGGGGCAAGGAAAAGACGAGCATGATTATGTACGCCATATCTTTTTCCTTTAAGATTCAGGCGATTTTCTATGCCCCCGTAATCGTTATCGCTCTTTTGAAAGGCAGGCTGAAATGGAAATCGTTGCCGTTTTTCGCAGTCGGTTACATAGCTTGCGCGTTGCCCGCAATGATTGCGGGTATGTCCCCCGCGGACGCGCTTTTCGGAGCATATATGAAGCAGGTCGGCGAGTATAACCGCTTAACGCTCAACGCGCCGAATTTATATCAGTTTATTTCCGACAAGTATATGCGCGACGATAAGATATCCGCGATGATGGTGCTTTGTTCGCTCGGAATCTGCGCGATAGCCTGCACGGGATTTTATAAATACAAAGGCGAAATTTCCGATAAGCAGTGGCTTCTGATTGCTTACGCCTTTTCGATTCTTTTGCCCTACGTTCTTCCGCATATGCACGAAAGGTATTACTATATGGCTGATATTTTCGCGGTTATATTCGCCTGCGTGTTCGTAAAAAAGGCATACGTATCCGTGCTTACGATATATCCGTCGTTCAGAGTGGTTCAAAGATACCTTTTCGATTACGGCGACACGAAGATAAATTTCCAATTCCTTGCGGTAATAATGCTTTTGGGTATCATCATGCTGTTTCAGTTTATTTATTCCGAATTTTCGGAAAAGAACGCGGAAGAGAGCTTAAAAAAGGAATAAATTATGGAAGAAGTAACTGAGAAAAACGAAGAACATATAAAACAAACGAAAAAGCAGTTGTTCTGGGAGATTTTCAGATTTCTGCTTGTCGGCGGAACGGCGACTGTCGTGGACTACGCCGTATCGTATCTGTTTTACACCTGGCTTTTGCCGCCCTCTTTAATCGGCGAAACCGCCGCGATAATTATTTCCACGGCTTTGGGATTTTCCGTCGGGCTTGCGGTAAACTGGATATTATCCGTAAAGTTTGTCTATAAGCAGGTTTCGGACGAGAAAAAAGCTCGTTCGGCAAAATCGTTTTTTGTGTTTACGGCGATAGGACTTATCGGTCTTGCGATAACCGAGGTCGGAATGTATCTCGGCGTAACGTTCCTGCCGTCCGTAACGCTTTTCGGATCGACGACGTTCCTCGGGGCGGAGTGGATATGGTGGATAAGCAAAGTCGTTATGACGTGTCTCGTCCTCGTGTGGAACTATGTCGGCAGAAAACTGTTGATTTTTAAATAAAAAAAGTATATAATATATATGGAAGAAATCATTTTCGGTTTGACATAATAAAAAAGACCCGTTTTCGGGTCGATTTTCGGGGATGTTCCGAATTCGACTGGATGAAAAAGGGAGAGTATAAGCATACCGTAGGACTCGGCTACGTAAAAACGATAAACCAAATTTAAATGCGAATAATAACGAATTTGCACTCGCTGCTTAATTAACGCGGCGATGTCGCCCTACGGAATTCCCGTCGGCTGTATGGCGGCATCATTTAAGACGGGGAACGGCGTTTTTGTTTTGATTGCGGCAAAATCGCGGCACTTAGTAATATACGGCGGAAATAGTCGGTATACAGACAGTTTCCGCAAGAGATTAAGAGTATACTAAGTATGTAGAAGGCTCTTCGGTTTTTACCCAAGACAGGGGTTTGACTCCCCTCATCTCCACCATATGCAAATAATACGAACCCTAAAAACAAATCTGAGTTCGTATTATTTTTTGCAAAGGACTTCTTCGGCGTAAAAATACCAAGATAAAAGCAGTCACAATGTCGTAGTATAATATTCTTAAATCAGAATGACAAATCGGAATTTGACGGAGGAAACACAAATTGAAGCTTGAAGAATATGGGAAGGAAAACAATAGCATTATAGTG